>JAGAKZ010000002.1 GCA_017848115.1 Oscillospiraceae bacterium
TTTTATGCACAATCATCATAATTGCGCACTTTTATCGTTGTTTTGTATTGTAATGTTAAATCGTTTTTATGATAGTTTCAAAGTAAACGCAACACCATTGCATTTACTTTGAAGGTGTTGCGTTTACTTTGACAATTAACCTTTTTTATTTATTTAACAGAACTATATCTGATACGAATATAAGGAACAGAATTGATGTGGGAATAAAAATTGTACAATCCGTCAGAAATGGATAAGTCATTTTCTCCCGTTGGCGGAGGTGCAAATATATTTAAATCATATGTACCTTTGCAGGATTTTGGTTTATCTGAAAATACGGGCATAAGGTCAACAAATTTTGTTTTTGGTGCTTTATAGAACCATTTGCCGTTAAATTCTATCATAAGATTTGAATCATCATCTTCATCAAAATGTAATTCGCAGAATTCCGGACGTTCTTTTATTTCTATAACAGCTTTCAGTCCTTCTGCGTCTTCAGATGAGCCCCATCTTAAAACAGCAGGCAATGATATTTCAGATTGTGTTGAGATCACAGGTCTGAAGTAGTCATTGTTTATTATTTTTTTATAGGAGTGAAAGAGCGGCTGCTCTATACCTATTTCTGCGTTGTTAGGGTCCTGAAATTCGAGTCCTAATCTGCCACGGTCACGGAACTGATACATACAGACGCTGTTTAACCATTCGGGTTTTCTGTCAGTTATAAAACCATAAAATTTTTCTATTGATTCAGCCTGACCGAAAGTGCCTGCTACATCGCCGTCAGTATTAAGTTCAGAAAGTGTAAAAGGTTTTTTTACTCCGTTATTTATTTCGGTAAAACGATTGAAACTCTTTTCAAAATAATCATAGACTTCTTCTTCAGATGATCTTCCGTATTTATTTGTGTCATCATCAGCTATATCGAACGGCCAGCCCCAATGAAGTGCAAGATATCTGTCAAGCGACCATATATCAGTTTCCTGAAATGCTTCGAAAAATTCTTCTTCTTTTTCTATTTTTCCTGTAGATTCATCTACTCCGCCTGCACAAAGTATAGTTGAAACATTGGGGGCATATTGTTTTATGATTTTATGAAACCTTGTATAAAAGTCAGCTACTTCCTGATAAGTGCATCGTTTGTTAAATTCAAACCAGTTTCCTGTAGCTTCATGATTTATTCGTATAAACATTTGCCCGAAAGGTCTTAAATCTTTTGCTATAGCGATGAGATGGTCGTCTGTTACATTTGGGTCTATAGTAAGTGTAAGTATAACGTCCTGTCCGTGACGGCGTATATCACGCATCTGATTGAATGGTTCATCGTTTGTATTGCCGTTTATACCACCCTTGTATGTGAAGTAATCGTCGTATGGAAATCCCCATATATCTTCTCGTTCTCTTTTGTGTACTTCACTTGCACGACATGGCCATCCTTCATCATATGGATAATAACAATACATAATACTTATTGCACGATGAGGTCTGCCTAATTTATTTATCATATAATCCTGACTCACGTATTCGCCACGTTCACTGCCATCTCCGATATCTACGGCACATGAAGCTTTTCCCATATGTATTTTGTATAGTTTTAATTCTTTCATAAAAACACCACCCTATGTTTTTTAATCTTCGATATAAGGGATTATAAACTGTACTGCCTGCTGATTGTTTGATATGGTGACATCACGCTGATCACCACCGCATTCACCATCAATGGTCCATGTAAGTTCAGAGTCACAGGTGATTTTTATATTTGATGTTCTGAAAAAGCTTACATATTCTGTGTTTATAGCTTGTTTTATATTAAGTAGCGAAGAAAGTACACTTTGAAGTTCAGCAGGTGAGTTAGGTGTTTTTATAAGAGTTACTTCATATTTTCCATCATCAAGTGAAAAATCGCCCATAGACAAAAGACCGCCGACATATGCTGTGTTTGAAATCATTCCATACATATATTCTCCGTTTATTATATTTCCGTCATATTCTATAGTGAGGTTGTATGATTGAATTTTTTTGATATGACGAAGTCCTTCGAGAATATATGCAACATGTCCAAGTATATTTTTAGTTTGTTGCGGAGTTTCATAAGACACTTCAGTGAGTGCGCCGAAAGCTGCAATATATGTAAAATACTGATCATTAAAACTTCCGACATCAAGAGAACGGATATTGCCTTTAATCAGTGCATCAAGAGCTTTTTCGATGTCTTTTGGTGTATTTATACTTCTTGCAAAATCATTTGTTGTGCCTGATGGTATATATGCCACAGGCAGTTTTTTTTCTGATTTCATCAGACCTTGTATTACTTCGTTGAGAGTACCGTCGCCACCTGAACAAAGGATGTAATCATACTTTTCCGAGTTCTCTCTGCAAATTCTTTTCACTGTTTCGCAGGCATCGAGTTTTGCCTGAGTGGGATGCATTGTAACTTCATGACCGTCCTGAGTTAGTGTATCTATTATTTTAACAATTTTTGATTTTATAGTTCCTTTTCCTGAGAGGGGATTATATATAAAATAAACATTTTTCATTCAAATAAAACTCCTTTGACTGTAGTTGCAAATAATTATAACGATGCATACATATAATTATTATATCCCCTAAAAAATTTTTTTGCAATAGAGTTTAGGAGAAAAAATAAAAAGTGAGATATTTTTATATGTGGAAAATAACAATGTTTTTTAGGAGAAAAGTTTTTTATATTTGCTTGCTTATAGTTCTGCAAATATTATATGCGGTTATCCTTGTATGTTGTCTTGAATCGCTTTCTTTTTATATAAGTTTATTTTTTCGTGCGATAAGTTTTTGCCTGATAGTATATATATCTGAAAAAAATCAGAATGTATCTTTTTCTTTTTCATGGTCTGTTCTGATCCTTACTTTTCCAATGGCAGGCTGGGTTTTTTATTTTTTGTTCGAAAGAAGAAGAGGAAAAAAAATATTGAAAAAATTTGAGATAGATGTAAAAAAATATTCATTTTACGATAAAGAAGATTATCCTGATGATATAAAAACCGTACTTCAAAGTATATACAATCTGACCGGCGCTATGGTTTATTCAAATACAATGACACGATTTTTTTCGTCAGGTGAGGATTTTTATATTGATTTTATAAATGAACTGAAAAAGGCTAAAAGATATATTTATTTTGAATATTTTATAATTGATCACGGTGCGATATGGGATGAGATTTATGGTATAATAAAGGAAAAAGCATTATGTGGTATTGATATAAGAATAATATTTGACGATATGTGTTGTAGTATGTTTACTAAAAAATACAGAACAAAGCTTGAAACTGAAGGAATTTATACAGCACCTTTTAATAAATTTCGTCCTTTTCCCGATGTGTTTATAAATTATCGTGATCATAGAAAAATTACTATAATTGATGGACATACGGCGTTTACAGGTGGAATAAATATTGCAGATGAATATATGAATAAAAAGAAGAGATTTGGGTACTGGAAGGATACGGCGATTATGATAAAGGGCAGGGCTGTATTTGAAATGAAAAAAATATTTATAAAAATGTGGAACGAATGCTCTTCTTTATATATAACTGATATGGAAGATGAACAAACAGTTTATGATGAAAGCGGATTTGTACAGCCTTTTGGATGTGTTCCTGGAAGTAATATAGGCGCTGCTCAGATGTCATATTTGAAGCTTATAAATAATGCACAACGATATATATATATTACTACGCCTTATCTTGTTCCAGATGATGTAATAATGAATGCACTTTGCCTTTCGGCACGTTCCGGCGTTGATGTAAAAATAATAACACCGCATATTCCGGATAAGTGGTATATTCAAATAGCAACACGTTCAAATTATAAACAGCTTATGCAGTGTGGAGTGCGTATTTATGAGTATTTACCGGGATTTATTCATTCGAAAACTATTGTTACAGATGATAAATTAGCGATACTTGGCACAGCGAATTTTGATTTCAGAAGTTTTTATTTTCTTTTTGAAAATGCAGTTCTTATGTATAAAACTAATGCACTCAGACAGATGATAGAGGATTTTGAAAAAACTTTAAGTGTTTCTTTTGAGTTTGATACAAGTACATTAAAAGAAATTTCTTTTATAAAAAGATTGCTAGCATGTTTTTTTAAACTTATTGCTCCTTTGATGTAAAAAAAATTTTTTAAAATTTCTTAAAAAAATTCGTCAAAATTATTGAAATTCTTCAAAAAAAGTGTTATAATATATATGAAAAGTAGAATACGAAATAGTTTCTGCATTTAAATCTATGATAGAAGGGAATGGTGTTTATGAAAATGACTTGGGAAGATATATATGATGTATTTGATGGAGCGTCCTTATGGGAAAATGGTCACGATATGTACTGGTACAGACTCATGTGGGGACTTATGGAGTATAAGCACATGAATGAGTATGAAACTACAGAAGAGAAAGTTAAGGTTTATTCAAGAGCTTTTTCCATTATACGTATATACATGGAGTTCATCGGACTTTGCTTTGAAGATGATGATGACGATTTTGTTGAGGCTATAAGCGATTATTCGTCAGATGTATTTGAATACCTTTATGATGAAGAAGATATAAAGGAAATCTTTTCTATACTCAATAAAGAACTGGGCACCAGAAGGACTTTCTATAGTATGTTTATAACCTGTATAGAGTTTAGAAGAGGAAGTGCATATTTCTTTGATGATGAAGATGATGAGTCGTATGAAGAATGTGAATACAATGAATATGACGAAAATTTTGACGATGATTATGATGAAGATGAAGAATACGAAGAAGATGACGAATACTACTATGACGAGTATGAAGAAGATGACGAAGAAGATGATGAAGAAGATGATGAAGAAATAGAATATTCTGAGGATTATTATACTTCATTTAATGAATATCTTAAAGTACTGGCTACGTCATCAATGAGCCTTCTCAGAAATATTACGCCAGAAAAAGCGGCTGCGTATCTCTATCTTGCAGGGAATATGCGTAATGAGAAGCAATAGTTAAAAGTACAGTTTGGTTTTAAGTTATATATAAATATCCCACGAAAACATATTTATAGGATTTTCGTGGGATATTTTTTATTGTTATGAGTTTTTATTTTTAACGATATATATTATAAATCTTTTGTCCTTTTTTTCATTTTTAAATAGCCTATTATTGATTTGACAGAAAAAATACCGTATTCTATAATGACTATAAATGAAATGATACATAGAGTGATTTTTGGAGGTGTCATTTCTCCATCGGTAAGCAATAGAATAATTAAATTTATATAAATAATTACTGCCAGTACAGAGGGTATAGTCATTTTATAGAAACGTCTTTTAAAAAAATCTGACATAGTGTTGTAATCACTATATAGTTCAGGAACGTTATCATTATCAGTGTATTCCTTACTCCATATACAATATCCTTCAACTTTGGTCACACTTGCAAAATGTAATTTCCAGCCCATCTCTTTGGTAATAGAAATATATTCATCAGAAATCTCATCTTGAAAGTCTACAACAAAACGAAGTTTGCATGGTTTTGATTTGATAAAATAAAATTCTGTTCCAAGTTTATCAAAACGATAGAATTTCCAGCCTTCCTGTGCCATTTTTTCTACCATTTTTTCAGCTTTATCAGGAGCACTTATCCAAAATAAAGAAGATTTTTTTATCATTTGTTTTGATTTTAGCATTATCTTTTCATCTTTTTTAGAATAGATAAAATTTTCTTTTGGTATTGTAAAATCAAAATCTACAGAATTTGTATTGTAAGATAGAATTTTTTTATTGGAATTATGTGCTATAAAAAGTGTTGTTAAGATAAGTAGTATCATTATTGATAAGATAATAATGAGCACGGTGTTACTTGGCTGATTTTCTTTAAAAACAGTAATCATTCCCAAAATAAAACCTAAAGCCATGCAAAAAATCATGAACGATATAGCCTGAACTTTTCTGTAATATGATACCCATTGTTTATAACTGGGGGCGACAGAATTTTTTTTATCAGGGTTTTTTATTATGTAGTGATTTTTACATTCAGCACATTTTTCCCAGCCGTTTTCGGTAAAACGTTTTGGTACTTTACCGTTATAGTTTTTTTCTTTTACTATTCTAAATTTTAAATCTTCTTTTTTACCTTTTTCAAAAATGAATTTACCGCTTTTTTTAAATCCTGTAAGCAAAAAGCCTTCGGAGGCAAGTTGTGCAAGTTTATCTTCGGTTTTGTTTATATCCCATGACCATGAAGGTATAAATTTAACTGTCATTTTAACATTTCCTCCTGCGAAATGATATTTGAGTAAACGAGTTTTATACGATTGATCTCTGCTTTTAATATTTCTCTTCCGGTATCGGTGATCTCATATATGATTTTTTTGTCACTGTCATCATAAACATCGATCAGTCCGTCTTTCTGCATTTTTGTAAGTGTGCCGTAAACCGTACCTGAACCGAGTTTGATACGGTTTTCGGTAAGTTCTCCGACAAATTTCGTAATTCCGTAGCCATGACGTGGGGTGTTGAGGGAGAGCAGGATATAGAATGCAGTTTCTGTCATGGGCAGATGTTTTTTTATAAGTTTTTCAATATTGCTCATGTTTATCACGCCTTATTAAAAAAAAGTTTTCTTCTTTCCTTTTTTGTTTACCGGATATTCACGTATTCTTGTTATATATTCAATATTTATCATATCAAGACCGTTGTTTTTAGTGTCAATGGTGATCCATTTTTCATTTACCTCTTTAATTATTCCGTAAACTGTACTTATGCTATCGTTCATTGTTGAGATGATAACCTCTTTTTCAATAAATCTTTCTAAAACATTGTTCATAATAAATCTGCTCCTTTGTATATGATTATTTTTGTTTTACTTTTGCAGGCCATTCACTTAGTTGTGTGATGTAACGTATATTTATCATATCAAGACCATTATTTTCAGTTTCAATTATAAGCCAGTCATCAACGATATCCGTAATAGTACCGAGAATATTAGTAAGAGTAGAGTTAATGAGTCTTATATTGCATTTTTTGCCTATAAATTTTTTTAGGTGTTCGCTCTTAAAAACATTGTTTTTGTTGATGCGATGTGCAACGTTGTACTTTTTGATGAACATTGGACGGATAAAAAAATAGAACATTAACAGAAAATAAATAATCCATATAATCTTTTTCAATGAAATTTCTCCTTTCGTTTTTATATGTTGCATCGTGATATGTCACAGTGCGATATATATCATGGTATGAGTATATCACTGTGTGACATAGTTGTCAATACAAAGAATATAAAATTGTAAGTACTGCATATGTGTGTTGAATTATTTTTATTAAATATTAATAGTGAACTATAAAAAATAATCAGGAACAAATTTTTTACTACTCGTTCCTGATTATTTTTTATTAATGATCTTTCATATTTTTTGTACGCATTTCATTAAGACGTTTATTATATGCAGTAAGCGCTTCTTTTCTGTATGCAACCTGAGGTTTTTCAACTCCAAGAAGTGTCATGATATACTCAGTGAAGTAAGGATTCATCACAAGAAGAGGTCCAACAAGGTTTGTGCCAAAAAAGTTGTTTTTGCGTATTCCTTCAAGTTTTGAATCATTGTTTATACCTATACCATGTTCAACGCTTGCAAAAAAACAGTCGGAATTATCTCCGTATGTCATAGTAAACTGGGTTTTGAAACCAACTATATCCATTTCTTGAAATCTGCAAAGTGAAACGCAGTTTATACGTTTCATCATCTGTCTTTTTGCGTAAAAATCAAATATTCCAAGACCAGATATTTTTTCGCCTTCGTCAGTTTCAATATATTTAAAAAGTACTTCCATTGAATTTCCGGTAAAAAGAAATATGGTATTTTTATTTATTTGTTCTTCAATTTTTGCTTTATATGGAGTAAGTTGTTTGATTATTTTTTCCTGACCGCTTTCTGTACATGCTCCCATATATACCATATCTGCATCTCCTGAAACAAATGCAGGTGTGTCACAAAGGGAAGTATATATAAATTCGGCATCGGGTAAGCATAATTTTAAGTATTTTACATTTCCGGTGTCACCAAAGAGATTACAGAGCTCAGGATAAAGAATTTCAACACGCATTTTTAAATTTCTCCTTTAAATTATTCTCAGTGATACGGCGGAGATGTTCGTTATAAATATCAAAGACTACATATGTCGTTTCACAATTTGCGTCAATAAGTTCTGCAACATCTTCTTCGTGTTCACAACAGAATATTTTTTCTTGTGGTATACCGGCTATTAAAAGTCTCAAAGTATAGTCACCGGCACGTTCTCCACCTATAATGATTCTTTTTACACTATCACAGTTTAAAAATTCAAAGTCAACATCATAAATCCATGCAGTATTTTCGGTTGCATACTTTGCATCAAACATATCGTCAAACAGCATGATTACATTTTTTTCTGAAGGATTGTCCCTTACTATATTGCAGGCATGTGAGCAGGCAACAGGATTTTGACCTTTTGCAAGAAGGCTGATGATTTTTTTATTATTTACCTCGATTATTTCAAATCTTGACTTTACAATACTGATTTTTTTGAAAGAGGCTTCAATCTGTTCGTATGTGAGACCGAATGTGCGCAGAGCTGTAATTGTAGCGGTAGCGTTATACACATTAATTGTATTTTCACATGGGATGAGATATTTGTATTCATTGCCTTCATTTGCAACTGTAATATGAGCTTTTCCATCATCTGTGAATGTGCGCTCTATAACGTCGAAGTCAGCTTTTGGAAATTTAAAATCGCATTTTGAACAGGTTGCACGGCCTATATGGTTATATCTGATAAAATCATATTTTAAGTGAGCGTTGCAAATCGGACAAATGTTTATATCTTTTATTATGTTATCGGGAATAAGTCGTTCTCCGGGTATTTTTGCAATACCAAAATAGGTGCGTTTGTTCTGAAGCTTAAGACGAGAACTTATTATATCATCACAGTTAAGAACAAGATGTGATGAATCAGGAATATATTTGTTAAGTATATTAAAGATGTATTCTACATGAGCGTTTCTTTTATATGAATCTCTTGTAAGATTTGTGCATACAAGAATATCGGGTTTAATATATGGATATATTCTGAGAGCACTACGTTCATCTACTTCAAGAACGCAATATTTTTTCTTTGCTTTTCCTGACAATGTACTGTCTTTGAGAAGTGCTGTTGTGATACCAGTATCAACATTTCCACCAAAATTATTGTTCGTACAGTCATAACCATTGTCGGTAAGGATATCGAGAATCATATTGCTTACTGTTGTTTTTCCGTTTGTACCTGTGATTGCTATTATTTTTTCAGGTTTTTCAAGATATTTCAGAAAATCGGGACAAATAGCCAGAACAACAGAGCCTGGCAGATTGGTTGCATTTCTTTTAAGAAGTTTTAAAAGTTTTATAGTTATTTTTCCGCATATTAAAGCAAATGAAAATTTTATTGGTTTTTTCATAAGTGAATTCCTTTCAGGCTTTACTTATGTTAAGGTATAACAATATAATAACTATTTTACCCTAACTTTATAATTATATCATTAAGGCTAAAGATTTTCAAGTCTTTTTTTGACGGACTCTTCAGCCAAGAAGAACTATGTTTTTAGTTGTAGGGTTTTCACGTACTATATTGCAGCAATGTGAGGTAGCAACAGGGTTCTGGCCTTTGGTGAGAATACTTATTATTTTCTTGTTTCTGATTTCCATAGTGTCAAATCTGGTTTTGACAATGTGTATCTTTTTAAAAGAGGAGTTTATTTGCTCATATCTTAGAAGTTTTATAGTTATCTTGCCACACATTACAGCAAAAATAAATTTTAAAGGTTTTTTTGACATTTGTAGTTCACTCCGGTTTTAGATGGTATAATATGTATAACTAAATAATTTTATCACTAAATTGTGTTTTTTTCAATAATAATTTTAAAAAAAAGTGTTTGTACAAACAGTATAAATATGATGCTGAATTTTGTTTATTTGGATGAAAATGATGAAAATGCTGTTTTAGTGGTGACTTATCATCGAAAAAATTGTATAATATATATAAGGGATACTTTGCAGAAATATAATTGATTCTTTGGGATAGGGGGGATCAGAAATGGAAAATTTTAAAGATAAGTCTTTTGTAGATTATATAACAAGTGGAACGCTACAGTTAAGATTAAAAGATTTTGAAAAATATATAGTGAATAAGATAAAAAATTATGATAAACAATATGCTTTGATATGTATAAGAATAAGTAATATAGATTTTATTGATAGCGTGTTCGGAGCAGTTTCAGGTGACAGCGTCATAGACCATATAATTTTATCAGCTTGTTGTATAGTACAGGACAGAGGAATAGTTTTAAGATTTTCTTCTGATTATTATCTTGTTTTTATTGAGTACGAAAATAAGGAAAGTATTACTTCGTTTATAGAAGATATGAATACTTTTTGTGATAAAAATGAGATTTTTGATGCTCATAGTGTTAAAGCAGACAGAGTTTTCAGTATTTATCTTGTTGAAAACAGCAGAATCATTGATGGTTCTATCACGATTCCGGATATGGTGGATAAGCTTGCTATGGCAGCAGATCATTCGGATATTACAGATGGATTTTTTTATTATGATGATGTCATGCATAATAAATTATCAAAAGAAATAGAAATCGTTAAATCTATAGATAAGGCTATGGAAAATAATGAGTTTCATATATTTCTCCAGCCACAGCATTATCTGCAGCATGAAGACCGTGTTCTGAGTGCTGAGGCACTTGTGAGATGGATAAAAAAGGATGGAACAGTTGTTTATCCGGGTGACTTCATTCCTGTGCTTGAAAAGAATGGTATGATCACCAAGCTTGATTGTCATGTTATGGAGCTTGCATGTAAGTATATAAGTCAGCATATAGATGAAGAATGGTTTGAAGGTATAGTTATATCTGTAAACGTTTCTAAGGTCGATCTTAAACTCAGAGAGTTTATTGAATACTATACAAATGTACGAAACAAGTATAATATTCCTGATAACCGCATAGAGATAGAATTTACTGAAAGTGCGGTATTTGAAGATTATACAGTATTCAAACAGATTATGTTTGAGTTGAGAAAGAGCGGATTTTATTGTTCAATAGATGATTTCGGAACGGGAAGTTCTTCACTGAATATGCTCAAATCCATGCCTGTCGATGTGCTTAAAATGGACAGAATGTTTTTTGTTTGTGACAATGACAATGATATGGAGAGAAACAACTCTGTTATAGCCAGTGTTGTTGCAATGGCTCGTGGACTGGGAATGAAAATAGTCGCAGAGGGAATAGAATCTCCTGAAAGGATTGATTTCTTAAGAAAAATAGGCTGTGATGTTATACAGGGCTATGTTTATTCAAAGCCACTTTCAGTTGAGGATTTTGAAAAATATGTAAAGACTTATATTCCGAAATATTTGCCTATATCTGAAAAACTTACGCCTGCACCACCGGAAAAATTCAGCCCTGAAAATGCAGAAGTAATCTATCAGAAGTATACACAGATGTTACCGTACGTAAATGCGATTGTTCTTGAACTTGATATAGAAGCGGATATGTACAGGATAATTTCTTTTGGAAAAGAGAAAATTCTTATTATGGATTCTGTAGGTGAATATTCTTCGTTTTTTGATAATGTTATATTGAAAAATACTCATAAGGATTTTCGCAAAGAAGCTATAAAACGAATATCGCTCAAAGGAATTTTGTCTGCATTTTATCGTGGTGATTCTGAAACAGAATATGAATTGATGATGAAGCTTTATGATGCGGATGAGAGTACGCTTACAGCAGATTACATATGGTGTTTGTATCATATACATTTTCAGAAGATAAGCAGACATTCCAAGCCTATGGCAACTATATTTCTTTCTGATATTCAAGAACAAAAAGAAAAAGAAATTTCTTGTCTTACAGCTGAAAGAAAACTTAAAGCGGCTGTAAAAAGTATGAAGTGTGACATACTGGATATAGATTTTGATATAGGAAAGATAACTATTTTTCATACCAATGATTATTACGACAGTAGATTTAGTGATGATGATACAGATAAAAGTGAAGAGTATGATATAGATGATTATCTTGAGAATGTTGTTATACCTGAGGATTATGACAGATTGAAATTTGTGCTTAATTCAGTTTCAGGAGTTTATGGCGGGAATGTTTCAAGTGCAGAGTTGTATACCGAATACAGAATAATGGTTGATGGTGAAAAGCACTGGAAGAGTATAAGTTTCATGCCAGAAAGTGATGAAAATACGATGCATACCACTGCAATAATGCAGGATATAACAGGTTATAAGCGGCTTGAAGAAAAGGCTATAAGTTCAGAACAGACACTTTACAAGTTTGTATCTGCGATGTGTGCTTGTGTTATAGAAATCAAATTTGATATACAGACTGTCAATATTATAAAAGCAGATGCAGTATTTTCGGATATTTTCAGATGCGGTGATTTTTCAGAAATGTCATTTAACGAGTTTATCAGGTGTGTAGATGGCATTATGATGTCAAAAATAGTTCATGCAGATGATAAAGAGGATTTTGGAAATACTTTTTCTCTGGATGTCATCAAAGAAAACCTGTTTACTAAAAGTCTGCAGTATATGGAGCATCGTATATTTTCAGATGATATATATAAATGGTTTGAAGTCAGGATTTTCAATAATGCTTCTGATGCGATGTTGTTCATCAGTGATGTAGATGATCATAAGATCAATCTTTTAAGAAAACAACGTGATGCACGACGTGACCAGATCACAGGAACATATCAGATGGACGATTTTGACGATATAGTTCAGGAGTTTATCGAACGTGATGGCAGAAATGGGGAACATATGATGATTAATATTTCACTTTGTGCTCATGATATACCAGTGCAAAAAGAAAGTGATTTTGTCATGTGTCTGAAAAAGTGTGTAAGAAAAGATGACGTTATAGGCAGAAGTGATGATAGTTCTTATTTTGTATTTTTGAAGAGTATAGGGAAAGCATTTGCTCAGAGGTTTGTTGAAAAGACAATGCAGATCTTTGAGAGTATACGACCTGATGACAGTAGCTTGAGAGAGTTTTGTATGGGGATTTCCCTTCTTGTGGATGCTGATAAGACAGTAGACAAATTAAAAGAACAATCATCGGTTGCTTTAAAAGATGCAAATGTAAAAGGCGCAGGTGCTTTTTGTATTTATGATGGTATAAAAAAATAATAAAAAATTTTCGGATAGTTGCAAAAGATTATCCGAATTTTTTTGGGCTCTTTATAAAATATTTTATCGATTTGGTTGCAGCTTTGGAAATAATATGGTATAATTATTGCCTGTAGCTTTTTATATAATAATGAAGGAGGAGTTTGAAAATGGAAGATAGTGATTTTCTTGAGCAGGAAATCTTAAAACGTATTGATGAAATGGAAAATCAAAAATATGAATTTCCAAAAAAATTTTCTGTGAAAGACTATATTATAACAGGAATTGTTGTGTTAATTTGTCTTGCTATGGTTATTTACGGAGCTTTTATATAAGAAAAAGGAGAATAATTTTAATAATGAAAGATGTTAATAAGCAAATAGAAAAAGAAACATTTTTTGGTATAGCACCGATTTTGAAAAATGATAAGATTTATGGTTTTATTGATGCATTGCTTATATTGTCAGGTTATTGTATAGCAACGTGGAGCTATACGCAAGGCTCATATCTTGCTACACTTGTTGGATTCAAGCAGTTACTTATAGGAGCTTTTTGCGGTGCGATACTTATGTTAGCTATTTATCAGTTGCCTGTAATTCTCTCTGTACGTTATGGCATAGATATCTGGATATGGTTGCGATCTGTATTTGGAAAGCGTGGTGTTACGCTGATGACAGTGGTCATTATACTGATTAATTTTCCGTGGTATGCTGTATGTGCTGATTTGTTTTCGTCATCTATGGAAAATTTGCTTAAAATATTTGGTATAGGACTTCCTGATTTTTCACATACCGTACTTGCTATTTTATGTGTGATTATTGGTACTGCTTTGGCTTACAAAGGACTTGGTACAATAACATGGACTACAAGAATATTGGTTCCGTTACTTCTGCTGCTTGGTGTGATGGTGGTTATAGTTGGATTTACATCAGTACCGTTTCATGCTATATGGAGTTATATTCCTGAGAGGGATGAAGGTGAACCTGATATTATTCCATATATTATTTCTATAGAAGCAAATTTTGCTTTTGTAATAACTCTTGTCGGTGGAATGGCAGAAGTTCCACGACTGACTAAGACGGAACGTTCAGGATTCTGGGCAGGAGTTTTCGGACAGGGAATAGCAGGTTCTTTTTTTGTTGTTGTCGGTGCAATAATGGCTATAGCGATGCAATATGTTACCGGTGAAATGATAGATGATCCGACAATGATGCTTGCAACACTTTCAGTGCCTGCACTTGCGTGTAGTTCGCTTCTTCTTGTTGCTTTTGCAAATATTGGCACGCAGGCGGTCGGATCGTATATTTATGGTGTGATGCTTAAATCATCATTTAAAAAAGCAGATTATCGTATATTGATATTGGTTCTTGCTGTATATGTTTCTTTGCTTTGTGTCTGGGGGAAAATTATAGAATATTTTGGTTCGTTTCTTACTATCAGCGCCTGTATATATGCACCACTTGCAGCACTTCTTTTTACTGATTTCTTTTTTGTCAGACGTCAGAAAATTTCTTTACGTTCTGCTTTTGGTATAAAGGGATACAATGCGTATAGTTACACATACGGATTTAACTGGGTAGGCATTATATGTGTAGTGGCAGGTATTGTAATGTCACTGGCGATATATAATCCTGTTAGCGGAGAGATTCATAATATGTTACTTTTTAGACTGACTCCAACAGGATTTTCATTTATCGGTACAGGAGTTTTATATTTTATCTTTAGTCTTGTTCCGCCTGTGAGAAAATATCTTTTGCGTGACAGAGAAGAAATTACAATATAAAAAATTTTTTAAGGTATAGTTTTATGGATAAAAACAGAGATTACAAAAGCAGTCTTAGTGCAAGAAAGAGAAAAAAAACAGATATCAAGCCGTTTGACAGATTTCGTACACCTCCTAAGCAAAATTTATTTCTTATGCCTCTTATATGGCTTTTGTGCTTTATATTGACACGTAAGGGGAAACTGAAAATAAAGCGAGAACGTATGAAAGATTTAAAACCACCATTTATTGTACTTGGTACACACCATGCATTTTCAGATTTTTATGTAACACCGCTTGCTTTGTTTCCGTATCGTGCAAATTATATTTCCGAACTAGAGGGTTTTGAGGCATTTGGTGAATGGATATACAGGCAGGTAGGATGTCTTGGAACGCGTAAATTTGTAAATGACATAGCTTTGATAAAAAATATAAAAAAAGTAGTTGACAGAAAAGGTGTTATTGTAATATACCCAGAGGCAAGATATGCAAATGTCGGAACTACTGCGTTAATTCCTGAGTCGGTTGGCAAGTTGGTAAAAATGCTTGGAGTTCCGCTTGTTACAATAAATATGCGCGGAAATTATCTTCAGTCTCCTATATGGAATCTTTCGCTACGCAAAGATGCGCGTCAGGAAGCAATTATTTCTCAGGTGTTTACCAAAGAAGAAGTATCAAAAGCAACCGTAGAAGAAATAAATTGTGAGATACAAAAAAAGCTTTCATTTGATGAATATAGTTATCAGTATGAAAAAAAGATGAAAATTTCCTTTGAAAAAAGAGCGGAGGGTTTGCATAATGTGCTTTATCGCTGCCCTGAATGCAATTTTGAATTTTCAACCGGTTCGGAGGGGGCGGATATATACTGTAAAAAATGCGGTGTACGCTTTACGATGAACGAGTATGGCAGACTTATTAAAGATGGATCAGAATGGAGATTTTCACATATTCCCGATTGGTATGAATGGCAGAGGGAATGTGTAAAAAAAGAAATTGATGACGGAAAATATTATTTTGATGGAAAAGTACATATTGAGTCATTACCAAATGCGGTTAATTTTATAAATCTTGGAACAGGCAGACTGGTTCATAATTCATCAGGATATTATCTTACATTTTGTGATTATGAAAAGCAGGAAGAAACACTTTATTTTTCATCAGCATCAATGCTTTCGGTTCATACAGAGTATGATTATCGTAATTCAGGTCAGTGCATTACATTGTCAACACTTGATAATACTTATTTTATCTTTCCTGAATGTGATGGTTTTAATGCTACAAAATTTCAGTTTGCTACAGAGTATTTTTTTGAGATCTCTAAAAAACATGAAAACGGTTTGAATAAAGACAGTTGTAACAGACGACACTGATCTTGCATCATGCAAAGTAAGGCTTGAGTTTGAAAAAATCTGCAGAACTAAACAATGATAAAAATAAACAAAGGAAGAGAACACTATTGCTTTGTTCTTTGCTTTATGTTATAATTATTTTTATGGCAAAAAATAATTAAAAGGAGAAATTTAAGATGATAGTTAAACCAAAAACAAGAGGATTTATCTGTACAACAGCACACCCGACAGGTTGTCGTCAGATAGTAAAATCTCAGATAGAATATGCAAAAGCTCACAAGTCAGATGCAGGATTCAAAAAAGTTCTTATAATAGGTTCGTCTATGGGATACGGACTTTCTTCAAGAATCTCTGCTGCTTATTCATGCGGAGCTGCTACTCTGGGTGTTATTTTTGACAAGCCCGGTACGGAAGGAAGAACAGGTTCGGCCGGTTGGTACAATACAGCTGCTTTTGAAGAATTTGCACATGCAGACGGACTGTATGCAAAGACTATAAACGGAGATGCTTTCTCAAAGGAAATCAAAGAGAAAACAATAGAAATGATACGAAATGATCTCGGAAAAGTAGATGCAGTTATTTATAGTCTTGCAGCACCTAAGAGAACAACACCTGACGGAACTACATACAGTTCGGTTCTCAAAACTACAAACAGTGAATATACAAACAAGACTATAGACCTTAAAGATAACACTATAAAGGAAGTAACCATAACACCGGCAACTGATGAAGAAATCACAGCCACTGTAAAAGTTATGGGTGGTGAAGACTGGCTTGACTGGATAGACGCTCTTTCTGACGCAGGTGTTATAGAGGAAAATGCTGTAACAGTTGCTTATTCATATATCGGACCTGAGATCACATATCCTATGTATACAAAAGGTTCAATAGGCAAGGCAAAAGAACACCTTTTTGAAACTTCCAAGCAGATAACACAGAAGTATAAAGGAATAAGTGCATATGTTTCGGTAAACAAGGCACTTGTTACACAGTCAAGCGCTGCTATACCTGTAGTTCCTCTCTATATTTCTATTCTCTACAAAATCATGAAGAAATACGGAAATCATGAAGGCTGTATAGAACAGATGACAAGACTTTTCACTGATAAGCTTTCTAGTAATACGGCAAAGACAGATGAAAACGGCATGATACGTCTTGATGACTATGAGATGCAGGAAGACATACAGAAGGCAGTTCTTGATGTATGGGATAATGTATCTACTGAAAATATAAAGGAAGTTGCTGATATAGAAGGTTACTGGAGTGATTTCTTCGGTCTTTTCGGATTTGGCGCTGACGGAGTGGATTATGATGCAGATACAAATCCGGTTTACGATATAGATTCTCTTAAATAAATTATAGTTTCATATTATTTTTTCGATGAGGCGATTTTTTTGAAAACTAACTCAACTGATTTAACTGATTCACGTGTTTTTTATAAATCAGTTTTTACGCTTGTTCTGCCTATGGCACTGCAAAATCTCATAAATGTTGCAGTAACTTCAGCAGATGTTATGATGCTGGGGAAACTGGGGGATACGGTATTGTCAGGGGCATCTCTTGCAGGGCAGGTACAGTATATAATGACCCTTATTTTCTTTGGGATAACATCGGGGTCAGCTGTTTTGTCTGCACAGTACTGGGGTAAAAATGATGTAGACGCAGTAGAAAAAATTCTTGGAATAGCACTGAAGTTTTCTCTGATTATTTCAGTAATATTTACGTTTATATCAATAGCCTTTCCTTATCAGTGTATGTCGCTTTTTTCAAATGAACAACCTGTTATAGAAGAAGGTGTAAAATATCTTCGTATACTTTCTGTTTCGTATATATTTACATCTGTTACGATGATTTATCTTAATATAATGCGAAGCGTGGAGAGAGTTATTATCTCAACAGTTGTATATCTTTCATCACTTATATGCAATATAACTTTGAACTGGTTACTTATTTTCGGAAAGTTCGGACTTCCTGAACTTGGAATACAGGGTGCTGCTGTAGCTACATGCATAGCGAGAATAATGGAGTTTATAATAGTTGCAGTGTATTCCAAAAGTAAAAAGACACCTGTTCATTTTAGAATTTCAAATATACTGAAAAATGACAAACTGCTTTTTAAGGATTTTCTGAAATATTCGCTTCCTGTTATGCTCAATGAACTTGCGTGGGGAGCAGGCGGTGCAATGAATACTCTTATAATGGGTAAACTCGGTGAAACTGTAGTTTCTGCAAATGCAGTAGCTCAGAATGTAAGACAGCTTGCTACTGTTGTTGCTTTCGGAATAGCCAATGCAACTGCTATAATGCTTGGAAAAGTCATAGGTTCAGGAGAACTGAAAAAGGCAGAAGAATATTCTAAGAGATTTGTAAAACTTACACTTATTGTAGGCGCATCGGCAACGTTGATAGTACTTTGTGTCAGACCTGTTATGATACAGTTCATGGAATTGTCGGCGCAGGCGGAAGAATACCTTGGAATCATGCTTCTGGTAATGAGCTATTTTGTTTTTGCACAGGCATTTAACACTACTATGGTAGTCGGTGTATTCAGATCGGGAGGAGATACTATTTTCGGACTGATAATGGATATTTCGACTATGTGGGGCTGTTCCATACTTTTCGGCGCACTTTCAGCATTTGTTTTTAAACTGAGTGTTCCGCTTGTTTATATAATTCTTATGAGCGATGAAATAATCAAAATACCGCTTAGTATATACAGATATCGTTCTAAAAAGTGGCTCAGGAACGTCACGAGATAAATTAAAAATCTTCGGGTGCATTTTCTATAAATGTATCCGAATATTTTTTTGTGTTTCATAATCGTTAAAATGCAATATAATAGTCATTAATTTCATTTGCTTTGTTGATTGACAACATTTCTTGTGAATGATAATATAAATATAGCAATGTTGTATAAAGATTGGATAAAAATGAGGTTTGCTATTATGAAGATTAAAAATGTAATCACATTTATACTATCAATGTGTATAGTATCAGGAACAGCAGGAGTTTCTGACAGATGCAATGCGGAAGGTGCAGTATACAAAGAAGTTACTTTTCCTTCGATAGATGTAAATGACGGAGAAGTTATAAAAGGTGTGGATATTTCATCAATAATTTCGCTTGAAAAAAGCGGAGTTGTTTTCAGAAATGAAAAAGGTGAAAAACAGGATATTTTTCTTACACTGAAAAATGCAGGTGTGAACTATATACGTGTAAGAGTATGGAATGAGCCGTATAACTCATCAGGTGCAACATACGGAGGCGGTGCAAATGACATTGATACGGCTGTAAAAATTGCACAGAGATGTGCAGAGTACGGGCTTAAATTACTTGTGGATTTTCATTATTCTGATTTCTGGGCAGATCCCGGAAAGCAGTATTGTCCTAAGTCGTGGAAAGGATATGACCTTACAAAAAAATCAGAAGCAATAAAAGAATTTACATCGTCATCACTTTCGAAGATTTCCGCTACAGGTGTACAAATCGGTATGGTTCAGATAGGAAATGAAACTACATCGGGAATGTGTGGAGAATATGACTGGAATAATGTGTGTTCGCTTATGAATTCAGCATCTTCGGTGATAAGAAAATTTGATAAGGACATACTTATAGCGTTACATTTTACAAACCCGGAAAAAACAGAGCAGATATACAGTCTTGCATCAAAAGTAAGCAGGGTGGATTATGATGTGTTTGCAACATCGTATTATCCCTATTGGCATGGTACGCTTTCAAATCTGACAGAAGTACTTAAAAATATTTCACAGAAGTACGATAAGTATGTAATGGTAGCTGAGACTTCATGGGCAAATTCGTTTGAAGATACAGATATGCATTCAAATACTATTTCTGAAACCGGACAGCTTGGAAATTATGTTTCGTATGATGTAAGCGTTCAAGGACAGATAAATTCTGTAAGTGACGTATTCAAAGCAGTAGCAGATGCAGGACAGAAGGGAATAGGTGTTTTCTACTGGGAACCTGCATGGATAACTGTCGGAAATGATTATAATTCAAATATGCAGATATGGGAAAAACATGGTTCAGGATGGGCTTCCAAAGCAGCAGGAGAATATCAGGAAGATGCTGCAAAATATCATGGAGGAAGTGCAGTCGATAATCAGGCTCTTTTTGATAAAGAAGGCAATCCCCTTGATTCGCTGTATCTTTTTAGTCATATCACTTCTGAGAAAAAATCTTTAAAAGAAAATCTTCTTAAAAATCCCGGGTTTGAATCAGATAAAACAGATACATCATCTCCTGTTTTATGGAAAATTACTGATACAACAAGCGGAGAATATTCAAAATTTACAGTTAATTCCGAGATGGTGAGAAACGGAGAATATTCTTTGCACTGGTACTCTGCAGACTCGTTTGAAAATTCGTCTGCCCTCACCGAAATTACAGCAGAATGTGATGGAAATTATAAATTTTCTTCATACTTTGCAGGAGAAAAAAGTACCTGTAAGATAAGAATATATGTAAATAATGTATTGAAAGACGAAAATACATGCAAACCTGTTGCATATAACAGCTGGGATAAACTTTCTGTTATGGCTTATGCAAAAAAAGGTGATGTTATAAAAGCTGAAATATCCGTTACAGGTGATAAGGAAGGATATGGTTCAGCTGATGACTGTTTTATGGAAGTTGACGAAAATGTTTCTGATAAAAAACAGCCCGGAGATATTAATAATGATAACAAAATAGATATTGCAGACCTTGTTTGTTTTAAAGAATATTTATTTGGTATAAAAAATGTGTCCGGTGATTACAGTATTTACGATATTGATTCAGACGGAAAGGTGGATATAAAAGATTTTGTATTATTTAAAAATCTTCTTTTATCATAGTTTGTAAAGTAACTTTTTTTCATCTGAATATGTAATAAATATTTTTTCTATAACATATTATTTTATCAGGGTGATCTTGATATGTTTACAGAAATTATAGCAGAAGCATTAAAAAATCTGGTTTTCTTTGCGCTTCATGTTGATAACACCGGAGTATTTCCGAAGCCTTTATCCAAGGAAGAAGAAGAAAAATATTTCAGACTTATGAATGAAGAAAATGACAAGGAAGCACGAAATAAACTTATAGAACACAATCTTCGCCTTGTAGCACATATAATAAAAAAATATTATTCAAAATCAGGTGATCAGGAAGAACTGATATCAATAGGTACGATAGGGCTTATAAAAGCTGTATCCACGTTTAAAAGTGAAAAGGGAAGCAGATTTGCAACATATGCAAGTCGCTGTATAGAAAATGAAATACTTATGAATTTTCGGGCTCTTAAAAAGACAGCCGGTGATATATATATGGATACACCGATAGATACAGATAAAGACGGAAATCAGTTGACACTCGTTGATATAATTGCTGATGATACTTCGGTAACAGATGAAGTGGAACTCATAATAAATTCCCGTAAGCTTTATTCTGATATAGAAAAATGTCTTGATAAAAGAGAACTCGAAATTATTACATTCAGATATGGTTTGTTTGGATACGAACCACTTACTCAGAAACAAGTATCTGATAAATTGGGTATATCTCGTAGTTATGTATCAAGAATAGAGAAAAAAGCGTTATCGAAATTAAAAAAACGTATGATGTAAAAAGTATTGCTGTCTGGTTGGTAACAATTTTTTTAATTTATCCCGCTGTTTTTGATACCGTTTTGTAATCACTTGTAATTAATATAACATAATTATAATGAATTATTAACACTTTATTTACATTTATATGTTATAATCATGAACAAGGTAGCAGTAATTTTCGCACTGATAGCCTACTGTAACAACGCTGTTAGTTGATTCAGCGCATTACAGATGTTTGTTTTGTTTGATTTTGTAACTAAAACGATTAATGGAGTCGTGATTTTTATTTTTTATCTGGACTGTATTGCGAAAAAATATAAAATTTAATACAGTCTGTTACAGAAAAGAGGACTATATGTTTAAGAATTCTAAAAGCGGCATAAAAAAAGTAGTTGCTGCAGTTTCAGCTGTTGCACTTGCTTTTTCAAATGCAGCGTATTTCAGCGTGCGGGATATTTGTATAGTAGAAGCGGCAAGCGGGGAATACAAGACATGGAAACAGAGTGATTCAAGATGGGGAAGTATCTATCTTGGAGGAAGCAGTGAAACAATAAGTCAGAGTGGTTGTGCGATTACATCAATAGCTATGCTTTTGGTGAAAGCAGGTTATTTTGATGAAGCAGATTTTAATCCGGGTGTATTTTGTGAGTTTATGAACGCCAATGGAGGACTTGATGGTTCAGGTAACATTTATTGGGGAGTTGTTTCGAAACTTGTTCCGGACTTTGCTTTTTGTGGAACAGCATATCTTTATGGTTCCACAGAGGAAGAGAAAACAGCAGAGATAAAATCATATCTTGATCAGGGTTATTATCTTGTAGCGGACGTTCGATATTCAGGTCATTGGGTTGCAGTTGACAGAGTTGAAAACGGTACAGTATATATGATAGACCCGGCAAGAAATACGTCGGATATCATGTTTGAACAGTATGATTTCCGTGGTTCGACCAGAGTTAAGATGTATAAACCAGGTGGAAATATTGTACCTGTTACTCCGCCTGTAGTTTCAAAACCGGTAACATATGAAACAGGTTCTTATGTTACAACATCTGCACTTAATGTTCGTACAGAACCGTCAACAAATGGTGCAAAGATAGATCTTATTGAAAATAACACGCAGGTAAATGTAACTGAAATATCAGGAAACTGGGGAAAAATATCAATAAACGGTCAGACTGGATGGATATGCCTTGATTATTCTTTCAGAACCGGAGATATTAAAGAAGAGATTATTTCCTACACAACAGGTACATATAAGGTTAATGATGTAATAAATTACAGAGAAAGTCCGGATGTGTATTCACAGACATATGGACTTATACATACAGGTACAGTGCTTGATATAACAGAAATTTCCGGTATATGGGGAAAGACTGTATACAGCGGAAAAGAATGCTGGATATGTCTTGAATACGCTGACAGAACAGGTGATATTACGGTAACAGAGGCACCTGTTACTACAACACCTGAAGTTACTACAGTTCCGGAAACTACAGCACCTGTGGTAACAGAAGCTGTAACAACACAGATTCAGGCTGAAAAGCTGTATGTAACAGGTGATGTGCTTAATTTCCGAGTAGGAGCAGGTACAAACAATTCTGTTATCTGCCTTATTCCTGCAGGGACAGAGGTTATTGTTTCGCAGATATCAGGAAACTGGGGCAGGACAACCTATAATGGTTCTGTAGGCTGGATATGTCTTGATTATGCAGTGTGTATGGACATACCTGAAGAAACTCAGCCTGTAGTTGTAACGACTCCTGAAGTTACTACAGTAACAGAAGCTGTAACTACTACAACTTCTACCACTACTACAGTAGCAACAACCACATCTCCAGTAACAACTACAACAACCGAGGCAGTAACTACTACAACTCCGGCTGTTACAACTGTTCCCGTTACAACTCCTGTAGCAGATATGACAACAGAGGTTTTAACTACTACAGAGCCAACGACTACAACAACAGTTACTACGACTGTGACCCAAACAACAACGTTACAGCCTCCGGTGACAGATAGTACAGATAGTAACGCACCTGATTTTGAAACTGAATATATCAAGGGTGATATTAATCTTGATGAAAAGATCGATATATTTGATATAATAGCTTTTGTAAATATTATGCTTGACGAAAGCGGAGCGTTACCTGAGCAGCTTGTAAGTGCAGCTGATCTTAATAATGATGGCGTTATTTCTGCAAGAGATTACGCATCAATGAAAATGATATTACTTTCGTAATTTTTTTGAATATTTTTAATTGAAGATAACCTTCACTCATAAAATCGTATGTTTTTGAGTGAGGTTATTTTTTTGTAGAAAATAAAATTTTATGTTATCGAATAAACACATCAGAAATTGTCAAAGATACAATTGGAGGTGTTTATCTTGAATATATTTAACAAAATTAAAAAATCACAGTTGTTTACCAAAAAAAGTTATTATGGTGCGTTGGCGATATGTCTTGTGATGGTTGGAGTGGCTTGTTTTTATTCTTATAATAAAACAACCAATGATCTTACCAAACGTATGGAATATGTCGCAGAAAAGCCGGTAACAACTGCACAGGATGAAGCTATTGGCGTTGATGAGAAAAAAGATGGTGTAAAAAAAGAAAAAACAGTCACAACAGTTACTGTTACCGAAAAAACAGCTAAAACAGAAGCTAAGACAGAAATTTCTTATCCCAAACAAGCGATTGCAGAAACTTCGACATATCGCAGTTTTTCTATTCCGATAAATGGAGAAATAATTCAGGATTTCAGTGGCGAAGAACTTGTAAAAAATCAGACAACAGGTGCATGGCAAACACACAACGGAATAGATATATCCGGAAATATAGGTGATGAAGTAAAGGCTATGGCAGAGGGGACAGTACTTGATGTATTTGAGGATCACTTGTGGGGCGTAGTTGTTGTGATAGATCATGGCGATGGAATGACAGCAAGATACTGCGGGCTTAATAAGGGTGTTACTGTTGAGAAGGATGCACATGTATCAAAAGATGAAGTAATTGGTGCTCTTGGAAATACAGCGGACATAGAATCCTCAATGGAAGTTCATCTTCATTTTGAAATCATCAGAAACGATATGTATCTGAATCCTATAGATATTATAAATAATCAAGGATAATATTTTTTAAAAAGACGGTCGTGATGCAAGCGGCTGTCTTTTTGTAATATAAACTAAAAAAATATGTAAATTTAAAAATTTTAATTTATTTTTAATTTGATTTTATTTTTGAAATATGATAAAATTATAATTTAGATAAACGTCAAAAAAGGAATGATATATTTGAGGAGAAATTTTTTGCATGGATTGATGCATGGAATACCGATAGCGCTCGGATATCTGTCGGTGTCATTCGGATTTGGAATAATGGCTGTAAAATCAGGTCTGTCACCGCTTGAAGCAGCAATAATATCTATTACAAATCTTACATCAGCAGGTCAGGCGGCTGGTGTTTCTATAATTGCGACAGGCGGTTCATTATTTGAAATGGCTGTTACGCAGTTTGTTATAAATATACGTTATTCTCTTATGTCTTTATCTCTTTCGCAAAAGCTTGACAAATCTTTTTCACCATTAAAAAGACTGATAGCGTCATATGGTATAACAGATGAAATATTTGCAGTTGCATCGGTTCAGGACGGAAAATTAAAACCGGCTTATATGTATGGCATGATACTTATAGCATTTATAGGCTGGGTAGGCGGAACATGTGCGGGAGCATTGGCAGGAGAATTTTTACCTTCGATAGTTACTGACGCAATGGGAATAGTTTTATACGGAATGTTTCTGGCAATAATAATCCCTCCTGCAAGAAAAAACAAAAGCATATTATTTGTTATAACTATAGCGGCTGTTATAAGTGTAATTTTTAAATATGTATTTACATCTGTATCATCAGGCTTTGCAGTAATAATCAGTGCATTGATAGCGGCAATACTTGGAGCGTTGTTGTTTCCTGTCGATGATAAGGAGGAAGAACAGTGAGTATAGTAGCATATATAGCAGTCATGGCTTTGGTTACATATTTTATCAGAATGATACCATTTACACTATTCAGAAAAAAAATAAAGTCACGTTTTTTAAAAAGCCTTTTATACTATGTTCCGTATGCTGTTTTATCAGCCATGACAATACCTGCTATATTTTACAGTACGGGTGATATGGTTACAGCGATTGCAGGTACTGTAGTAGCGGTTATTCTGGCGTATTTTAATGTGCCTCTCATAATAGTTGCACTTTCGGCAGCAGGCGTAGCACTTGGGATAGGGTTGTTGTTTTAGACATTATAGTGAAAGTCAAAATATTTTTCCTTCACTATATACTTTACTTTTAAGTGTTTTTGTGATATATTTAATGATGGATTGTTTTTTGAAAGGAAGATTTTATGAACTGGACAGAGGTTAATATTTTTACAACTACAGAAGGAATAGATATCGTTTGCGCAGGACTTATGGATATCGGAGTAAAAGGTTTTGCTATAAAAGATGCAAATGATTTTAACGAATTTCTGCAGAATAAAGAAGGCAACTGGGATTATCTTGAAGATGATCTTATGCAGCTTGCGGAGTGTGAAACCACTATCACAATATATATTCCCGAAAACAGTCAGGGAAGTGAGATGCTTATTTCTGTAAATGCTATGCTTAAAGATATGAAAGAAAAAGATACAGAAAATATATACGGAAGACTTTGTACAGAAATGAGCAATGTAAAAGAAGAAGACTGGGCTAATAACTGGAAGCAGTATTTTAAACCTATGGTAGTCGGAGAAAAATTACTTGTAAAGCCATCATGGGAAGAGGCTGAAAGTGATGGGAGAGTAGTTCTTGAAATAGACCCTGCATCAAGTTTTGGCAGTGGTCAGCATCACACTACAAAACTTTGTCTTGAATTTATTGATAAACTGGAGCTTGAAAATAAAAGAGTACTTGACCTCGGTTGCGGAAGTGGTATACTGTCAATAGCTGCTATGCTCCTTGGTGCTCAGAGTGCTGTTGCAGTGGATATAGAAGAAAATGCTGCAAAAACAGCTATGGAAAATGCGCAGAAGAATAATATTTCCGCTGATGTATACAAAGCATATTGCGGAAACATAATAAATGATACTTCTCTTGTTGAAAAAATCGGAGATAACTATGATATAATAACTGCAAATATTGTTGCTGATATACTTATAGCTATGAAAGAGCTGTTTTATAAATTTTTAAAACCGGGTGGAATACTCATCATTTCGGGTATAATAGATGAACGTAAAGAAGAAGTTACTGATGCTGTTACTTCAGCCGGATTTGAAATAAAAGAATTCTGCGAACAGAGCGACTGGGCAGCTGTTATGCTTGTAAAAAAATGATCTGAAAGAGAGAAGATATATGAAAGCTAGTTTTGTCAGTAAGATAGCAGGTGCGCTCATTATAGTTTCGGCTATTGTTATGATAGGTTTGAAACTTGAGTTCTGGAACTTTGGTATAAATTATGACAGCGCATGGACTCTTATTATTGCTGTTCCGTTTCTGATATGGGCATTGATTTTCGGAGTTAATTTTATCAATGTGGCAGGATTTTATACAGGTCTTGGATTGCTCATTTACAACAACGGATATGTCAAGGAAAGTGACTTGACATACTTTGTTGCCGTAATTTCGATGTTTGCTGTAGGTACACTGCTTGCCGGAAGTTCATATAAATTTACAAAGCCTACTGTACTTGAACCTGTTGTTTTATCAAGAACAAATCCCGATATAAAAGTTTTTGCTACAATGAAGCATATACAAAACAGATTTAAAGGCATTACAGGCGGAAGATTTAAAGTTTTTTCGGGTTCTTTGCTTTATGATTTCAGAAAGTCAGAGATAGATAACGGTATAGAAATGAACGTGCGTGTAAGATTCGGCAAGCTTTATCTTGTTTTTAAAGATGATATAATGGTACAGTCTGACGTAAAAGGAAACTTTACAAACGGTCTTGCAGCGCCAAAAGATTATAAAGGAATAATAAAAATAAACGGAACAGTAAAGTTTGGAAAACTTTATATTATACGTTCCTCGTCTGAGGAGTATTGAAAAAAGAATTCGGAGGATTCAGATGTCAAAAAAATCAGCTGATTATGGAAATGATAGTATTACTATGCTCAAGGGAGCGGATAAGGTACGAAAAAGACCTGCTGTAATATTCGGTTCTGACGGCATAGACGGATGCGAACATTCTGTTTTTGAGGTAATATCAAACTCAATTGACGAAGCTCGTGCCGGATATGGAAAAAAGATAATAGTGACAAGATATCAGGATAACATTTTTGAAGTAGAAGACTTCGGAAGAGGCTGTCCTGTTGATTATAATAAAAACGAAGAAAGATTTAACTGGGAACTGGTTTATTGTGAACTCTATGCAGGAGGAAAATACGATGCCAGTGGTGATACTTACGAGTATTCTCTCGGCCTTAACGGTCTGGGACTTTGTGCAACACAGTTTTCATCTGAATTTATGGATGTTGAGGTTTTGCGTGACGGATTTTGTTACACCCTTCATTTTGAAAAAGGTGAAAATGTCGGTGGTCTGAAAAAAGAAGAATACAGCGGAAAAAAAACCGGTACAAAAACCACTTGGAAACCTGACCTTGATGTATTTACTGAAATAAATATTCTTGACGAATTTTTTATAGACGTGCTAAAAAGGCAGGCGGTTGTTAATCCGAATATTTTATTTGTATATCGTTCACAGTCAGAAGACGGAAGTTTTGAAGAACAGAATTTCATTTATGAAAACGGTATAACTGATTATCTGAGTGAGATATCAGGAGAAGATGCACTTACAAGTATTCAGTACTGGCAGTGTGAGCGTACAGGACGTGACAGAGAGGACAAACCTGATTACAAAGTACGTTTGTCTGTAGCATTTACTTTTTCAAACAAAGTAAAGAAAATAGAATATTATCATAACTCAAGTTTTCTTGAATATGGCGGTTCACCTGAAAAAGCTCTCAAACAGGCATTTGTATCACAGATAGATACGTATCTTAAACAAAACAGCAAATATCTCAAAAATGAAGGAAAAATAACTTTTGTTGATATTGAGGAATGTCTTGTTTTTGTTTCATCATCATTTTCTACTCAGACTTCATACGAAAATCAGACTAAAAAAGCGATAAACAATAAGTTTATCTATGAAGCCATGACAGAATTTTTAAAGCATCAGCTTGAAATTTATTTCATGGAAAATCCTGATGAAGCTGTAAAAATAGCCGAACAGGTTATGATAAATAAGAGAAGTCGTGAAAATGCTGAAAAAACCAGACTTAATATCAAGAAAAAGCTTGCAGGAGTTATCGACCTTTCAAATATGGTTCAGAAATTTGTTGATTGCCGTACAAAAGACGTTACACGCAGGGAGCTGTATATAGTGGAGGGTGACTCTGCTCTTGGTGCAGTAAAACTTGCACGTCAGGCTGAATTTCAGGCTATTATTCCTGTAAGAGGAAAAATACTCAATTGTCTTAAAGCTGACTACGATAAAATATTTAAAAATGAGATAATTACGGATATAATAAAAGTTCTTGGTTGCGGTGTAGAAGTGCATACAAAGTCAAATAAGGATCTTTCATCGTTCAGTCTTGAAAATCTTCGCTGGAACAAGGTCGTTATATGTACCGATGCCGATGTTGACGGTTTTCAGATTCGTACACTTATCCTTACAATGATATACCGTCTTACTCCTACGCTTATAGATGAAGGTTTTGTATATATAGCAGAGTCACCGCTTTATGAAATAAACACTAAAAACAAGACTTACTTTGCTTATACTGAAAAAGAGAAAACAAAGATACTTGATAAGATAGGAAATCAGAAATACACACTGCAACGTTCAAAAGGTCTTGGTGAAAACGAACCTGAAATGATGGCACTTACTACTATGAATCCTGATACAAGAAGACTTATCAGGGTAACCAAGGACGATATTGAAGCGACAGCAAATATGTTTGACTTGCTTCTTGGTGACAATCTTCAGGGAAGAAAAGATTTTATATCTGAATTTGGCGGAGATTATCTTGAACTTGCAGATATATCCTAGCAGAAAATAAAGGAGCATTTATTGATGGCGAAGATATCAAAGAAATCAAAAGAAACTAAAATAAAACCTATACCAAACGCATATATCGAGGGTGCAGGAGTTGTAGTTTCAGAGAAGATTACAGAAACTCTTGAAAAAAACTATATGCCGTATGCCATGAGTGTAATTATTTCAAGAGCACTTCCTGAGATAGACGGATTTAAACCCTCTCACAGAAAATTATTATATACCATGTACAAGATGGGACTGCTCACCGGACAGAAAACCAAGTCTGCAAATGTTGTCGGTCAGACCATGCGTCTTAATCCTCATGGTGATGGTGCTATATATGAAACGCTTGTACGTCTTTCACGAGGAAATGAAACGCTACTGCATCCATATGTAGATTCAAAGGGAAACTTCGGAAAGTCGTATTCAAGAGATATGGCTTATGCGGCATCACGTTATACGGAAGTAAAGCTTGATCCTATCTGTAATGAGATGTTCAGGGATATAGACAAGGATACGGTTGATTTTGTTCCGAACTATGATAATACTATGCTTGAACCGACTCTTTTTCCGGCTACGTTTCCATCTGTTCTTGTAAACTCAAATGTCGGAATAGCAGTTTCAATGGCGAGCAGTGTATGTCCGTTTAATCTCAAAGAAGTTTGTGAAACGTGTATTTCACTTATAAAAAATCCTGACCATGATATAATTTCAACTTTAAAAGGTCCTGATTTTCCGGGTGGAGGTTATTTCATCTACAATGAAAATGAACTGATGAAAGTATACAGTACAGGCAGAGGTTCACTTAAAGTAAGGGCAAAGTACAACTACGACAAATCAGCAAACTGTATAGAAATAACTGAGATACCATACAGTACAACTGTTGAAGCTATCATGGATAAGATAATAGAGCTCATAAAACTTAATAAGATACGTGAGATATCATATATACGTGATGAAACAGACTTAAGCGGTCTTAAACTTGCAATAGATCTCAAAAGGGGAACAGACCCCGATAAGCTTATGCAGAAACTTTTCAAGCTTACTCCTTTGCAGGATAACTATTCATGTAACTTCAATATACTTATAGCCGGAAATCCTAAGGTTATGGGTGTCAGAGAAATTCTTACAGAATGGACTGCATTCAGAAAAGAATGTATAAAAAGACGTGTTTATTTTGATCTTAACAAGAAAAAAGAAAAGCTTCACTTGCTTGAAGGACTAAAAAAAATACTTCTTGATATCGATAAGGCGATAAAAATAATAAGAGAGACAGAGGAAGAAAGCAACGTTGTTCCAAATCTTATGATAGGCTTTGGAATAGATGAAGTACAGGCTGAATTTGTTGCTGAAATAAAACTCCGTCACCTCAACAATGAATATATCATAAATAAAGTTGCCGAGACAAAACAGCTTGCACAAGACATTGCGGAAATGGAAGATATACTTAAAGATACTGCAAAGATAGAAAAAATCATCATTTCCGAGTTAAAAGATGTTATAAAGAAATATGATAAGCCAAGAAAGACGCAGATACTTTATGACGATGATCTGGATATGGATCTTATTGACGATGAAGTGCCTGATTATCCTGTAAATCTTATACTCACAAGCAGCGGATATTTCAAAAAGATAACTCCGCAGTCACTGAGAATGAGCGGTGAACAGAAACTTAAAGAAGGCGATACTGTTGTAAGACACGTAGAAGCTACGAACCGCACTGAAATTCTCTTTTTCTCTGACAAATGCCAGGTGTATAAGACAAAGGCGAGTGCTTTTGATGATACAAAAGCAAGTCTGCTTGGTGACTATGTTCCTGCCAAACTTGCTTTTGATACAGATGAATCAGTACACACAATGATAACTACTACTGATTACAGCGGATATGTGTATTTTGTTTTTAAAAACGGAAAAGTTGCAAGAGTACCTCTTAAAGCATATGAAACAAAGACAAACCGTAAGAAACTGTCAAAAGCATATTCTGATAAATCACCAATTGTTGCAGTGCTTTTTGCAGAAGACAATTGTGATATAATGGTAACTGCAAGCAACAACCGAAAAATTTTATTTGACACAGCACTCATACTCCCAAAAACCACACGAGATACACAAGGAGTGCAGGTAATAAATCTTAAAAGTAAAGCTTATGTTGAATCAGCTTTCATAGCAGAAAAAAATACAGAAGAAGATACTGATGAAAACAGCGATAAAAACAATAACTTTGAAAAATTCAGAGCAAAATCTGTTCCGGGTGCAGGAGTTATAGATAAAACTGATACACATCAGTTGACATTTTGAGAAAAGTTAAAATAAATTTCGCTACTTAGAAATAAGTGGCGTCTTTTATTTATAGCAGATGCTTTCATAAATTTTTAATGAGAATAGTATGTTGACATATTGGTTTGGTAGTGGTAAACTTATATTAGAAGGACAAACATGGTTAGCAGCATATTGAGCGTATATCGAGTTATGAAAGGCGGAATTAATATGGCAAGTTATGTTTTTTGTATTAAGGATTCAGAGCATTTTGACAAGATTAATTTTTACCTTGAGTTTGAGGGAGGGACGTATTACCTTTTCACTCAGCATTATTCAAATACGGCTTATGACAGATTTAAGTTCAGAGTCAGACTTGATGAAGCACTTAAGCATCAGAAAGGAATGGCTTTAAGGAGCTTTAACGAAAAACTTCCAAAGTACATAAAATACATTGAAGACATGGAAGGAATAGTGGTTTTAAAAAGATCTGCCAAGAAGAATTATAAGAAACGTAAGAGAATGACAGAGCTTGATATGGTTGCATAGAGCATCATAAGGATAATTCACGATATTGTAAGAGCATTGTGAATTATCCTTGCTTTTTTATAGCTTGATTTTACCTGTATAATGAGTTATAATTAGGAAAGTGTTTTAAGTAAGTTGCGGAAAAAGTTGGTTTGTATATAAATTTGTATTTTACGAGGTATAAATGAATAAAAAAATAAAAGGTAATTTAATGTTGCTGATAACAGCATTTATATGGGGTACAGCGTTTGTGGCACAGAGCGAGGGGATGAATTATGTTGGACCGTTTACTTATAGTGCGGCAAGAACTACTCTTGGGGGATTGGTTCTCATTCCTGTTATTTTTCTTTTTAAAATTTCAGCAGCAAAGTCAGAAAAAGATCGGCAAACGCCGTTTTGTATCAAGGAAACTATAAAAGGTGGGGTAGTGTGCGGTTTGATTCTTTTCTTCGCAAGTTCGCTTCAACAAATAGGCATAAGTATGACTACAGCAGGCAAATCAGGATTTATAAGTGCAGTATATATAATACTTGTTCCTGTTGCAGAGTTTTTCCTTTTTCGTAAGAAAAATATTTTTGTGTGGATATGTGCAGTCATAGCTTTTGCAGGGTTATATCTTCTGTGTGTAAAAGAAGATTTTTCGATAAATCGTGGAGATGCAATAGTTCTTCTGAGTGCTCTATGGTTTACAGCACATATAATGGTGATTGATCATTTTAACAGTAAAAACGCTGACGGTATGATAATGTCGTGTGTGCAGTTTTTTACAGCAGCGGTTTTTATGACGATAGCAATGTTTATTTTTGAACAGCCAAACATAGAAAATATCTTTGAAGCAAGATACACTATCCTTTATGCAGGTATAATGTCGAGCGGAGTTGCATTTACTTTGCAGATACTTGGCCAGCGTTATGCAGACCCTGCATCTGCATCACTTATTATGTGTCTGGAATCTGTATTTGCGGTGCTTTCAGGCTGGCTTATTCTTAAAGAAGTTATGGCGCCAAAAGAAATTGCAGGGTGCGTATTTGTTTTTGTTGCTGCTGTACTTGCGCAACTTAAAGATATAAAAAGAAGCAGTAAAACTGAATGTGGATAAATAATGCCCAAAACAGCGTAAATATACATTTTTATGTGTATCTACGCTGTTTTTGGTGGTTATAAAGTATTGTGTTTTTATCTGAAATAGTCTATACTTATATATGTAATTATTAATAAAAAAGGACTTGATAGATATGAATATTCAGATTTTCGGTACAAAAAAATGTAATGAAACTAAAAAAGCAGAACGATTCTTCAAAGAAAGAGGTATAAAGTTTCAGTATATTGATATGAAAGAAAAAGGTATGAGTAAGGGTGAATTCAATTCTGTAGCATCAGCAAATGGCGGAATGGAAAATATGATAAACCCTGACTGTAAAGACCAGGATACATATATGCTTATAAAGTATCTTTCCGATGAAAGTAAACTTGAAAAAATACTTGAAAATCCGCAGGTTATAAAAACACCTGTAGTACGAAACGGAAAACAGTCAACCATAGGTTATCAGCCTGATGTATGGAAACAGTGGAGTTAGAAAAATGTATAAAGTAAAAATAACAGCAATAAGAAAAGCCGATTACAAAGATCTTCAGGAGATTTATGAAAATCCTATAGAACACACCTGTGATATAAATGAGGGTGATACATGGCTCTCTGATGGCTGGAACAAACCTGAAGGAATGTGTGACAGCGCCTGGGAGAGTATGTCGTCATTTGTAAGAGCTTTAGGGAGTGGCGGAAGTGATTTTTATGATGGCTGGATGAAAAATCCTTTTTCTGCGATGATTTCGTGTAATGACGGATTCAGGCCGGTTAGTTTTCTTATCGAAAAGATTTAATATGGTTGTAGATACAAATAAAAAGCGAGAGAACCGAAAAGTTTTCTCGCTTTTTATTTGTATTTTTAGTTTTGGTACAGGAAAATCATATCACGTATATCAAGAACACTGTCGCTGTTAAAATCATACTCAAAGTCATCTATTTCATACTCAATTATATGTACCATATCGTTAAGTATATTTTTTCTAAAAGTATTTTTATCGACTAAAGGAACTGTTTCTGTGATTTCTTCCGTAGTGGTTTCGGCTGTTGTTTCAACCTGAGAATCGTTTGTTTTATCTGAATTTTCCGGAGATGTTTCTTGAGAAATATCATCTAAAATTACTTCAGGTTCAGAAATTTCTTGTACAGGTTCAGCTTGCTCAGAAGTTGATTGAGCGATATTTACTTTATATTCAGCTGAAAGTTCACCATACTCGATAACGACCATCTGTTCACCGTTTTTTGAAAAATCATAGAGAGGTCTTATTTTGGATATTTCGGGGTTTTCTATTTTATTTCCGTTAATAAAAAATTCTATTCCGGATATGTCAAGAATTTCATCGGTGATGTAGTCTTTTTTTGTGTTTTCTGTATTAAGTGTAAGTTCAGGGAAACGATATGTAACTGAAAGCTCGTTAAATCCGGTTATTTGCTCTATATTCCATAGTTGCGAGTCACCGGAGATATAAGGAGTAAGTGATAAATTGTTTTCCTTGTCGGCTGTCAATACGAGATTTTCGTTGTCTTTAGGACAGATGGTATAAACATCTTCAGACTCACGATAAATTTTCCACTCCGTGTTCTGTGCATTTTCTTCGGGTACGATGCTGATCGTATTATCAGTATTTGTAAGCAGTACATCATCTGAAAATGACCAGATCTTATAATATCCGTCTTCTGTTGGTTCAAATCTGAAATCCTGAATAGATATATTGTTAAGCTTTTTGCAGAGATCCAAAGATAAGTTTTCAGAATAAGTGAGAATTTCTTTATCAGAATCAGCTATTATTTTAAAAGCGTCACCGTAATTTTTTCCGGTTTTTTCATCAAGATAAATGTATCCGAGAAATCTATACTTTGACATATGGTCCGAGCTGTCACCTTTGTAGTCATAAGTTATAAAGTTTACAGCACCCCATTGTGATTCGGAAACAGTTATCATGTTTTTATCATCCGAAACCACTTCTACTACTGCAACGTGGCCATTTACAAGATCCCATTTGTCCCAGCACGCAACAGCACCAAGACGTGGCTGACATCCATATGCGTAAGGTGCGTTGTTTATGTTGTAACTGTACCATCTGCCTGCGTTTCCGGTTGAAAGTATCGGTTTTTCACCCATGATCTCATATGCACGTCCCCATGCATAAGCTGTACAGTTTGGCATACCATAATTCATTTTATTAAATATGTTTTCTTCGCTATAATAATACACATATTCGGGGGCTTCCGGTTTCTTTTCCGGTTCTGTAAGTCTTGGAACAAAATCTTCTTTTGAAAAAGCACTTACTGTACTACAGAATGTTGTAGCCATTACAGCAGAAATAATTATTGAGCAAGTACGTAATAATGCAGACTTATGCATGATAAAAAACCTCCGTTTCTTTTTTACAAAACACTTGTAACTGTTTTGTCATAGTTTATTGTATTAATAATATCTTATTTTATCTGATTTGTCAATATGTTTTTCACGATTTTTTAAAACTTTTGTTTATTTTCAACATAGTTGTTTGAAATTAATGATTTTGGATTTGTCTTAAAGTCTGTTTAAAAGAATATGGTTTTGATGAAAAAATAGTGATAAATGCATCATTTTATTGTAAACGAAAAGAAAATCGTGTATAATTGAATAGAAGCAAATATTATTATCTATGAAAAAAGGAACGTGAATTTTTATGAAAAAATATTTATCTGCTGTTTTGGCTTGCGTTATGTGTTTTTCACTTTACAGTTGTGATAAAGAAAAAGAAAGCAGTGTATCAGAAGTCACCATGGACACAGTAACTTCTGCAAATGATACAGAAGCTAAGAATGAAACCACAACCACAAATAATCCACAGAATACTGAACCTTTGAATACTGATATAGCTAAAGATCGTCTTGTTACAGATAACACAGAGATCATCAATATAGCAAACAAACATTTTGAGGCATATTTCAACGGTATAAAAAATGGAAGTCATGATGAATGTTTTTCAGGATACCCTGATTTTTATAAAAAAGCTGTAGAAAAAGAAAACAAGGAATATAACCAGGAAAATGATGAGTATATAAAAGAAATCGATGCTAATCTGGCATCAACTTATGGTGATGACTACTATGCATATGCAACAGTTAGTGCAATACTTCAGATAGTAGATACGTCACTTGCAGAAATGGAAAGTATAATCAACAAGTCATTTAACATAGATATAGAGCTTGAAGATGCATTTTCTGTTCAGGTAAATCAGGTAGTCAGAGGAAAACTCAACTCAACATCTGAAGAAATGGAGTATCTTCTTATCAAAGTAGATGGCAAATATTATCTTTACGATCAGTACTATGAAACAGTATAAGTACTTCCGCAACCGGCGGTTGCAATAAAAATTTTTTAAGTTGTAAACCGGAATGTATGGCTTATTGATAAGCTGTATGCTATAATGCTTTATGTAGTGAGAACTAAAAATAAAGCAAAAGGAGTATATAATAAATGGACGTAAAAACAGCATCAAGATTACTTGAATTAAGGAAACAAAACGGATTTTCGCAGGAAGGTCTTGCAGAAAAGCTTGGTATAAGCAGGCAGGCTATATCAAAGTGGGAGCGTGCCGAAGCATCACCTGATACCGAAAACCTTATAGCGCTTGCCAGAATTTATAAAATTTCTCTTGACGAGCTTCTTGGACTGGAGGTTCCAAAGACGGAAGAATCTCAGAGAAGCGTGATAGATCTTACAAAAGAAACAGATAAAATACACAAAAAAACACCTTCAAAAATGAGGGTGATGTACCCCGAAGGAAGTGCTGGTTGCGAAGAAATATATCCACAGAGTAATGAGGATAGATCCGTATATCAGCCAAATGTTGAGAACAGATTATGTAATTATACCGACTACAATAATTACACCGATAATATTTCCGAAGAATATAACAATAATAGTGACGGCAGGGAAAGATTTGGAAATTTTAATGCAAGTCTTATTCCGGAGATAGACGATAAGATGTTTAAAAGACTGATGACATTTCCATATCCTATAGCAACGGGAGTGTTGTTTCTGGTTCTTGGTTCGTTTTATGAACTCTGGCACCCGATGTGGATGTTGTTTCTGACAATACCGCTCTACTATACAACTATTCCGGCAATAAAATATAAAAACCCGAATATTTTCTGTTATCCTGTTTTTGTGGCACTTCTTTACCTGATAATCGGATTTCTTTATGAACTCTGGCATCCGGGCTGGTTGCTGTTCACATCAATCCCTTTCTACTACTGGGTGATAAATTTACTTTTAAAAGATAAAAGCGACGGAGAAGAAAATAAATAATTTTTGATTTTTTTTTATAAAACAATTGCAATTTACTATATTATAAGTTATAATATATATGTTAATATATTATCTTTATGGAGGACTTTTTAATGTTAGTATCAGCTAAAGAAATGCTTAATAAAGCAAGAGAAGGAAAATACGCAGTAGGTCAGTTCAACATCAATAACCTTGAATGGACAAAGGCTATTCTCCTTACAGCACAGGAACTCAACTCACCTGTAATCCTCGGTGTTTCCGAAGGTGCAGGAAAGTATATGACAGGTTACGATACTGTAGTAGGTATGGTAGAAGGCATGATCAAGGGCCTCAACATCACAGTACCTGTTGCTCTTCACCTTGACCACGGCTCATTTGAAGGCGCTAAGGCTTGCATCAATGCAGGTTTCTCTTCAATCATGTTTGACGGATCACACTACCCGATCGAAGAAAACATCGAAAAGACAAAGGCTCTTGTAAACGCTTGTGACGTTCTCGGTATTTCTATCGAAGCTGAAGTTGGTTCTATCGGCGGTGAAGAAGACGGCGTTGTAGGTGCAGGCGAATGTGCAGATCCTGATGAATGTAAAGCTATTGCTGATCTCGGCGTAACAATGCTTGCTGCTGGTATCGGTAATATCCATGGTAAATATCCTGAAAACTGGGCAGGTCTCAGCTTTGAAACACTTGAAGCTGTAAAGAATAAGGTTGGCGATATGCCTCTCGTTCTCCATGGCGGTACAGGTATTCCTGAAGATATGATCAAGAAGGCTATCTCACTTGGCGTTGCTAAGATCAACGTAAACACAGAATGTCAGCTTGCATTTGCTGCTGCAACAAGAGAATATGTTGAAGCTGGTAAGGATCAGCAGGGTAAGGGCTTTGACCCAAGAAAACTTCTTGCTCCTGGTTTTGAAGCTATCAAGGCTACAGTTAAGGAAAAGATGGAACTCTTCGGTTCAGTAGGCAAAGCTTAATTTTAAAAAAAAGATTATACATGAGATTTCCGGGCTTTTATGTCCGGAAATTTTTTTCGTTAATGATTTTTTGCTTATGAAATGCAGTCGAATTTTGTATATATTTTTTTCATATACATATGTACAAAAACGATAAAATATGATAAAATTAATATTGTATGGACATAAACTTTTCAATAAGTCTGTATAGTGCAATATTGCAGAAAGGAAAATTTATAGTATGAAGAAACTTATGTTGGGAAATGATGCTTTTGCCAGAGGCCTTTTTGAAGCAGGCTGTACGGTAGTATCAAGTTACCCCGGAACTCCATCTACTGAAATAACAGAAGCAGTGGCAAAATATGAAGAAGTGTATGCAGAATGGGCACCAAATGAGAAAGTAGCTCTCGAAGTAGCTCTCGGTGCATCAATAGCAGGAGCAAGAGCTTTTTGCGGTATGAAACACGTTGGACTTAATGTTGCGGCCGATCCTCTCTACACAGCGTCTTATACAGGCGTAAATGCAGGTCTTGTTATTGCTGTAGCAGATGATCCGGGAATGCATTCATCACAGAATGAACAGGATTCACGTCATCATGCGATCGCTTCAAAGATTCCTATGGTAGAACCTTCTGATTCCCAAGAATGCAGAGAGTTTGTAAAACAGGCTTTTGAACTTTCGGAAAAATATGATACACCTGTAATAGTAAGAATGTCAACAAGAGTTGCTCATTCTCAGAGCGGTATCGATCTCGGAATGAGAAATAACATTGAACTTAAACCATATAAAAAAGATGCTGGAAAATTTGTAATGGTTCCTGCAAATGCAAGAAAAAGACACTATGATGTTGAAGAAAGAATGCAGAACATCAAGGAAGATTATAAGTTCAATTCTATTTTCAATAAAGTAGAAAAGAAAGCTACTGTAGCAGGTATCATCACAAGCGGTATAGCATATCAGTATGCAAAGGAAGTTTTCGGAGATGAAGTATCATTTTTGAAACTCGGTCTTGTAAATCCGCTTCCTGATCAGCTTCTTATTGATTTTGCATCAAACTATGATGAAGTTTATGTTATAGAAGAACTTGACGGAATTATAGAAGACCGTTGTAAAGCACTCGGCCTCAACGTAAAGGGAAAAGAGATCTTTGGTTGCATAGGTGAGCTTTCACAGTCAATTATCGCTGAAAAATTAAAGGGAATCGTAAACAAAGTAAAATCTTTTGATGAAGATGTTCCTGTAAGACCTCCGGTTATGTGTGCAGGTTGTCCGCACAGAGGACTTTTCTACTCACTTTCAAAAATCGGTGCTACAGTAATGGGCGATATCGGTTGTTACACACTTGGTGCGTCAGCTCCGCTCAATGCAATGGACGCTACTATCTGTATGGGTGCATCTATTTCTTCATTGCATGGTTTCAACAAGGCAAGAGGAGAAGAAGCAGAAAAGAAGACTGTTGCAGTAATAGGCGACAGTACATTTATGCACAGCGGTATGACAGGACTTGTAAATATTGCTTATAACGCTACAAATTCAACAGTTATCATTCTTGATAACTCCATTACAGGTATGACAGGTCATCAGCAGAACCCTACAACAGGATACAATCTCAAGGGTGATGTAGCAGCAAAGGTAAATCTTGAAGAACTCTGCAAGGCACTCGGTATAAAGAGAGTACGTGTCGTAGATCCTTACAATATGGCTCAGACAGAGAAGGCTATAAGAGAAGAACTTGAGGTTAAAGAACCATCAGTTATCATTTCACGTCGTCCATGTGCATTGCTCAAGTATGTAAAACATGCTCCTGCACTTAAAGTAGACAACGATAAGTGTAAATCATGTAAAGCCTGTCTTAAAATAGGTTGTCCTGCTATCTCGATCCGTGATTCCAAGGCATTTATTGACCATACACAGTGTGTAGGGTGCGGTATATGTCAGGAAATGTGTAAGTTTGATGCTATAGGAGGAAAACAGTAATGGCAGTTGAAGTAAAATCAGTAATGATCGTTGGTGTTGGTGGACAGGGTTCACTTCTTGCATCAAGAATACTCGGAAATGTTCTTATGGAACAGGGATACGATGTAAAAGTAAGTGAAGTTCACGGAATGTCTCAGAGAGGCGGTTCTGTTGTAACTTATGTAAAGTATGGCGAGAAGGTTTATTCACCTGTAATTGAAAAAGGCGAAGCAGATGCTATAATTGCTTTTGAACAGCTTGAAGCAGCACGTTATGTTCCTTATCTCAAAGAAAACGGACATCTTATAGTTTCAACTCAGAAAATCGATCCTATGCCTGTAATAACAGGAGCTATGAAATATCCTGAAGATATTATCGGAAAGTTAAAGGCAAAGGATATCGACGTTATCGCAGTTGATGCGCTTTCACTTGCAGAAGAAGCAGGAAATCCAAAATCTTCAAACGTAGTTCTTATGGGTGTTCTTTCAAAGCGTCTTGGTTTTGAAAGAGAAGTATGGATAAATGCTTTAAAGCAGTGCGTTCCGGAAAAGTTTCTTGAACTTAACATGAAAGCATTTGAATTGGGCGAATCTGTTGCAGAAGCTTAATTTTAAATAAATATTTTATTTATTAAAGGAGGAATACTTTTTGGCTGGCTATTGGGAGAAAAAATATGAATGCGCACCTTTGCATGAAATGAAAGCATTGCAGAGTTTCAGACTTTCTCAGACAGTAAGAAGAGTATATGAAAATGTACCGCATTACAGAAAGAGAATGGACGAGGCAGGTGTTAAACCGGAGGATATTACATCAGTAAAGGATCTCTACAAACTTCCTTTTACATATAAGCAGGATCTCAGAGACACATATCCTTACGGACTTTTTGCTGTAGGAATGGATAAGGTCGTAAGACTTCATGCATCATCCGGTACAACAGGTAAGCAGATAGTAGTAGGATATACAGAAAATGATATCACTGTATGGAAGGACTGTTGTGCAAGAGCGCTTGCTGCTGCAGGTTGTACAAATGAAGACTTTATGCATGTGTCATACGGATACGGACTTTTTACAGGTGGTCTTGGTATGCACTATGGTGCAGAACATCTTGGAATGACTGTTATTCCTGTTTCAGTTGGTAATACCAAGAGACAGATAACTATAATACAGGACTTCGGTTCAACAGCAATATGCGCTACACCGTCATACATGCTCCATCTTGCAGAAACTATGGAAGAAATGGGTATCAGCAAGGACGATATAAAGCTTAAAGTAGGTATCCTCGGAGCAGAACCATGGACAGAGGAAATGCGTCAGCAGATTCAGGAAAAGACCGGAATAAAAGCTTATGATATTTACGGACTTTCAGAAATAATCGGACCGGGTGTTGCTTTTGAATGTTCAGAGCAGACAGGTATGCATATAAACGAAGACCACTTTATACCGGAAATAATTGATCCTGATACAGGCGAAGTACTTCCTGACGGAGTACAGGGCGAACTCGTATTTACTTGTATCACAAAAGAGGCTTTCCCTCTTATCAGATACAGAACAAGAGATATAGCTATGCTCAAACGTGAAAAATGTTCATGTGGCAGAACACTTGTCAAGATGATGAAGCCTGCAGGACGTTCTGATGATATGCTTATTATCAGAGGTGTAAATGTATTTCCTTCACAGGTTGAAAGTGTGCTTTTACAACTTGGAAATACATCACCGTATTATCAGCTTATTGTTGACAGAGTTAATAATACTGATACTCTTGAGATTCAGGTTGAAATTTCTCCTGAAATGTTCTCAGATACTGTAAAGAGTATTGAAACACAGGAAAAGGTCATAAAAGATGCTGTAGAATCCACACTTGGTATAGCAGCAACTATAAAGCTTGTTGAACCTAAGACACTTCAGCGTTTTGAAGGAAAAGCAGTAAGAGTAATCGACAAGCGTAAAAAGTAATGTTTTTTTGAATTAAGGAAAAGGGGTGTTTTTATGTTCGTAAAACAGATATCAATATTTGTAGAGAATAAACCCGGCAGACTTATGTCGGTAACAAAGGTTCTTAAAGAAGGTAATATCGACATCAAGGCTCTTTCTATCGCAGATACAAAGGATTTTGGTATTCTCAGAATAATAGTTAATGATACACAGAAGGCTCTTGAGATTCTCAAGAAAGCAGACTGTACAGTAACTACTACAGATGTAATAGCTGCAGGTGTTGAAGACAAACCGGGCGGAGTAGCAGATATGATGCAGGCTTTGTATGAAAATCAGATCTCTGTTGAGTATATGTATGCTTTTGCTAAAAAGATCGAAGAAAAGAAAGCATTTGCTATTCTCAGACTCGATAATAATGAGAAGGCTCTCAAAGTTCTTGCTGATAACGGAATAAAACTCCTTTCAGCAGAAGACATAACAACTCTTTAAAAATTACCATGCCCGTATTTTATCGGTACTTTCCGTAAAAAATACGGGCAGTGTGATTTTATAAACCAAATGAAAAGTGAGCTGTAAAAAATGAAATCAAATAAAAAGACCGTGATAATTCTTATTGTATGTATAGTTATTTTTTTAATATGCCTGATACTTTCGATCATTATCCTGACAAATAATAAAAATGCACGTACAGCCAGAATATATCAGAACGGCAACCTTCTGTATGAAATCGACCTTAGCAGTGTCAAAGAGCCATACACACTGAATATCGCATCGGAATCAGGCGGATACAACATTGTCGAAGTACGTCCCGGCGAAATAGGTATATGTAAAGCTTCATGCCCCGATAAAGTATGCGTAAATATGGGATTTATAAATAACAGTTCACTTCCGATAACCTGTCTTCCGAATAAACTGATAATAAAACTGGAATCCGATTCGGAGGAAGAAGCTGATGTTGTGGTTTATTGACAGAGAAACATATCAAATAAAAAAGGTAGTTTGATACACTTTATGGAAGAATGTAATGTGGATGAAGAATGTAAAACGGAAATGTTGAAATTTTTGATGCTATAGATATTCAGAATTTCTTTGTAAATAAAAGATCGGACATAGGTCTTGAAATGGACGTGAACAATGATAGCACCATTAATATAGTTGATGTGCTTCGTACCAAAGAATCGGTTATTGACAATATTAAAAATTAATAAAAAAACTTGACGTATTACAAAAAAATTAGTATAATATATATATGCGTAAATGCAGTTAATGTATAAGCAAACTAATTTTTTTCTAGGGGTTGAATTAATGAGTATTTTGGATATGGTCAATGCTACCAGCAGAGGCGTGAGCGAAAAAACTAAGAATATGCAGGAACTTGCAAATCTCAAAAGAAAAATCATTTATGAGAGAGAAAGAATCATAGAGATTTTTGCAGAGATCGGTGAAAAGTTTTATGAAAAAGATCCTTCTGATACAGATTATTCGGATCTCAGAGTTCTTTGCGAAGATATCGATACACGTAAACGCAGAATCAAGAAGATGCTTTTCAGTGCAAACAACATGAGAGGTTACAAGATCTGCCCTCAGTGTAAAGCTGAAGTAAGCGGAAAGTTCAAGTTCTGCGGTACTTGCGGAGCAAAAATTCCTGATCCTGAAGATGACGATTTCATGGAAGCTAAGGAAATGGTTAAGGGTATGGATGACTAATACATACTGTTTTTTATAACATTTTTTTATTTTGAAAAGGTGTATGAAATTTTTAAAACCGATGGCAGAATCGTAGTGGTTCTGCCATCGGTTTTAAGTTGATTATTTTTTTGCAGATATCTTTATCGACATATTTATCCTTTTAAAAAGGCTATAATAGAAAATACAGAAAGTTTGTTTTCTATAATTCAAAAAAGGATGGATAATAAAGATGAAAATGCTGAGAAAACTGTTTACAGTATTCGTGAAAAAATTTACAGAGATAAAATTAAGGATCACACAAAGAGATGTATTTTACATAAATGGTTCTGAAAAGCTTCCTCCGCCGCTTACACGTGAAGAAGAAGCAGAAACTTTTGAAATGCTGCAGACCGATGAAAAACTTGCAAGAGAACGACTCATAATTCATAATCTTCGTCTTGTGGTGTACATTGCAAGAAAATTTGAATCTTCGGGTGTGGGAGTTGAAGATTTGATTTCTATAGGAACGATCGGGCTTATAAAAGCAGTGAAAACTTTTTGCCCGTCAAAGCAGATAAAACTTGCTACATATGCGTCACGTTGTATAGAAAATGAAATACTTATGTTTTTGAGAAAATCGTCACAGTATAAAAATGAAATATCAATAGATGAACCTCTGAATATTGACTGGGACGGAAATGAACTGTTACTTTCAGACATACTCGGAACAGATGATGACATTGTAAACAAAGGAATAGAACTTGAATCTGAGAAGACAATGCTTCTGGAAGCTGTTAATTCATTAAAAGGCAGAGAAAAACAAATAATGCAGATGCGTTTTGGATTAGTTGACGGCAAAGAACGCACACAAAAAGAGGTCGCTGACGAAATAGGAATTTCACAATCGTATATTTCACGACTAGAAAAGCGTATAATAAAAAAATTGAGGATAAATTTAGAAAAAATTTAAGTGCATTTTGTGAAACTATTGATTTTTTGTTTATTATGTTGTATAATAAAGGAAGATTTAAAAATTCACATAGTTGTAGGGGAGATTAAAAATGAAGAGTTATATTCTTGAAGAAGAAAATAAAAAATATCTTGTATTTGAACCTGATACTGCTGACAGTATTGATAAAGTTGCAATGGGTATGCTTGAGAACAATGAAATAGCAGGGCTTATTTCATTTACTATGGGTGGAATAGATGACAGAATAATTATAAGATATGATGTAACAGGGCTTGTGCAGGTTTCCGAGATTCTTGGAGAATGCATGAAAAAAGAGAAGATAATAAATATTCTGGCACAGATACTTGATATATATTCAGGTGTTGAGAAGTATCTTATTGAGCCTGAATCCATAATTCTTGATTACGAAAAGATTTTTTATAAAAAAGACGATGGAAAACTTTATTTTATTATAACTCCTGTTTTGGATAGAAATCTTGGAAATCCTGAGTTAAAGGTATTTTTGAAAAACTTTATATGCCAGCTTAGATTCGACAGTACTGAAAACTGTGATTACATCGGAAAAATGCTGGGATACCTTAACAGCGATTCTGTATTTTCAGTAGAAGATTTCAGATATGTACTTGATTTACAGGGAACAAAACAGCAAGTTTCTGAGCCTGTGGAGGAAATTGAAGCTGAACCGGTTATAAATGAAGATAAACCAAAAGAAAATGAGATTCATATACCGGATTATACAATAAACAAGCCGCAGTATGAAGAAAAGAAAAAAGTTTCTAAAAAGGTGGATATTGCATCAGAAGTGATAGATGAACCTGAAAAGGATCCGGAGCAGAATTTTAAAATACCGATGGATTTTTATGCTGATGACGAGGAAGAAGAGAATAAATCTAAAAAAGGTTTGTTTTCTATGCTCTTTAAGGAAAAAGAACCTAAGTCAAAAAATAAATCAAAGAAAAAAGAAAATGATTCTGCAGAAGAGTACAGTGTGGATTTTTGTGATAAAAACGGTGATATCATTCCTGACGGACCGGATGAAAATGCTACGGTTTGTATAAGAGGAAACCACGGAAAAGAAAGGCCGTCATTTTTACTTCGTACCAAAACCAATGAGAGAATATTCATCAGAAAGAATAATTTTAAGATAGGTACGGAGAAAAAATCTGTTGATTATTGTATAACTGATAACTCAGCTGTCAGCAGAATGCATGCGAGCATTGTAAAGAAAAATGATATTTATTTTATCGTTGACAATCATTCTACAAACCATACATATCTCAATGACAAGGCGATAAAAGAAAATTCGGAGGTAAAACTCCTTAATAAGAGTCGTGTAAGACTTGCTGATGAAGAGTTCGTTTTTTATATTTAAAAACTTAAAGCTCCCGAAAAAATGGGAGCTTTTTTCATATATCAAAATGATTTGGAGTGTTTTTTTTTGATAGATGTTTTTTATTTATTTGTAGATAATCAGAAAAGTTTTGAACCGTACAGAAAATACATGAAATATATTTCAGTCGAGCGGCAAAAAAGGATAGAACGTTTTTACTTTGATAAAGACAAGATAACTTCACTTTTTTCCGAGTTGCTTGCCAGAAAAGTTATTTCTGAAAAGACAGGTTTAAAATATGATGATATTGTTTTCTTGCTTGCAGAAAAAGGAAAACCTTATGTATCACAGGCGGATAGTTATCATTTTTCGGTTTCTCATTCGGGAAGATGTATTGTGTTTGCGGACAACACATCTCCGATCGGTGTTGATACAGAATTTATAAAAGATGCAAAAATGAATATTGCCAAAAACTATTTTTCAGCTGATGAATATGAGTATATAAAACAGAGTGGCGAGCCTGACAGAACTTTTTTTGAAATATGGACCAAAAAAGAAGCATATGTAAAGATGACAGGTGAAGGAATTTCAGTAGGTTTTGATACATTCAGTACGTTTGATGAGAAAAAAAAGAAGGATTTTTATACATGGGGTGAGAAAGGATATATGTTTTCTGTATGTACAGAAAATCTTTTAAAGGAAAGTATAAAAATAAAAGAACTTTCTGAAAAAAATATTCTTCAAAGTTTCTTTTTTTAAATAAAATAAAAATGTTATATATACAAAAATATTGACTTTCTGCACAAAATATGATAGAATATTTATAAAATATCTTATGATTATTCAGGAGGGAAGAAATGGTGAATATAAATCTTGACTGGAATCAATATCTGAGCAAGTCTACAGAAGTTGTTTCCGAAGGTGTAGTTCTTTTAAAAAATGAAAACAATGTATTACCGATAAATATGGATGAGGAAGTATCTGTTTTCGGTAGAATGCAGTTACACTACTACAAGAGTGGCACGGGGTCAGGTGGTATGGTAAATGTAACAAAGGTTACCGGTATACTTGATGGTTTGCTTGACAGTGGTGTTAAAATAAATACAGAACTTCTTGATGTTTATAAAAAATGGGAAGAAGAAAATCCTTTTGATGTCGGAAAAGGATGGGGCGGAGAACCCTGGTCACAAAAAGAGATGGAAATAAGTGACGAAGTTGTAGACAAGGCTTCATCCCGTTCGTCAGTTGCCATAGTGATTATTGCCAGAACAGCCGGCGAGGAACAGGACAACACGCTTGAAAAGGGAGCGTATTATCTTTCTGATACTGAACTTGATATGCTTACAAAAGTGCGTAAAAAGTTCGAAAAAGTTATAGTGCTTCTGAACACTGGTGGAATAATGGATATGAGCTTTATTGAAAGTTGTACTCCTGATGCGGTAATGTATGTATGGCAGGGTGGAATGACCGGAGGAACAGGTGTTGCCAATGTTTTAACCGGAAAAATAAATCCGTCAGGAAAGCTTCCTGATACTATAGCCTACAATATTTCTGATTATTCTTCTGACGAAAATTTTGGAAGCAGAGAGAGAAATATATACGCAGATGATATATATGTAGGATACCGATACTTTGAAACATTTGCACATGATAAGGTAAGATATCCTTTTGGATTTGGATTGTCATATACTACTTTTGAGTTTTCGGTTGATAATATATATCGTGAAGAAGATAAATGGTATTTTAATATAACAGTAAAAAATACAGGCAACGTTGCAGGTAAGGAAACTATACAGATATATTGTAGTTCACCACAGGGGTTGCTCGGTAAACCTTCAAGAAGTCTGTGTGGTTATGAAAAAACACCTCTTCTCAAACCTGGTGAATCATCTGTTGTAAAGATTTGCGTAGATATAAGTGATATTGCTTCATTTGATGATAACGGAGCTACCGGAAATCAGTCATGTTTTGTTGTTGAAAAAGGTGAATATACATTTTACATCGGTACTGATGTCAGAAGTGCTGTAAAATCACATACATTTACTTTTGACAATGATGTGGTAGTGGAAAAATTATCTGCTGCACTTGCACCTGTTATGGAATTTGAACGTATAAGACCTGCTGATGATGGAAACGGTAAGTATACTGTTGTTAAAGAAAAAGTGTCTGCTTACGGGTATGACGAAAAGAAAAGACGGTTGGAAAATATCCCTAAAGAAATTGAATATACAGGTGACAAAGGGTTTAAACTGCGTGATGTTGCAGACGGAAAATGCACAATGGAACAGTTTATAGCACAGCTTTCAGACTACGATCTCTCATGTATAATAAGAGGAGAAGGAATGGGAAGTCCTAAAGTAACACCCGGAACAGCATCTGCTTTTGGCGGAGTTACAAAAGACCTTCTGAGTTATGGTATACCATGTGGTTGCTGCGCTGACGGACCTTCGGGAATGCGACTTGATTGCGGAACAAAAGCTTTTAGTTTGCCAAATGGAACCCTCATAGCTTCTACTTTCAATAAAACACTCGTAAGAGAACTTTACAGCTTTCTTGGCCTTGAAATGAGAGTAAACAAGGTTGATTGTCTTCTTGGTCCGGGAATGAATATACATCGTCATATGTTAAATGGAAGAAACTTTGAATATTTTTCAGAAGATCCGTTTCTGACCGGAACTATGGCTGCAGCAGAAATAACCGGTCTTAAAGAAAGTGGTTCATCCGGAACACTGAAACATTTCTGCGGCAACAATCAGGAAACAGGCAGACATACATCTGATTCAGTTATTTCTCAGAGGGCTTTGCGTGAAATTTATCTTAAAGGTTTTGAAATAGCTGTAAAGAGAGGCAAAGCCAATTCTATAATGACAACATACGGCTCTGTGAACGGATTATGGACAGCCGGAAATTATGATCTTAATACCGTTGTACTCAGAAATGAGTGGGGATTTGATGGATTTGTCATGACAGACTGGTGGGCAGATATAAACGAAAGAGGCAAGAAACCTGATAAAGTTAATTTTTCTGCAATGGCAAGTGCGCAGAATGATGTGTATATGGTTTGCTCTGATGGTGCCAAAAATGATGATAATACTCTTAAAAGTCTTACATCATGTGAACTTACCCGTGGCGAGCTGCAAAGAAATGCAATGAATATATGCAGATTTCTTATGGGGACAAGTGCTATGAAGCGACTTTGCGGTACAGAAGAGAATGTAACGATCATAAATTCACCTGATGTACAATCAAGTGATGAAAACCCTGTTGTTTTTTATGAGATTGATGACGTGCTTGAACTTCCGCTTCAGGATATAAGTACTGAAAAAGAAACCAGTTATTGTTTTGCTTTGACTGTCAATAAACCGGGATGGTTCAATGTAACAGTTACAGCATCTTCAGAGCTTGGCGAACTCGCTCAGATACCTGTTACATTTTACAGTATGGGTACAGCACATGCTGTATTTACATGGAACGGTACAGGTGGAAAAGATGTTTCATATCAAAAAGAAATCCCTATATATTCACGTTTTTCAAATATACGTCTTTATTTTGCTCAGAGTGGTCTTGATATGAAGAGCATAAAGTTTGAAAGAGTAGAAAAACAGATAGATTGGGAAAACTTATAGTGAATGTCTGGCTGTGAAATTTGTATTTTTGAAAAATTTTAAGACCGAAATGTAGATAAGCAGGCTGATAACTGTGTATACAGACATTTGAAGTATGATATTCAGGTTGTTTAGGTGAAGTATATGGTTTATCATAGTGGAAATCTGCCATGATATCAGTATGGAAATAAGTGGTGTCAGGAGATAACCTGAAAAAGTAAAATGTATATCATAGACTTTGGATATCACATTTATTCTTGCTATATTGCAGGCTATATTGCTAAGGTAGTATGAAACAGCTATACCGTAAAATCCCATGATAGGAACGCATATGAGCAATACGGATATTCTTATTATGTATTCAGCGAGATAATTTACAGAGGAAAAGCTGTGTTTTCCTAAACCTTTAATTATCCCTTCAAGGACTATTTCAAGATATATAAATGGGATTACAGGTGAAAGAAGAGCAATCATTTTTCCTGCAGAGGTTTCTGCACTGATCAGAGCTCCTATTTCAGTACCGTATGTTGCAAGAATACTTACAATAAAAATTGAATATATTATAGTTTTGCTGACAACATCGCTTATCAGGTCAAGGTTTTTAATTTTGTTACCTGATAGGCGATGTTTTGATATTTCAGGAACAAGAATCATCGAAAGACATGACAGAAGCATTGATGGGAAAAAAATTACCGGAAGAACCACTGCTTCGAAAATTCCGTAATAACTTAGAGCTTCTGATGTGTTACAGCCACTTTGTCTGAGAGTTATTGGTACAAGTGCATCATTTGCAGTACTTAGTATACAAGGAATATAACTGTTTAAAATAACAGGTATGAGTTTCACTACATATTTTCCAAAACTTATATTGATTTTTCCGTATGTATTGGCTTTCTTCTTAGGAAGTGATACAATAAGAATTATAAGGCATACCGATTCGCTGCAGATCGTACTCATTGCTATTGCCGTATAGACTGAGAAAATATGTCTTGGAATAAGTATTCCTGCAGATACTGCCATGATAAATGACTTGATAAGAAAAGCTGCCGCTTCAGATACAGCAGGGATGATAACTTTTCTGTTTGCATGAAAATATCCTTTTATGCATGAGCCGAGTGCAGCGGCAGGAAGCGAAAAAGCCAGCATCCGTACAGCTGTTACACATGAGGGGTTTTTGATTATTTCATTACTTATCGGACGTGCGGCTATAAATACAACAATAGCTGATGAAATACTTAAAATAAGTGAAAAAATTACAGAATATCTGAAAATTTTTTCAGGGCAACCGTCTTTTTTTCCTTTTTCTTCAGCGACAAATCTGCTTGTTGAAACAAATATATTTCCGTTTGAGATTATGATTGCAAAAGTAAAAAATGCATATATTAGCGACATAAGACCGAGATTTTCCGAACCGAGCATACGTGTTATAAATATGTTCAGTATAAGGGAGAGGATCTGTGTAGTAAGTTGCATCAGTGTCAAAAAAATTGTATCCTTAGTAACGTTTTTTTCCATATTAACCTTCCTTTTGAAATGTATTTGTTTTGCCGTTAAATCGTTGCATTTATTAAATTATATGCTGTATTATGAATGTTCAAAACAAAAATTGATATCAGAAAGATAAAAGTTATTATATGGATTATGATTTTGCGTTTTTTTTACTTTATTTGATAAATAAAATTTCTTTTTGGTATAAAGGAATTAATCGGAAAATAAAAACAATTATTTCAGCGTCATTTTAAATAAATTTTACAAATGATTTTTGTGAAAAACTTAAAAGTTTTTAATTTTGAAAAATAAAGAATAAAATCTATCGACAAATACAAAATAATTATGTATAATTGAAGTATAAACAGTAAAATCAACTAAAATGCTGTTGAATTTATGAAGGGAGTTTTATTATGGATGAAAATATGAAGAGTGTTGTTCTTAACCGCATAAACAGAACAGCGGCTGCACTTAAAAAGAACAACATGGAGTTTCACTATGCAGAATCAAAGATGGAAGTTCTCACTATAATCAGCAATCTTTTAAAAACAGGGGATGTTGTAGCAACCGGGGGATCGGTAACATTAAATGAATGTGGTGTTATTGATTTTCTAAAATCGGACAAATATAAGTTCCTCGACAGAACTGCTATAGATACTGACAAGATGGATCAGCTGTACAGAGCTTCTTTTAACGCTGACGCTTACATATGCAGTGCAAATGCGGTAACAGAAAACGGTGAACTTTACAATGTTGACGGAAATAGTAACCGAATTGCCGCAATATGCTACGGTCCAAAATCAGTTATCGTTGTCGTAGGTTACAACAAGATAGTCTGTAACCTTGATGAAGCTGTAAACAAAGTAAAGACTGTTACAGCTCCTGCTAACTGCCAGCGCCTTACATGTGCTACACACTGCTATGAAAAGGGAAAATGTACTTCTGAAAGCAGAGGACTTAATTCTATCACTGACGGATGTGATTCTGATTCGAGAATATGCTGTAATTACCTGATCTCAGCTCATCAGCGTATTAAAAACAGAATAAAGGTTATAATAGTAGGCGAAAAATTGGGCTATTAAAAATAAAACAAGGAACAACAGAGTATGCTGTTCCTTGTTTTTTTGGGGAATAATTAAGAGAATGGAATATGAGACCATGGGAAAGTATAAGTTTATTAAAAAAAGTATTTTGGGCTTTTGTTTGCTGATGATGTGTGTACAGCCGTTAAAAATGGAGAACGAGAAAGTTGATGCAGATGTAACGGTTATACATGGAGATTTTAACGGCGACGGAAAAGTAAATGTTATGGATAAGATATACGTCAAGCAGTACAAGCTTGGTGAAAGAACAACATTTCCGGTTACAAACTGGAGAGTAGCGGCAGGAGTGACGGATATAGGTTCAACGGTTTCTGATTTTCCTGATATAAACAAGTACATATTAAAAGCAGAAAGCGATATTTTTATAGGTGAAGATATTTCATGCTTTAATGGTATAGACGTTTCAAAGTGGCAGGGTGTTATTGACTGGAATACTGTAAAAGAAGCCGGTATAGATTTTGTTATGATAAAAGCAGGCGAAGGTCTCAGTATAGAAGAAACTTTTTTCAGAAATATAGAGGGTGCAAAAAAAGCCGGTGTGCAGTGTGGTATATACTGGTTTGCAAATGCAAGAACTGTAGAACAGGCAAAACTTGAAGCAATGGCTTGTAAAACAGTTATGACAAATTACAAACTGGAATATCCTGTAGTATATGATTTTGAATATCGTACTCTTGATAACAACAATCCATTGGCTACAGACAGAAAAGCCGCAACAGATGCAATAATTGCATTTCTTGATATCATTGCCGAACATAATTATTATCCTATGGTTTATTCAAACAAGGACTTTCCGAACCGCTATCTTGAAATAGAGCGTATAACGGAAAAATATGATTTCTGGTATGCAAATCTCAGTGTTACAACACCTGACGTGGAATGTACCATGTGGCAGTATTCTCACACAGGAAGAGTGCCGGGAATTCCTGAAATAGTTGACAGAGACTATTCATTTATCGACTACAAATCCCGCATGATAGAGCTTGGGCTTAACGGATATTAATAAAAAAACAAACGACTGTTATGAAAAAAGGAAAATCATAACAGTCGTATTTTTATTGTTTATAACGTATTATATAAACTTTGTTGTGTATCATATTAAACAGCGGCAAATGCCTGTTCAATGTCTGCGATGATATCATCAACATTTTCAAGACCAACAGAAAGTCTGATCATGCCGGAATCTATACCTGCGGCAACAAGCTGTTCGTCAGTGAGCTGTCTGTGTGTTGCGCTTGCAGGGTGAAGAACGCAGGTTCTTATATCAGCAACGTGAACACAGTTTGTAGCAAGTTTAAGACTGTCCATAAACTTTATAGCATTTGCCTTTCCGCCTTTGATATTGAATGTGATAACACCACTGCAGCCATCAGGGAGATATTTCTTGGCAAGTTCGGCATTAGCGTTGCCCTTTGCTGTAGGATAGTTTACAGACTGAACTTTTTCATGAGTTTCAAGATATGCACAAACCTTCTCGGCGTTTTCACAGTATCTCTTCATTCTTACATGGAGAGTTTCAAGACCAAGGTTAAGAAGGAAAGCAGAATTAGCTGCAGGATAGCAACCGAAGTCACGCATAAGCTGCATTCTTGCTTTTATGATATATGCCATATTTCCAAATTCTTTTGTATAGCTTACGCCATGGTAGCTTTCATCAGGTTCAGTAAATTCAGGATATTTTCCGTTTGCCCAATCAAATTTACCGCCGTCAACAATAACACCGCCACCCTGTACAGCGTGTCCGTCCATGTATTTTGTTGTGGAGTGGATAACGATATCAGCACCAAATTCGATAGGTCTGCAAAGAATAGGTGTAGGGAATGTGTTGTCTATGATAAGAGGCATATTGTTCTTGTGTGCAAATCTTGCAAGTTTTTCGATATCAAGAACTTTTATAGCCGGGTTTGCAAGTGTTTCACCGAAAACAGCACGAGTGTTCGGTTTTACAGCTTTCTGAAGTTCCTCTTCGGAAGCGTCAGCGTCAACAAAGATACATTCTATTCCAAATCTCTTTAAAGTAACAGCAAAAAGGTTTACTGTACCGCCGTATATTGTAGCGGCCGAGATAAAGCTGTCACCTGCGTTGCATATATTTAAAATTGAAATAAGCGAAGCTGCCTGTCCGCTTGAAGTACACATTGCGCCAACACCGCCTTCAAGAGCAGCGATTTTTTTCTCAACAGCGTCAACTGTAGGATTTGCAAAGCGTGAGTACATATACTCTGTAGGCATGTCGAAAAGACCGGCGATATGCTCTGTTGAATCAAAGCTGTATGTTGTGCTCTGAACTATCGGTACAACTCTTGGTTCGCCATTTTTAGGAGTATATCCTTCATGCAGACATTTTGTTTCAATTTTCATTTATTTTTCCTCCTGAGTAAATTAAAAAAATCAAACCTTGTAAAGATCAAATAACAAGGTCATCATATAAAGTATATTATATAATTTAATTTGTGTCAATAATTTTTTCAAAACTTTATTTTTAAAAGAGTTGAAATGTAAAAAAAGTATTTATTGAAATATATACTCATAAAAAGGATTGAAATTACTTATTTTACATTTTATTTTCTCGGGAAAAAGTAATTTTTTATGAAAAAATACTCTGTGGGGGTTTGATTTTTAAATCAAATATGTTATAATATACATAAGCTTTTTAAGGAGGGTAGGTTTATTTTGGTAAATAAAGAGCTTTTAAAGGAAATAATGTTTATTATCCGGTGTTCTGCATTTATTGATGTTGCAGGAATAATTATTGCATCATTTTACATCAATGTATCTGATGCAGTTTTTGGTTTTCTTCTTGGAACAATATTGCTTGCGGCTGATTTGTTTTTTATTGCTCTTAGTGTGCAGGACGCAGCAAGAGGTGCGTTGGCAGGAAGTAAAAACGGCAGTAAGAAGGCTGTTTTTTATTACATACTCAGATTTTTATTTCTGGGAGTGTTTCTGGTGCTTGCGCTGAAAATAAAATCTATAAGTTTTCCTTGTACGATCATACCGCTATTTTACCCCAAACTTATATATCCGGTAAAAGCAGTGATTTTTTCTAAAAAGGAGGGATAACCAGTGGGTTTAAAAGAGGTAAACATAACAGGACCTAAAGTAGCATTCAGAATATTCGGGCTAAATGTTACGGAAACAGTAATTCTGAGCTGGTGTGTTATAGCTGTTATTACCGGGCTTATTTTGTTTATGACTCATAATATGTCTAAGACAAATCCGAGCAAAAAACAGATAGTAGCAGAGTGGATAGTGCAGATTTTCACAAATATGGTAAAAGACTCAATGGGTTCGATAAATCTGCGGTACACACCGTATATGGCAACGATATTTATGTTTTCAATATGCGGAAGCCTGATAAGTTTACTTGGTTTGCGACCTGTAACAGGTGATTACAGCACTACTCTTGCATGGGCACTTATCACCTTCGTTATGATAATACACGCAAAAATCAAAAACGACGGACTCGGAGGATATCTTATCGGTTTTACAAAACCTATAATAGTTCTTACCCCCATAAATGTTATCAGTGAGGTGGCTACTCCGGTTTCTATGAGTATCCGTCACTTTGGTAATATCGCAAGTGGTATTGTTATAACACAGCTTCTGTATTTTGCACTTACGATGGTGTCAAATGCAATAGGACTGGATTTTCCGATATTCACTATAGGTGTTCCGGCTGTTTTATCGGTATACTTTGATTTGTTTACCGGATTTATGCAGGCATTTGTTTTCACGATGCTAACGATGGCAAATGTAGGTTCAGCTTATCCTGAACCGGAAAATTGATAACAAAACAGTTATTGTATTACCGCAAAGTATAATAACAAATGAAAAAATAATTTTTTGTTGCGGAGAATAGGAGTATATTATGGAAAAAGCAATAGTTTTAGCAGCTTCAGCAATAGGTGCAGGTCTTGCAGCAATTGCAGGTATAGGCCCTGGTATAGGTGAAGGTTACGCAGTAGGTAAAGCGTGTGAAACTATAGGACGTCAGCCTGAACAATCAGGTGCTGTAACAAGAACAATGTTTATCGGTTGTGCTGTTGCCGAATCAACAGGTATTTATGGTCTTCTTATTGCACTTGTTCTCTTGTTTGCAAATCCGCTCATAGGAAAACTTTAATCATTAAACTGAAAGGGTGTTGACAATATGCTTGATTTTTTATCAATTGACACAGGTACAATTGTATTAACACTGCTAAACACCTTGATTTTGTTTCTTGTAGTAAAGCATTTCCTTTTTGGCAGAGTAAATAAGATACTTGAAGAACGTCAGGCTGATGTTACAAAAACATATGAAGAAGCTGATAAGGCGAAGGAAAAAGCAAAGGCACTTGAAGCTGATTACACAGAACTTATGGCAAAGGCTAAGGACGAATCAGCTGAAATAGTTAAAAATGCTACCAAGAAGGCTCAGGTACATTCTGATGAGATCATCAGCAATGCCAAGGCTGAAGCAAATAGTATCATCTCTCGTGCTAATGATGATATTGAACACGAAAGACAGCGTACTATGAATGAAATGATGAACGAAATCTCAGGAATTGCAGCTATGATGGCTGAAAAGATCATTAAAAAAGAAATCAATCAGGCAGATCATGAAGCATTGATCAATGATTTTATTGAAAATGTGGGTGATGATGTATGGCAGCAGAAGTAGCAAAGGTTTATGCAAATGCTTTGTTTGAGCTGTATCTTGAAAGTGGTGACGATGACAGCATCTATAAAAATCTCAACGAGATCGCCGGTGTTTTCAGAGATCACCCTGATCTCGTGAGTCTGCTTTCAGCTCCGCTCATAACAAGCGAAGAGAAAATATCCGTTGTATCAAAAATATTTGAAGATAACGGACTGGTGTATGATTATTTGTGTCTTTTGTGCGATAAGGGCAGAGCAGGGTATTTTACAGAGATAACCGATGTGTTTAATGCAAAATACAACGAATACAAAAATATAGCCGATGTATTGGTTATAACAAGTATTCCGCTCACAGAAAATCTCAGGGAAAAGTTGATAAAAAAACTTGAGGGTAGTCTTAAAAAGACTATTTTACTTACCGAAAAGACTGATCCGTCAATTATAGACGGAATGATTATCGAGTATGATAATAAACGAATTGACAACAGTGTGCGTTCAAAACTTGAAGAACTCAGAAGAAACACAGTTGAAATGAGAATGTAAAAATAATAAAAAGAAGGTGTATTGATTGAGTTTACGCCCAGATGAAATTACCGGTATCATCAAAGAACAGGTGAAAAACTACAAAAATAAGATAGTTCTGACAGATGTCGGAACAGTAGTTACTGTTGGTGACGGTATTGCAAATATTCATGGACTGGACAATTGTATGTCCAACGAACTTCTTGAATTTGAAGGCGGAGTATACGGTATGGCGCTCAATCTCGAAAGAGATTTTGTAGGTGCGGTAATGTTAGGCTCTGACTCAGAGATAAAAGAAGGTTCTACAGTAAAGAGAACCGGAAAGATCGTATCTGTTCCGGTAGGTGATGATTTGCTCGGAAGAGTAGTAAATGCTTTAGGACAGCCTATAGACGGAAAAGGCGCTCTTGTAACAAAGGAAACAGCTCCTATCGAAAAGATCGCTCCGGGTATCATCACAAGAAAATCAGTTCACAAGCCATTACAGACAGGTATCAAGGCAATTGACTCCATGATCCCTATCGGAAGAGGTCAGCGTGAACTTATAATCGGTGACAGACAGACAGGAAAAACTACTATTGCACTTGATACTATCGTAAATCAGAAGGGCAAAGATGTTATATGTATCTATGTAGCAATAGGTCAGAAAAGATCTACTGTTGCAAATGTAGTTGAAACACTTACTAAAGCCGGTGCAATGGACTACACTATAGTTGTTGCTGCTTCAGCGTCTGAACTTGCACCTTTGCAGTATATAGCACCATATTCGGGTGTTACTATCGGCGAATACTTTATGAACAAGGGTAAAGATGTTCTCTGTATATATGACGATCTTTCCAAGCACGCTGTTGCTTACCGAGCACTTTCCCTTCTCCTTAAACGTCCTCCGGGTCGTGAAGCATATCCTGGTGATGTATTTTACCTGCATTCAAGATTGCTTGAACGTGCATGCAGTCTTAATGAAAACTTCGGTGGCGGAACACTTACAGCGCTTCCTATTATCGAAACACAGGCAGGCGACGTTTCGGCATATATCCCGACAAATGTAATTTCTATTACAGACGGTCAGATATTCCTTGAAACAGACCTTTTCAATTCAGGTATAAGACCTGCGGTAAACCCGGGTATATCTGTATCACGAGTAGGAAGTGCCGCTCAGATAAAAGCGATGAAAAAAGTTTCTTCATCACTTAAACTTTTATATTCGCAGTACAGAGAGCTCCAGTCATTTTCACAGTTTGGTTCTGATCTCGATCAGGATACAAAAGACCGTCTTGAAAAAGGTGAACGTATAGTTGAAGTTCTCAAACAGGGTAAAAATTCGCCTGTTCCGGTAGAAAATCAGGTTATAATTATTTACGCTGTAGTAAACAATTATCTCAAGGAAATACCGCTTGAATATATAGCTGATTTTGAAGCTGAGTTAAACAAATTTGTAGAAGAATCATATCCGGATATTACAAAGTCAATATCTGAAACCGGTGAACTTACTAAGGAAAACGAAGAAACACTTAAAGATGTATTAAGTACATTTGTGAAAAAATACATGGCTGATAAATAATCTGCTGTTATTTTGGAGGTGACAGATAATGGCTTCGGCTAATATGAAAGATATAAAGCGAAGAATCAAAAGTGTAAAGAGTACCATGCAGATAACAAAGGCTATGGAACTTGTTGCTTCCTCAAAGCTTAGAAAAGCGAGGGACAAGGCAGATAGTGCGAAGCTGTTTTTTGATGCATTGTACGATACTATGTGGGAAATAACAGATGAGAATGATACTTTTAAGTCGATTTATTTTTCAGGCAGACAGGTAAAAACAGTTATGTTTGTTGTTATAGCCGGAGACAGAGGTCTTGCCGGCGGTTATAACGCAAATGTTTTAAAACTTGCACAGCAAAAAATAGACCAGACAGCAAAGGAATATGAAGTAGTTGTTATCCCTATAGGAAAAAAAGCGGTAGAATATTTTACAAAACGCGGATACAAAGTTGTTGCAAAGTATGAAAATATCGCTGAAAATATACGTATGAATTCTGCTAAAGAAATCGGCAGCAAAATAATGGCTGCTTTTAAAAACGGCAATACAGACAGAGTAGAGCTTATATATACAGACTATGTTTCACCACTTGTACAGTTGGCAAAACATAAAAGTATAATTCCTCTTGAAAAGCCTGAGGAAAAGGTGGCTAAAAAGCTTCATACATCATATGAACCGGCACCGGAAGCTCTTTTTGAACTGATAATGCCACAATACATTGCAGGAGTACTTTATGGTTCGATTGCTGATTCATTTGCATCAGAGCAGGCGGCCAGAAGAATTGCAATGGAAAATGCTTCTGATAATGCTACAGAGATGATAGACGAGTTGTCGCTTCTCTATAACAGAGCACGTCAGTCTACTATTACACAGGAAATTACGGAAATAGTCGGCGGTGCAAATGTTCAGGAGTAAAAGCCTGAAAAAATTGAAAGGAATGGCTAATAACTATGCAGAATATAGGAAAAATAGTACAGGTAATCGGTGCTGTAGTTGATATAAGCTTTCCGAAAGAAAGCCTGCCACGATTGCTAAATGCTATAGAAATTGATAATAATGGCGTAAAGCTTACAGTAGAAGTTGCCCAGCACATAGGCGATGATGTAGTAAGGTGTATCGCCATGAGTACTACAGACGGTCTTGTAAGAGGTATGCCTGCTGTTGATACAGGCACCCCTATAAAAGTACCGGTAGGACGTGAAACACTTGGCCGTATTTTCAATCTTCTTGGTGAACCGGTTGATGAAAAACCGGCTCCGGAAACTCAGGAAAAATGGCCTATACATCGTGAAGCGCCAAGTTATGAAGAACAGACAGCAGCTTCTGAAGTTCTCGAAACAGGTATCAAAGTTATAGACCTTATAGCTCCGTACCTCAAGGGTGGTAAGATCGGTTTGTTCGGTGGTGCCGGCGTTGGTAAGACTGTTCTTATCCAGGAACTTATAAATAACGTTGCAAATCAGCACGGTGGTATTTCTGTATTTACAGGTGTTGGTGAAAGAACCCGTGAAGGTAATGACCTTTACAACGAAATGACCGAAAGTGGCGTTATCGACAAAACAGTTCTTGTTTACGGTCAGATGAATGAACCGCCGGGAGCAAGAATGCGTGTCGGACTTTCGGGTCTTACTATGGCTGAATATTTCAGAGATGTTGAAGGACAGGACGTTCTTCTGTTTATTGACAACATTTTCAGATTTACTCAGGCAGGTTCAGAAGTTTCCGCACTTCTTGGACGTATGCCGTCAGCGGTTGGATATCAGCCGACACTTGCAACTGAAATGGGTGCTTTACAGGAAAGAATCACATCAACAAACAAAGGTTCTATTACATCGGTACAGGCTGTTTATGTTCCTGCCGATGACCTTACAGACCCTGCGCCTGCAACAACATTTGCTCATCTTGATGCAACAACAGTTCTTTCGAGACAGATATCATCACTCGGTATATATCCTGCGGTTGATCCGCTTGAAAGTACATCAAGAATACTTACTCCGGAAATAGTCGGACAGGAACATTATGAAGTTGCAAGAAAGGTACAGTCTATACTTCAGAGATATCGTGAGCTTCAGGATATAATTGCGATCATGGGTATGGACGAACTTTCAGACGAAGATAAACTCGTGGTAAACAGAGCAAGAAAGGTACAGAGATTCCTTTCTCAGCCTTTCTCGGTTGCTGAACAGTTTACAGGTATGCAAGGTAAGTATGTACCTATCAGAGAAACTATAAGAGGCTTCAGTGAAATTATTGAAGGTATGCATGATGACCTTCCTGAATCGGCATTCCTCTTTGTCGGAACAATAGACGAAGCTGTAGAGAAAGCGAAAAAGGGTGATGAGTAATGGCATCATTCAACTTGCAGATAATAACGCCTGACAAGATATTTTTTGACGGGCAGGCAGAACGTCTTATCGTAAGAACTACCGAGGGTGATATGGGTATACTTGCAAAACATGAAAATTTTGTAGGTGCACTTCCTTCGGGAGCAGTAAAGATAATGACAGACGGTAATTATAAGGTTGCTGCTATATCATCAGGTGTTGTAAAGGTATCTGAAAACAAAACAACCATTATAGCCGAAGCTATAGAGTGGGCTGATGAGATCGATATAGACTGGGCAAACCGTTCAGCCGACGAAGCTCGTGAAAAGATAAATGCTGCTGAAAGTAATAAGGAAATTGCATATGCCGAATTAAAACTTCAGCGTGCTTTAAACAGAATAAGCGTTCATACATCAAATAAAAAATAAAAAAAATTTTTTTATTATCAGGAGCGAAGACGGACAGTTATAAGCCGTTTTCGCTCTGTTTTTTTGTTTACAATAACTATATAAAAGTGTTAATTAAAAGTCATTTGAAATAAAGTAGACATTATTATTCAATTCCTGATTGAATTGGTTAGGAAATATGTAGATTGTTACAGTTGACTATTTTCGATTATAATGTTAAAATGTATGTGGTAGATAAAATAATTCGGTTAAGTGCAACAAAGATTGTTGCGAAAATAACAATCTTTTTACGTTTGTGATTAAAAGTTAAAAAATCAGCTAAAATATCATGAAGAATTATTTATCTTACTTTGAGGAAAATTTGATTGGATTGCTTGAAAAGTCTGTCCGTAAATGTTTTGAATAACGGATAGCAAAGGATTAAGGGTATTTTGGGAGGAAAGTTTTAATAAGAGTAGCCGCTTACGACTAGTAATTATGGAGGTATTATTTTAATGACTGATTACAAACAGTGGAATGGATTTAAGGGTACAAAATGGCGCGAGGAAATCGATACCCGTAGTTTTATCCAGGATAACTATACGCCTTATGACGGTGACGAGAGTTTTCTTGCTGGTCCTACAGAAGCAACAGACAAGCTCTGGGGCAGACTTCAGGAATTGCAGAAAGAGGAACGTTCAAAGGGCGGCGTGCTCGATATGGATACACATATAGTATCCGGAATAACATCTCATGAACCTGGATATATAGATTCAGAACTTAAAAATCTTGAAAAAGTAGTCGGACTGCAGACAGACAAGCCACTTAAAAGAGCATTTATGCCTTATGGTGGAATAAAAATGGCAGAAGAAGCTTGTAAAACATATGGTTATACACCTGACCCAATGCTTCATAAAATATTTACAGAATATCACAAGACTCATAACCAGGGTGTTTTTGATGCCTACACACCTGAAATGCGTGCAGTCAGAAAAAATAAAATAGTTACAGGACTTCCTGATACATACGGCAGAGGCCGTATTGTAGGCGATTACAGAAGAATAGCTCTTTATGGTATTGACAGACTTGTAGAGAAAAAGCAGGAAGACCTTGATAACTGCGGTAACGGAAAGATGCGTGATGACGTTATACGTCAGCGTGAAGAGATCGCTATGCAGATAAGAGCTCTTAAAGAAATGAAAGAAATGGCATTGTCATATGGCTTTGATATTTCTGAACCTGCAACAAATGCAAAAGAGGCTTGCCAGTGGCTTTACTTCGGTTACCTTGCAGCTATAAAGACACAGAACGGCGCAGCAATGAGTGTTGGACGTGTTTCAACATTCCTTGATATTTATATCCAGCGTGATCTTGAAAACGGTACAATTACAGAAACAGAAGCTCAGGAACTTATTGACCATATGGTAATGAAGTTCCGTATGGTTAAGTTTGCACGTATTCCTTCATACAATGAGTTGTTCTCAGGAGATCCTGTATGGGCAACACTCAGCGTAGCAGGTAAGGGAATAGACGGACGCCATATGGTAACAAAAAATGATTTCCGTTTCCTTCATACACTTGAAAACATGGGACCATCACCGGAGCCTAACCTGACAGTTCTTTATTCTAAAAATCTCCCTGACGGATTCAAGCGTTATGCTGCAGCTATTTCAGTGCGTACAAGTTCTATCCAGTATGAGAACGATGAAGTTATGAGACCTGTATGGGGCGATGACTATGCAATATGCTGTTGCGTTTCTGCTACTCAGACAGGTAAGGAAATGCAGTTCTTCGGTGCGAGAGCAAATCTTGCAAAGTGTCTCCTTTATGCAATAAACGGTGGTATTGACGCTAAGACAAGAGCACAGGTAGGCCCTAAGTTCGTTCCTATAACTTCAGAATATCTTGACTATGATGAGGTTATGCAGAAATACGACGCTATGATGAGCTGGCTTGCAAGTGTTTATGTTCATACACTCAACCTCATACACTATATGCATGACAAATATAATTACGAAGCAGCTGAAATGGCGCTTATAGATACAGATGTAAGACGTACTTTTGCTACAGGTATTGCAGGATTTTCACACGTTGTTGACTCACTCAGTGCGATAAAATATGCAAAAGTAAGAACTATACGTGATGAGAGCGGTATGGTAGTTGATTTTGAAACTACAGGTGATTTCCCACGTTACGGTAATGATGATGACAGAGCTGATGAAATAGCTGTGTGGCTCCTCAAGACATTCCTTCACAAGATAAAGCAGTGCCACACATATCGTGACAGTGAGGCAACAACATCTATTCTTACTATCACTTCAAACGTTGTATACGGAAAAGCAACAGCTTCACTTCCTGACGGAAGAAAAGCAGGAGAACCTCTTGCACCTGGTGCAAATCCATCTTACGGTGCAGAACAGAACGGCTTGCTTGCTTCACTTAACTCTGTTGCAAAACTTCCTTACGAATGGGCACTTGACGGTATTTCAAATACTCAGACTATCAACCCGGACGCACTTGGCCACGACGAAAACGAACGGGTGACAAATCTCGTAAATGTACTTGATGGTTACTTTACAAAGGGTGCACACCACCTTAACGTAAATGTATTTGGCAAGGAAAAACTTATAGACGCTATGGAACACCCTGAAAAAGAAGAGTATGCAAACTTTACTATTCGTGTATCAGGATATGCTGTAAAGTTTATAGACCTTAGCCGTGAACAGCAGCTTGACGTTATTGCAAGAACTTGTCATCACGAGATGTAATAATTGATATATTTTGAATGAATTTATCTGAAAAGTTTCTGCTTGTTTTGAATATATAAAAAGCACTGTTTGTCATGAAAGAATTTTTGCGGTAATAGGAGAAAAAATAATCATGTTTATTTTTAGAGAAATATATAGAAAACTTAGAGTTTTTAATTTATTTATCGGATTTGAACTTTTTTTATTCTATAAGAAAAAGCCAAATAAATTTACCAAATTTCTTTTATTGTTTTGGCGTTATTCAACGGTATTACTTCAGAAATATTAGTTTTGTGATAAAACAGCGATAAGGCAGAACTTTGTAAGGGTATAAAAAGTTTGTTTGAAAATTAAATTAATTCAATAAAAAAACACACTCAGATTTTTGGTTTGAGTGTGTTTTTTGAATTTATCAGACTTCAAGAAGGAGTTGAACAAGTTTTACCATGTCATCGGCGTCGATCTTGCTATCCTTGTTGAGATCGCCGTTTGGAACTTCTTCTGTACCAACAATGAGAAGTAGGTGCTTCTTAAGTTTCATAAGGTCTCTTGCATTTACAACTCCGTTGTTATCAACGTCACCGTAAACAGTTTCTGTTGTGATAGGCTTGTCGCCTAATGATACAAATTTCTTCTGATATTTTTCAGCATAGGCTTCAGCTGTTGAATTAGTATAACCGTAAATTGTTGCTGTATTAGAAATAGTGTTTTCACAATCAAATATTTCACATTCGGGGTTTGTTATTGTTATTGATGTTAAGCTTTTACAATCGTAAAATGCAGAAGTCTCGATACTTGTAATGCTATCTGGTAGTGTTATTGATGTTAAGCTTTCGCAATTGTAAAAAGCATAATCACCAATGCTTGTAACACTATCAGGGATTGTTATTGAAGTTAGTTTTATACAATCTCCAAACATCCAATCACCAATACTTGTAACACCATTCGGGATTATTACATCACCTTCACAGGTTGTTCCATCTATCAATATTTTATTTACAATTACAAGCGGATTATTTACTCTTTTTTCTTTAAGCCATGGTGTAGACTGAAATGCACCCATACTAATGTTTGTGACACTATCTGGTATTGTTATTGATGTTAAGCTAGAACAACTGTGAAACGCGTAAGAACCAATGTCTGAGACACTATCTGGTATTGTTATTGAAGTTAAGCCAGAACAACCGCTAAATGTGCCAACACCAATGTCTGAGACACTATCTGGTATTGTTATTGAAGTTAAGCCAGAACAATATGCAAATGCGCTATCACCAATGTCTGAGACACTATCTGGTATTGTTATTGAAGTTAAGCCAGAACAACTGTCAAACGCGAAAGAACCAATGTTTGTGACACTATCTGGTATTGTTATTGAAGTTAAGCTGGAACAACCCCTAAATGCGCCAGAATCAATGTCTGTGACACTGTCTGGCATTGTTATTGATGTTAAGCTAGAACAACTGTGAAACGCGTTATAACCAATGTTTGTAACACCATCTGGTATTGTTATTGAAGTTAAGCTGGAACAACCCCTAAATGCGTAAGAATTAATGTTTGAAACACTATCTGGTATTGTTATTGATGTTAAGCTAGAACAACCGTTAAATGCGTAAGAACCAATGTATGAGACACTATCTGGTATTGTTATTGATGTTAAGCTAGAACAACTGTAAAACGCATCATAACCAATGTTTGTAACGCTATCCGGTATTGTTATTGATGTTAAGCCGGAACAATTACTGAATGCATCAATGCCAATACTTGTTATACCTTTACCTATAATAACTTTCTTTACTTTTTCTTTAGGAAGTGTGCTATATTCGGATATTTCGCCACTTCCGCTTATTGTAAGCGTTCCTTCATCGTCAAGTTCCCAAGTAATGTTTTTGTATGTTCCAATTTTTTCGATAGCCGCCGATGCCGTGATAAAAGAACAGGAACGATAGTCTGCTTCTTTTGAAAATGAATCTGTACATATAAATGTACATGCAAGAATTGCTGCAATTATTTTTTGTGTTTTCATAATTTATAATATTCCTTTACAAAATTTAATCATAATAATCAAGTCTACAAAAAACAATGATGCTAAGATCAAGCACCCTTTATCTATACAAAGATTTGGTGTATACTAAAAAATCTCGAAAATATAAGATCATTTAGTCCCATACGACCAACGAAGTCCCCAGTTGAACATTCTGTCCATTTCTCTGTGACCGTTGCAGAACTGTATCAGTTTTTCAATGCAGAAAGTATCGTCATTTACGTTTTCAAGCAGTGCAATTACGCACATTTTCTGAAGTGAGCCGTATTCGTCCATTCTTACAACTACTTCCTGACTTCCCGGACATTTTATTGTTACTACACCATCGGCTTCTTTCCAGTTTGCCGCACCTTCATAAATAAATGTGTAGACAAGTATTCGTTTTATTTCGGAGATGTGTCGTCCGTTTATACGTATATTTTCACCGCCTGCTACAGCACCTGTTCTGTCATCGCCGTCAAGCATTATGTAAGGTAATTGCGAATAACTTCCGAATGTTCTTCCGAGTGCCTGTATACAGCCTTTTGCACCGTTTTTAAGTTCAAAAAGACAGCCAAGATCGAGGTCTATGGAAGTGTTTCCGAAGAAGAAACTTTTTTTCTGACGCTGATTCCAGTTTAGATTGATTATTACTTCACCAAGTTCAGAACCCTTTTTAGCAAGATTGATTTTCTGACCTTTTCTGAGTTCCACTTTTTTAGGAATGTTTTCAGCCGGTTTGGGTGTATCGGGAACTACAGGTTTGGGAGGAATAGGCTGCATCGTTCTTTGCTGATTTATAACGGGAGTCGGTGCAGGAGCAGGTGTATTTTTTTCGGAAATTTCTTCTCCGCCAAATGATTTTAGTAAATCGCTTAAACCGCCGTTGAAACCGCTTGCAACAAAGGCAATTCTCCATATATCCTTTTTATAGATCTCTGCGCCGATTATTGCTTTTTCATTATAAAATTCACTTCCGGGCAGTGAGAATGACATTACAGTATTTCCGTTTTGAGAAAGATTTATATCAAAAGAATTTATCTGTCCCATATTTCCGTTGCCGTCTATATTTGCTGTAAATACAAGTTTGTTTATTGTTTGTGGCAATGAGTAAAGCGAAACTTTAAAATTTGCTCCGTTATTTATAGGAGTGTAGCTAATCTCATTACCGGGTGATGAATGCTGATTAAAGAAAACCATATATCTGTCATCAGAAAGCTTGTTGTTTTCATCTACACCAAAACAACAAAAATCATAAACAGAACCGCCGGATATCTTTACCTCAACTGTTATGTCTTCGTTTGGGTTAAAATATTTTTCAATCTTATCCCTGAAACCACGCTGTATTACCATTATAAATGTCCTCCTGTTTTTCATTTTAGTCTATTATCCCTATATATGTATCGGCATGATTATATTAAAATTAAATATGTTTTTTAGAAAAATGTATATTGTATTGTAATGTTTTTTTCAATATGGTATCATTAAAGTATCATAATATGATTAGGGGGCTATAATATGAAAAAGAAAATAATATTGACAGGAATTTTGGCGGGTATGTTTTTACAGCCGTCATTTGTGCAGGGGAATATAGCAGACGATGTATCTGCTGTAAGTGCGGTAAGCGGAGACCTTGATTCGGACGGAGATTTTGATGTGGTGGATATCGTGATGATGACAGGATATCTTTTTGGTACTGAAAAAACACTTGATAAAGGACAGTGTGATTTTTCGGGGGACGGAATAGTTAATATCGCTGATTTGTGCTGTATGAAGGAGAAACTTATTTTGGCGACTACAGCAAACAGTATATATGTTACAGATATTGCGGAACTGAAAGAAGCGCTTTCACAGGCGAAACCGGGAGATGATATAGTTCTTGCACCCGGAAAATATGTATACGAGGGTTCGACTCCAAAAGGGCGTTTGTTTGTCGGAGAAGCTGACGGCACTGAGGATAAGCCTATAACTTTAAGGTCGGAAAATCCGAATGATCCGGCTGTTTTGTCCGGGATAGAGGTAAGTAAAAATTATGTCCTTACTATTCTCGGAGATCACTGGATTGTCAGGGATATAGTAGCTGAAAATGCAGGGAAAGGTATTATTGTTGATAATTCCTGCTATACTAAGATAATTAACTGCGAAGTGCGCAATATCGGTCAGGAGGGAATACATCTGAGAGATGACAGTTCTTACTGTATTGTAGAATCCTGTTATGTGCATGATACAGGGCTTACCCACCCTTCATACGGCGAGGCGGTTTATGTCGGAAGTTCAAAATCCATTACAGGTTACGGTTTCAACTGCGATTACAACACTATACGCAACTGCCGTCTTGGACCGAATGTTACAGCTGAACACGTTGATGTCAAGGAGTACACAACAGGCACGATAATCGAAGGGTGCACTTTTGACGGAACAGGAATGAGCGGAGAAAATTATGCTGACAGTTTTGTAGATATGAAAGGAAACGACTGCATACTAAGAAACAACACAGGTTATCGTAACGGCTGTACAAATGTAAACCGTGCCTTTGAAATGAACCGTCTTGTAGAAGGCTGGGGACAGAACGCATATATCTATAATAATAAGGCATATATGGACACACCGATAAATTCGCAGGGTAAAAAAATGTATTTTTTAAACTCCTGGAACTGTACGGAAACTGTATGGAACAATTATATAGCATATGAGGACGGAGAGCTGATTTCTGTGGATAACCCCGATGATAAGTGGGATTATTACAATTGCAACGGAATTACATACGGTGACAGTTCGATAGAAGAAACACTCGGCAGATAACACACAAAACAAAATTTTATAATTAACTTTTGTGGAAAATGACAGAAAATTATATTAAAAAAATTATGTTTTAGTATAAATTAATTTTAGTATAAATACTTTTAAAATATTGACTTTTGTGGTATAATAATAATAGGGAAAGTGTTTTTTTAAAATATTCAACTTATTAAAAGAAAAGAGTGATATTTATGGCTGAAAAAATAATAAACGTTGACAACAGCGATCAGATTCAGGAGTTACTCGGAAACTGTGATTCAAACCTTAACACAATTCAGAAGAAGTATGGCGTAGTAATAATCAGCCGTGGAAACAACATCAAGATCATAGGAAATGATGATAAAGTCAATGAGGCTGAACAGGCAATACGTGCATTGCTTGAATATGCCGGCAAAGGCGAAAACATAAATGAACAGGCAGTCCGTTATGTTACAAATATGGTTGCAGACGGAGCAGAGCAGGAGTTAAAATCTCTTGTAGCCGACAGTATATGTCTTACTACTTCAGGAAAAGTTGTTCGCCCGAAAACCGTAGGTCAGCAGAAATATGTTGACGCTATCAAAAACAATACTATCGTCATAGGAATCGGACCTGCCGGTACAGGTAAGACTTATCTTGCAGTTGCTATGGCAGTAAGAGCGTTCAAGGCACATGAGATAACAAAGATAATCCTTACACGTCCTGCTGTTGAAGCCGGAGAAAGTCTCGGATTTTTACCGGGCGATCTTCAGGAAAAGGTAGACCCGTATCTCAGACCACTTTATGACGGATTGTTTGATATGCTTGGTGCTGAAAGCTTCCAGAAACACATGGAGAGAGGCACTATCGAAGTAGCACCTCTTGCGTACATGAGAGGAAGAACACTCGATGATGCATTTATAATCCTCGATGAAGCACAAAATACTACATCTGAACAGATTAAGATGTTCCTTACTCGTCTCGGAAATAACAGTAAGATGGTTATAACAGGCGACGTAACACAGATAGACCTGCCATCAAGTAAAAAATCAGGTCTTGTTGAAGTAACCAAAGTCCTGAAAAATGTTGAAGATATCTCTATTCAGAGATTTTCTGACAAAGATGTTGTCAGACACAAACTTGTACAGGACATCATTAAAGCATATGAGAAATATTTTGACGAAGGGAAGAAAAAATAAAAAATGGCAAAGCTAAAGGTTTATATCAAAAATTCTCAGTCGGAGGTAAAGATTCCGGTAGGTATAAGATTACTTATCAGACGTTGTTGTCAGGCTGTTCTTATTACTGAAAAGTTCAAGCATGATACAGAAGTAAGCGTATCTTTTATAAACAATAAAGAAATAAGAAATCTTAACAGAATATACCGTAACAAAGACAAATCTACAGATGTTCTTTCATTTCCTCTTTGCGAAAACGGAAATTTTGATGAGAGTGAACAGGGCGTGGTTATGCTTGGTGATATAGTTATTTCACTTGAAACTGCTGTAAAGCAAGCTGAAAACTTCGGCCATTCACTGGAAAGAGAGATCGGTTTCCTTACAGTACATTCTATGCTTCATCTTCTTGGTTACGACCATGAAACAAGCACACTTGAAGCAAGAATAATGCGTGAAAAAGAAGAAGCTGTTCTTGAAAAACTCGGAATTTCCAGAGATGCTACATTTATTTCAAAAGCTGCACAGTAAGAGAGGATTATTAAATGACAAAAACAGTTTTTATTACAATAGCAGGAAAAACAAACGCAGGAAAATCATCACTGCTTAATGCTCTTATCGGAGAAAAAATAGCATCTGTAAGCAGCAAGAGTCAGACAACACGTACCAAGATAACCGGTGTGGTAAATATGGACGATACACAGTTGATCTTCATAGACACTCCCGGACTTCACAAAGCTAAAAATAAGCTTAGTGAGTATATGTTAAAAGCAGTAAGAGAATCCTCGTCTGATATAGATGCAGTTTTCTTTATGGCAGACTGTACAAAGCCGATAGGCGAGCAGGAAAAAGAAATGCTTCGTTCTGTAAGCAAATCAAGAACACCGCTTGTCATGCTGTTGAATAAAATAGATCTTCTTAAAGACAAATCAGTTCTTGCAAAAACAATTGCAGAGCTTAGTGCAGAGTTTAAATTTGATGATATAATACCTATAAGTGTACTTAATAATGACGGGCTTGATATAGTTCGTGAAAAAGCACTTTCACTTGCTGTTGAAAGCCCTCATTTCTTTCCGGAAGATACTATCACAGACCAGCCGGAAAAAATCATTGCCGGTGAAATAATAAGAGAGAAGCTTCTTGAACTGCTCGATGACGAAGTACCTCATGGAATAGCTGTTGCAGTTGAAACTATGAGAGAACGTGAGGACAAGGATCTTCTTGATATTGATGCAACTATTTATTGTGAAAAGATGTCTCATAAAGGCATCGTAATCGGAAAGGGCGGACGTATGCTCAAGCGTGCGGCAACTCTTTCACGACAGGAACTTGAGGAGTTTTTCCAGATAAAAGTAAATCTGCAGTGCTGGGTAAAAGTAAAAGAGGACTGGCGAAACAGAGATGCAATAATCAGGACACTCGGACTTTCGGATAACTGATAACTTTTTTCCTTTAAATTATGTTAAAAATACCATAAATATCTTTGATTATATAGGATATAATTTAATCAGACAGATATTTTTAATAAGAGGGTATTTTTTATGAACAATGATTTATGGAATGAATTTGAAAAAAGCGGAAAAGTATCAGATTATTTAAGATATAAAGGTTATTTTGGAAGTGGTAAAGATGACAATGACCATTTTAAAGGGAATTGTGATACGTGAGCGTCAGTCTGGAGACAGTGATAAGTTTCTTGATATATTAACAGATAAAAACGGTCTTATTGAGGTTATGGCAAAAGGGGTAAAACGTATTACCTGTACTTTTGCCGCTGCCTCACAGCTGTATGCCTATTCGCAGTTTTCATTAAGTTCTCGGCGTGGTCGTTATTATATTGACAGTGCCGAGCCGATAAAAATATTTTATCCTATAAGAGAAGACCTCGTGAAATTATCTCTTGTTTCATATTTTTCGGAAATAATTTCATACGCTTCGTTTCCGGACGACACAAGAAACGAAGATGTACTGAGATTGTTTCTTAATGTTCTTCATTATCTGTCAGAAGGCTCTCGTAGCAATGAACTTCTGAAAAGTATTTTTGAACTGCGCTTTGCCGCTGATACCGGACATATGCCCGATGTAGTCGGCTGTTCAGGGTGTGGAGTTTATTTAGCGCCCAAAATGTATTTTGCTATAAACAGCGGAAATATTTACTGCGAACAATGTTTTGGCGGTCAGGGACGAAATGATATTATTTGTATAGGTGAGTCTGTTCTTCATGCGGTAAGGCACATAGTGCTTTCTGATTTTGACAGGCTTTTTGCATTTAATTTATCGGGAGACAGTATGAAACTTTTGTCAGTGATATCTGAAAAATATCTTGCTTCGCATATAGGACGTACATTTAAGACACTTGATTTTTACAAAACTATTATCTGAAAATAAATTTTTTTATATAGAAAAGTGAGAAAACATGGATAATTATTTTAAAACACTGGAATTACATAAAATACTTGAGATGCTTGCAAATGAAACTTCAAACGAAGCATCAAGAAAAATGGCACTTGAGATCTCACCTATGACAGACTGCGAAGAAGTGCGTCGTGAGATAGACAAAGTATCGCAGGCCTTTGAACTTTCAGTAAGATTCGGAACGCCTCCGTTTATGAGCTTTAAAGATATAAACGGTCATCTGAGACGCGCAAAGTCAGGCGGACGTCTTTCGCTTAAAGATCTTCTTGAGATACTCGGAATGCTAAAACAGACAAAAGCCTTGTATGACTGGTACAGACATTGTGAAGAAGTCGAAACAGATCTTGATTATCTTTTTTCAATGCTCATACCAAATGATATGCTTCTTACAAGACTTGAAACATCTATTTTATCTGAAAATGAGTTATCAGACGGTGCAAGTGCCGAACTTTCATCTATAAGAAAGAAAATAGCACAGACAGGCGCAAAACTTCGCTCTACACTTGATAAAATGATAAAATCATCTTCCATGCAAAAATGCCTTCAGGAAGCAGTTGTTACAATGCGTGACGGACGTTTCGTATTGCCTGTAAAGTCTGAATACAAAGGTGCTGTCCCCGGTCTTGTACATGACACATCTGCTACAGGTCAGACGTTTTTTATTGAACCTATGTCTGTCGTTGATTGCAATAATGATATAAAGATACTCGAAAGTCAGGAGCAGGAAGAAGTTGAAAGAATAATAAAAAGTCTTACTGCCGAATGTGCTCTCTATGCAGACAGTATAGCTGAAAACTGGCGTGTATGTACTATTCTTAATCTTTACTTTGCAAAATCAGGTCTTGCAGTAAAAATGAAAGCAACTGTACCTGTAGTAAGTGATGACGGAGTAATTGAACTAAAAAAAGCAAGACACCCTCTTATTGATCCTGCAAAGGTAGTGCCGATCGATATTTCAATAGGTGAGGAATACAGCGCTCTTATCATCACCGGTCCAAATACAGGCGGTAAAACGGTATCACTTAAAACTACAGGACTTCTGACGCTTATGACTATGTGCGGACTTCTTATTCCTGCAGCAGACGGAAGCAGAGTATCTGTTTTTGAAAATATACTTGTTGATATAGGCGACAATCAGAGTATTGAACAGAACCTTTCAACTTTTTCATCACATATAAATCAGGTCATAAATATAATTGAAAAATCAAATGACCGTTCTCTTGTACTTCTTGATGAACTTGGTTCGGGAACCGATCCTGTTGAAGGTGCGGCACTTGCTGTTTCTGTTATAGAACGACTCAAGATAAACGGCGCAAAACTTATGGTTACAACACATTATCAGGAACTAAAAGTTTATGCGATAGAAACTGAAGATACACAAAATGCTTCATGTGAATTTGATGTATCTGCTATGACACCTACTTACAAGATCATATCCGGTTCACCGGGTAAGTCCAATGCTTTTGCTATATGTAAAAAACTTGGTATGCCTGAAGATGTAATTGACGAGGCTAAAAGACTTGTAAGTGCTGAAAATATGCAGCTTGAAAATGTTATAGAAAAGCTTGAAGAAGCACGAAAAGAACTCGAAAGACAAAATCGTGAAGTTGAGCGTTTAAGACTTCAGGCAAAGGAAAATGCACTGAAACTTCAGAAAGAACTTGATGAACTCGAAAATCTTAAAGCAAAGGAACTTGAAAAGGCAAGAAGTATTTCAATGAACATTATTGAAAATACCAAGATACAGTCCAATGAACTTCTTGATGAGCTTCAGTCCATAAAAAAACAAAAAGATAAAGTCAAGTTCGGAAATATGGTTTCTGACGCAGAACGTCTGAGTAAAAAGAGTCTTAATGATATGTACGACAAAGCAAATCCTGTTGTTGAACGAAAGGATAAGTACAAGCCACCGAGACCGCTTAAAAAAGGCGATTATGTATTCATTCCTGCATCAAATCAGCACGGAACAGTTGTAACGGATCAGGATTCAAAGGGGCTTGTTTTTGTTCAGGCAGGAATAATGAAAATGAAACTGAATGTTTCAGAATTAAGACTTGTTGAAAAAGATAAGACAAAGCAAAAAAATAAAGGAAATGCCAAAGCTTCGATGAATCCAAAGAGAAATGTTGCTTCAAGACAGGTTCAGCAGGAGCTTGATATAAGAGGATATGCGTCCGATGAAGGCGTTATGGAAGTTGAGATGTTTATAAATCACGCAGTTATGACCGGTCTGACACTTGTAACGGTTATACACGGAAAGGGTACAGGTGTTCTCAGAAAAGCTGTTCACGCACGTCTGAAAACATTACCGGTTGTAAAAAGTTATCGTCTTGGCGTATATGGTGAAGGCGAAGATGGTGTAACTATTATAGAACTCAAATAATTTTTTTAATATGAGAGGAAAAAACAATGGTTGATATATGTCTGGCAGGTACAGGTGGCATGATGCCACTGAAAAACAGATGGCTTACCTGCTGTTATATGGAGTATAACGGAAAGGCGATTCTTATAGATTGCGGTGAGGGGACACAGATAGCGCTTACAGAAGCTGACTGTAAGCTGAGCAAACTTGAAACCTTACTTATAACACATTTTCATGCAGACCATATTTCAGGACTGCCCGGATTGTTGTTGTCGCTTGGAAATTATTCTAAAAAAACTCCTTTGTACATTTATGGTCCAAAGGGGCTTGGAGAGGTAGTAAACAAACTTTGTTGCATATGCGGTAAGCTTCCGTATGAGTTGAAGATAACTGAACTTTATACAAATCAGCTTAATGAATTTAAAGTTCCGGAAATAGATAAGATGATAGATGTTAAAGCATTTCCATTAAAACATACTGTTCCGTGTCTTGGATATTCATTTGTATTTTCAAGAAAGCCTGTATTCAATCCGCAAAAAGCTGAGGAACTTAAAATACCAAAGCAGATGTGGAGCATACTGCATAGCGGTAAATCTATTGAAATAGACGGCCAGGAGATTACTACCGAAATGGTTACCGATGGTATCAGGAAGCCTGTAAAGGTTACATATGCTACTGATTCAAGACCGATATACGAAATTGCAGATGCTGCATTCCGTTCTGATCTGTTTATCTGTGAAGGAATGTACGGTGATGATGAAAACGATCAGAGCATGAAAGAAAAAGGTCATATGCTTTTTTCTGATGCGATCCGCATAGCAAAAGACGCAGAAGTTGAAAGACTGTGGCTGACACATTACAGTCCTGCTATGGCGACACCTATGCAGTATGAAAAGGAAATAAAAAAGAAATTTCCCGGTGCCGTTATAAGCGTAGATGGACAGAAAATAAATTTATAAAAAACTGTAACACTTTTTTGAAATCTCCGTATAATGAAATATAAGGCAAACGCAATAAGGAATAAAAACCTTAAAGCAAATGTCTTAAATATAATTTATATCAGGAGTGTTTTACTATGAATGGAAATTGTTGCTGGATTATAATTCTTGTTATTTTATTTATGTTCTGCGGTTGTGGCTGTGGTTGCGGTGGCAACACAATTTCAAACAATGGCTGTGGCTGTGGTGGCTGTGACAATGGTTGCGGCGGTGGCTGTGGATGCGGTTGTGGCTGCTGATAAGTAAGATAATATAAAAAATCAGGGGAAGTCGTGAAGACTTCTCCTGATTTTTATTTTAATGTGAATAACAATAATCACAGTTTGTAGATTTGTAATATCCGTACTTTGAACCCGGACAACCCGGATTTGCAAGCAATCCTGTAGAAGAACAGTATCTTGCATATATTACAGTGTCACATTCGGGGAACTGGTTGCCGGAAGCATGAGCATCTGCATATGTTCCGAAAACATTATACCATATACTTGCTGAGTCAGCACCTTCAATGGCTCTCCAGTCCCAGTTTTCACTTGTAGGATATCCGACCCATAGGGCAGATACATAGTCAGGTGTAAGTCCGACAAATGTAATGTCACGCCAGTTTTCAGTTGTACCGGTTTTCCCGGCAACTGTGGTATTTGAAAGCTGGGCTGACTGACCTGTTCCGTTTGTTATAACGTTCTGAAGTAGTTTATTCATGACATAAGCAGTTTCCTTACTTATAACAGGTTCTCCTGTACGTTTTATATTATCTATTATAGTTGCACCTGTTTTCATATCAATAGCTTTTCCGATGATACTTGCTTCATAGAAAAGACCACCGTTTCCATATGGTATGTATGCATTTGCAAGGTCTATAAGAGTAGGACTCTGGTGGCATCCGCCTACACAAAGTGAGGAATAAGTAAGATCATTTTTTGGATCTAACGGTAAACCTAAATTTTGTACAGCGAAGTCATATATTGATTGAAGTCCGTATTTATGTGCAATCTGCGCTGGAAGTGTATTTATAGATTGTTGCAGAAAATAACTTACAGGGTAGTAGTTTTCTGTAGGTTTTCCGTCATAGTTGTTAGGCCATGCTGTATCTGCGGCAACACCCGGCGGAAGGGCTGTGTCATAAAACATTGAAGACCATGTGATATAGTCATTTTCAAGAGCATATCCATATGTTGTTACAGGTTTGATAGTAGAGCCCGGTTGTCTGTTATTGCTATATTCATTTATCCAGATAAGATTTCCGTCTTTAGCTCCTATATTACCGGCGATACCGAGAATATGACCTTCGTAGTCCATGACAGCCAGACCGGCTTGTATCATTTCGGGTTTACCTTTAGCGCTTATGGAAGTAGACTTGGGGAAATGTTCCCAGTCTGAAAAAGTATCTCTGAGATGATTTTCGATGTCGGTATCAGCAGTGATATATAGTTTGTATCCGCCTTTATTAAACATAGCTACACCATCTTCGACATCATACGTTTCTTCAAGATAGTCGGCAAACTGGTAGATAGCAAGATCTACACACCATGAGTTCTTTTGTGGATTTTTAAAATCGTCATCGTTTTCTGTTAGTTTTTTATGATCAGGAAATTTTTCTTCAAATCTGTAGTCAGTCGAAAGTAAGATGTCTTCTTCTAATGCCTTTTGATATTCGTATGGTGAGATGACACCAAGTTCAAACATTTTTGTAATACAATAAGTTCTTCTTTCTTTATTTTTTTCAGGATTTATTGTGGGATTTAAAGCATTAGGCGATTTTGGAAGAGCTGAAAGTGTTGCTGCTTCTGCAATGGTAAGTTCTGTGGCTGATTTCCCGAAATATCCTATTGACGCAGCTTCGATACCATACATATTGTAAGAGTTAATTTGTCCGAAATATATTTCATTCAGATATGCTTCAAGTATTTCATCTTTAGTATATTTTTTTTCAAATTTCATAGCGGTAAAGATTTCTTTCATTTTTCGTTCCCATGTCTGTTCGTCTTCACCTGTAATGTTTTTGATGAGCTGCTGTGTGATTGTTGAACCGCCGTAAATATCCTTCTCAACGCCCATCATTGTGACAGCAAGGTTAAGAATGGCACCTGCAGTACGTTTATAGTCAACACCTTCATGAGAATAGAAACGTTCGTCTTCTGTACACACAAAAGCATATTTTACGTGATCAGGCAGATGTTCCATATCTACAGCGAGTTTTACATCGTGCGATTTTACTGCTGCTTTATATACCAGTTCATATTCATTGGTTTCCTTATTCATTTGGTATATGTACGATGCATAATTTTCACTGACAGGTTTAAGTTCAACAGTATGAGTTTTGTCCATAAAACTTAAAACATATGTTGTTATAACAGTGCCAACGATTGTGCTTGTGAGTACAAATACAAGAAATATTGCAAATACACTTGTTATGGCAAGTGAAAACGCTTTTTTAGACATATACAAGAGTATATATAAAAATCTGTGCGTTGCACTTGCAGGTGGTTTTCCAACGTAAAATTCCTTTTTACGTTTATCTCTGGTTTGTTTTGATTCGTTTTTGAAGTCTCTGGTTATTTCTTTAAATTGTTCTTCCGCTTCATTTTTGAGATACCATATTTTTTTCTTTGCAGTACTCATAAATTTTTCTTTGTCTTTCTTCATTTTTTACTCCTCTCCGGATGGAAAGAAAATTAGTATTATCCATCCTATATTGATTATAGCATAAAAATATATATTTGTTAATATAAAATCAAAAAAATATATTATTTTTCTTTACACAGATATCTGATAATAAAACAAGGAGAACCTGTAAGAGATCTCCTTGTTTATCGTATTATTTTATTTTTTTATGTTTAATGTCTGTAGCAGTAAGGTGCGTTACTTGATTTGTAATAACCATACTGTCCTCCGGGACAACCTGGATTTGCAATACATCCTGTTGATGAACAGTATCTTGCATATATTACAGAATCACATTCAGGGAATTGGTTTCCTGAAGCATTAGCGTTTGCAAATGTTCCGAAAACATTGTACCAGATTCGTGCTGAGTTTGCATTTTCGATAGCTCTCCAGTTCCAGTCCTGACTGTTTGGATAACCAACCCAGAGAGATGAAACATAGTCAGGCGTAAGTCCGACAAATGTGATATCACGCCAGTTTTCAGTTGTACCGGTCTTTCCGGCAACTGTCGTATTGTAGAGCTGTGCAGCTGTACCTGTACCATCTGTTATAACGTTCTGAAGAAGTTTGTTCATAACATATGCTGTTTCTTCACTGACTGCCGGTTCACCAACACGATTGAAATTATCAATAATTGTGGTTCCAGTTCTCATATCAACAGCTTTTCCGATAACGCTCGCTTTATAGAAAAGACCGCCATTTCCATAAGGAACATATGCATTTGCAAGTTCAATGAGGTTAGGACTTGTATGGCAACCGCCAACGCAAAGTGAAGAATAAGTCAGATCTCCCTTTGGTGAAGGGTTGAGCGGCAATCCAAGATTTTGAGTAGCAAAGTCAAATACAGACTGAAGTCCGTAACTATACGCTATCTGAGCAGGTAATGTATTTATGGATTGTTTCAGGAAATAGCTTACAGGGTAATAACCACCCGAAGGTTTTCCATCATAGTTGTTAGGCCATGCTGTATCGGACGCAACACCTGCCGGAAGAGCACTGTCATAGAACATAGAAGACCATGTGATATGGTCGTTTTCAAGAGCATATCCGTATGTTGTGATAGGCTTTATAGTTGAGCCAGGCTGTCTGTTGTTGTTGTATTCGTTTATCCAGCCGAGATTTCCTTTTTTATCACCTATTTTTCCGGCAACACCAAGTATGTGTCCCTGATAGTCAAGAACTGCCATACCCGCCTGAACCATTTCATATTCGCCGCCTGGAAGAGGGGAAGTAGCTTCAGGGAAGTATCTCCAGTCTGAGAATGTATCAAGAAGGTGATTCTGAACATCGGTGTCCATTGTGATATAAAGTTTATATCCACCGGTGTTGAACATATTTATACCCTCTTGCTGGCTTTCGAGTTCGTATGTTTCCTGAAGATAATCTGCAAACTGATATATAGCAAGATCGACACACCAGGAATTGATTTCAGGATTTTTGAATTCGTCCTCGTTTTCAGTAAGTTTCTTGTGGTTAGGGAATTTTTCTTTGAATCCTTCATCGGTTGAAAGCATGATGTTTTCATTTAACGAACACTGGTATTCATATGGTGAGATAACGCCAAGTTCGAACATTTTTGTAAGACAGTATGATCTTCTTTCAGCGTTTTTATCAGGATTTATCGTAGGGTTAAAAGCGTTTGGAGATTTAGGAATAGCTGCAAGCATAGCAGCTTCTGCAATTGTAAGTTCTGTTGCTGATTTTCCGAAGTAGCCTATAGATGCAGCTTCTATTCCGTACATGTTGTATGTGTCTATCTGTCCGAAATAAATTTCGTTTAAATATGCTTCAAGGATTTCGTCCTTTGTATATTTCTTTTCAAACTTCATGGCAGTAAAGATTTCTTTCATCTTTCGTTCCCATGTCTGTTCGTCCTCACCGGTAACGTTTTTAATGAGCTGTTGTGTGATTGTTGAACCGCCGTAAATATCCTGATCAACACCCATCATCGTGATAGCGAGGTTGAGAATAGCACCTGCAGTACGCTTGTAGTCAACACCCTCGTGAGAATAGAAACGTTCGTCTTCTATACACACAAAAGCATATTTTACATGGTCGGGAAGGTTCTTCATATCAACTGCCAGTCTGATATCATGTGATTGTATTGCCGCTTTATAAACCAGTTCATATTCCTGAGTTTCTTTGTTCATCTGATATATGTAAGAAGCGTAACTTTCCTGTATAGGGTTAAGTTCTATGGCTTGTGTAGTATCCATAAAACTTAAAATATATACTGTTATAACTGTCCCGACAATTGTTCCGGTCAGTATGAATACCAGAAATATTGCAAATATACTGGTTGCGGCAAGAGAAAGTACTTTTTTGAACATATACAAAAGTATGTACAAAAATCTGTGCATCATACTTGCCGGAGGTTTTCCTCCGTAAAATTCTTTTTTTCGTTCATTTCTTGTATATTTTGATTCATCTCTGAAGTCTTTTGCTATTTCCTTAAATTGTTCTTTTGTTTCTTCTTTGAAGTATCTGAATCTTTTTTTCACAGCACCTACAAATCCGGATTCATCTTCATTTCCAATAGATTCCGGGACAGGAGAAATGTCTTTTTGAGGTTCAACTTTTTCCTCTGTCACGGGATGATTTTCCGAATCAGCTGTGATTTTGTCGTCATCATCAAATCCATACAGTTCTTCGGATTCACTTTTTGAATCGTCTTCGCCGAGAATCTCAGATATGATATCGTCAGTACTCTTTTTTTCATCATTGTTATTTGGCTTATCGCTCATTTTTTTACTCCTCTCCGGATTGACAGACAGGGATTTGGTTGCATCTGTCCAATCTATATAATTATAGCATATAATTATATTTTTGTTAATATGAAATTTTAAAATTAAAGATATTTTGTAATAACCACTTTAAATATTCGATTTATAATTTGTAATTTGTTGAATGTGACATGGATGTTATTTCCTTATGAGATTTTTGTGTTTAACATCACAATAATTACAATTGTCTGATTTATAAAACCCCTTTCCTCCGGATGTACATCCTTTTGAAGCCGGCATTCCGGATTCGGCACAATAATCAGTATAAATAACGCTTTCGCATTCAGGAAACCGTGCATCTGATACGTAGTTATCCGCAAATTCTCCAAATACTTTTTTCCATACCAGAGCAGAGTTTGTATTTTTGATTGCATATGAATTTGTACCGTTTTCGTATCCTATCCATATCGCAGATACAAAATCTTCAGTAAGTCCTACAAAAGTTATATCACGATAATGTTCTGTTGTTCCTGTCTTTCCTATGTTTTGTTTATTTGTAAGAAGCGCATTTTTCCCTGTGCCGTCTGTTATAACATTTCTGAGCATTTTATTCATTATGAATGACGTTTCTTCGCTTATTACACGTATTCCTTTTCTTGCATCTTTTTCTACATAAACACGTTTGGAAGACGAGTCTTTGATACGATTTATTATATGCGCTTTATAATAAAGGCCGCCATTGCCAAATGGCATGTATGAATTTGCAAGTGAAACAAGGGAAGGACCAGTTCCGGTAGCACCTACACTCAGAGCAGCGTAAGATATATCGGTGTTTTCATTAAGAGGAAGTCTCATTACAGAAGTTGTAAAATCAAAAATATTTTGTGTACCGTATCTGTTGCAAAGTTGAGCCGGAATAGTATTTAATGAATTTAACAGTGCTTCATTGGTTGTGAATAATTTTTCCGAATATGTTTGTGTGTAGTTGGCAGGCCATGCTTCTTCGGAAGCGGTTCCTGCAGTGAGAGGGGTATCGTTAAACATATCAGACCATGTAAGCAGATTGTTTTCGATACCGTATGCATACACAGTCAGAGGTTTTATAGTAGATCCGGGCTGTCTGTGTGCGTCGATGGCGTTGTTCCAGCCAAAAGAATCTGTCTTTTTTCCTATACGTCCGACTATACCTTTTATCTGACCTTTATAATTCATAACAACAATTGCTGACTGTGCGGTCTCAACTACAAGTTCTTCATTTTCATTTATGTATTCTGCTGTATTTTCCGGAAAGTATGTAAAATCAGAATATTTCTCTTCGAGGTGGCTTTGAATCTTTTCATCTACTGTAAGGTAAAGTTCATATCCACCGCTCATAAATCTGTTCATAGCTTCATCCCGGCTTATATTTTCAGCTTCACAGAGATAGTCACAAAACTCGGATAGAGCCGTATCTATAACCCATGTTGTCGGTTCCGGATTTTTAAAGTCATCCGGATATTCAGACAGTGTTATAAGGGAAGAGTCAGAAGTCTTGTCAGCGGTTATGAGCTTTTCGTTTAAAGCTTTTTCGTATTGAAAAGGTGAGATTATGCCGTGTTCGAACATTTTTCTGAGACAATATTTTTTTCTTTCATCATTTGCAGTATAGTCAACAATAGGATTGATGCTGTTTGGTGATGTCGGAATTGCAGCAAGTGATGCTGCCTGAGCAACGGTGAGGTCTGAAGCGCTTACACCAAAGTATCCTATGGCCGCTGCTTCTATTCCATACATATTGTACCCATCGGGGGTTTGTCCGAAGTAAATTATATTCAGATATTTTTCAAGTATTTCATCTTTGGTATATTTTTTTTCGAGATTTACCGCACGAAAGATTTCACGTATTTTACGGTCTGCAGTTATTTCGCTGTCGCCGGTTATGTTCTTGACTAACTGCTGAGTGATGGTAGAACCTCCGGTCATTTCCGGTGATATGATTCCGCAACAGCGTAATATTTCTTTTATAACAGCAAATGCAGTCGTTTTTATATCAACCCCGTCATGAGAATAAAAACGTTCATCTTCAACACATACAAAAGCTGCAGGTATATATTCCGGTAGGGTATCAATATCAATGTCAATATGTGCATTTCCTGTATACGGTGTTACTTTGTATATAAGATCATATTCACCTGTATCGTTATTTATGCTGTATATGTACGAAGATTTTTCTTTTACCGCTTCAGGTATTGAGATTTTTGTTGTATTTTCCATAGTGTCAACTACAAACATTATGCCTAAACCGGAACAAATAACTGCGATAATCATTATTATGAGTATCGTTGAGAGCAAAGATGTGGTTATTATCATAAAAAAACGCAGGATGTTTTTCAAAATTTATTCCCCCCCGTAATTTTTTCCCCTATATCGTAATGCAGTTACTTCTTGCTTTTCTTTTTTATAAACGGTAAAATGGCAGAAAGCAAAATGAAAGATATCATTGTACCCACAAATGAACCAGAAAAATCAATTGTCACATCAACAGGACTGCCGCATCTTCCGTCAGAGAAAAGTTGGTGTACTTCATCAGAAACAGCATATAGCAAACAGAAAATAAGAGAAGTGATGATTGCTTTTTTCTTTGTTTTTATATAAAACTGAGCGTTTATATATGCAAGAAAACCAAGCAGTGCATATATTGAAAAGTGTGCCGCTTTTCTTATGTAAAAGTGCATTCCGTGTACGATCTCGGTTTGCTTTTTAACTGAAAAGTTTTCAAAATCATTTATGATAAATCTTGCTATTTTGTATGTGATACCTTCACTTAGCTCTCCTGATATATTACCATTTTGTGCAGAGAACATGAATATGAGTATCATGCAGGCGACAAGAAGAATCAAAGATATTATTTTATTTTTTTTCATATATTTGTTATCCTTTCAGAAACAGAAAAAAGCTTTTTATTTGTACAGTTATTATTTTAGCACGAATAATTTATTTTTACAACTGTAAAATTTTTTTTAATAAAACTATTGTAACTGCAAGTATAAAATGTTATAATTATAAAAGTTGATTTCAAATATTGATTTGCTATGTGTAAAACAAAAAAATATATATAGCAGTGTTGTTGGTATTTGTAAAATATTTTGTAAATATATTAGGAGGAATGCAATTGACGGACAAGAAAACGATGATGATCTGGGCGAAAAGAGTAGTTTCTCTTTTTAGTGTCGGATTTATTGGGTTGATGGCTTTTCTGGCATATACTTCATTTTATTATGATATAAGTATAACGAATCGCTCATCATTTACGGTGTTGGTAGTGTGTTTGTCACTGCTTTTTGCCGGAACAATGATTTTTTCAAGAAAACAGGTTGTTACATCAATAGTTGCTTTAGTTGCACCTTTGTGTTATCTTCCGATAGTAGTTTTTTATTATAGCCAAGAGAATCTTATATTTCTCATACCGATCGGAGCGATAACAATTCTTCTGTTTTTCTTCGGCGGAGCAGGAGAGGGTCTGAAAACCATAGTGGGTACGATTTATCTTTTGATGTACATAATATGTATACTGGCATATTTTCTTTATGTTTCAATTTTTCTTGGACATACAGTTGATGTTGTCAAAGAACAGTCGGTTTCTCAGACTAAGCAGTACAGATGTTATGTGCTTGACATAACTGATAACTCCAAGGGAACCACAAAAGTAATAGTTGAGCCAAATTATCTCGATATAGTTTATGGAAGCGTTACTTTTATCGAAAAAGGATATGAGAGAATAGTTTATAATGTAAGAGAGAACAATCTTGACCTTGATCTTGAATGGACACTTGACAGTCAGGGTAAAGATATGCTTAAGGTAAATGGAGATGTCAGATTTAAAGCTACTGACGCCATCAAACCTGAATTGGCTTACAGCTTTTTTGTAAAAGACAAAAGACAGTGGAAGTTCTTTAAATAATAACTCACTATAATAACAAACAGGCAGACGCTCGTTAATGAGTAGTCTGCCTTAATTTTATGTCAGGAAAATGACTTTGATTCTGATTTAGAAGAGAAAAAATTAAAGAAAATCCACGAGCTTATGAGTGGAAGTTTATGTTGGTTAATTCATATTAAAAGAAATGTCACACAGATAAATTTGTTTTGATGCTGTGTGACATTTTTATTATTTGCTTTCATTGTTAACCAAAAACACCCCTCAAAGAGGGGTGTTTTTGGTTATGATATAGGGATTATTGGGGATTTATATTCTACGTTGGGGTAAACGTAAAATACCGTGAATTTAACAACTCGACTTTCCGAATTTGTTATCTTAATTTATGGAGAACTTTGATTTCGTTTGTTCTGTTCCGTTCCCCTCATCGAGTATGTCTGTATTATAAACCCGCTATGTGTAAGCTGTATGAAAACAATGTGAAAGTTTTGTGATAGAGTATTTAAGAAGTAATGTATGTTAAAAATACAAGAAATATAATGAAAAACTATTTCTCATTTGTGCAAATTGTTTCGTTGTCACGCTTGATTTTAAACCAGAAAGATGTTCCGATACCGATTTTACTTTGTACACCAAAAGGAAAGTTGTGTTTTTTCAGTATAGCTTTTACTATTGACAGTCCGAGTCCTGTACCTATAACTTCACGTTTGGTTTTTTCGCATCTGTAGTATTTGTCAAATATCTGATGAATATTATCTTCCGATATCCCTTTTCCTGTATCGGTTACGGTTATTTTAACATAGTCATCTTCTATTGTCTGCGTTATATATACCTGTTTGTCATCGCCTGTATAGTTGATTGCGTTGTTTACAAGATTGTAGATCACCTGTTCTATTTTTACGATATCACATTTTACAAGAACAGGAGTATTGTCGGTAAAATTAATTTTATATCCCATTACTTTTGATATGCCTTTGTAACGTTCGATTATATCGTGGAGTTTTGAGTTGATATCAAAAGTTGTATAGTTAAGAGGCTGTTCGCCTTTTTCAAGTTTTGAAAGATCAAGCATATCGTTTACCAGAAGAGCAAGTCTGTCTGTTTCGTCAATGATTATTTTCAGATGTTCTTCTCGTTTTTCTTTTCTTTCGCCCGACAAGTCACGGATCATTTCGGCATACGCTTTTATCATGGTCAGCGGAGTTCTAAGATCGTGTGAAACATTGGCTATAAGGTCACGCTGAAGTTCATCGATCTTGGAGATTTCGGCAGATGCATAGTTGAGTGACTGGGCGAGTTGTTGTGTTTCGATTAACGAACCTCCGTCAAACTGTACATTGTATTCGCCGTTGGCAAGTTTTTTTGATGCTTTTGTTATTTTTAATATAGGTTTTGATATACTGTTTGATATGACAAGCGACAATATAAGGGAAATCACTACAAGAATCAGCATGATTACCGATGTGTTTTGTTTTAGCATCGTTATCGTAGTGTTTACCGGGGTTATTATGGAATACAGAACGATATATCCTGTTGTTGTTCCGGATTTGTTTTTCAGAAGGGAACATACAGTAAGAACTTTGCTGTTTCCGACATTGCCCTGAACGGAGGTTATCCCTCCGCTTACGTTTGCATTTAAAACAAGTTCCTGAAGCTGTCTTCGGCTGAACTGATAAGATATCGAATGGTCGTTTTCGTGTATCAGTTTTGAAGCATATGAATCGGTTATCATGTATGAAAAGTCATTGTCAAGTGCGATCATATCAAATTCATCTGCAAGCTTTTCAAAATCCTCAGCTGTCGTTACATCAGATTTTCTGTATTTTTCAACCATTTCAGCGACTGCATTGTTGGTGGAGGTCGTTTTTATATTTTCATAGAACTTCTGAAGAAATAAGATCTGAAAAAACCATAGCAACAGAAGTACACATATCATGAAAAAAACGAAATTTATCCATATCTGAAATCTGATGTTTTTTGTGAATTTAATTCGCTTCAAACTTATACCCCATTCCTCGGAGAGTAACTATAAATTTTCTGTATTCGCCAAGACTGTTACGGAGCATTTTTATATGTGTGTCAACTGTTCTGTCATCTCCGAAAAAGTCATATCCCCATACGCTTTCAAGAAGTTTGTCCCTTGACATAGCAAGGTTGTTGTTTTTCACAAGGAAGAAGAGAAGATCGTATTCTTTTGGAGTCATGGAAGCTTTTTGTCCGTTGACATATACCTCACGACCTGCCATATCAATTTCAAGTCCTTCAAATTTGTATCGCTCTGCCTGCGGTGTTCCTTTTTCCGAATTTCTTTTTATAACTACTTTGATTCGTGCCATAAGTTCCTTTGGTGAAAAAGGTTTTACAACATAATCATCAATTCCTATTTCAAAACCGAATAACTTATCATATTCTTCGCCTCGTGCTGAAAGCATAATAACAGGAATATTTTTTATTTTTTTGATTTCTTTGCACGCAGAATATCCGTCAAGCTTTGGCATCATTACGTCCATGATTACAAGATCGTAGTTATTGTTTTTTACCATGTCGATTGCCTGCATACCGTTTTCGGCTTCATCAACTTCGTATCCTTCAAATTCTGCGTATTCTTTTACAACAAGTCTGATGTTTGCTTCGTCATCTGTTACTAATATCTTACTCATATTAAAATCCTCCATAAATTATATAAAAATATTATGTAAAATATTTTATACCAAAAATGTGAATACAATGTGAAATGAAGAAAAAATATAGGTTATATAAATCAGTTTTATGATGAGATAATGGATTTGTTTTTCAGAATATTAAAATATAATCAATTATTTCTCGAAATAAATAAAAAAAACAAAAAAACTATTGATTTATTGTGTATAGTGTGGTAGGATATTTATATGAAATACACTGCTTTCATAGATAGAGTGAAAAAATAAAAAGAGGAGATAGCATAACAAAATTCAGGGGTTATAACCCGTTATCGTTTGATATTGGTTGTATCAGTAGATATCGGGTGATAATAAATTTTATATATGAAAGGATTATTGTTATGAGAAAGAAAATGCTATCTGTTTTAAGTGTCGGGTTATCACTGGCACTTTTAGTCAATCTGACACCGGATATTCCTCTGAGTGTACAAGCCGAGCAATCCGGAGAAGAGTATCACGGATCATTTCCTGTTGATTATGACCCGAATGAAGGTTATATACAATATGGTCATACAGGAAATGTAGGTATGATGCCTGAAAATGATGTAAACAACATTTATGACAAAGATGATAATGTTGTTTATTTCCCATCTGATGCAATTAAACTTAAAGATGAAAACGGACAGTTACTGTTTCCTGATTATGATTCTGAAGATGCGTATTATGATTATTCTGATATGTTCAATAAGACGCTTGAATTGGCAAGGGACAGTGATAATGCCGATGTTTTTGTTGAACCCGGAGTCTATTATTTTACTGAGTCAGTCTATCTTTGGGGATATACAAATATCAACGGTGTGGCAGGAGAAACGGCGTTTGTAATAAAACCTAATTTTCAGGACAAAGACGGAAATGAAGTTGATAAGAACGGCTTTTTTACAAATGCAGACCTTAGCAGTACATATTCATGGTATTTTGCAGGTGTCAGCGATATTGCCTTTGCAGTAGAAGGAACGCACAGTGCCTTCACACCGGAAAATACCGCACAAAATATAATATCAAATCTTTGTACCGACGGCATTCAGGCTGTTGATAATTTCAGTCTTTTTTACAGAGTACGTATAAAATACGGAAGTATTAATAATATAGGCGCTACCGGTTTTGATTCGTTTCTCAGGTGGTCATATGTTGATATGCTTACCAGAATAAAAAATGTCACCATAGGACCGACCAAGTTTGTTTATAACGGAGTCGAAACAAACGATGCTTTTTTCTATGATAATTATTATTATGGCGGATATTATACCGACAGTGACGGATTGTCACAGCTACCTGTATTTCAGATCACATTTAGCATGGGTACAACAATGTTTACAAATTCATATATAGGAAACTACTATTTTTCAAGAAACGGTGCGAGTACATGGTGCCCACATACGTCATATTCAAATCTTACCCTTGAACATGTGTATAATTTTGTAATGGATACTACTGTTGATTCATCATCTTCTGTAAGCGGTTGTTTGTTTAAAGATTGTGCTTACAATGATATTGCAGATTATTTTGAAAGTCAGGGAATACCTGCTTTTGATTACTGGGACAGAGTGTGGAGTGATGAGCAGAAAAAGTTTATATACAACAGCAAAGGGTATATCATACGTGACAGTATTACAGGCAATAAATATGATTCTGCAAATCATGCCCATGATCAATATATAACACTTATAAATCTTCATAGTGGTGTTTCATTTACTCAAAATAAAATAGAATGTGATTCGCTTGATTGGACAACGCTTGTGCGTTTGACAGATTCGGTATGGGCATCTACTTATGATAAGAAAAGAAATGCAGAAAATATAACTTTTGCTGATAATGCATTTAAGATAAATAACTGGGTAAAAGAAGAGCTTCTTATAGATGACTGGAAACAAGGAAAGCCTTTGTCAGATGGTTGGTATGACAATACTGTTATCGAGTGGGGAGAAAGAGGATGGAACAATTCTGACGGAACACCGGCAATGGGTTGGGTAGGCGTTGACGGCGGTGTGCCAATATGCTGGATGGATGACTATATCTATGTTTCACCTTATTTTGGAAGATATATAGATCTGACAGCGTTTAAGAGTCCTGATGTTCCGACTGCAGGATACTCACGTCTTGGTTCTGTTGGTGCAGATGAGCAGTCACTTTGTGATATGGGTATGGAAGAACAGTATTACAAAGATATTAATTTTGCTGAAATAGAAAAAGTTTATTTTGAAAAAGATTTTGGTGGTTCAAGCTGGAATACCTCCTGTAATCATAATAAATTGCAGGAAGCTTTTGACTATGTAGCTACACATGACGCCATTCTTTATATTGAAAGTGGCACGTTTTACACAAATAAACCTATAGTATTAAGAGGCAACTCTACTTATCGTGTGTTTTTTGAAGGCACAATAAGAAGTCATAAAACATCTGATATCAAAGATGCAGGCATATTTGTAATGAGCGCAGATGATAACGAGCCGATAAACGGATACTTTATCGGAACAGACCTTTATCTTCAGGATTGCCAGACGAGTGCATTCTATAACGTCAATACTGATAATTTCTATTTTAAAATCGGAAGTATACAGCGTGGTGTAGGTTGTTTTACAAACTGCAATCTTAAAAACACAATAATCACTGAAGGTCAGATCCAGTACTGCGATTATGGATTCTTTTATAAAACTGTTACAGAAAATACATTGGTAAAGTATGTATACGGAACGGGAAGTACATGGGTCGAAACAGACGATGGTATTTCTCCGGGTGATATAAATTATCGTTATTTCATATCAGATTCTGACTTTGCTAATTCTACCTGGAGAGGATGCTGGCTTGAATTTGGTCAGTTTTCAAACGGTAAAACACTTACCGGTAAAGGAAATAGTGTATATCGTGGAAATCTTATAGATTACACTTATAATTACAGTTTCGGAAAAAATGATGTATTTTGCGGAAATACTTTGACAAGAGCAGGATACGGAAGTATCACAAATCATATGCTGAATTCAAATTTCCCTATAGATCTGCCTGATATACTTACAGATAAACCTATGATAATGTTTCATGTAAGTGATGGTTTAAGACTGATAGGTAATATGGATATCGGTACAATGAATGACCAGACACATTTTATTGAATTTGACAGTCCTTCCATAAGCTATAGTGATTCAGACGGAAATATGGTAAAATCAATTTCAGATGCACGTATACTTGCAAATGGTGTAACAACCGCTTATTATGGTGAATACAAAGTTAATAAACCATATATACCATTTGGAAAATCTGATAGTATAGTATTTGAGAATTGTCGTAATAATGTTATAGATCTTACTTCATTTTATGAATTTGATCAGAAAGATGATCCTGAAACTGAAGAAGATGAAACATTTATTATTCCTGAAGATAAACTTATTTCAAATGCTATTCCTAAAACAAGATTTTATGTAAATAACAAACTTGTAGTTGTTGATTATTCTGATGAAGCTATGAAACCGCTTACTCAGATAGTAGTACAGCAACCACCTCAGGATAAAATATATGATTATCCCAATAAATGGACAGACGAAATAGCAGACAGGCAATACAGACTGTATGATTTCAGAAATAAAGATAATGCAGAACTTGAAGAAATGAAAAACATTTTTGCAGGATTTATAGATGATTCTACGATCGTAGGATATATGAGATCTGCTTATAATAAAGCTGTATTACCTGACAGTGACGGAACACCGGCGGAATTTACATATGACAAGATAGCGGATCTGCCCGAAGATCAGAGATATAAGATTTTAAGGGAAACGATTCACTATACTACAGATACTTCACCGGGGGGATATACTTCATTTTATACAGATCAGTCACGCGATCACATTGATTTTGATTCTCTGAATAATAATACAGGAAACCTCAACCGTCCTACATTTGCAATTGCATTTGATGATGAAGAGATATCAGGAGATAATCTTACAGGAGTAACCGGTTCGCTTTATTATAATTTCCGATTTTCACTTGCATGGATGGGTAAACGACAGCTTGTACTCATTCATTCTGAAGATGAAGAAAACTATTACGGTATAGCTGTAGGATATTCAAACAGAAATGCAGGGCTTTTTACAATGCCGTGTACAGTGAAGAAGGATTATATCAGCGAATCAGGAAAATTCGGTGATTCAAATCATCAGACCGGAGTTGGTACAGGACAAAGGTCATCACATAGTTTGTATGATCCGTTTTCACAAATAAAATCTCCTGTAAGCGGAAGTTATTTGTTTGACGTATTTGGAGATTATACAGAGTCGCCTATGTTTAATCGTGATCTTAAACTTATAGAATCATTTATATTCGGAATTGATTTTAAGATGGAATATGATGAAGGGTATGATACTGTTACGATTTCAGCAGATATAGATTTCAGCAATATGGGAGAAGACAGTGGTGGCTATATTTCTTCTGATACAAATGAAACTGTTGAATATGTCCCGCCTTTGAAAGCAACTACAAGAAAAGTAGTATTTGGCACATATCCTCTCAATGGAAACAAAAAAGTTTTTGGTATCTGGGGAGGAGATCAGACATGGGTAGAGAGCCTGCAGTTTGAATATATCAGTCAGAAAGAATCAGATTGTAAACATGACAACTTTACTGCAGAAATAACACGTAAGGGAACTTGCACTACAAATTCAACCATCAGATATTCATGCGTAAAGTGTGATTATGAATATGAAGAAGTTCTTTTTGCTTCAGGTCATCGTTTTGAATATATTTCAGATGGTAGTGAAAATGTTGTACGTAAATGTAGTGTATGTGGTTTTGGATATAATGTTTCTTCAGCGGATATCAAAGTATGTGAGCACGTTTATGAAAGTAAAGTTATAAATGAACTCACCTGTTATTCGGACGGCATTGATCTGTATACATGTACCAAATGTGATGATTCATATACTGAGATCACTGCAACTCAGGGACATGATTATATCGAAAATATTGTAAAACCGTCAGGAGAAAATCCCGGCTATACGGAACATACATGTACAAAATGCGGAGATTATTATGCGGACAATTATTATGAAGATGAAATAATATATGGCGATGTTGATAATAATGGTGTAGCAAATGCAAAAGATCTGCTTTTGATGAAAATGTATCTGTTGCTTGGCTGTACCAAAGAAGATGTGCCAAATGGTGATCTCGACAATGATGGAAAAATCACAGTGATTGATCTTGTAAAACTTCTTTCGATTCTTTTGTATAAATAAACCTGAATATTATACCCCATCTCGTTTTTGTGTGATGGGGTATATAAATAATAAATTACAATTATGTTTCAGATGAAAGTTAGTGAATTTTTAATAATTTGTTGAATTTGATTGACAATGTGAGTAGGTTTTTGATATAATTATAGTATCAGTACGGAAGAAAATCCGGAAAAATTTGTTTTTAGGAGTTTTATTTTGAAAAATAATAACAGAATGTTTGTTTTAGAAATGGCATATATTGTATTGTCGATTGTTCTATTGGTTTTGTCAGTTTTTTATAAGAGTGCAACTTTTTACATTCTTGCAGTGTATGTTATCACGACTATTTTGATTATTGTTGCAAATAAAATAAGCAAAAAATTGTCGGATCAACAGGCTTCAGAGCAGAGTAAGATGCGAATAATGAAACTGATGAATGTTGTGAACGCGTACATCGTTGTCTGGACAGAGGATAGGTCAACGATAATTCTTAATAATAAACTTCAGGGTGTTTTGGGCGACATTCCTAGTAAATATTCCAGAAGAGAACTTATTGATATTCTGTTTCCTCAGAGTTTTATGACGCAAACAAAATCTGAGATGATGCTTTCAGGTGATAAGGAACTTCCTTTGAAGCTCGGTGAAAATATCATATACGTGTCATGGACAAGTTCGACATTGATTATGGGAGCCGATGGCAAGTACATACTTTCTATCGGGTTTGATGTAACTGAAAACAAAATGATAAGACAACAGCTCAATGTTACAAATAATCTTCTTGCAGCGTCTGAGCGTCATTATTCACTGGCAATGGGTCTTTCAGAAATAGGTATTATTCTTAATGAACATTGTGATGACACATTTCACATATCAAAAGAGCTTCAGGATATGCTTGGACTGAGAGAAGAACATATTCGTATAGAAGATTTTATTTCTCTTATTCATGAGGATGAAAGACTACCTTTTGAAACATACCTTAAGGCTGCCCAGAGTAATAATACAGCATTTTTGCATACAAATAACATGAATATGCGTATAATGTCAGCAGGAGGAGAATACAAGTGGTATTCGTTCCGATACAGAAATGTTCAGACAGGACAATTTGGAATGCCTATTATCGGTGGTGCGATTATCGATATAACCAAAGATCGTGAAAAGGATATGCTCATAGAGCGTATGGCTTATATTGACGAGATCACAGGTATAAACAACAGAAATAAGCTTATGATTAATGGTCAGGAGATGTACGAATGTTGTAAGATACTAGAACTTTCATATTGGGTTTTTGTTTTTGATATTGACCGCTTCCACATAATAAACGACACTTGCGGGTATGAAGCCGGAAATCAGATGCTTAAAAAATTTGCGGATATACTCAACTATCAGAAAAGAAACAGCGGTTTTGCAGCACGAATCGGCGGAGATAGTTTTGTTCTTATTGTACAGGATTATGGTGATCAGCAGTATCCTAACATCATAATCCAGCAGATACAGAACGAAATATCATGTATGGAAAACGATCATATTTTTAATAAGCAGTCATTGTCGTGTTCAGTTGGTTACAGCAGAATGCCGGATGATGGTCCTGATTTTCTTACAGTATTTGAACGTGCTGAATTTGCTCTTACTATGGGTGAAAAAAGAAGAGCAGTTATACGTTACGATTCTACTGTTCATGATTCAATAATTACCGGTTCAGCTCTTGAAAAGTCACTTGCAGATGCAATAGAAGCCGGCGAACTTGAACTTTATTATCAGCCTAAGATATCGTTTAAAACTAAAAAGATAATGGGTGTAGAAGCTCTTATAAGATGGATAAAACCAGGCGGTGAAGTAATCTCTCCTGAAAAGTTTGTTCCGATCGCTGAAAATTCACATCTCATCACTAAGATAGGTGAATATGTAATGCATGAGGCGTGCAGACAAAACAAGGAATGGCAGGATATGGGGCTTCCTAAGATAGTTATGTCGATAAATCTTACTTCTGAGGACTTTTATCAGAAAAATGTTAGACAATACATAAGTAAAATACTTGAAAAGACAGGACTTGACCCAGAATGGCTTGAAATTGAACTTACAGAGTCTCTTGCAATGAAGGATATAGAATTTGCTGTTCAGCAGATGCAGGAACTTCGTGATATGGGATTGAAACTTGCTATGGACGATTTCGGAACAGGTTATTCATCTTTGAGTTATATTCAAAAAATGCCTATAAGCCTTCTTAAACTTGACAGATCATTTATTATGTTTCTTGAAGACGATCTTGTTGCACAGGAAATTGTTTCTGCTGTAATAAAGATAGCAAAATCGAAAAAAATAGAAACAATAGCAGAGGGCACAGAAACAATCGGTCAGGTAGAAATACTTGAAAGATTTGGTTGTGATTATGCACAGGGATTTTTATTTGGTAAACCTATGAGAGCAAGTGAACTTACTGAATATCTGAAAAACAGCAGGGAACTTGTATAAATTAATTAAAATAGCCGTATTTCGGCAGAATGGGGTGTATGAAAATGAAAAAACGTATAGGAATTCTTACTAGCGGAGGAGATTGTCCGGGACTTAATGCGACCATAAGAGGTGTCGCTAAAGCGTGTTTTGAGATGCTTGGTGAAGATAATGTCCAGATAGTTGGTATACAGAATGGGTATTACGGGCTTATCAATAACCTTGCAGAAGATATGGAACCATCTGATTTTTCGGGTATTCTTACGCAGGGCGGAACTATTCTCGGAACGAAAAGACAGCCTTTTAAGATGATGACGGTTATAGGTGAAGATAATGTTGATAAGGTAAAGAACATGAAGGAAACCTATAAAAAACAAAAGCTTGACTGCCTTCTTACTCTAGGTGGAAACGGTACTCATAAAACTTCAAAACTTTTAGCGGATGAAGGGCTTAATGTAATCGGACTTCCAAAGACTATTGATAATGATATATACGGGACAGATGTGACGTTTGGTTTTCATACTGCAGTTGATATTGCTACTGATGCGATAGACAGACTTCATACAACAGCAGCGAGTCATTCAAGAATTCTTATCTGTGAGATAATGGGGAATAAAGCAGGCTGGCTTACAGTCAATGCAGGAATAGCCGGTGGTGCAGATGTTATATTGATTCCTGAAATACCGTACGATATTAACAAAGTTACAGAAGCAATAGTAAAACGTACAGAATCCGGAAAAGGTTTTTCTATAATAGCGGTTGCAGAAGGTGCATTTGACATCGAGGAAGCAAAACTCAAAAAGAAAGAACGTGCAAAGAAAAGATCTGACGCAGGTGAGGTTACTGCAACAAACAGAATAGCATCTCAGATTCAGGCAGCAACAGGAATAGATACAAGAGTATGTGTTCCCGGTCATATGCTCAGAGGCGGTTCACCGTCAGCATATGACAGAATACTTGCAACTAAGTTCGGCGTTTATGCCGCAACTCTTATCAAGGAAGAGCGATACGGCAGAACAGTTGCAATGGTAAACTCAAAAATAACATCAAATAAGCTTGAGGATATAGCAGGACTTACTAAGTTTGTAGATCCTGAGGGTCAGATAGTAACAACTGCAAAAAATCTCGGAGTGTCATTTGGTGACTGATAATTTTATAAACAATTCGGAGTGGATTTATTCACTCCGAAAAATTTTAAAAAGGAATGGTGGAAAAAAATGAGATATGACGTTATTGGTACAAGAGAGAACATGAAGGTAATTGATTCAAGTAAAAATGATCAGATACAGATAGATGTTGTCGAATATCAGAAACTTATAGGTGGTACAACATATTCTCATGCTCATAAGTTAGAATACCTTCAGAAACAGAATATTCGTCCCAGACAGGTCGTTATTTACATAAATGACAGTTCTGTAAAGGTAGAACCGGGTGCAATGAGTTATTTTCAGGGAAATCTCGAAATGGTATCGGGTGTAACCCCCGGAAAGCTTTTTAGCAGAGCGCTTACAGGTATGCTTACAGGCGAAGGTACCGCTCAGCCGGAGTACAGGGGTTCAGGAATGCTTGTTCTCGAACCGACATACAATCACAGCTATGTTCTTGAACTTCAGGCAGGTGAAGAGATAATAGTTGACAAAGGAATGTTTCAGTGTGCACAGGGAAGTGTAACCGTAAAAGCTGTTGCTCAGAAAAATATTTCTTCTGCTGCACTTGGCGGAGAAGGAATTTTCCAGATGTCTATAACAGGTCCGGGACTTGTTGTTCTCGAAGCAAGTGTTCCGATGGCAGAAATAGATATAATTGATCTTGAAAATGATGTGCTCAAAGTAGACGGAAACTTTGCGATACTCAGAACTGCAGGAATAGATTTTACTGTTGAACGTTCGGCTAAAACTCTTGTAGGTTCTGCTGCGAGCGGAGAAGGTCTTGTTAATGTTTACAGAGGAACAGGTCAGGTATGGCTTGCACCTACAATGCAGATCTATAATCATTTATTTACACTTTAAAAAAATACTGTTTCTTTTGCATATGTTTTATTTCCCCGGAATATTATTTATAAAAAGTATTTTTCAGGGGAGCAAAAGATGGGTTTTCTTACGATTTTTTTTATTGGATCAGGTCTTGCGATGGACGCATTTGCAGCATCAGTGTGCAGAGGAATGTCAATGAGAAGGCTGAAAATGTGCCCGATAGCTGTAACTGCACTGTTTTTTGGCGGATTTCAGGCACTGATGCCGTTGCTTGGCTGGTGTCTGGGAGTACATTTTGAAAAGTACATAACAAGTATTGATCACTGGATAGCGTTCTGCCTTCTTGCATTTTTAGGAGTTAAGATGATATCCGATATTGGAAGCGAAAGTGAAGAAACAAGTATTACTGAACGTATATCTTTGAAAGAACTTATAATATTGTCAGTGGCAACAAGTATTGATGCACTTGCTGTTGGTGTATCATTTGCATTTCTTGATACTGATATAATTATGGCATCATTGGTTATAGGTGTTATTACATTTGTATTGTCATTTGCAGGAGTCTGTATCGGATTGATAATAGGAGGAAAGTGTTGCAAATTTGCTCAGATAGCCGGTGGTGCTATACTTATCCTTATGGGGATAAAAATATTATTTGAACATATATGGTAATTACAGCGGACGACTAAATTGTTTTTTTATTTATTTGATTTAGGGGTGGAAGTTATGAAAAAGCGGTTATTAAGTTTTATGCTTGCATTGGGCATGGTAATCGGTATAATGCCGGTCAATGTAATTGCTGAAGACATCGGTTCGGGAAGTTCCCAAACGGAAAGTCATGGTGAGTTTATTGACGGCAAACAGGTTATCAGTGATATGATTGAAAAAAACGGAATGTATGCTCATCCACGTATCATCATGTCAAAAGATAGATTTGAAAAGTTGAAAACAAGTATCAATGATGATTCAGTGACAGCGATTCTTCTTGAAAAACTTCGCAATGAAGCAGACAGACTGCTTGATGTGCCTGTATCGCAATATGAGATCCCTGACGGTATACGTCTTCTCGAAACTTCAAAAAGAATACAGCGTCGTGTTGCGACACTTGCTATGGCTTACAATATTTTCGATGACGAAAAGTATGCTAAGCGATGTTATACAGAACTTGAAGCAGCGTGTAATTTCAAGGATTGGAATCCAAGGCATTTTCTTGATACTGCAGAAATGAGTACAGCTTTTGCACTCGGTTATGACTGGCTCTATAACTGGATGACCGATGAACAAAGGACGTTTATCAGAAATAATCTGATCGAAAAAGGACTTATGCAAGTCATGGATGATTATGAGGACAAGCCACGAACCCGTACATACCGCTGGTATCAGGATTATCCGGGAGATAACTGGAAACTTGTCTGCAACGGAAGTATGAGCATGGCGGCACTCGCTGTAGGAGATGAAGCTGATGCGAGAAACATAGCTTCTGAGGTGCTGACTTATGCTTACAAGGAGTCGTATTCTTTCGTGCGTCGTGCCTACAGCGAAAAAGACGGAACATACAGTGAGGGGCTTGGATATTGGGATTATGCTACATATTATCTTGGTTTGTATTCTTCTTCTTTGACAAGTGCTACAGGAACAGACTATGGTCTTGCTGATTTTGAAGGACTTCGTAAATCTGTTGACTTTGTACGCTATATGAGTTCAAATACTCCAAAATCTTTTAGCTTTGGTGACGATGGTGACAGCCGTGATACAGGTTGGGCAGTTCTTTTGTGGTTGGGTGATTATTTTAATTCTAATGATATATCAGCCGTTCGTCTTAAAAAAATAAAAAATGACAGTTTCAATTATCTTGATCTTTTGTGGATCGATGAAGATAAAAAATCTGATTTATCAAAAGAAAGTCCTACCGACTGGGGAGAGATCGGAGCATCAAATGCCAGTTTCAGAAATACATGGGATGAAAGCGGAATTGTGGCTGCACTTCATGCCGGTACAAATAACTATAAGTATCACGGTCATTATGATTTAGGAACTTTCTACATCGAGTCAAACGGTGCAAGATTCTTTACTGATCTGGGAAATGAGCAGTATGAACTTCCAAATCGTCAATATTCCTACCGAATAAGAGCAGAAGGTCACAATACACTTGTAATAAATCCATCAGAAAAGCTTGATCAGCAAGAAGGTGCTGAATGCCTTATAAGCAATTTTAGTGCAGGAAATGAAGCCTACGCTGTAGTAGATCTGACTGATGCATATGAGCCGAGCGGTGCAAAAAGTGTTGTTCGTGGTCTGAAAATGATAAAGGACAAGGAATGTGTTGTCATTCAGGATGAAATTTCTCTTAATGCTCCCGGTGAGATATACTGGTTTGCTCATACAAAGGGAAAAATCGAGGTTGCTGATGACGGCAGAAGTGCTGTTGTTACTGTAGGTTCAGATAAAATGTGGGTAGAAATTATCAGCGATGACGGCAAATTTACTGTGATGAACGCTGAATCTCTTCCGACATCTCCGGTCGTACCAAATCAGACAGACAACAGCAGTTACAGAAAACTTGCTATCCATCTGACAAATACCAGAGATACAACAATTTCTGTAGCTTGCATTCCGCTAAAACAAGGAGAGATACAACCTTCATGGATTCCGTCTCTAAAAGCAATGTCTGAATGGACACCTCAAACTACAGAGGGTGATGTAAACTCAGATGGAAAGTTCGATATTGTTGATTTAGTTTATCTTCAAAAATGGTTATTATCGGTTCCGGATACTGAATTGAAAAATCAGAAAGTAGCTGATATTCACAATGATGATAAACTTGATGTGATTGACTTCATACTTATGAAGCAGTTATTGATAAAAGAGTTATCAATGTAACTGCGGTTGCTTTTGACGAATTAGAATAATGATAGAAAAAACACGCTCAACAAGTGCTGAGCGTGTTTAATTATTATTGTTATTATTTCTGTGGTCCGAGAACTACAGGATCTTTGCATATGTACTGTTTAAAGTGAGCAAGATCTGAAAGATTTACACTGCCATCGCCGTTTACATCAGCTGCTTTTAAAGTGTTCCCTTCAAGAGTTGTATCTTTGAGAAGGTAGAGTGAAAGGAGTGTGAGATCGGAAAGATCTGCACTGCTGTCACCGTCAAGGTCACCATAGATGATCTTGTCAACATTTCCGACTGTTGTGGTTGTTGTTTTGCTGACTGTAGTTGTAGGCTTTTCTGTAGTAGTTTCTTTTGTTGTTGTAGTTGGTGCGGCAGTAGTTGTTACTGTAGTAGTAGCCGGTGGTGTTGATGCACCGCCATAGTATTCGGAAACAGATATTCCGTTTCCGGCAGCACCAAGAGGTCTCTGATGGTCAAGACTTATGAACTTTCCGTTTTCGTCCTGCCAGAGAGCAGGTTTTACAAGAGCGTATTTGTCAAGGTCCCATTTTCCAAAGTTATCGTATACAAGTCCGCCTGTATCACCGGAGTTTTCGTTGAAGCACCAGAATGTGTGGTGGATTCTGTTTTCTATCATATAATCTCTAAGAAGAGTCATCCATTTTGTATTTTTGCCGTCTGCATCATGTTCTTCGTCGATAAATCCGCCCCATTCACCCATAAGGAGAGGATAGTCTTCACCGAGATATGCCCATGTATCATACCAGTAGTCGTCAAGGAGTGTCTGTGTTGTAAAGTCCTTGTCAAACCATGTCTGATTCCATACGAGCGGACCATAGTCATGAGGTGAGTAAACAAGCTGATCCTGATGTTCACCAAGGTCTATAGGATGTTCCTTGGCACCACGGAAGTTTCCGCCCCACCATGCACCATAATAAAATTCTGTCATTGTGGTGTAGTCAATACTTGGCGCTGTCCAGTCATAACCTTCCTTTGGATAAACTTCGTTTCCTTCTACCATGATAAGAAGTTCAGGATTTGCTTTCAGTACAGCGGCAGCTGCTGTTTCGGCAGCATATTTCCAGTTGTTTGGATCCTTGGAGTCATCCCACTTTGCCATTAATTCAGGTACGTCAGCTTTTCCGTGAGGTTCATTTTTAAGGTCGATAGCTATGATAGTATCATCATCTTTGTAATAATCAGCAAACCAGTTAAGTGCAGTACACCAGTCTTCAGTGCTGAACTTGTCTGTGTACCAGAGAGAAACCTGATGTCCTGCGGAAGCAGTTTCTGCAGAATGTATGTCTATCATGATCTTGATACCGTTTTCCTTACACCATGCAACAGCCTGATTCCATATATCAAAACTGTACATGATAGTACCACCCTCTACTTTTTCGAGAGTAAGTTCAGGATTACAATACTGATTTACCTTTGGTGTAGCCGGATCGGGATCGCCGTTTTTCCACTGAAGAAGCAGTTCAGTAGACATAGGAACACGAAGAAGATTGAATCCATGATCTGCGATCTGATTGAGCATTTCATGCATATTTTGTGACCATACGCCGTCAAATACCTGACTTCCGACATTGTAGCCGAACCAGTTACAGCCTGTGAGCCATACAGGGTTTCCGTCCTTATCTACGATTTTATTGCCTTCACGGTGAAGCCAGTCATCATGACAATCGTCTACGGCTTTTACTACCTCAGTGTTGTTTGTGTTCTGATTTGTAGAGATGAGACCTGTTGATGCCACCATAATAAGTGCGGCAACAGTAGCAGTAAAGCGTTTAAATGATTTCATTTTTATTCCTCCTGTTTTATAAAAAACGCAAATAACCATTATTACCTATATTAAATATTAACTTATTATCGGGCAAAAGTCAATAGCTATTTATATAGTTTGTATAAAAAATCATTTATTTAAGGAAGTCAAGATTTTTTTTGATAAGTTCACAGCGTTGTTTTACACAATCAGCTGAGCGGAGAGGATCTGACGGTGTATTAAATGTATAATCCATAAGTTTTTCGATAGTGGTAGTAGCAACATGGAGTCTTGTGTCTGATGAGGCATAGTAAATAAATACATCGCCGTTTTCAGTTGCAATAGCACCATTTGAAAATACAACATTTGATACGTCGCCAACTCTTTCTTCGGCAAGTGGAACAAGAAATACACCCGATGGTTCTGCGATAAGTTTTGAAGGATCGTCAAGAGCTGTTGCAAATACATAAAGTACATATCTGAGTCCTGCAGCAGTATTTCTTACACCATGAGCAATATGTATCCAGCCTTTAGGAGTTTTTATAGGTACTGCACCTGCACCGTTTTTACTTTCGGTGATCGTATGATATCTTCGTGGGCTTATTACTTTTTCCTCGGAAATCTGTGCATTTGTGATATCGTCAGCAAGTCCGAAACATACTCCGCCACCTGAGCCGGTTTGTATAAAACCATCTTGCGGTCTGGTATAAAAAGCATATTTTCCGTTTACAAATTCGGGGTGAAGAACAACATTTCTTTGTTGAGGCGAAACCGTTTTCAGATTAGGAAGACGCTCCCATGTTTTCAGGTCTTTTGTTCGTACTATACCGGCTGCCGCACAGGCTGCTGAAAGGTCATCGCTCTGAGTATCCTTACTTTCAGAACAAAAAACTCCGTATATAAATCCATCTTCATGCTTTGTAAGACGCATATCATAAACATTTGTTTCATCGGGTTCTGTATCGGGAAGTATAACAGGATAATCCCAGAATTTAAAATTATCTATTCCATTATCGCTTTCGGCAACAGCAAAAAAAGACTTTCTGTCATTTCCTTCAACTCTGGCAACAAGATAAAACTTTCCATTAAGTTCAATTGCACCGGAATTCATAACAGCATTTATTCCGAGTCTTTCCATGAAAAAGGGGTTTGTTGACGGGTTTAGATCATACTTCCAGAAGAGCGGTATATGATTTCTTGTGAGAACCGGATTTTTGTATCGGGTATATATTCCATTATAAAAGTTAGTAGGTTCATTTTTTAGTTCTATAAGCTTGTTGTATTTATCAAGCTGTTCCTGATAATTCTTTTCAAATAAAGTCATTTAAAAAACTCCTTAAATTTATTTATTAAAGTTATAATTTAATTGTATCATAAAATTATAAATCTTTCAATAGTCAATATAAAAAAATGAAAAATAAAAATATAAAGAAAAATAAAGAAAATTTTCATGAATATTGTAAAAAATGAGTTGACTACCATTTTTGATATACAACTCATTTTTTATAAAATAAATTTGTTTTTTAAATTTCGGATGTTTTCATACTTTGCATTGACTTCATAACCTTCTTATGCTCATACATTCTCTCATCAGCAAGTTTATACACGCTTTCTATATTTTTATCTTCAACATCACTATATGTGGCATATCCATAAGCAATAGATACATATAAGTCTTCTGTTTTTGCATTTATCTCATCAAGAATATTTTTAAATGAGTTGATAAGAGTATTTATAGCGTCTGTTTTATCAGTATGAAGAATAACTATAAATTCGTCACCGCCCATTCGTCCGACGATACCTGTCTTAAAAGCTTTTGAAATGACGTCAGCTGCACTTTTAATGAGTATGTCACCTTTGGCGTGGCCGTAGGTGTCATTTATTTGTTTGAGATTGTTTACGTCAAGAGATATTATAGAATATTCCTGATTATTGTCCTCCTGAAGTTTATCCATATACTCCGAGCAGAAACGTCGGTTGTTTATCTGAGTAAGTTCATCGGTGTAGGCACGTTTTATCAGGAGTTCTTTTTCCTGCTGTTCCATTTTTCTGAGAGTGATATCGTTATACAGGTCAAGAAGAAGAATACAGATAAATGTGATGATTCCGAAAACGGAGATACCTTCTATATTCAGGAGTTTGTGTCCGTTGTATCTTGTAACGATATATGTAATCAGATCATATACAACGCTTACAAGAAATATGGCTATGCCTATATTATAAATAATTTTCTGACGTTTAACATATTTATCGGTTGAATGAAGTACATAGGAAAAGAAGCAGATATGGATGATAAAAAGTGTGTAGTGAAATGTGATCATCTCATATATGTGTGCAATATTGACAGCGTGTAGTGCGATTATTCCTATTGAAATGATAAATTGAGCAATATTCAGTCCTCTGTATATTGTAGTGATTTTTTTATTGTCAAGCTGTTTTATGTAAATATTCATATAGGCAAGGATAAGCAGGGGAGCGATAAGTATTGATACATTTTCGATGAGGGAAGTTGTGTGGATCTCAACGGAAAAAAGTTCAAACATATTATTATAGCTCATTGTCCACAATCCCATACATATAGAAAATAAAGAAATCAGAAGTATATCTATATGAAGCAAAGTTTTTGAAGTTACAAAAAGAAGCAGAATAGTCAGAATAAGACCAAATACTATAAGAAAAGAACTTGCCAGAAAGGCTAATCGGTTTTCTGCAAGTATAAAACGATATGAGTCTTTCCATTCGCTTATCCATATGTTATCAATATTTGAAAAAGCATTGTTTTCTGTAACTTCCATAGTTATTTTCAGTTCATGGTTATGAAAATCCTGCGGAAGTGATACTATCTGAAATCCGCTTCCGATAGGACGGTTGTCAGAATAACGTTCGTGTCCGAATTCAAAAAACAGCTGATTGTCAATACAGGCATTTACAGTTGATTGTGAAACAGGAATATATATTGATGGCGATTGCAGTTTTGGTGGGTCGGTAAGAGTGGTACTGAGAGTGATTGTATCGCCTTTTGAAACAGATTTAAAACGGAAAGAGTCAAGCTCAACGTTATCGTACTGCTTATTATTTATAGAAACATTCCAGTTTGCAGGAATGTATTTTTCTGAAAGAGTTTTACCGGTTATATAGTCAAGTAAAAACAGAACCAGTGCAAGACTCAATAAAGAATAAATAAACCATACGGTTCTGAAATTTTTTTTATTGAGCATTTTTGTAAGTGTATTCAATGTAGTACGCACCTCCAAATGTGTATTAGTTATTATGATGAAAAAATTGCATGTTTGCTATAAATATTATAACATATTTCTATAATTGAAATCAATGAAATTTTAGTTGTTTTAAATAATTTTATTAAAAATATTTACAAACTATTGTTTACAATTTATTAATTTTCTTGGTATTGACAGTGAATATTTCGGGTGATATACTGTATTTAAGTAATTTAATTTACTTATGGTTAGGTTAGTGAAATTTTGAAATGGAGGAACATTTTGTATGTGTGAAATGAAAAGGAAAATTAAAAAAGCATTGTATGCTGTAACGGCAGCAACGATAATGATGAGTTCACCGGGAATATTGGTAAACAATCACAATGCTGTTATGGCTCTTGAAACAGGGCAGATCTCAAATCCTGTGATATGGGCAGATGTACCAGATCCTGATATTATCAGAGTAGGTGATACATATTATATGGTAAGTACTACGATGTATTTTACTCCTGGCGCACCTATCATGAAATCAAAAGACCTTGTATCATGGGAGATATGTTCTTATGTATATGATACTCTTGCAGACGGAGCAAAACAGACGCTTACAGGCGGAGAACATGACTATGCACATGGTTCGTGGGCAGCAAGTCTCAGATATCATAAAGGTACGTTCTATGTATTTTTCGGAAGTTATGGGACAGGTAAGTCATATATTTATAAAACAACCGATATCGAGAGCGGTAAATGGACAAGAAGTGAGATAAGTGGTATGTATCACGACGCTTCTATGCTTTTTGATGATGATGGAAGAAATTATCTTGTATACGGCGGTGGAGGAGATATCAAAATAAAGGAACTCAACTCCGAAATGACAGGATTTGCATCAGGAGCAAAGGAACGTTCACTGTTCAAAACAGGTCTTACCGGCCTTAGCGGTGAAGGCGCTCATGTCCAGAAGATAAATGGCTGGTACTATGTATTTATCATAGCATGGCCAAACTCAAGCAGACGTATAGAACTTTGTTACAGAAGTAAAAGCCTTACAGGAAATTTCGAAGGAAAAACCGTTCTTGACTCAGGGCTCGGAACATACGGAGCAGGTGTAGCTCAGGGCGGGATAGTACAGACGACTGACGGTGACTGGTACGGACTTCTTTTTCAGGATCATGGTTCAGTAGGACGTATTCCTGTGCTTGTTCCTGTAACATGGCAAAATGACTGGCCGATGATGGGAGTAAACGGGAAAGCGCCTGTTTTACTCAATGTACCCGGAAGTCATACCGGTACTGCACTCGCAAAAGATGATGAATTTAATTATTCGGCAAATAAACTTATGCTCGAATGGCAATGGAATCATAATCCTGATAATCGTTACTGGTCTGTTACGGATAATCCGGGATATTTAAGACTTGTAAACGGTTACACTGCTAAAAGCATAGTTCATGCACGAAATACACTTACACAAAGAACAGAAGGCCCTGCTTGTTCAGCTGTAATCAAGATGGACGTTTCACACATGAAACCCGGAGATTGTGCCGGACTTTCGGCATTTCAGTATAACTACGGAAATGTAGGTGTTCGTGTAACAGACAGCGGTGAAAAGAAAATATATATGGCTACAAATGGTGCATATGGCGGTTCGGATATCATGGCAAGCTATGATAAGATAGCAGAAGAAGTACCACTTAGCGGAAATACTGTTTATCTTAAAACAGACTATAAATTCAATAATGTTGATTCAGGTTATAATGTATCAAATAATATTGATAAAGTGAATTTTTACTACTCTCTTGATGGTTCTTCGTGGAATAAAATAGGTAAGGAACTTGGCATGACATATGATCTCAAATTCTTTACAGGTTACAGAAATGCGATTTACAGCTATGGTACAAAGAGTACAGGGGGATATGTTGATGTCGATTATTTTGACTATGAGCGTGACGAATGGAATCCGCCTTCAGTAATAGAGCCAGATGAAAACGGATATTATTTTCATGACAGTTTTGACGGAAATATGGGGAAATGGTCCGCAAGAGGCAGTTGCGTACTGGAGATAAGTGAAGAAACCACATACAGTGGTAAAGGAGCGCTTTATGTATCGGAACGTACATCGGCGTGGAACGGAGCAATGAAAAAACTGAGTACAGCAGAGTTTAATCCCGGCAAAGAATATGCTTTCAGTGCTTGTTTCAAAAATCTTGACGGATCTGCACAGACAGAGTACAAACTGACTCTCCAGTATGATGATGAGAGCGGAGAAACTAACTATCTTGGTATAGATCAGAAAACAACAATAAGAGGAGAATACGTTCAGCTGTACAATCCTAAGTTTAAAATTCCTGAGGGAGCCACAAATCTTGTTTTAGTTGCGGAAACGACACAGGAAATCTGTAACTTTTATGTAGATGAGATAATCGGTGCAGTAGCAGGAACAGAAATAAAAGGTTCTGACGCTATAACACTCAAACGTGGCGATATTGATAATGACGGAAGGATAACAGTAGCAGATATGGTGCTTATCAGGAACGGACTGGTTGATGGTTTTGAAAATGACAGTGCCAAATATACGGCTGATGTAAATTCTGATACATTGAATGATATATCGGACGCAGTGCTTCTGAAAGAATATCTGCTTGGAATGATAACAGACTTTCCGATTGCATAGATTTGATTTATATAAAAAAACGGCAGAACTGAGTTCTGCCATTTTTTTATAATTATGATTTTTGTTTTTTCTTCTTTTTATACCTGTCTTCTTCACTGAATATGCAACCGCAATATTTTTGCATATACAGACCAAGTTCACGAGCTTTATCCTGTCCTTCATGAAATCCTGTACGAAAGTCATAATAAGAAAATTTTACATTGTATTTATCGGCCATTTTCAGAGCTGTTTCGCATATAAGGTCGTGGTTCTGATAAGGACTGACAAGAAGTGTTGTGGTAAAACTGTCAAATCCGTTTTCAGAGGCATATTTTGCAGTTTCTTCAAGTCGTACATTGTAGCAGTAGGAGCATCTCTTGTCAAATTCAGGATAAACATTTGTGATAAAGCTTCGCAGGCCGTATTCATTTTCTACAACAAGTTTCAGATCTATTGATTTTGCGTATTCTACAAGTGTGTTTTTACGCATTTTATATTCTGTAAAAGGGTGTATGTTCGGATTGTACCAGAAGCCGACCGGCTCGATATTTTCTGAGCGCACTTTATCGACACAGTAAACCGAACAAGGTGCACAGCATATGTGCATAAGGAGTTTTTGTTTGTTTTCTTCCATAAGTTTTAAACAGTTTCTTCTCTGAGAATACTGCCGTTTAGCTCCTTCCATGTAAATTTATTGTTTTCAAGTATCATGTACTGATGCTTTGAGTTTTCTTTTGGTATGGAAACAGATCCGGGATTTATGTATATTATACCGTTTGTTTCACGGTACGCAGGTATATGCGTATGACCGTTCAGAAGTATATCACCCTTGCAGAGCGGTGGGAGAGTCTGTTCGTTGAATTTGTGACCATGCGTTGCAAATATTGTTCTGTTGTCAAGCCATAAAATGCAGTATTCTGCAAGAACAGGGAAGTCAAGCACCATCTGGTCTACTTCGGTGTCACAGTTTCCACGTACACAGAGAAGTTTTTCTTTTAGTGGATTTAAAAGTTCGATAACTTTTTTGGGTGCGTATTCTTCAGGGAGGTCATTTCTCGGACCGTGATAAAGTATATCTCCGAGGATAAGAAGTTTATCGGGATTTTCCTTTTCAAAAGCTTCTGTGAGCATACGGCAGTATTTTGCCGATCCGTGAATGTCGGATGCTATCATAAGTTTCATATTTATATTCTTCACTTTCGTTTTATTGTTTTTTTACAAGTTTTTTAAGTTTGTTGTAGACAGCAGAGCCATTTTGCTGGCCAAATTCTGCGACGAGATTTTTGTGAAAATCCTGTCTGTTATTATTTTCAAGATTGTGGTTTATAAACTTATAAACATTTACGCCTTCCTGATTACCGAGTCTGGCTTTAAGATGTTTTTGCAAACTGGTCTTGCTGAAGGTGGAGTCAAGTGTAGTTATTGCATCAGCTATATCTTCAGGGGCAGCGTGGATTTCGTTTTTTATCTGACTTGCATTTATCAGATTTCTTATGTCTTCATCAATTTCGATTGAGGTTATAACAGCTTCCTCTGATATTTTGTCTGATTCTTCTGTAATCGGAACAAAGATCGCAACCTGTCTTATGATTGAAATATCATATTCTGTTTCTTCAAATTTGTTTTTCCAGAATTTTATTACATGTTCAAAACCGTTATCTTTACTTATTATATAAAAATTTTTGTCTTCACTTTGAGTTATAAGAAATCCGAGATATGTGGAAAGTTGAAAATCAAGTGCATTTTTTCCGCCTGTAGAAATTGCAAAGTATTCAAAATGTGCAGGACTTTTGCATATACAACGATGCATTTCCATGGATAATTTGTTTGAGTTTGCACTGTAAAAAATTATTACAGTATCATTTTCACTAAGCTGTTGTGTTCCATTAAGCCCGTCAGAACCTACGTTTTCAAAGTCGATTAAATATGTAGCCATTTTTTATATCCCCTTTAATGTAAAATATAGTGTCTATAATTCAATATCATTAAAATCATCAATACTAAATTCTGATTCATTTAAAACTAACGGATCGTGAGAACCTGCTGAAATCATCTGATCAACAGGCCATTTTGACATGATATCATCATTACAGGTTGCAGTTACCATAATGTCGTATTCGTCAAAAAGTCCGCCATAATAATTTTCACCGGCAGGTGCATATTTGTCAGGCATTTGTTTTACTGCTTCTTCGTTAAGCATAACGATGCAGTCATTTATCCACCATAAAAAATGTTCTTCGGTCTCCGGACGTTCTTCTGATATAAGAATTACGTTGAAAAAATTATTTTCCTCTGTGGGAAGCTCTATAGAAATATCCATTGGCGGATAATCATCGCCAAGAAGGATTTGTTTTACATTATCTGCACATTTTCTGAAGTCTAGTTGCTTGTTTGGATCGTTTACAATACCATTGCCGCCTTTTTGAGGTTCTTCGGTTATAGCAACATCGCTGTTTACTACTGTTTTAGTCTTTTCTTCTTTGTCGCAACCTGTAAAAAAGGAAAGTGTTGCAAGTAAACAAGTAATTGTGAAAAAAATTTTTTTCGACATATTTTTACTCCTTTTAATATTAATTTTCCGGAAACATTATATATTTATCTGAAAAATCTTCGTATTTATGACATGTAAAGAACAATACCTGATTAAGTCGACTGTACTCAGAAACAAATTCAAAACCTTTTTTAGCTCTCTGAGGATCATATTGAATAAACACGTCGTCAAGAAAAAGCGGTATCTGATTTTTGGTAATCATATCGGCTATTGCAAGACGCAATGAAAAATATGCTTGTTCTGCCGTACCTGTGCTGAGGTATTGCCATGTGTGTATGTCACTGCTGTACTCTTCGGTTGTATTTATATCAAGATTTTTTGATACCAGTATTTCGGAATATTTTCCGTTTGTAAGATGAGAAAATATCTTCTGTGTACGACTGTTGAGTTTTGGACCAAAAGTCTGTCGTATTTCATTTCCTGCTTCATCAAGCGCTTCCATCGCGACTTTTACGCTTTCATCATAAAAATCCATAGCGTTAATATCTGCTTTTATGTTGTCAATCATATTATGTATAACAGCGGGAGTTTCTGACATACGATACTGTGAATTGATTTTTGAACGAAGAGAAGATATTTCTTCATTTACCTTATCTATATCTTTTCTTGTTTCTTCAAGATTTTGTTCAAGTGTTTCGAGTTGCTCATCAGTAAGAAGTTTAGGGCCTGATTTTCCGGTAAGAGCGTTTAGTTTATTTTTTAAAGTGATCATTTTTGATGCTATAGTCTGAGGAGAGTCACTTATAATGTCTTCGTCTGATTTTGAAACAAGCACAGCTTTTGTTTTTTCTATTTCAGACAGTACCGACTGAGCGTGACTTATTGCATCTTCAACTTCAGCAATATTTGAAACCGATTTGTAGTTTGCAAAGTAGGTCATCAGGTTTATATTTAGTGTTGTTATTTCGCTGTTCATAGATGACAGACTCATATTGAGTTTGTTTTGTTCAGAAATTTTTTGCTCATTTTGTGCGGTGAGCTTGTTGTTATATATTTCAAGTTCCTGCTTTTTCTGAGTAGTATCTGCATATTCGTCACCAAGAAGTAAAATATTTTGCTTTGTGAGTTTTATTTTTTCATTACATTCATTTTTACTCGTTTCAAAGTCGGCATATATTTTTTCATAATCAGGTGGTTGTTTTGCCAGTTCGGGATTTTTTTCTTCATTGCTTTGGCGGATTTTTTCAAGCATTTTTGCTAATACAAATATCATTGCGCTTACAGGAAGTATATTTATCAAAACCCACGGATTTCGCAGAAGGAGTGCCAGAGCAGCTATAAATACAACAGCTACAGGAATACCATAATTAATGAGTGCGCTGTTATTATGGGATTCCATATCAGCAAGATACTCTTTGTATTTTTCTTCCTTGATCTTTGTTTCTTCAAGATCAACCTGAAGTTGTTCAAGAAAAGCAGTCAGTTCTTCCAGTTCTTTTTCATAGTTTGATATATTTTCTTTGATTTCCTTCTTTTTATCCGAAAGGCTGTCAAGATCTACGTAATTCTCCTGTATCTTTTCCGCAAGACGCATTTCGGAGATTTCATTTGCAAGAGTGTTAAATTCTGCTTTTTTTTCAGAATACATATTTCTGAGCATTTCAAGTCTTGAAAGCATATTGCTGCATTCGTCAATAAATTCATCAGTAACCTTAAAACGTCCGCAGGTTATACTGTTCTCAAGTTCTTCAAGTTTTTGACGAAGTTCTTCTTTGACGGCATTTTTTTTATTTTGTGTTTCAAGTGAGTGAAGTTCACGTATTATACGTTGCTGACGTATAGCGTCTGAAATTTTGTTGTGATATTCCTGCTTTTTCTGAAGATGTTCACAAAATGAGGCGCACAACTCTTCGTCACTTAATTTTTGCTGTTCTATAGTTTCAGCTTCGGAAAGCTGTTCTGTTTTGTCGGAGAGCAGCTGTATCATCTTATCAAGTCCACCGGATTTTCCACTTTTTGAACGAAGTTCTTCATGTGCTTTTTTTAATCTTTTTTTGACTATTTCATATGATACCGATTCATCACATGATGTAGCGAAGTTCATAAGTCTTTTTGAAATTTCATCTTCTTTTTCCGATGCGGTAATAACAGATGACATACCTCCGATAAATACACTTTTTTCGAACGCTGATGAACCAAGTCCGAAAAACTGTTCGCCGATATCGTACTTGCAGCTTACAGGTTCGTTTATACCGGTGTCAAGATTCCATAGTGATATATTGTCGCTGAGATTTGAACTTCCAAATTTTCGTTCAAGTCTGTAAGAGGTGTTCTGAAATTCAAATTCGATAAACCCTGCCATTTCGCTACCGTCCCACGGAGCGTATTTTTTTCGGATATTTTTACTTATATCTGAGGATTTTGAGTTTGAGCCATAAAACATCATTTTAATAAAATTCATAACAGTTGTTTTACCCGCTTCATTATTACCATATATAATATTCATTCCAGGTTTCAGCGATAATCTGAAGTCTTTCAGTTTTCCGAAATTTTTTATATAGATGGTTTTTATTTTCAAATATATCACCTCATAGCTGCTAAAATTAAACTCATACATATTTAATTGTATCACAAATCATTATAAAAAACAAACTTAAAATATAGAATATATTACCTTAAAATAACATTTGGCGTTCGGTTGATTTTTATATTGATATATGGTAAAATTAATAGGAATGCAGAAAAACTGACATTACTGATTAGGAGGGTAACGAATATGACAGATTCCAGAAAAGAAGAACTGATTAGAACCTTTATTGAAAATGATAACAATCAGTATCTTAACGAACTTACTGTTCAGGAAATAATATTTGTTTATTTTAACATAAACAACAAATGGAAGGAAACAGACGGTTCGGATTATGAGCTTGAAAAGAAACGTACAGAGATTTTTCAGGCAATACTTATCAAAATGACTTCGGTTGAAACACTTTATGTTGCGTATAATATAGCAACAAGATGTCCTCATATTGATGAAGAGGGAAGTGCATGGATATTTTCTGAGGAAAGTTTTGCTAGTGAGGCAAAGGAGCACTATATGTCACGTTTTATAGCGCTTGACATCAAAAAAATCTCCAAAGATGAATACATAGAAGAATTTTGTGAGTTTGTAAGAAGCGGAATAAAAACAATTCTCGTTGATAACGGTCACTACAACACAAGAGTTCATGTAAGCGATCTTATGATAACAGATACTTCTGACGGAGTTATAGAACAGGAAAATCCGGGCCTGAAGTTTGCTATGACCTGTTTTTTTCAGAACTGTTTCACAAAGTTCACTTTTGAACACAAGCAGGAGTTTTTGAAAGAACTCGAAGGAAATATGATGAGAGAAATTGCTTCGGCTAAGTTACTTGTTCCTGTTCGCATGAAGAACAGAGAACACGTAAATGACGGTCAGACTGTAGAGATAAATACTTCTGAACCGGTAGAAATACCAACTCTTACAAACGAAAAAGAAAAGCTTAACTTTATGCCTGCATTCACAGACTGGGCAGAATTTGTAAAAGTTTATTCAAAAGATGAATGGAATGCAGTTATAATGGATTATACACAGTTTGTAAAAGCTTCAGCTAATTGTGACGGTGTGATGATAAATCCTGCCGGAATGCCGTTAAGAATTTCTGAGGAGAACGTAAAGAGAATCGAAGAATTTTTAAAAAAATAATTATGAAAGAAGAATGAAAATGGCTGATATTGTTTACACATACGAAAATAAGGTATATCTTAATCTCACAAATGAATGTCCGTGCAGATGTAAGTTCTGTATAAGAAATAACGGCGATGCAGTAGGTGAGGCAACATCACTCTGGCATAAGAAACAGCCGACTCTCGAAGAAATAACAGAGGCTGTTGACACATTTGACTATAAGGGTGCTGATGAGGTTGTAGTATGTGGATACGGTGAACCAACTTCAGAACCTGAAATACTGAAAGCAGTATGCAACCATATCAAAGAAAAATTCGGCTTTAAAATAAGACTCAACACAAACGGTCTTGGAAATCTCATAAACAACAGGGATATTACAGAGGAAGTGTGTTCATGTATAGACAGTATTTCCATAAGTCTTAACGCTCCTACAGCAGAGAAGTATAATGATATAACACAGCCTAAGTTTGGAATAATATCTTTTGAAGAAATGCTTTCTTTTGCACGTAATTGCAAGAAATATCTTGATGATGTGCGTTTTTCCGTTGTTGATGTTATTTCAAAGGAAGATATCGAGGATTGCAGGAAACTTGCTGAATCTATGGGTATTCCGCTCAGAGTCAGAGAATATACTCCATGATAATCTTAATCAAAAATTAACTGAAAATTAACCGTTTTAACCATTTCATTTTCTAGGATTTTGTAGTACAATTGTATATGTATACGCAATATAATAAGAAAAGGAGATGTTAAAAAATGAAATTTAAATTTAACACCAAATATAATACAATTGCGTTTTATGCTGTTACAGTATTTGCAATATGCATGTTGCTTGTTCTTCTGTGTTTCAAACTTGAAACATTTATCGGCATCATGAGAAAGATATTTACAGCACTTGCTCCGGTAATATGGGGAATAATAATTGCATATCTTTTGTGGCCGCTTGTCAGAAAGATCGAAACATTTTTACAAAAGCGTGTTTTCAAGAAAAAACCCGAAAGTAAACTCAATCGTTCTTTAAGTATTCTTGTGGCATCTTTGATAACATTTGCTGCGATCATTGCTCTTATTGCTGCTGCAGCGCCTGAAATAGTGGAAAGTATTTCGGGGCTTTTCAATAATATGCCTGAGTATCTGAATTCACTCTACGATTATATACTCAATTTTATAAATAAAAATCCTGAAATCAGTGAACCTATGCAGGAATGGTTTGAAAACCAGTTTGAGAATATTGAAAATATGTTGCTCGACTGGGTTACAAATTTAAGACCTATGTTTGAAAAGTACCTTATAATGTTAAAAGATGGCCTGTTCAGTTTTCTTATAGGTGTAAAAGACTTTTTCTTAGGTTATATAGTTTCTATTTACCTTCTTTTCAGCAAGGAGCATTTTATCGGTCAGATAAAGAAAATACTTTATGCTGTTATTCCTGATAAAGTTTATAATACTCTTATGATCAAGGGTGCTCATGCAAACAGAATTTTCAGTGATTTTCTTATCGGAAAAGCTATAGATTCACTTATTATCGGAATGCTTTGCTTTACTATACTAGTTATTTTGGGCATTCCTAATGCGATGCTTATAAGTTTCATTGTTGGTATTACAAATATGATTCCTTTCTTCGGACCTTTTATCGGTGCTATTCCTTCGGCATTGCTTGTACTTCTTACAGCTCCGAAGAAAACTATAGTTTTTGTTGCGATTATTCTTGTTTTACAGCAGTTTGACGGAAATATACTTGGTCCGAAGATTCTTGGTAACAAGTTAAATCTTCCGACTTTCTGGATTATGTTTTCGATCTTTTTCTTCGGAAATCTTTTTGGCTTTGCAGGAATGCTTGCAGGTGTACCGATATTTGCGGTTATATATACACTTACAAAAGAATTTGTAGAAGAACGTATAAGAGTAAAAAAATTAAAATTGAAAGAAGAAGGTATCTGTCCTGCTGATTCGGACCTTAATATTGCAGATGAAGAAGTCTTTGCGGATGACGGCAAAATATTTGAAGAGGACGAGGTTTATAAAGAAGATGATACAGACTAATGGATAATCTTATTTACAGTCTTAATGCGACTGTTCCTGTTTTTGCAATAATTTTTTTAGGCTGGGCGTTTAAAAAAAAGAATATTATAAATGATGAATTTGTTTCGGTCAACAATAAACTTGCTTTTAATGTACTTTTTCCGGTGTTACTTTTTAAGGACATTTCAGGTATGCGTTTGGAAGAAAGTTTTGACCTTAGGTTTTTTCTTACCTGCTTTATAATGACTGTTTCTTCAATTGCCTTAATAACTTTGTATACATTGTTATTTGTAAAAGAAAAAAGCATGAGAGGCAGTTTTATACAGGGTTCATTCAGAAGCAGTGCCGCCATTCTTGGTGTATCCATGGCGGAAAACCTTTATGGCAGTGCCGGACTTGTTCCGGTTATGATCATAGCGGCAGTTCCTTTTTATAATTTTTATTCTGTTATAATTCTTACGCTTGGCAGCAGGCAGGAAGAAAAGAAAATCGATATGAAAAAACTTATAATAAGCATAATAAAAAATCCTATGATCGTATCGATTTTTCTTGGAATACCATTTTCAATATTAAATATAAATTTTCCTACAGTTATAGACAAGACTATAAACAGTCTTGCTTCGATCGCCACACCGCTTGCTTTACTCATAGTCGGTGCAGGATTTGATTCATCTGACGGATTTAAAGAGAAGATGAAACCGTGTGCAATAGCTTCATTTATAAAGCTTGTGGTACAACCGGGTATATTTTTGCCGATAGCGGTTCTGATGGGATTTCGTGAGCAGGAGCTTATAGCTATACTTATAATGCTAGGGTCGCCTTCTACGGTGAGTGGATTTATAATGGCGAAAAGCATGAAAAATGACAGTGAACTTGCTTCGGGTATAGTTGTGGTTACGACAATACTTTCAGCATTTACTATTACAGGTATGATATATATACTAAAATCATTTTCACTGATTTAATTAGTTTGGGAGGACAAATAACGATGATAAGACACATTGTTATGTTTACTTTACTTGAAGAGGCAAACGGAAAAACAAAAAAAGAAAATCTTGCAGAAGCAGTTGAAAAGGCAAAAGCGCTTAAAGATAAAGTTCCGTCACTCAGAAATTATAGCGTAGTTACAAATTCTGAAAAAGCAGACAAGACTAATTACGACATAGCTTTAATTTGTGATTTTGATGATATGAACGGACTTGATGAGTATCAGAACCACCCTGATCACAAAGCTTTTGGAGCGTTTCTTAAAAATATAAGAGACGGCAGAGCCTGCATTGATTTTGAGATATAAATAATATATAACCGATGATCGCAGTTTTGTGGTCATCGGCTTTTTTTATAATAAATTTTGATTTTCCCATTGAATATTACTTATAAATAGTGTATAATTATATTAATAAAGCATAATAATTTCTGGATTTTAAATGATTTTTTATGAATATTTACAGCGTTAGGGGTGGGTAACATGAAGATAAAGTTTAAGAATACAATATACAGGATAACAGGGATATTTACAGCTTTTATCATAATGATGGCTACAGTGAATATTGCAGAGGCAGACAGTGGTATATTAAAAGCTGATCTTAACGTTGATGGTGCTGTTACAGCGTCAGATCTTGTATATATGATCTATCATCTTACAGGAGTACGCAGTCTTGAAGGACAAGGTAAAGCAAACGCAGATATAAGCGGAGACAATACTGTTAATATGATAGACATGATATTGTTAAAAGAGTTTATTATAGATGAGTATATAAAAGGTTCTGAGACAACTACACCTGCACCGCCACCGCCTTCGGAATCGGAAACAGGTATATTATCGGTTGATGGAACAGAACTTCCGCTTGGTGTTCCGGTTGATAGTATGATTAGAATTCTTGGTGAGCCGGAAGTAATGTTTGAGGAGATATATATCAGGTATACCATAACATATCATATATATGAAGAAGGCCGTGAAAATACGATCATTGCGATTTCAGATGATAATACGGTAGTGGGGTATTATACAACGGTTTCATCGTATACAAATGACAGCAAAGCAATAGTGACGGAGTACAGGGATACATATCAGGACAATATGCTTTATGCTATACTTGCACTCTATCCTGAGTATTCGCTTAATGCTTCGATATTAAAAGACCCCTATGATTTGTCAGTGTTTAATAAAATAAATTTTTATATTATGAATGCTATCAGAAAAATAAATGGACTGCCACTTTTTATATGGTCTGCAACCGCGTCATATACTGCACAAAGTCACAGCAGAGATATGGCAGAGAAAAATTATTTTTCACATACCAGCATAGATGGCAGGACATTGGGAAAAAGATTGACATTGGCAGGAATCGGCTGGATGAGTTGTGCGGAAAATATCAACGCAGGATATTGGAGTACTTTTGAATCAGCTGACAGCTGGTACAATTCAAGCGGTGGACATCGCAATGCTATACTTGGTTCGTATAAATTTATCGGAGTTGGTTTTGCATATGATAAAAACTCTGATTATGGAATATACGGAACGCAGGATTATTACAGTTAATAGCAAAAAGACGACTTACCTTGATGGAAGTCGTCTTTTTTATTTATTAACTAAGTTCAAAAGCTCCTGTATAGAGTCTGTAATATGTTCCTTGCTGTTCTAAAAGTTTTTCGTGATTTCCACGTTCAATAATTCTTCCGTGATCAAGAACCATTATTACATCTGAGTTTTTGATAGTAGAAAGTCTGTGCGCTATTACAAATACTGTTCTGCCTTTCATAAGTGCGTCCATACCTTTTGAAACTATCGCTTCTGTTCGTGTATCTATAGAACTTGTAGCTTCGTCAAGGATCATTACAGGTGGATCTGCGATAGCGGCACGAGCTATTGAAATAAGCTGACGCTGACCTTGCGAAAGACCAGAACCGTCGCCTTCAAGTACAGTATTATAACCGTTTGGAAGCATTCTTATAAAGCCGTCTGCATTTACAAGTTTTGCAGCTTCAATACATTCTTCATCGGTAGCATCAAGTTTTCCGTATCTGATGTTATCCATAACAGTTCCTGTAAAGAGATTTACTTCCTGCAATACTACACCAAGAGAATGTCGTAAATCATCTTTTTTGATTTTGTTGATATTGATACCGTCATATCTTACTTTACCGTCTGCAATATCGTAAAATCTGTTGATAAGGTTTGTTATAGTAGTCTTTCCGGCACCGGTAGAACCTACAAGTGCTATTTTCTGACCCGGTTCAGCAAAGAGAGTGATATCGTGAAGTACGATTTTTTCATCATTGTATCCAAAATCAACATTGTCAAAAACTATATGTCCGTCAAGTTTGGTATAAGTTACACTTCCGTCTTTGTGTGGATGTCGCCATGCCCACATACCTGTACGTGCGATACTTTCAAATATTTCTCCGTTTGGTCTTACGCCTGCATTTACAAGAGTAACATATCCTTCATCGGTTTCAGGTTGTTCATCAAGCAGTGTAAATATTCTGTCAGCACCGGCAAGAGCCATTACAACTGCGTTTATTTGCTGTGATACCTGTGCAACGTTCTGACAAAACTGTCTTGTCATGCCTAAAAATGTTACAACTACCGAGATAGTCAATACTTTTTCGCCACCAAACAATGCATTCAATGAAGGATTTGTAACACCGCTAAGCAGGAGAGCACCACCAATAAATGCGATAAGTACATAAAGCATATTGCCTATATTGCCCATTATAGGCATAAGTATATTTGCAAATCTGTTTGCACTTGTTGCATCACTGCAGAGAGCTTCATTTATACGGTCAAAGTCACTTTTGGATTTTTCTTCATGACAAAATACTTTTACAACTTTCTGACCATGCATCATTTCTTCTATGTAACCTTCGACCTTACCAAGTGCCATTTGTTGTTTCATGAAGTATTTTGCAGAGTTTCCGCCGATAAATTTTGTAACCATTGACATAAGGAAAATGCCGAATATAACAACAAGGGTAAGCCACACACTGTAATAAAGCATAATGAACATCAGTGATGTAAGAGTCAGTGCTGCAGAGACAAAGTTAGGGAGAGATTGCGATATAAGTTGTCTGAGCGTATCTATATCATTTGTGTATGATGACATGATATCACCATGGTTATGTGTATCAAAGTATTTGATAGGAAGACTTTGCATTTTGTTGAACATCTTTTTACGCATTTCACATAAAAAGCCTTGTGTTATCACTGCACCAAGACGGGTGTAGACAAAAGCACACAAAAGACCGACTGCGTATATAAGCAACATTATGATTATAGTCTTAGTGAGAGTAGGGGATATTTCAGAAAACGCTTCCTTGAACTGTGAGGTTTCAGTAAATCCGTTCTTTGCTATTATCCCAAGGCCTTCTGATATTATGCCTGCAATTTTTTCTATGTATACAGATGGAGCAACGCTTACAAGAGCGAAGAGAATCATCGCACATATTTCGAGAATAAGAAGACCTTTATATTCTTCAAAAAGTGTTTTTATAAGTCTTTTCATAGTGCCTTTTTTAGCTTTTGGTCTGCCACCCGGACCGCCTTTAAATCCATTTGGAGGACCGCCCGGACCACCTTTGAAACCGTTTGGGGGACCGCCCGGACCACCTTTGAAACCATTCGGGGGACCACCTTGAACAGATGTATTAGATTGATGATTTGGATTTTGCTGAAAATCAGGCATTGTCACTGCCTCCTTTTACCTGAGAATAATATACTTCCTGATAGATCTGATTACTGTTCAGAAGTTGTTCATGTGTTCCGACACCGTTTATCTGACCGTCTTCCATAACGATTATAATATCCGAATCCTGAACTGAGGATATTCTCTGTGCTATTATAAATTTTGTTGTATGAGGTATCTGTTCACGAAAAGCTTTCCTGAGGAGTGCATCTGTTTTGGTATCAACAGCGCTTGTTGAGTCATCAAGAATAAGTATTTTAGGATTTTTAAGAAGCGCACGTGCTATACAAAGACGTTGTTTCTGACCGCCGGAAACATTTGAACCGCCTTGTTCTATGTAGGTATCATATTTTTGTGGAAATTCCTGTATAAATTCATCTGCCATTGCAAGGCGACATACATGCTGTATTTCTTCGTCGGTAGCATTTTCATTTCCCCATCGGAGATTTTCCTTTATCGTTCCGGAGAAAAGAACATTTTTCTGAAGAACAACAGCTACATTATTTCTCAGAACATCAAGGTCATAGTCTTTAACGTTTACGCCACCTACATAAACCGCACCGCTTGATACATCATAAAGTCTGGATATAAGGTTTACAAGGGAAGTTTTTGAAGAACCTGTTCCGCCGATGATTCCTACAGTCTGACCTGACCTGATATTCAGGTTTATATTTGAGAGGGCAGTTTTTTCAGCGTTTTTATTATATTTGAAGTAAACATTTTCAAATATAACACTTCCGTCCATAACGTTCTTTACAGGGTTTGAAGGTGTTTTAATATCAGCTTCTTCATCAAGAACTTCGACTATTCTGTTAGCAGATTCAATTGACATTGTTATCATTACAAATATCATCGAAACCATCATAAGACTTGTGAGTATCTGTACAGAATATGTTATCATTCCGCTTAGAGTACCAATACCATACTCAAGACCGTTTGTGGTGATAACAAGTTTTGAGCAGAGGAGAGAAATCAGTATGAGAGTTGTATACATACAAAACTGCATTATCGGAGTGTTGAGAGCAAGTATTTTTTCAGCACGTGTAAAATCATTACGAACATCATCGGCTGCTTTTGCAAATTTATCTTTTTCATAGTCTTCACGTACAAAAGATTTTACCACTCGCATACCTTTGATATTTTCCTGTATTGATTCGTTTATTTTATCGTATTTTTTAAATACTTTTACAAAGAGAGGGTGAACTTTTTTTATTATTGCAAAAAGTGCTATACCGAGAACAGGTATGACACCGGCAAATATCCATGCAAGATTTCCGCCAAGTTTTATGGACATAATAAATGCAAAAATGAGCATAAAAGGACAACGAACAGCTATTCTGATAATCATCATAAATGCCATCTGTACGTTGTTTACATCGGTTGTCATACGAGTAACAAGACTAGATGTTGAAAATTTATCAATGTTTGAAAATGAATATTCCTGTACTTTGTGGAACATATCGCGTCTTAGATTTTTAGCGAAACCACACGATGCTATTGCACAGAAATGTCCGGACGAAACGCCCATTGCCAGAGAAATAAGTGCCATTATAATAAGTATAACACCGTATTTCATTATTGTTTTCATTCCACAGCCTGCCTGTATCTGATTTACAAGCTCTGCGGTAAGCATAGGGATTATACATTCCATAACAACTTCGAGTGCTATAAGCAGAGGAGCGAGTATGGAAGGAACTTTGTATTCCCGTATGCGTTGTGCAAGTTTCTTTACCATTTGACATCTTTCCTTTAAATTAATTTTTCTGAAATAAATATTCAGAAGACAGAACCGGATTATTTGTGAAAATATTTTAATAAATTGGTAATTAAAAAGTTTATTTTTTCAGGAAATAATTCGCCCTAAAAATTATATGACAGATTGCTTGATTTGTCAATTGATGATTTGTATAAAATCACATAAATGATGTGTTTAAATTATGTTATCTGGTATAATCATATTTCATTATTTATAGTTAATGTTAATGTTATTCATGCAACTTTTATAAAAAAAATAAAAAATACTATTGTCAAACTGTGATAAATATGATATAATTAAAAACATATGTGGATAGGTGACAACAGCTAAATAATATTACAGAAAGGTTGTTTTCTTTTATGGAACAGAAAAAATCCGGTTTTAGTACAAAAATAGGTTTTGTACTGGCGGCTGCCGGTTCAGCAGTTGGACTGGGAAATATATGGAGATTTCCTTATCTTGCGGCTCAGCATGGTGGAGGTATATTTTTGCTGGTATATATCATACTAGCAGTTACTTTTGGTTTTACACTTATGATAACAGAAATATCAATAGGACGTAAAACAGGAAAAAGTGTTATCAACGCTTATCAGATGATAAGTAAAAAATTCAAGCCACTTGGCTGGCTTGCGGCGGCAGTACCGATTATAATTTTTCCGTATTACTGTGTAATAGGTGGTTGGGTTTTAAAGTATCTGACAGTTTATGTTAAAGGAAGCTTGACGGGTTCGGAGATAGCTGCCACAAACAGCGACTTTTTCGGAAATTATATCGGAAATGCAGGTCAGCCTGCTTTGTTTCTCGCTATATATATGGGACTTACTGCAATAGTAGTAATGCTTGGTGTTGAAAAAGGAATAGAGAAGGTAAGTAAAATAATGATGCCTGTTCTTGTATTGATAACGGTCATCATTGCAGGATATTCACTCACTATTGATGGTGCTATTGACGGTCTGATTTATTATGTAAAGCCTAATTTTGCTGATTTTTCTATAAAGACTGTTATTGCGGCTATGGGTCAGCTTTTCTACTCTATGTCACTCTCTATGGGTATCATGATAACATACGGTTCGTACATGAGAAAAGAGGATAATCTTGAGACTTCTGTAAGACAAATCGAGATTTTTGACACTGGTATAGCGTTTTTATCAGGTATGATGATCATTCCGGCAGTTTTTGCGTTTTCAGGCGGAGATGCATCTGCAATAAATGCTGGTCCGGGACTTATGTTTGTAACATTACCTAAGGTATTTGCTACAATGGCAGGCGGAAAAACAATAGGAACTATATTCTTCTTCCTTGTTGCACTTGCAGCACTTACTTCTTCAATATCTCTTATGGAAACTATAGTATCAGTATTGTCTGAAAAACTTAAATTCAAAAGAATAACTATTTGTATAATAGTTATTGCCGTTTCATTCATGATAGGTATGCTTTCGGTTCTCGGATACAGTAACTGGTCCGAAGTAGAGATTATGGGAAGACAGCTTCTTGACTTCTTTGATTTTATCAGTAACAGCATAATAATGCCGATAGTTGCATTGCTTACATGTATACTCATAGGTTATGTAGCAAAGCCTGAATATGTTGAAGAAGAAGTTCAGTTAAATTCAAAATTTAAATCTAAGAAGATGTACAGAGTAATGCTTAAATATGTTGCTCCTGTATGTATGGTAGTTATTTTCCTTTCTGCAGTATTTGGTATAGTATAACATTGAACAAAATCCATAGCGCTTTGTATAGGTGTTATGGATTTTATTTTAAAAAAAGATTGAACAACGTTATCTTATGTGATATAATTAACTTGTTAATATTGACTTGCACATACGTTCCCTGTGGTCACTCTGTGCATATCGGTTAATAGTGAACGAAAAACTTTTTTCGTTCACTATATTTGTGTTGCAAAAAAATATAAGCGGAAAGGATATTTTTATGCTGAAATTTATAAAAAAAGAACCTGTTTTGTGTGTGGCTACGCTGGCGGCACTAGTATCAATGTTTTTTGTGAAGCCCGGAAAACAATACCTTGGATATATTGATTTGCCTGTCATAATATTATTGTTTTGTCTGATGTTTGTTGTAAGTGGAATGATGAAAGCAAATCTTTTTAATGTAATCTCGTCAAAAATGCTTAAGGCAACATCTGATTCACGTAAAATAGCGATAATTCTCGTGAATATAACATATCTCAGTGCAATGTTTATTACAAATGATGTTTCACTTATAACACTCGTACCTCTTACAGTAGGAATTTTTAAAGGTAAAGACAGTAAAAATCTCATTCCTCTTGTAGCCCTTGAAACAGTTGCAGCAAATCTGGGAAGTATGATAATGCCTTTTGGAAATCCGCAAAATCTTTATTTGTATTCATATTATGAAATGAATGCACTAAAGTTTATTACTACAGTTCTGCCACTTGGTGTTGTAAGTCTTGTACTTATAAATATTACTGTTATTATACTCATAAAAAAAGAAGAACTCTTATCACAGACAACAGATGAAAAGATAAAAGATAAGTCAAAGTTTATAATTTACATCGTATTATTTGTAATATGTGTATTGACAGTTTTTAAAATAATTAATACATATGTATGTTTGGGCGTAGTGGCTATAATCGGTCTGATAGCAGACAGGAAGATATTTTTAAAAGTGGATTACAATCTTCTTTTAACGTTTTGTGCATTTTTTGTATTTGTCGGAAATCTCGGAAATATAGCAGTTGTAAAAGATTTTGTTGCAAAAATGCTCGAAAACAGGGAATTTATTGTAGGAGTATTGGCAAGTCAGGTTATAAGTAATGTTCCAGCTGCTATAATGCTTTCAGGATTTACCGAGAGTGCGCAAGCTTTGCTGCTTGGAGTTAATATAGGTGGACTTGGTACACTTGTCGCATCACTGGCAAGCCTTATTTCATACAAGCAGTATTCACTAGCCGAAGGAGCCGATATGAAAAAATATCTTTTTGTTTTTACAGTTATAAATGTAGCTTTTTTAGCTTTGATTTGTCCTTTATATTTTGTATTGTATTGATTTTATAGAAAAAAAGACAGTTGGCGCATCAACCAACTGTCTTTTTGTTATATTCTTTTATAAATATTAAAATCAAAACTTATATTGTCGTAGAAAAAAAGATCTGACTTATAATCAAGTTCCCAGTCTGAAGACATATCAAAATTCATAATGTACTTGTCTGCATTTCCATCAGCATATATTTTAGTTATGTATGCTGTATCGCAGAAGGGGAGAAACAGCGAATATATTTCCTGACCGCCTATAACAAATAAATCATCAGTGTGTATATCTGAAACTAATTTGAAAAGTTCATCAGGTGATTTGCAGACTTCTATATTGTCGCTTTCAATAGTGTGCTGGGTGCTGAGAATTATATTTCTTCTTTTTGGAAGCGCGCCAAACGGAAGCGACTGAAATGTTTTTCTTCCCATTATAACAGTTTTGTTTAGTGTATTTTCTCTGAAAAAGCTCTTATCTTCAGGGATATCAAAGAGAAGATCGTTTCCTTTTCCGATACCCCAGTTCAGATCTACAGCAGATATTATATTCATATTAGCATCTCCGGAAGTGATTTGTACAGCTCTATTGCAGTCATATTGAGAGCCGGATTTATAGCATATGGATTGAGCTGGCAAAGTGGATCGAGAACAAATTTACGATTTGCCATTTCTATGTGAGGGATAGTTAGGACATCATCAGACATTATCAGATCATCATACAGAATAATATCTATATCAAGAGTTCGTGGACCCCAGTGTATTTTTCTTTCTCTTTTTGCTTCTGCTTCGATGGATGATGTGAAAGCGAGCAGATCATGAGGAGAGAGAAGTGTTTTCATTTCAACACAACAGTTAAGAAAATCGTCCTGTTCGGTATATCCTACGGGTTTTGTGACTGTAAAGTCGGATGACTTTACAGATTTACAAAGAGTAGATGATCGTATTTTTTCGATTGCATCTGACAAGTATTTTTGCTTGTCACCAATATTTGACCCTAATGATAAGTATACAGTATGCCATTTGCGTGTTGATTTTACACTTACATATTCAAGTGGCAAAAGTATCGGTGCCCAAGGTTTTTTGACTTCTATTGTGATCTGATCTATCTTTTCAAACTCGGTGAGTAATGTTTGAGCAATTTTTTCAGCAGCGGTTTCTATAAGTTTGAAAGTATGGTTTTCCATAATATTTTTTATGGTATGACATATTTCTGAATAATCTACTGAAAGATTTATGTCATCATTTTTTCCGGCTTTTTGTGTATCTAAAAAAATTTCTGCGGAAATAAGAAATTTTTGACCCAAAACATTTTCTTCTTTTAAAACACCATGGTTCGAAAAGATCTCAAGATTTTTAATATTTATACTATCCATTTTTATATCTTCCCTAATAATTTTTCGGACATAGTTATTATCCGTTTATTTTCTTTTATATCATGCACACGCACAAAAAGACAGTCTTTCAAAACTGCAAACACAGTTGTTGCAAGAGTTCCTTCGAGTCGTTCTTCTACCGGTAGATCCAGCGTAATGCCTATCATGGATTTTCTTGATGTTCCTAAAAGAAGTGGGACATCTAATGCATGAAGTTTTTCAAGATTATTTGTAATAATTATATTCTGTTCATAACTTTTAGCAAAACCTACTCCGGGATCTACCATTATCATATCCTTAGTTAAACCTGCATTGAGAGCAAGTCTGATACTTTCATCAAGATCGGATATAACATCATTAATAAAGTCTTTATATACAGGATTTTTGCGATTGTGCATGATACATACCGGCTTTTTATACTTTGCAGCCATATCAGCCATTTTATAATCAAATTTAAGACCCCATATGTCGTTTATAAGGTCAGCTCCGGATTTTATAGCTTGCTGTGCCACATATGGCTTGTAGGTATCTATTGAAACAGGAATGTCAAAGTTATTTTTAATTTTTTCTATAACCGTACAAACTCTTTCTATTTCTTCTTCGTCAGATATCTGTGTATATCCGGGACGTGTTGATTCTCCGCCTATGTCTATTATATCTGCACCGTCTGTTATCATATGATGAGCGTATCTGATCGCATTGTCGGTATTATTGTATTTTCCTCCGTCTGAAAATGAATCAGGAGTGACATTTAGTATCCCCATTATATGGGTGTGTTTTTCGAAATTTTTGTTTCCTATTATCATTTTACTTTCCATTTTTAATAAATAAGTGTTTTGTTTTTTTGAGTTTCTTTCCAGTTGCATTCTTTATAGGCTTTGCATAAGAAACACGTTCTGGAAAGTTTATCTGCTCTGTATATAAGATCAGAAAGTATGTCTGTCTGATTGCTGTTGTTATTTCTGTGATGTAGTATAGCAGAAGTTATTTCAGAAATTTCATTTTCATGATATCCGCAATCCCTGAGTATTACAGATGCAAGTTCTGCACCCGCTTTATCGTGCGGGATATTTTTTTCATATTCATTAAGTCTGCCTATATCGTGTAAAAGAGAGATGGCATATATTATATCTTTTGAAATGTTTATATGTTCTTCAAGTGATATTATGTAGGCGATTCGTGCCACTGATGTAATATGTTCCATACCATGACAACAGAAAAAACGTGTTTTTTCTTTTTCTTCTATTTTGCATATCGTATCAGAAAAAAGGGGATGATGCAAGATTTTTTCAAATCTGAAATTCATTTGGTTTTATTCTCCGTTTACATATCTTTTTACTTCGCCAAGAAATGAAAGTGAACCGAATGCAATTATCACATCGCATTCTTCTTGAAAACTACGGTCTATTGCATCGGAAATACTCGGCATGGCTATTACGTTTGGATTATATGGTTTTATTGCTTTGGCGAGAGTATCAGCGTCTAACGATCTTTTTCCTTTGGTACTGATCGTATAGATTTTCATAGCTCTTTTTGTAGTGAGTTTTGCTATTTCATGATAGTTTTTATCACTGAAAGTTCCGATGATATATACTATTTTTTTATCTGAAAAATAAATATCTATAGTTTCCCTCAACCTTGAAGCTGCCGCTTCGTTATGTGCACCATCTATTATAAAAAGGGGGGTGGTGTCTTTTATGATCTCAAATCTTCCGGACCACTGGGCGTTTAAAAGTCCGCTGTATATCTGTTCATTTTCTATTTTGAACCCGGAGTCTGCTAGTAATTTGCAGGCATCTATAGCAAGTACTGCATTTTCGGTCTGAAATTTGCCAAGCATTTTTATTTTTATATCTTTAAAATCATTATAGCTGAATGTTTGAATATAATCCTGATAGTTATAGTCACTTATATTATATATTTTTGAGATTTTCAGATATGCTGACTTTAACGTACAGGTGTTTCGTAAAATATCAATAACTTTTGGATTTTGTGCTATAGTTACGACGTTACTGTTTGGTTTTATTATGCCGGCTTTCTCTGTGGCGATTTGTTCAATTGTTGAACCCAGAAACTGTGTATGTTCAAGACTGATAGAGGTTATTACAGTAAGTATATTGTTTTTAATAATATTTGTTGCATCACTTTTGCCGCCCATTCCTGTTTCAAGCAATACACAGTCACACTTTTCGGATTCAAAACAACAAAAGGCGATAGCAGTTTCTATTTCAAAAACAGTCGGGTGCGGATATCCTTTTTCTAACATTCTATCTACAGCTTCTTTTACTCTTTGAGTACATTTTGCAAACTTTTCCTCACAGATGTTTACCGAACATATTTGTATTTTTTCAAGATAATCCATCACAGCAGGTGAAACATACCGACCTGTTTTATAGCCTGCTTCCGTAAGTATGCTGTTGAGAAATGTTCCTACAGAGCCTTTTCCGTTCGTACCTGCTATGTGTATAAATTTTAATTTATCCTGCGGATCAGAAAGTTCTCGACACAAAACCGATATATTTTCGAGTCCGGGAACTATTCCGTAATTTTCAGCTTCTGATATGTAACTGACTGCATCTGAAAAATTCAAAGAAAAAAACAGCTCCTTCTATTTTTTATTATCGTTATAATCACTTATAATTATACTCCACTTAACGAACCGGTGTCAAGGGTGATATTTTTTTGTCTTCATAAAATATTGATATGATTGATATACATAAATACATTAAAATGCATAGAAAACATTGCTGTATTTGAATGATATTATGCCATTGTTTAATTTTATTTTGGATTTGTCATAAACACTTTACTTTTTTATTTTACGATGATATAATAATAAAAGTTGAATTTTACGCATAAAACGGAGGTTGGAAAATGGAACTGTATCTTTGGAATCTGCTTGCAAATTCTGCACCACTCACAGGAGACACACGAGATATAAAATTACCTATCATTATAGCGATCATAGCTGTAATACTGATAGTTTTAAGTGTTGCTCTTTCATCAAAGTCAAAAGATAAAAAATAAGAGATAAAAATGATCACAGTCTGAAAGATGGCTGTGATTTTCTTTTTCTCTGCAAATGTATAGATTTGTTTTTTCTCTCATATTATTTATTGTCATCAAAAATAATTTTTAACTATGGGAGGATAAAATGGAAAAATATTATCCGGAAGGAATACTGTTTGATAAGCCAGAAAATCAGAATATCATAAAAAATATAGATGAGATTGTGAGTGCGGCTAAAACAGGTAAAATTGTTGAGGCGTATGCCACAGTATGCGATAAGGAACACAATCTTATAGTCGATTTGCCATGTATAAAGGGAATAATCCCTAGAAATGAAGGCGCTTTTGGTATAGATGACGGTTCAACCAAAGATGTTGCACTGATATCACGTGTGAACAAACCTGTTTGTTTCAAAGTGTTAAGTGTAGACACTGATAATCATGGAAATCCGGTAAGTGCGCATCTTTCAAGAAGAGCAGCACAGATGGAGTGTTTTGAAAACTACATCTGTAGTCTGAGTTCCGGTGATATAATAGATGCGGTAGTTACACATATTGAACAGTTCGGTTGTTTTGTTGACATAGGTTGTGGCATCCCGTCGCTGATACCTGTAGATGCGATATCTGTTTCAAGAATATCACATCCGTCAGACAGATTTTATGTATCTCAGAAAATAAGAGCTGTAGTAAAGGAAATTGACAAGGCAAGAAAATATCCGAGAGTAAACCTTACACATAAGGAACTTCTCGGAACATGGAGTGAAAATGCAGGTCTTTTTAGTGTCGGAGAAACAGTCGCAGGTATAGTGAGATCTGTTGAAGATTACGGAATATTTGTAGAGCTTTCGCCAAATCTTGCAGGCCTTGCCGAACTACGTGAAGGAGTAACAGCCGGACAACAGGCAGGGGTTTATATAAAAGCTCTTATTCCTGATAAAATGAAAGTAAAACTTATAATCACCGATGTTTTTGATGGTCAGCAAAGAAACAAGGAAGTCAGGTATTTTGTAGATGGCGATCACATTGATTACTGGAAATACACACCCGATGAATCAGGCAGGATAATAGAAACAGATTTTACTCAGCAGTAATCATTTTTCTGTACGCCAGCGCTGCTTGTTCTTGTTTGTTCTGACCGAAAGTATAGTATACTTTGTCTTTTATTTTGTCAGGCAAGTATTGCTGCTTTACATAGTGATTTTTATACGAATGAGGATATCTGTATCCTATAGCATGACCTATGGCATTTGCACCACTGTAGTGCCCATCTTTTAAATGAGCAGGTATCTCGCCATATTCTCCGCATAATACATCTCTCATTGCTGCATCAATTGCTTCGATTGCACTGTTTGATTTTGGAGATGTACAAAGTAGTATAACTGCTTGTGCAAGTGGAATACGTGCTTCAGGCATACCTAACTGCATTGCTGAATCAACACAGGATTTTACTATGGAGATAGCTGAAGGATAGGCAAGACCTATATCTTCTGATGTGATAACAAGAAGACGTCGGCATATTGATATCAGATCTCCGGCGTTCAGTAGCCTTGCGAGATAGTGCAGAGCTGCGTTTTCATCAGAACCTCTTATTGATTTTTGAAAAGCCGAGAGTATATCATAGTGTTGAGAACCATCACGATCATAGTTCATATTGCTTCGCTGTGAAAGTTGTTTTACATCATCAAGCAGTACGGTTATTCCCTTGTCAGTTACTTCGCCGGCAAAAACGCTCAGTTCAGTAGTGGTTACAGCTTTTCGCACATCACCACCGCATGTGAAGGAAATGTGTTCGACAACTCCGTCTTCGACAGTTATTTTGTAGCCATTTTCCTCTTCGATCATACTATAAGCACGTATTACTGCTTTAGCGATATCTTCAGCAGTTACCGGTTTGAATTCAAATAGGGTAGAGCGGCTGATAAGGGCATTGAATACTGCAAAATACGGATTTTCCGTTGTTGATGCAATAAGTGTTATACTTCCGTTTTCAATGTATTCAAGCAGGCTTTGTTGTTGTTTTTTGTTTAGGTATTGTATTTCGTCAAGATACAAAAGAATGCCATTGTAGCCTGAGAAAGTATTCAGTTCAGAAATAATGCTTCTTATGTCATCGGTAGTAGCGGAAGTACCGTTTAACTTGTGCAGTGTTTTGTTAGTACTTTCAGCTATTATTCTTGCAACGGTAGTTTTTCCTGTGCCGGAAGGACCGAAAAAAATCATATTTGGAATTTTTCCGTTTTCAATTATTTTTCGTAGCGGTTTGTTTTTATCAAGAAGGTGTCTTTGTCCAACGACATCTTCTATTTTTTTAGGTCTTATTTTGTCAGCTAGTGGTGATGACACAAGATTTCCTCCCTGAAAATATTTTATATCCAAGCTTGTTTTACATCATATCATTAAGTTTTTTATACTTATAAGAAACAAGGTACAGTAAAGCGTTGTTACTTCCGGTTATTTGTGCTGTTATTATGAGATCGTTTATATTGTTATGGTCGATAAAACCAAGATTTCCGAACATCATAAGGATTTTGAGATTGTCAGTTTTTACATAATGTTCGATAAATTCTATGCAGTTTGTATTGAGATATGTTTCGTACATTTTTTTTGCTTCATCACTTAATCCTGCAGGTTCGGAAAGTCTGAAAAGTGCAATTTTTACCCGTGAAAAAGCAGATATTCTACCCATAAAAAGTGAGTCGTACTTTTTCCACGTAAATTCTGAATTGCATATACTTACAAACGAACTGTCGAGGCCTGTTTTGTCTTTTGGCATATATATAAATTTCTTTTCTGTGACTTTCGGATACTTTTGTTCATTTTCAGGAGAACCTGAAAATAATTCTGACAGTGAACGATTTCTTTTTTCAGTTTTATCATATGTTACGAGAGTGATTCCGCGCAGATGCATGCAATTTTCAAAAGCTGTTTCAGAGATTTCACGTACAGAGTCAGGGATTTCTATTTCTTTGAGATTTGTACAGTTGTAAAAAGCACTTGCCTCAATTTTTTTTACTGTCGGAGGCAAAGAAAGTTTTTCAAGGCTTATACACGCTGCAAAAGCGCCTCCTGAGATTTCAGTAAGCCCATAAGGGAGTTCTACTGATTTCATCATGTTACAACTGTCGTCATTATTATGACCGGCAAAAGCACGAAATCCTATCTTGCGTACAGGTCGGCTGTTTATAATTTCAGGAATTTTAAGTGATGAAAATTTATTGTTTGATACTCCCGTTATAGTTACACCTTTTTCCTGAACTTCGTATTTTAAATTTTCATACTGCTGCATAAAATTTTACCCCTATTCATAAAAATTTTTCAGGGACTTGTTAGCGAAGTCCCTGAATTAAAGTGAAAGATACGTTAGTTATTACTCGTAAAGAGGGTATTTGCTACAAATTTCATTTACACCTGCTCTTATAGCATCTGCGCTGTTTTCAAAATCTGTAGCAGTAAGGTATATGTACTCAGCGATCTTTCTCATATCATCTTCCTTAAGACCACGACTTGTAACTGCCGGAGTGCCTATTCTTACACCGCTTGTTACAAATGGACTCTGTGGGTCATTTGGAATAGCGTTTTTATTTACAGTGATATAAACTTCGTCAAGTCTGTGTTCGAGTTCTTTACCTGTTATGTTAAAAGGCTGGAGGTCAACAAGCATGAGGTGATTGTCTGTACCGCCTGAAACGAGGTTGAAACCTTTTTCAACAAGAGCATCTGCAAGAGCTTTTGCATTTGCAACAACCTGTTTCTGATATTCTTTGAAGCTGTCTTTGAGTGCTTCACCAAAACATACAGCCTTAGCTGCGATAACGTGCATAAGCGGACCGCCCTGTATACCAGGGAATATAGCCTTGTTTATCTTCTTTGCAAGTTCTTCATCGTTTGTAAGGATAAGACCGCCTCTTGGTCCTCTGAGTGTCTTATGTGTTGTTGTTGTTACAACGTCAGCGTATGGAACAGGGGACTGGTGCTGACCTGCTGCTACAAGACCTGCTATATGCGCCATATCAACCATAAACATAGCATTTACAGATTTAGCGATGTTTGAAATTCTTTCGAAATCTATTGCTCTTGGGTATGCACTTGCACCTGCAACGATAAGTTTAGGATTGTTTTCCTTAGCGAGTTTTTCAAGCGCGTCATAGTCAATCTTACCGTCATCTCCGAGACCGTATGAAACGAAGTTGAAGTATTTGCCTGAAAGGTTTACAGGTGAACCGTGTGTAAGGTGACCGCCGTGAGCAAGGCTCATACCGAGCACTGTGTCGCCTGGTTCAAGAAGTGCAAAGTAAACGGCTGTGTTAGCCTGAGCACCTGAGTGAGCCTGTACATTTGCAAATTTTGCACCAAAAAGTTCTTTTGCTCTTTCTATAGCAATATTTTCAACGATGTCAACACATTCGCAACCGCCGTAGTAACGTTTTGACGGATAACCTTCGGCATATTTGTTAGTGAGTACAGAACCCATAGCAGCCATAACTTCAGGTGAAACAATATTTTCGCTTGCGATAAGTTCGAGATTTCTTCTCTGACGTGAGAGTTCCTTGTTCATTGCTTCTGCAACTGCCGGATCTGATTTTGCAACAAATCCGATAGAATCCATAAGGTTGTTATACATATTTTTAGACTCCTTATAAAAAATATTTGTTTAATAAATAAAATTAGATATATTAATTATATACTATTTTTAAAATAAATACAATATATTTTTGAAAAAAATATAGATATAATTGCACAAAATTAATTTTCGAAGTAAACGCACCTTGGAGATAAATGTTTATTGCATTTGCTTATAAAATATTATATTTACTTTAATGATAAACCAAATTATATAGAAAAATACAGAAAAACAAGAAAACGTTGACAATAAAACAGGTGTGGTGTATAATTGAGTAGGTTTAAGAGTAGGCTTAAAACTGGAAAAAATTTGATAGGCTTAAGAGGTATTAAAATGAAAGAGATTTCTGAAAGTAGGAAAAATTACAGGTTTTTCTTTGCTCCGGCTATTGGTGCGGTTCTTGGAATAATTATTTTCTGTATAGTGTACGGAGTAAGGATAATAGACCCAACCTATACAGATTGGATAGTCAGTGGAGGTGGGGACGGGTCACAGCATTATCTTGGGTGGGTTTATTACAGAAAGACTCCTTGGCGATTTCCGCTTGGATTAACAGAGGGGCTTACTCTGCCTGATGCCATATCGTGCATGTATACTGACAGTATACCGTTATTTGCATTGCTTTTTAAAGTATTATCTCCGATTTTGCCTGAGACATTTCAGTATGCAGGCATATGGGGTGTCTTCAGTTTTGCGGTACAAGGATTTGTTTCAGTGATATTAATGAAGAAATTTTGTAAAAATTCATTTTTCTGTCTTGCAGCGAGTGTGTGTTATATTATGATGCCGCCTATATTTTTACGTCTGTATGGTCACGATTCACTTTCAGGACACTGGCTTATAATTCTTGCACTTGTTTTGTGGGTATATCAGGACCATAAATGGAAACACAAATCTGTTCCGGTTATATTGTGGGCGGTACTGGGGGCTATTGCTCCTATGATACATATGTATTTTGTTCCGATGGTTTATCTTATCATGGCAGGTTCATTTTTAAGCTACATAATAAAATATAAAAAAATAAAATATGTTCTTATATGTGGCTCGGTCTCAGTGGTGTGTACGCTCGGCGCTATGTTTTCATTCGGTGCATTTTACGGCAAAGGCGGTTTTGTTGAAGGTGGTCTTGGTATATACAGTTCAAATATGAACAGCCTTATAAATTCTGCAAATTGCAGTAGCTTTTTAAAGGGTATGGATCTCATTGATGGACAGCTGGAAGGGTTCGGATATATGGGGGGTGGAATGATACTGGCAGGTATTATTGTTGTGATTTCGGGTGTGTGTGTTCTGGTAAGGAAAAGAAATATCAAAGAGATCATAAGAAGAAACAGTTCATATATCATAGGCGGAGCATTTATTTTTTTTGGTGCATTCGTTCTTGCTCTGAGTCCGGTTATTACACTGGGGAGCAGAGTCCTGTATACAATATCATATCCGTCAATTGTAATCTCGGCACTGTCGGTTTTCAGAGCATCGGGACGTTTTATATGGGTGTGTGATTATTTACTCTATACTGCCATATTTATGTTCTTATCAAGAATAGACAGAAAAAAAGTTCTGTGTATAATCACATTTCTGATTACTATGATACAGATTGCTGATCTGTATCCTCTCATGAGAGCAAAACATTCATTATATACACAGGAAGTAGAATACACATCACCGTTGTATTCAGAAAAATGGCAGGAAATTTTAAAAGGTGTGTCAGAGATAAGGTTTGTTCCTTTGCCGTTAGATCATAAAATAAGATATGAACAATATCTGACGATTGGTGCGTATGCAAGTGAAAATAATATAAAACTGAGCAGTTTCTACTGCGCAAGAGAAAGTTATGAAGATATGGCGGAATATGCCGAAAAATCTCTTCTTGAACTTGAAAACGGGGGTGGACAGGAAGATGTCCTGTATGTCTTTTTTGACAATACCCGTATCCCGAAAGATAATAAGAATCTGAATATATATAACATTGATGAAATGACAGTAGGAAGAGTGAAAAACTGATTTTGTTATTTTTAGGCGAATGCGACAAATGTATTTTTAGTTGCATTCGCTTTAAATTTTAGCTTATAATCGCACAATAAAAATAAAATTTAAAAAAGTGTTGAAATCATGGAATAAATATTGTATAATATTAAAGTAACCGTAATTTTTTATGCAGAGAGGTGTTAGTATGAATCGAAGTTCAGTATTTGCTCAGTTTTTTCATAACTATACCTTAAGTGTAAATTTTTGCAGAGATATTGTACTTATATGACTGTGACTTTGTCGCAGTTTTATTTTGTTTTTAGTACTATTTTTTAACGGAGGTTTATTTTAATGGCTAAAAAAGTAGCGATTATCATGGGTAGCGACAGCGATCTTCCTGTTGTTCAGGATGCAGCAAAGGAACTGAAGAAGTTTGGTGTGGAGTTTGAAATTCACGTAATGTCAGCACATCGTACTCCGGAGGCAGCAGCAGATTTTGCAAAAAATGCGGCTGATAACGGTTTTGGTGTTATCATTGCTGCAGCAGGTATGGCAGCTCATCTTGGCGGAGTGCTTGCAGCGTACACAATATTGCCTGTTATAGGAATTCCTATGGAATCATCACGTCTTGATGGTATGGACGCGTTGCTTGCAACAGTACAGATGCCTAAGGGTGTGCCTGTAGCAACAGTAGCTATCAATGGTGCGGCAAATGCGGCATTGCTTGCTGTTCAGATGCTTGCAATATCCGATGAAAGTCTTGCTCAGAAACTCACTGCTATGAAGCTTGATATGAAGAAAACAGTAGCTGAAAAAGATGCAAAGTTACAGAAAACTATTTTAGAGCTTGTATAATTTTTGAAATAAATCCGAAATTAACTTTACAGATATATCATAAAAAAATTCATAAGAGTAATTTTCGTATCGGACGGAGAATGTTATATTATTATGAATAATTATCATGAAATAATAAAAAGAATTATGGGTGAATAAACATATGGGTGGATTTTTTGGTGCAGCTTCAAAAAATGACTGTATTGATGATGTTTTTTTTGGTACGGATTATCATTCACACCTCGGTACAAGAAGAGGTGGTATGATCGCTTTTTCTGAAGCTAAAGGTTTTCAGAGAAGCATTCACAGCATTGAGAACTCTCCTTTCAGAACTAAGTTTGAAAAGGATATTGAAACTATGGAAGGCGGACTTTGTATCGGCTGTATAAGCGATTCAGATCCTCAGCCTATAATGGTTCGTTCAAAGCTTGGTCTTTACGCTGTATGCACAATAGGAATAATAAATAACGCTCAGACACTTGAAGATGAACTTCTTGCAAATGGATGTGCCAGTTTTGAGACTATGAGTAGCGGAAGCATAAATACAAGTGATCTTGTAGGTGCGCTTATCGCTCAGAAAGATTCATTTGTTGAAGGAATAAAATATGCTCAGGAGAAAGTTGACGGTACACTTTCACTTCTTATCCTTACAAAAGACAGCATAATTGCCGCAAGGGATAAGAGAGGAAGACTTCCTATCCTTATCGGAAAAAGAGATGACGGATATTGTACTTCTTTTGAATCCTTTGCTTATCAGAAACTCGGATATGAGACCTGCTATGAATTAGGTCCGGGTGAAATTGTAAATATCACTAACGATGGTTATGAGATACTTTCAGAGCGTCAGAGTGACATGAAGATCTGTTCGTTTCTCTGGACATATTACGGATATCCGAACTCCGTATATGAAGGTGTAACAGTTGAAACAATGAGAACACGCAACGGTGAACTCATGGCAGAGTTTGATATGAAAAACGGAACTCTTCCTGATGTTGATTATATATGTGGTATTCCGGATTCAGGTATTCCGCATGCTATAGGATACGCAAACAGAAGCGGTATTCCGTTTGCAAGACCTTTTATAAAGTATACACCTACATGGCCGAGAAGTTTTATGCCACAGTCTCAGAAGATAAGAAACCAGGTAGCAAAGATGAAACTCATACCTGTTCACGAACTTATCGAAGGCAAAAAACTTATGTTTATAGATGACAGTATAGTAAGAGGAACACAGTTGCGTGAAACTGTAGAATTCCTTTATGAACACGGTGCAAAGGAAGTACATATGCGTTCAGCGTGTCCTCCTATAATGTATGGTTGCAGATATCTCAACTTCTCAAGAAGCACATCAGAGCTTGATCTTATTGCAAGAAAAATCATTGATGAGTTTGAAGGCGAAGAAGGCGTAAAATATCTCAGAGAGTACAGTGATACAAATACCGAAAGAGGAAAACGTCTCAGAAATGAGATATGCACACGTTTAAAATTGTCATCTCTCGAATATCAGTCTCTGGAAGGTACAGTAGAAGCAATAGGTCTTCCACAGTGTAACCTTTGCAGTTACTGCTGGGACGGAAGTAAATAATTTAAAATAAAAATATATATAGGGAAAAATCATCACGAAAGATTGATGAACCTATAACGGAGGAATTTACTAATGAAGAGTTTTTCAGAAAGCTATAAGGAAGCCGGCGTTGACGTTACAGCAGGCTACAAAGCAGTAGAACTTATGAAGTCACATGTTGCAAGAACAATGACAAGTGGCGTTCTTTCAGGTCTTGGCGGATTTGGCGGACTTTTTGAACTTGATATGACAGGCATTCAGAAGCCGGTTCTTGTTTCAGGTACAGATGGTGTAGGTACAAAGCTCAAGATAGCATTTCTTATGGACAAGCATGATACAGTAGGTATTGACTGTGTTGCTATGTGCGTAAACGACATTATATGTTGCGGAGCAAAGCCACTTTTCTTCCTTGACTATATTGCAGTAGGAAAGAACTATCCTGAAAAGGTAGCTCAGATCGTTTCAGGTGTAGCTGAAGGTTGTGTGCAGTCCAACTGTGCTCTTATCGGTGGTGAAACAGCTGAAATGCCGGGATTTTATCCTGTTGACGAATATGATCTTGCAGGTTTCTCAGTTGGTGTTGTTGATAAGGATAAGATCATAAAAAATGATACACAAAAAGCAGGCGATGTAATGATCGCTCTTAAATCAAGCGGTGTTCATTCAAACGGTTTTTCACTTGTAAGAAAAGTATTTACTGTAAATGAACAGAATCTTGCACGTCATTTTGGTGACCTCGGTGCAACACTTGGTGAAACACTTCTCACACCTACAAAAATTTATGTACGTGCTATTACTGAACTTCTTAAAAATGTACAGGTAAAATCTATTTCACATATTACAGGTGGCGGTTTCTACGAAAATATTCCAAGATCGCTTCCAAGTGGAATAACAGCATCTGTTGACAGAGCTGCGATAGACGTTCTGCCTATATTTGATCTTATAGCAAAGACAGGAAAAATACCGGAAAGAGATATGTTCAATACATTCAACATGGGTGTAGGTATGATCGTTGTAGTTGACAAGCTTGACGCAGACAAGGCACTTGAAACTCTCAAGGCTGCCGGTGAAGATGCATACATACTCGGTGAACTTGTAAACGGCGATGAAGGCGTTATAATCAAGTAAGAGCGGAGGAAAATATGAAAAATATAGTTGTTCTTGTTTCAGGCGGAGGAACTAATTTTCAGGCTCTTATAGATGCACAGGAAAGAGGCGATATACAAGGCGGAAAAATCACCTGTGTAATATCGTCAAAGCCTGATGCCTACGCTCTTGAACGTGCTAAAAATCACAATATTCCGTCAAGAGTGATATGCCGTAAAGAGTATGATGATGTTGCTGCATACAGTAAGGCAGTTCTCGAAGCGCTTAACGAAGAAAAGGCAGATGTAGTTGTGTATGCAGGTTTTATGACTATTCTTGATGACAGTGTATGTAATGCTTATCCAAACAAGATGGTCAATGTACATCCATCTCTTATACCATCTTTCTGCGGAAAAGGATATTATGGTCTCAGAGTTCATGAAGAAGCTCTTGCAAAAGGTGTAAAAGTTACCGGTGCAACAGTACACTTCGTTACAGCTGTCTGCGACGGAGGACCTATAATATTGCAGAAAGCAGTTGAAGTAAAGAACGGTGATACACCTGAGATACTTCAGAAAAGAGTTATGGAAGAAGCAGAGTGGATCATACTTCCAAAAGCAGTTTCATTACTTTGCCAGGATAAAGTTGTTGTTTCTGATGGCAGAGCATATATTTCAGAATAAGTGAGGATATAATCATGGAAATGTTATCTATAGAAAAAGAACTTAAAGAAAATGCTTATCCGGGTCGTGGTATCATAATAGGCAAATCAGCAGACGGTAAAAATGCTGTAACAGCTTATTTTATCATGGGAAGAAGCGAAAACAGCCGTAACAGAGTATTCGTAACAGAGGGTGAAGGTATCAGAACAGAAGCTTTCGATCCTTCAAAGCTTACAGATCCAAGCCTTATAATATACGCTCCTGTTCGTGTACTTGGAAATAAGACTATAGTTACAAACGGTGATCAGACAGATACTATATATGAGCAGATGAACAATCAGATGACTTTTGAACAGTCACTCAGACTCAGAGAATTTGAACCTGATGCTCCTAACTATACACCAAGAATCAGCGGTATCATCAAGCATGAAGAAGACAATTCCTTCAACTATGCACTTTCTATACTCAAGAGTGCAAACGGAAATCCTGATTCATGTCAGAGATATACTTTCTCATACAAAAATCCTATAAACGGTGAAGGTCATTTTATTCACACATACAAGTGTGACGGAAATCCACTTCCTAGTTTTGAAGGCGAACCAAAACTCATATCCATACCAAATGATATAAACGAGTTCAAGGATATACTCTGGAACAGCCTTAACGAAGAAAACAAAGTATCTCTCTTTGTAAGATACATTGAACTTGAAACAGGCAAGACTACAACAATAATCGAAAACAAAAATAAATAATCAGAAAGGGATGTAATCATGGCTAAGGAACTTTCATTAAAATACGGCTGTAACCCTAATCAGAAACCTTCAAGAATCTTTGTTGAAGACGGTTCTGATTTACCAATAGAAATACTTAACGGAAATCCGGGATATATAAATCTTCTTGACGCATTCAACGGCTGGCAGCTTGTTAAGGAACTCAAAGCTGCTACAGGTCTTTGTGCCGCTACTTCATTCAAGCACGTTTCACCTGCAGGTGCTGCTGTAGGCGTACCGCTCTCAGACACACTCAAGAAAATTTATTTTGTTGATGACCTCGGTGAACTTTCACCTATGGCTTGTGCATATGCAAGAGCAAGAGGCGCTGACAGAATGTCATCATACGGTGACTTCATTGCACTTTCAGATACATGTGATGCTGTTACAGCAAAGATGATCCAGCGTGAAGTTTCAGATGGTATCATTGCTCCTGATTATACTGATGAAGCTCTTGAAATTCTTAAATCAAAGAGAAAAGGTACTTATAACATCATCAAGATAAATGCTGATTATGTTCCTATGGAAATCGAACGCAAGCAGGTTTACGGTGTTACATTTGAACAGGGAAGAAACAATCTCCTTATCAATAACGATATGCTTGCAAATGTTGTTACAGACAACAAGGAAATCCCTGATGACAAGAAGAGAGATCTTCTCATTTCTCTTATCACACTCAAGTATACTCAGTCAAATTCTGTTTGCTACGTAAAGGACGGACAGGCTATCGGTATCGGTGCAGGACAGCAGTCAAGAATCCACTGCACAAGACTTGCAGGTAACAAGGCTGATATATGGTGGTTAAGACAGGCTCCACAGGTACTTGGTCTTAAATTTGTTGAAAATATCAGACGTGCTGACAGAGACAATGCAATAGACGTATATATTTCCGACGAATATATGGACGTTCTTGCAGATGGCGTATGGCAGAATATATTTGCCGAAAAGCCGGAAGTATTCACAAAAGAACAGCAGAAGGAATGGCTTGCAAAGAACAAGGACGTTTCTCTCGGTTCAGACGCATTCTTCCCATTTGGCGATAACATCGAAAGAGCTAAGAAGAGCGGTGTAGAATATATTGCTCAGCCTGGCGGTTCTATCAGAGATGACAATGTTATTGAAACTTGCAACAAGTACAATATTGCAATGGCATTTACAGGAATAAGACTTTTCCATCACTGATAATAAATTAATAAATTATTGATATATCGCAGATGCGGATAAGTGAAACTCATATTTTGCATTTGCGATATATTTGTTAGTAATGAAAAACAGGAGGATATTTTATATGAATATTTTAGTAGTTGGCGGTGGCGGACGTGAACACGCTCTCGTAATGAAAATACATGAAAGCAAAAAAGCTGATAAGATATACTGTGTACCGGGAAACGGCGGTATATCAAGATATGCAGAATGCATCAGTGATGTAAAAGCAACTGATATTGACGGAGTATTGGCAGTAGCAAAAAAAGTAAGTGCTGATCTGGTCGTAGTTGCACCTGACGATCCGCTTGTACTTGGAATGGTAGACGTGCTTAATAAAGAAGGATTTGCAACATTCGGTCCAAATAAGGCTGCTGCAATAATAGAGGGAAGTAAAGTATTTTCAAAAGATCTTATGAAGAAGTACAATATCCCTACCGCTGCATATGAAGTATTTACAAATGCAGAAGATGCAATAAAATATCTCAAAGAAAGAAATCAGTATCCTGCTGTAGTAAAGGCTGACGGTCTTGCACTCGGAAAGGGTGTTATAATCGCACAGAACTTTGAAGAAGCAGAAGACGCTGTAAAATCAATAATGGAAGACAAGATTTTTGGTGCAAGCGGTTCACAGATAGTTGTAGAAGAATTCCTTACAGGTTTTGAAGTTTCTGTTCTTTGTTTTACAGACGGAAAAACAATAAGACCTATGGTTTCTTCAATGGATCACAAGAGAGCGCTTGACAATGATGAAGGTCTTAACACAGGTGGTATGGGAACAATAGCACCAAACCCTTACTATACAGAAGAAATAGCAAAAGAATGTATGGAAAAGATTTTTATCCCTACAGTTGAAGCTATGAACAAAGAAAACAGAACTTTCAAAGGCTGTCTTTATTTTGGACTTATGCTTACACCAAACGGTGCTAAGGTAATAGAATACAACTGTCGTTTTGGCGATCCTGAAACACAGGTAGTTCTCCCATTGCTTGATACAGATATAGTTGATATCATGCTTGCAATATATAATGACAAACTTGATGAAGTTGAAATGAAGTGGAAAAATCAGTCTGCCGCATGTGTTGTTATGGCAAGTGGTGGTTATCCTAAGCAGTATGAAACAGGTCTTGAAATAAACGGTCTTGATGATAAGGGTCAGGTTGAAGGTGCATTTGTATATCATGCAGGTACAAAGTATGAAAATGAAAAATTCCTTACAGCAGGAGGCAGAGTACTTAACGTTACAGCTACAGGAAATACATTGAAGGAAGCACTTGATCAGTCTTACAGCTGTGTTAAGAAAATAAACTTTAAAAATCATCACTATCGTAATGATATCGGAGCAAAGGCACTTATGGCTTCTGACAAATAAGGCTCTTGCCGGAGGTGTCAGATGGAAAAGTTCAATAAAATAAATAGTTTCAGAGGCTACACCAAAATAGGTCTTATCGCAAATATTATGTTTGTAATATTTATTATTGTTACTATGATCTATTATGCTTATTATCGCAGAACCGGAAATATAGTGGTTCCTGTTGAAGTCATTGCTTATTCGATAGAAGTAGGCGGATTTTTAATGATGCTTGTTTCGGTAGTAGGTTACGGTGTAAAATTAAGATTCAGACATTTTCTAAAAGTTTGTATGGCGATTTACTTTGTCGTCGAGTTTGTGATAATGATTTGTGACTTCAATCTTATAGATGTTGAAGATTTTTATACACCGGCATCAAAGATACTTATAATAGGGCATTGTGTTTTTTCTGCGATCGTAGCTATGTCATATCTTCAGCTTGAACCAAATAAAACATGCATTCAGATAGCTGTTACAATATCTGCGGTTCTCATGATGCTGGGGACATTTGCTATAGTTTTTGGTGTAAGAGTGTATGCGAGTGTTCTGGTAAATTCTTTTGCATATATTATTTTGTATTCGCTCATACTTGTATTTCACAGTCGTGAAATGATAGATGTCGATTGCCACGGTGATGTAGCAAAGGTGTATGAAGATGACGGATTTTTTGAAGACTGAAATTATAGTATTTTAAAAATTAAAAAACACATGGATCAGGGTATTAAGATTCATGTGTTTTTGAATATAATAAACATTTTTAGGAGATGGAATATGGACGAAAGCAAGCCAAAAACAAAAGTAATACTGGCAGCTGTTGATACAGGTGAATATGATGTTGAGCGGTCGCTTCTTGAACTTGAAGAACTCACAAAAACAGCTGATGGCGAAGTTGTAGGAACTATTACTCAGAAAAGACCGGCTTATGATCCTGGAACCTGTATGGGAGCAGGAAGACTTCACGAGCTTTCTGATGCTTGTGAAAATCTTCAGGCGGAACTGATAGTATTTGATCATGAACTTAGTGCAACTCAGATAAGAAATATTGAAAATATAACTGATGTGCGTGTTATAGACAGAACGATGCTTATTTTAGATATATTTGCATCGAGGGCAAGGACAAAAGAAGGTAAACTTCAGGTTGAACTTGCGCTTCAGAAATACAGACTGCCACGTCTTACAGGCATGGGTGTTGAACTTTCAAGACTCGGTGGTGGTATAGGTACAAGAGGTCCGGGTGAAACAAAACTTGAAACTGACAAACGTCATATCAGAAGACGTATTGCGGCGCTTGAAGAAGAGTTAAAAGAACTTGAGGAACGCAGAAAAAGACAGCGTATCCGCAGAAAGAAAGACAGCGTTCTTACTGCCGCTATTGTCGGATATACAAATGCCGGAAAATCTACGTTGTTAAATTCACTTACCGATGCCGGAGTACTTGCGGAAAATAAACTTTTTGCAACACTCGATACTACATCAAGGTCGATAGAGCTTCCTGACGGAAGAAGTGTCATGCTTGTAGATACAGTAGGATTTATTCAGCGATTGCCTCACAGTCTTGTTGAAGCATTCAAGTCTACACTTGAAGAAGCAGCTTCTGCAGACCTTATTATAGAGATAATAGATTCTTCGGACGAATCAGCTGTTGAGAAAATCAAGGTAACAGGTGAGCTTCTTACTGAACTGGGTTGTGAGGATATACCGCATATTTATGTGCTTAACAAATGTGATATAGCTCATGATGAATTATGCATACCGCATGATCTATGTTCTGTAAGGATCTCGGCAAAGAACAAAACGGGATTTGATGAATTGCTTACTGCGGTAACGGAAAATCTGCCTGAAACTGCAAAGATAATGAATCTTGATATTCCATATACTCAGACACAGCTTATAAACAGAATAAGAGAAAACGGAAAAATAATCACCGAAGAATATACTGACACAGGAATAAAATTAGAGGCACTTGTTGATATAAAAATACAGAAATTATGCAGTGAATATGAAGTTGGAAAGTGAAGAAAACGATGAAAAGAATAATGATAACAAATGACGACGGAATAAATGCATCGGGCATTATACGTCTTGCAAAATCAGTTAAAAAATACGGCGAAGTATGGGTGGTAGCTCCCGATGTTCAGAAAAGCGGAGCGTCACACAGTATAAACCTTCACACGCCATTTACTGTTGCTAAAGCAGATTTTCCCGTTGACGGAGTAAGAGCATTTGCAGTATCGGGTTCTCCAGCCGATTGTGTAAGGGTAGGAGTATTGAATATTCTCCCTCAGAAGCCTGACATAGTACTTTCCGGAATAAATTTCGGATACAATGCCGGAAGTGATGTAATGTATTCAGGTACTATAGGAGCTGCCATGGAAGCTATATTTCAGGGAATACCTTCTATTGCTTTTTCAGAAGGAACAAATGACGGTTATATAATAACTCAGATGTATCTTGACGAAGTATTAAGCGAAGTTATGAACATGGAACTTGGAACAGATAAGATCCTGAACGTAAATTTTCCGACTTGCGACCCGAAGGAATTTAAGGGGATTTTAAGAAACAGATTTGTTTCAAAAGGATTTATTTTCAAAGACCACTATAACTGCAAAGAACTTGCCGACGGTACAAAAGAGTATATGGTAGAAGGCGAATACTGCGAAAACGCAGAAGAAGGTTCTGATTTAAAAGCATTGTTTGACAAATATATTTCAATAGGTACTATAAAGAATCTTGAATGAGGGTTGTATTAAAGTTTTCAGTACTTATAGGTATGAATTGATTTTAAAAAATAAAAAACTTGTATAGTGTTTTGTTTATCACCATACAAGTTTTTTTATGTAATCAAAAATAGAATCAGAACAATTTCATATCGTTTATCGGGTGTGTTCTTACTACAACTTCTGAAGTTATTTCATCCACAGGTACAAATCCGAGCTGATTTGATTTGCTGTCGAGAGAAGCGTTTCTGTTATCACCGAGAACAAATATATAACCTTCGGGAACGACCATAGGATATTGTGCAGCCGAATTTTGATTGTTGGTAGTAAGAGTGTTTACAAAATAATCAGCATGAAGTTCTTCGCCTTCGTTGTAGAGCTGTTCGTTGAGCGGTTCTCCGTCAACATAAACAATGCCTTCGTCAAAGTCAATATCAACTGTCTGCCCTTCAAGTGCGATAACTCTTTTTACTATATCTTTTCCGAGTTTTTCACTTTTAATGATAACAATATCACCCTGTTCAGGGTCAAATATTTTTGTTGAAATAAGCGTGTCATTTTCATACAGAGTAGGTTCCATAGATGAGCCTTCAACAACGGATTTTTGTAAAAGGTGAGTAAATGTAAAGTGGTATGCTGCCATAGTAACCGAAAAAGTAAGCGCACAGCTGATAAAATCTTTCATGAATGATTTGAATGTAAGTTTTTCTTTTTTCGTTGTTTTTTCTTTTTTCTTTAACATAATAAAAATTGTCCTTTCTTAAAAAAACTGATATTAAATATTTTCATACAATCCTGTAAATGAAAAATTTTTAAGTTTAAGTTCTGCCAAAGCATTTTCTGCTTTTGTTATATCTGTAAAAATTCCGAAAACTGCCGAACCGCTTCCGGTCATGTGAACTCCTGTCGGTGAATGTTTTTTTAGTATTTCTTTTATTTTTAGAACATCACCGGGAAGCTGTGTAAATTCAAAGGTATTTATTGATTCTGACATCAATGTGTTTATATCTTTGTTGGTTACGGCGTTTAGTATTTTTTGTGTGTTCTGATGAACAGGATCTTTGAGACTGTCAATTTCCTTATATGCAGCAGGAGTCGATATTCCGCCTTCACCTTTGGCTATTATTATATGATGTTTGGGAAGTGAGGGAAGAGGGACGACTATTTCACCTATTCCTGTTACATGACAAAGTCCGCCTTTTATAAAGAATGGTGTGTCTGCACCTACGCTAAGACCTGTTTTCATGAGTTCGTTATCAGTGAGGTTTGTGTCATAGAGCTTGTCAAGGAGTTTCAATACGCCTGCGGCATTTGTACTTCCTCCGCCCATTCCTGCCTGACTGGGAATATTTTTTTGTATGTCTATATGCAATCCGCGGTTTTTGATACCTGTGTATTCAAAAAATTTTTCAGATGCTTTATAGACGATATTATTTTTATCACACGGTATATCAGGTTTATCACATGATATTGTGATATCTTCTGAGTCAGTCACTGTTATCGAAACAGTATCATAAAGCGATATTTCTTCGAAGATACTGTCGATATTGTGGTAACCGTCAGGACGTTTTTCGGTAACGTCAAGTGTGAGATTGATTTTGGCGTGTGTTTTGATCGATATTGTATTCACTTTTACGCCTCATTTCAGTTCGTTTATAAATTCCTCAATTCTTGAGATTGCCTCATTGAGATGATTTAATGAATAAGCGTAAGAAACTCTGATATGACCTTCACCGCTTTCGCCAAATGCATTTCCGGGAACTACAGCTACCTTTTTGCTGTGAAGAAGTTTTTCGCAAAATTCTTCACTCTTCATACCTGTGCTCTTTATACAAGGGAACACGTAGAAAGCACCTTCCGGATTAAAGCAGGTAAGACCGAGTCTGTTAAATGAATCAGTAAGAAATCTTCTTCTGACATTGTATTCATTTACCATTTTCTGAACTTCTTTTTCGCAGTTGTCAAGAGCTTCTATTCCTGCATACTGGCTTACAGTCGGTGAACACATTATAGCGTACTGGTGAAGTTTTACTATCTGTTTTGCAATAGGCTGAGGTGCGCAGACATATCCAAGACGCCAGCCTGTCATAGCAAATGCTTTTGAGAAACCGTTGATCATTATGGTTCTTTCACGCATACCGTCTATCTGAGCTATTGAACAGTGTTTTCTTCCGTATGTCAGTTCAGAATAGATTTCGTCTGAAAGAATCATTATATCTGTATCTCTGAGTACATCAGCAATTTTTTCAAGATCCTTTCTTGTCATGATAGCACCGGTCGGGTTGTTTGGGAAAGGAAGAATAAGAAGCTTTGTTTTGTCTGTTATTTTTGCTTTGAGAGCTTCTGCTGTAAGTTTGAAATTGTCTTCCATTTTTGTTTCAATCGGAACAGGAACACCGCCTGAAAGGCTTACTATAGGTGAGTAACAAACAAAGCACGGTTCAACTATGAGAACTTCATCACCCGGATTTACCAGTGTTCTTATAGAAATGTCGATCGCTTCAGAACCGCCTACAGTAACAACTATTTCTGTCTTTGGATCATATTCGATGTTAATATGTCTTTTGGTATAGTTGCTGATGGATTTTCTGAGTGATTCAAGACCTGCATTTGCAGTGTATATTGTTCTTTTGTTTTCTATAGTCTGTATAGCCTTCTGTCTTATCGACCATGGAGTAGGGAAGTCAGGTTCGCCTACGCCAAGACTGATAACATCATCTATTTCCTGTGCGATATCAAAAAATTTTCTTATACCCGAAGGTTTTATTTCCTTTATGGTTTTATTCAGAATCTTATCGTAATCTATCACGGAGATACTAAGCCCCTCTCATCAATGTTTTTGTCTTGTTTGATAAATATGCCTTTTTCTTTGTATCTTCTGAGAACAAAGTGAGTTGCGGTAGAAATTACACCTTCTATAGTTGATAATTTCTGAGCAACGAAGAGTGCAATAGTTTTGAGATCTGCACCGGTTACTGTTACCGCAAGATCGTATGCGCCTGACATCAGAGATACGCTTTCTACTTCATCATACATCATGATAGTCTTGGCGAGATCGTCAAATCCGCAGTCTCTCTGAGGTGTTACTCTTATTTCGATAAATGCAGTAACAGTATCTTTATCTGCAAGTTCATCATTCAGGATAACGCTGTATCCCATGATAACTCCTTTTTTTTCAAAATCTTTTATTCTGGCGGCTATATCCGCCTCTGTTGTATCAAGCATGGCGGCGAGTTGCTGATTTGTAAAACGAGCATTTTGTTTTAAAAGTTGTAATAATGAGTCCATATTTTTAACTCCCTTTCTACGCAGAATAAATTTTGCTTGTATTTATAAATCGGAATGATATTCCGGATTTAATCAGATTTTTATTCCAAACGGAATATGTTTTTCAAAGTAGTATATTTTTTCAAAACCTGCCTGTGAAGCAAGTGATACAGCGTCGCTTACACCTTTTCCGATATCCTGAGTACGGTGTGCGTCAGAACCTATAGTTATTATTTTACCACCGCATTCTTTAAAAAGTCTGATATATTTTAAGTCAGGAAAAGTTTTGCCGTAGGGCTGTCTTAAACCTGATGTATTTATTTCTATACCTTTATCATTTGACGCAATGATACGGAAACATTCCTTTATGATATCGTCATATGCTGACACATCAACATTTATACCCGCTTCTCCTGCAATATAGCGAAGAGGATACGTAAGATGACCGAGTGTGTCAAATTTTCCCCATTTGCATAGTGCATGAAGTTCATTGAAGTATTCGGATAAAAGCTCCCCGACATTTTCTTTGCTGTAGTCTAAAAAGGCGAAATCTTCTTTCCCTTTAAGTTCATGCATCGAGCCTATTGTAAAATCAAGTCTATCGTCAGATATGATTTTTTCGGCCGCTTCAAAGTCGTGAGTCGCCTGTCCGAGTTCAATGCCGTTTATAAAAATTATTTTGTTTTTATATTTTTCTTTTACCATAATATTTTCATTCATTGATCTTTGAAAAATATCATAGTTATAGAAAAAGTGTTCTTCATTGTATTGGATATCACATTTCTCAGGACCGTACAGTCTGTTTGATTCACAGTGTTCTGTAACAGCGATTGCCGTGAGATTGAGTTCAGTTGCTTTTTGCGCTGACATCTCTGCAAAATCATAACCATCGGGAGAAATTGATGTGTGTGTATGACAGTCTATCATTTGGTTACTTCCTTAATAACTGATAAATATTGATTATGGGATATGATGCATCTTTGATTCAATGCAAGTTCACCCTTTATTCATAATTATATCATGTTTTCACGTATTAATCTATGGTTTTTACAAATTTTAATAAAAAATTAATAAAGAAATTAATTCTCAAGCACCAAAGCATATATATTGTAGTTGCTTTTGTTGACATTCTGATATTTTGTAGCTATAATTAAATTATATTGAATATAAAGGAGTTTTAAAGATGAGACTAGCGTTATGTGATGATGATGAAATTTTCTTACATAATTTCAAAAAATATATTTTAGGTTTTGAAGATGTATCAATAGAGAGTTTTTTATCAGGGAAAAATTTTCTTGAAAATTTTTCACACGAAATTTATGATGGTGTAATTCTTGATATTGATATGCCTGATATGAATGGATTTGATACTGCATCTCAAATAAATGCAGTTTTTCCTGATACACCTATAATTTTTCTTACTTGTCATGAACATCTTGTTTTTGAAAGCTTTAAGTTCCGACCTTTTGATTTTGTACGAAAAAACAGATTTCAAGATGAATTACCTGAAATAATAATGCGACTTAAGAAAACACTTTTATTAAAACGTCCATCAAAAATTAGCATCGTTTCGGGACAAAGCATATATTCTGTTAGATATAATGATATTTATTATGTGGAAAGTGTTCATAACAAACTATGTATTTTTGGGAAAGATAAGATTATAATAACTATTACATCTACAATGAAAGACTTTATAAATAAACTTCCGGATTGTTTTTTTCGTGTTCATAGCGGATTTATAGTGAATATGGAATATGTCTCGCAGATAAAAGTAAATCAAATCGTTTTAACTAATGATGTAACAATTCCTTTGAGCAGAAGTAAAACAAAAAAATTCAAAGAGGCTTTTCAGCAATTTTCATTTGGGAGGTGGACGTTATAAGTATTATCCTTCCCGTTACTTGTTATGTGATTATATCACTAAGCATAGCTCTTATATTCAACAACGTTTATGATATTCGGGGAGCAAACACAAGCCTTACAGTAATATCATTTACAGTTTTGATGTTTTCATTTTTTTCTGTATGTCATCAAAAAACCCTCTCATCTCCTGTACAGTTTTACTTTTCTCTTTTTATAAACGTTTTAATTATTTCATTTTTATATAAGTTAAATATAAAAAAACGAATTTTACTGGTTATATGTATTACGACAATTTATCTTCTGGTTCAATTTCTTTCAGTAAAGATAATATCTAAACTTGTAAAAATTTCAACAGATACTATAATTGGGTACAACACAGTTTATATAAATACTGCAGATACAATTACCACTGTTTTTTTACTTGCAACAGCATTATTAACTTTTAAAATAAGCCATCATACGTATACAAAAAAAATATTTAATTTCTCAACACTTCTCAATGTTATTGTATTTATAACAATAATTTTTATAATAACTCCGGCTATAGATATATCTTTGTTGTGTATATTTTATGAAATAATACTTATTGGATTTATTGTTGTTATATATGCAGATTATTGCAATTTTAAAATAAAATTAACTGAAATCAAAACGCAATGTGATTTATTAATAAATGAAAATCTTCACAATACAATGATTGAAAATGAAGAAATACGAAAGTTGCATCATGATATGAAACATTATATCACCGGAATAAAAGCCATGCTCGAACAAGAAAGTAAAGATAGTCTTACACATTATATCAGTGAACTTGAAACAAAAATATCTTCTCAAAGGCTTATAAAAACAGAAAATAATGCCTTATCTGCTATCCTAAATATAAAGAATTCAACAGCCAAACAAAAAAATATATCAATAAGATTTGCAGTTCTTGGAAGAATACCTGACCTTTCAGATACTGATATTTTTGCATTGTTTGGAAATCTGATTGACAACGCCATCGAAGCTTGTGAAAGATCGCAACAAAAACAAGTAGCAGTATGTATCTTCGAAAAAGGTGGTTTTTCGCATATAGAAATATCTAACAGTATATATGACACAGATATAAACTTCAAAAAAACATCAAAAAAAGATAAAACAAAACATGGATATGGAATAAAAAGTATTAAAGATATAACAGGAAAATACAATGGAACTTTTGATGCATTTAATTCTAACAATAAAGCTTATATACGTATTTCATTTCCGTTGTAAAAAACACAGGAGTACAATTTCATTATTTGTACTCCTGTATTTTTGTAAAAATAGCTTCTTTTATAATTTTAAAATTTTCAAGTGCGTTATATGTGCTGGCGAAAAATTCGTTTTCTGAATAATCTCTGGCGTAAAAACCATAATATTCTTCATAACCCTTTGTTTTTAATGGCTCAAGTTTTATAATTATGTCATTATGTTCTCTGAAACTAAAATATTGAGCATATCTCAAACCACTGCTACAATATATATTATCAGGTAAACTTTTCATTTCCGTATTAACTTTATTTGCAAATATAAGATATTCCTCATCTTGCTTCATATAGTTTACGTAGCTTCCCCAAGCAAAACCAAAATTTAGATCAAGTGCCATAGGATCAACGACATATTGTATCTGTGTTCCGATTATGGTGTTATCACCTTTATAAACTTCACAAACTTCACAATGAAAGATAACTTCATTATTCGCATAGTCACTTTTTCCTATGTACCTAACTTTCGATATCAAAGAAGATGAATTAAATATTTCTTCTGTCGATGTTTTAATTTCGTTTTTTGGAATATATTCATTTTCTTTGTAATAGCTATTCTGAACTGTATTAAATTTTTCCTCGTTTGTATTGAGAATTTTGTATGTAAATGTACTTTTTATATGTTTTCCGTAAAGAAAAACAATAAAAAAAGCAATGATCCACAAATATAATATGATTTTCCTCATTTATATTCACTCCTTGACAACAGAAACTTTTCCTTTTTCAAAATAGTATATTATATCGCATATTGGAAATATATCATCATGATTGTGACTGGCTATGACAACTATTTTATTTTTGTTTTTTAAGATATTTATATGTTTTCTTACTATTTCAATTCCATGAGAATCTAATGAATTTGTTGGTTCATCAAGAAGTAGTATATCTGGTTCTTCCATAATAGCCTGAGCAAGTACTACACGTTGACGCATGCCAAGGGAGTATTTTTTAAGTGGTCTTTTGTCATTAGGGTCAAGACCGACATAAGAAATTATTTCTTTAATTTCTTTATTTGAAATGCAATTTCTTATTTTAGCAAGAATACGAAGATTATCATAGGCAGACAATTCCTGATACAATCCAATATTTTCAAGAATCATTCCGATAACTGCATTTTTATCCTTTATTATATCTCCGTCTGTAAGCTTTATAAGTCCCGAAATTGCTCTTATAATCATAGTTTTTCCAGAACCATTATCTCCGATAAAGCCATATATTTTTCCGCTTTCAAGTGTCATCGAAATATTGTTTATAACTTTATTGTTTTTAATTATTTTTACAGCATTTTTAACTTCAATTTTCATTATCATTACTCCTCGTTCACAGATATAGAAATATCATATTTAAGAATTATAATAAATAAAATCAAATACATAATAACAATTAAAATTAAGAAATAGATTATAGAAAATTTAAAATCAAATCCTTCTATAAAACTTAATTGCCATATTTCATTTTTTTCCATATAACATGAATCATGAAGATTAAGTGTGTAGTTTTTAATAGGGTTTAATTTAGAAAGACTGAAATTTTTATAATCGGATATATCATTTACAAGATATTCAATAGTCAAAAAAGCCATCAAAGACATAGAATACAAAAATGAAGCAGTGTTTCCACAAAAGAATGAACATATATTCATGATAACAGAAAAAAATATATTTATTGAAAAAAGCATTATAAAGCAGATAAAAATTATTTCAAAAACGTCTTTATCAAAGATATTAATTCTGTTAAAATATATACCGGAAACTATGTAACTTGCAGAGAATATAAATGTTATAGACAAATGTTTTATTATTTTATGTATCGCAAAAATATTTCGTGAATCATATCTTATAAAACTATAAACATTCGTTTTTGTCATAAATCTATAAAAATAGTCACCTGTTATAATACAAAAAATTATGATTGGTGATAATGTTTTTAACACAGATCCGATATTTGATATCTGAGGAATAATATTTCCGTTAAAAACAAAAACAGCCAATACTTTATCACATGAACCTGAATTTTTGAAATTCAGAGAAATTAAAAAAGATATGAATAAAGGGATAAAAATCAGCTTTAGAATATACTTAAATTTCACAATTCATCACTTCCGGATTTTCTTATAATAGTAAAGAAAGAAAAAACTATCATAAATAAATTCAATAAAATAAAGAAAACAACACTTTTATCCTGAACAACTTCCAGAGGGATAATGTAACGAAATGTTGTGGTATAATAGAATGGTAACAGGACGTACTAAGTTCCTGAAATCAAGTTGAAAGGATCAAAATAATGAACAGATATGATGATGACTTCAGAGAGAATATAGTGAAACTACATCTTGAAGAAGGAAGGACATTAA
>JAGAKZ010000095.1 GCA_017848115.1 Oscillospiraceae bacterium
AAATCGGCACTTGATGCTGTAATCTGTCAATAACTACTCTTTATTATTCCGCTTCATTCCAATATCAAAAATGAAAATCGAAGAAAAACGGAGAAAACGATAGATATTTTAAGAAAATTGCAAGATTATATAGAGAGGTGTTTTTCTGTTTGCAAGTTGGAAAATGGTGAATGGGTAGAGTATGACACAATGCTTATTGGAGAAATCAGTCCACACGGAAATGATGCAATGGCACTATACGATAATTCGTCATTTGGGCGACAGGTGATTGTTGAACTTGAAGATGACAATACAATGAAATTTGACTATTCGGAAGAATTGTATTATAGAAAATCTGATGATAATTAATAAAGAAATGGCGGCAAGTCTTATCAGGAATGGAAAGATTGACGTCAAGGGACTTTATCCGGAGAAATCGGGCAGGAACTATGACGTAACTGTTTGTCTTGATGATACGGGCAAATATGTCAACTGCAAGCTCGGATTTGCTCCGAGAAAAAAGAAGAAATAATTTTTTGAAATAGGTTGAATTTCTCCTATAATCAGTGTATAATAGAGTTAAGGAAGGAGGTATTCATTATGACAGTAAATACAAACACGCTGGTTTCAATCACAGAAGCCAATCAGAATTTTTCTAAGGTTGCAAGGCTCGTTGACCAGAACGGCTCTGCCGTTATACTGAAAAACAATGTTCCTCGGTATATCGTACTGGAGTTTTCAGAAGTAGAAAAGGTACAAATGGCATCGGATGAAGATATTGCAGATATTTCTCAAAGACTTATCGCAAAAAACCTTGAAGCCTACAAGGAGCTTGCAAAATGATAAGACTTACAACAAAACAAGTAATATTCCTTCACAGCTCATTGATTGAGGCAACAGGCGGTACAGACGGTGTGAGAGATATAGGACTTCTGGAGTCTGCTCTTGAAGCTCCGTTTCAGACATTCGACGGAAAAGATCTTTATCCTGCATTAATTCAGAAAGCTGCACGGCTCGGACAGTCTCTTATTTCAAATCACCCGTTTGTTGACGGTAATAAAAGAATTGGTATTCATACAATGCTCGTTTTTCTTGCCGCAAACGGAGTCGAAATTGAGTGTACACAAAAAGAGCTGATAGATGTCGGATTATCACTCGCTGATGGGACAATGAATGCGGAAAAATTATTGATTTGGCTCAGCTCACACAATTAAACAGTATGGAAAAGGAAGTGCTACGGCGGCACTTCCTATTTTGTTTGAAAGGAGGCATTATGCCTTTAGTATAAAAATACTTGACAACTTTAATCCACCAAATTTATATTTTACTGATTTTAGTTGATTATTGGATTATATTATGGATATTGCAGAAAAATTAGTATAATTCATTCTTATGATATAACTCAAACTTCGTACATCAAAAACGACTGTGTATCTTGAAAATTCAATAGTGAGTACCGCAAAAGTAACTAAATCAAGCAGATTTTAATCAAATGAAATATACAAACTTTTTGCAACGGTTTACAATATAAAATCATAATGGTATAATTATAACATCAGTTTTATTGTTATGGTTTTCTTTATTATCGATATAACGATTTTGATAAAAGAATAAAACGGACTAATTTTGTAATTAATGAAAAGGAGAAATGGTATTATGGGTATGAAAGAGGCGTTTGAGGCTTTTTTGAGGAGATGGATAGGAATAGCTTAGAGGAAATAGGAAAACTTCCAAGAGTTCCATATACAGAAGGCAGGGGTTCGAAAGAATTACTTTTACTTGATACACTTGAGCAAGGATACGCAGTATGGAGGCCAAGACTTCAGGAAGAGAAAATATCTTTTGAAAAAATTGAAAAAGAACTTGGATTTACAATTAATCCACAGATAAAAGCATTTTTAAACACTTATTGGTTTCGTACATTAGAAGGGAAAATGTATGTTTCTGGACGCAGAATAATTTTTTCATTATTGCAACTGCTACCAGGTACGCTTTTTGATGAACTTATAAGAACACGATTTAATCGTAGTGGAGCACATTATTTGAGAGATAATAATTATTTTTTTGATTGGAACATATTGTAAAGTCGATGAAGTAGATAGTTATCTGGTTCATGCAAATAATGAAACAGGTGAAGTAACTGCTGTTCATGTAAGCAATCGTTGCTCTATTAAGTTAGCAGATTCAATTGAAGAGTTACTTATGACTATGAAAGGAATATGGTAAAAATCACTGTGTCGCAATAGCACAGTGATACAAAAATAAATAGAATTATTAGGAGGAATCAATGGGAAGTTTTTTTACATCAACGCAGATATATAATCCCAAGCAGCGTGACCGTGACGGATTTAAGGCTTATTTCTGCGAAAAAATGAAAAATGAGGGATATGAAGTATGTGAAGCAGATTTTGCGGAATTATCTTATGTACTTGCTTTTGCGGATAATTGCAAATGGGTGACGATAAGCTCAGAAGCCTATGAACAAGGTAACCGTACCGCACAGGCTGATACTGCACGAATTGCAAAAATGCTGAATACCGCCTGCATTAACACAACTGTTATTGACAGCGATTGTGCGGTGCTTGACCTTTATGATGAAAGTGGTAAAAAAGCGGATTCGCTTATACTTGGACGTGCTGATGACTATTTTGGTGATGATATTCCACAGCCGGTTGAAAAGC
>JAGAKZ010000096.1 GCA_017848115.1 Oscillospiraceae bacterium
CATCGAACCGGCTACGCTTACAAAAGAACAGCTAAAAAAATTTACTACCGGTTTCCGTGAAGTTATGGAGTGCATCAAATACTCGGAAGATATGCACGCTATGCAACAGGCATTATCCGAAAATGAAAGATTTAAAGCTCTTGATAAAAAGACGTCAGATGTTATACTTTATTGCTCTAAGTTGAAAATTGACTTTGATGCCAAAGAGGAGGAGGAATTTGATATGTGCAAGGCTTTTGAAGATTATAAAAATCTTGGTAAAAGTGAAGGTATCGAAATTGGGAAAAGTAAGGGTATTGAGATTGGAAAAAGTGAAGGTATTGAGATTGGCAGAAATGAAGGTCTGACCCGATTTGCTACTTATCTTATCAAAAACAACGTTGATATCAATGAAATCATTTCTCAGACAGGATTTTCAGCTGACGAAATTATAAAAATCAAAAATTCTCTGATATAAAAATAAAACTCCCGAAGTTTTCATCGCATGACTTCGGGAGTTTTATTCTTCCCAACAAGCCTTTTCCATAATATATATTGTATCTTCTATTATCCCTATTATTTTCTCCCAGGAAATATACGCTTTCATCGTATCAATCTCTATTAATAACATCTGACCGTGATTTCCTTCAGCTTCAAAAAAACATGTATGATGCCACCAATTTCTTAAATCATCATTGAAACTCCATTCTTCCCAGTCATCATAATCATGAGTTGATGTTATATGCTTTAAAATTTCTTCATCTAATTCTTTAATTGCATTAAAAACATCTTTTTTATATATCATTTTCATATCTGATAAACGCAATATTTCATTATCATCACCCAATGCACAAACATACAAATCATTATCATGATTTTCATGACAACAAATCATACGCTTATCTCCAACATCTAATTCCTTCAGCTTTTTTTTCTGCAAATCATAAGAATAATACCGCTCTAATCCGGAACAGTTTTCTTCTTCATCAGGGTTTTCAGAAAAAATCAACTGTTTGCCGTTTAAAACCCATTCCTCGATGTATACATCTTTATTCAATTCTTTATCATTAATTATATATATAGATTTTTCATCAATACATATATCCAGAAAAATATCCAGATATTTCTCAAAAGAAACATAGCAAGCATTTTCATCAAATATCTTTATGTCTTTACCCATAAGATTTAAAATTATTCTATTTTCATATTTACAAACATAACTAAAACATTGTATATCTCCCGTTATCTGAATATCTCTGATATTTAGTCCATATGTATTATTGGTATAATTGTAATAAGTATATGTTTCGGTATTGATATCATAATTATATACAAACATTTCTTCGCCATTATACATGAGATAATAATATCCGTTAATAATATCATCACTCGGAATATCAATTGCTTTTTCAACACATGAACCGTTTTCCACATTTATTTCAATAACTGTCGATTGTTTTGTTTGTTCTTCTATCGCTAGGATATAAAACATATGACATTCTTCAAAATAACACCAATATTCTAATTCATATCTGTCAGTTATTTTCTTTATATTACAATAATCAAAGTATATTCTTTTATTTATATCATAAAATATTAATTTATATGTACTGTAACTGATGTTGTAATCAACTGCTTTCAAACATAAAACATTATTATATCGAAATATTATACAATTATAATCTATAGCATATCTTTCGCATTCTTTCAGAACAGGCATGTGTATGATTTCCATTTAGTTCACCATCTTTTCTCAAACGATCTTTAATTTTAAGGAATACTGATTAACACAAAAAGAATTAATCAGTATTGCCTCTAAACTCTAAATTTATTCAAAATTTATTTCTTCTTCTTTTTCTTGCTAACATTCCCTTCGCCTCTTATATTACCAAACCATGCATGAGCATGACCTTCTGTACCATCTTGTAACACAGCATGATAATGTACTGGTTGACGATTATTAAATAACATATTAGCATCTGTATGTGCAATAGGTTCTTTCATTTTCGAAGCTTTTTGGGCTAATTCTTTTGCATAACTATTTTCAAAAGTATATATACCTTCAAACTCATTTGGATTAGCAAGAATTTTTATAGCATCACTTTCAGTAATTATATTTGATTTTATCTGTAACAGCAATAAATACAGAAGTACAACATTTATTTTATTATGTTTAAACTATAATCCCCTTTTTCATATGTACACCTCAAATTTTAAAACTCAAAATGCATTTATAACACTTCATATCTGTTATATTTAGTGTTATACACCAGTGGCTTAACGTTTTGTATTCTAGCGCCCCAAAAATCCAATTTCACCACATTGCCATTAACGCCTTCGATAGTAACATTGTATCTATCTTCTTTATTAGTAACATCACAACGCCTTATTATAAATTCATTACCATTAACTATATTAAAATATGTTTCGTTAGCTGTAAAAAAATCTATACGAAGATAAACCTTTTCCCACTCGTTCCATTTTTTCGGTGGTTTTTTCACCGCACTGCTAATAATTATATCAAACCATACATTTCCAGCAAACGGTTGACTATTGATACATTCAATCTGCGAGTTGACAAATGAAAAATCATCACCAAATATATCAGTCAAAACAAACCAATTTTCTATACCATTCATTTTTCATATTCCCCTTCATTAATCTTTAAAATCGTACTTAGAATTAAAATAATAATGCTCTTCAGTCCCTTTCACTTTACCATTTTTAGTTTTAGTAATTAGTCTAACATTAAAATGGCTTGTCTCATTACCTATTCCGCTTTCATATTTGTGTCCGTATGAATGATCCTGTATCACTGTTGTGGTATAATAGAATGGTAACAGGACGTACTAAGTTCCTGAAATCAAGTTGAAAGGATCAAAATAATGAACAGATATGATGATGACTTCAGAGAGAATATAGTGAAACTACATCTTGAAGAAGGAAGGACATTAAA
>JAGAKZ010000051.1 GCA_017848115.1 Oscillospiraceae bacterium
AAGGCAGATAGAGGAAAACAGATATGCAGAGCAGTTGAAAGATGACTGGTATGAAAAAGTAATAACATACAGTGTTTCATTTAACGGAAAAACCTGTAAGGTAAAACAGGGTGATACACTGACAAGAAACTAAGTAATAAGCGGAAAATAAAAAATCAGGGAGTGAGACAAATGCCGAAAATAAAACCGATACCTGTAGGAATAGAAGATTTTAAGGAACTTATAGACAGTAATTATTGTATAGTAGATAAAACTCTTATGATAAAAGAGTTGATTGGTAACAGGTCAAAGATAAGCCTTATCACCCGACCACGCCGATTCGGAAAAACGCTTAATCTGAGTATGATACAACGTTTTTTTGAAAAAACAGAAGAAAGCAATGCATATCTTTTTGAAAATCTGAAGATAAGCTATGAGGGAGAAGAATATCTTAAATATCAGGGAAAGTATCCAATAATTACGTTGTCATTGAAAGCACTAAAACAACCGGATTATGATAAATCAATTGATTTTTTCAAGGCTATAGTGCAGGCAGAATACAAAAGGCACAGAAAAATACTTGAAAGTAATAAAATATCAGATGAAGACAGAGAAAAGTATAAACGGATATTAAGCGGAAAAGCAAATGAATCTGAGTATGGATTTTCTTTGAAATTTTTATCGGATTGTTTAAGTGAAGTATACGAAAAAAATGTGATCATCCTTATAGACGAATATGACGTACCGCTTGAAAATGCGTATTTCTGCGGATTTTATGATAAGATGGTGTCATTTATACGAAGTGTATTTGAAAGTGTACTAAAAACCAATTCTTCACTTGAATTTGCGATACTGACAGGGTGTTTGAGAATTTCAAAAGAAAGCATATTTACAGGTCTTAATAATCTAAAAGTGTATCCGATAACAGAAAATATTTTTTCACAGTATTTTGGATTTACACAGGAAGAAGTGGAAGAACTGGCAGTTTCGTATGACCTTGCAGACAGACTTCCTGAGATGAAAGAGTGGTATGACGGATATCGTTTTGGAAAGACAGAAATATATAATCCCTGGAGTATAATTCAGTATATAAGTTCTGCAACAGGAGGAAATGAGATTTCGTGCAAGCCATACTGGATAAATACAAGTTCAAACAGTATAGTGCATCAGCTTGTGTCGCAGTCAAATCAACAGACAAGAAATAAAATAGAAACTCTCATAGCAGGTGGAAGTGTGAGTGCAGAGATAAATGAAAATACAGTTTACGCCGATATAAATGTAAACAGCGAAGATATCTGGAGTTTTCTCTTGTTTACAGGATATTTAAAGCAGATAAAAAGTGAATTTACAGGAAGAAAAACTATTTCAGAGATGGTTATACCAAATGTGGAAGTCCTGACAGTATATGAAAATACTATAATGAGATGGTTTGAGGAAACTGTACAGAGAGAAGGTACATCAGAATTATTTGAAGCTATGATAGGAGAAAACTCTGACAAAGTAGAAGATGAGATTTGTATGTGGTTGAAAAAAAGTATAAGTTATCACGATACTCTTGAAAGTTTTTATCATGGTTTCTTAACTGGATTATTGTCCGGATATGATGGGTATGAGATAAAGTCAAACCGCGAAAACGGAAACGGAAGAACCGATATAACAGTGTGCGAATATTCGCAGAGAAAGATTGCAGTAGTTATTGAAATAAAAATTGCTGATTCTTTCGGAGAACTTGAAAAGCAATGTGACAAAGCACTTATGCAGATAGAGGACAGAGGCTACTCAATGCAACTTGCAGATGACTATTACAGAAAAGTAATAAGTTACGGAGTGGCGTTTTGCGGAAAGTCGTGCAGAGTAAAAATGGGTAAGACTATAAAAAGAAGTTAAGTAAAAAAATAATGCGTGTACCGTTTAAGTGATACACGCATTATTTTTTATCTGATTAAGATTACTGCATCTTGTAGCTGTCGATCATTTTCTTAACCATCTGACCGCCGATAGAACCAGCCTGTCTTGCTGTAAGATCACCGTTGTAACCCTGCTTGAGTGTAACGCCTACTTCATTTGCAGACTCCATCTTAAAACGTTCCATTGCTTCTTTGCCCTTCTGAGTAAATTCACCTTTCATAATCGTGACTCCTTTTTTCTATTTTTTATTTGATTGTTTTGGTGCCGTGATATTATTATAAGCACTTATCTTTAAAATATTTAAGGTAAATTTTGATTTATAAATCAGCAACTTTTGTATTGACTTATAAATAAAAATAATATATAATCAAAATAGTGTGCAACTTATATATTTTATAATTTTTAATTATAATAAAAGTTTGAAAAAAGTTTGAAAAATGATTTTGTGAATATTGCCGTAGATAGTTTGTGTATGTGAATTAAAAATGGAGGTAATTTCATGAAAAAGTCTTTAAGGGTTGTGGCTTCTTTTGCGACATGTCTTTCTTTATGTGCGTCATTTTTTGCGGATAAAGTGGTAAAAGATGATGTTGTACACGCACAGGAAAATTATAATTGTTCTTTTGACAGCGGAATAGGTGACTGGAGCGGACGAGGTTCAGTTGAAGTTAAACAGAGTGCGGATAATGTATATTCCGGTTCGGCGTCGCTTAGTGTAAGTGGCAGAACAGATAACTGGAACGGTTGTCAGCTTCCTCTTGATACAGCAACTTTTTCTCCAGGAAGCACGTATTCTTTTTATTCTGCTGTATATAATGCAGGTCGAAGTGAAGCTGAGATGATGATGTCATTTCAGTATGATGTTGACGGAGAAACAAAGTATGACCATATAACTTCAAAAACAGTTTCATCGGGTAACTGGGCGATATTATCAAGTTCTGCATATACAATTCCTGCAAATGCAGAAAATCCTGTTCTTTATTTTGAAACAGCAAAGGGTTCTGCGTCATTTTTCATTGATGATGTAAAGATAGGTTCAAAGGGAGAGTTTATGGATACTATCATTACAGGTGAAAGTATGGGTGACCTTAACAATGATAACATGATAAATATTTTAGATTTTATTATCATGAAAAATCATATGATCGATTCAAAGCTTGGTGTGCCAAGGCAGGCAGATGTAACAGGTGACGGTAATTTTGATATACATGATCTATTGTTGTTTTTTGAGTACCTTAACGGAAATCCGGTTGAGTTTAAAGAACCGCCTGTTGTTGAACCACCTGCTGATGAAAAAGATGAGGTCAATTGTCAAAGTAAATGCAACACTTTCAAAGTAAATGCAATGGTGTTGCGTTTACTTTGAAACTATCATAAAAACGATTTAACATTACAATACAAAACAACGATAAAAGTGCGCAATTATGATGATTGTGCATAAA
>JAGAKZ010000097.1 GCA_017848115.1 Oscillospiraceae bacterium
AATCGAGGATACTCATATGTAAGCACCTCTTTTAGAGGAGCCGGTAATAATGCTTGCGATGCCCGCCTTTTAGGCGAGCTTGTAGTATAGCCCTTATAGGGCTAAAGACAAACCACCACTTGAAGTGGTGGTTACTGACTTATGATTTTTTCACCCTTCTCAAAATACTTCTCTCACTACCTATAGAGCAGAAAACTGCTGAACAGCAATCTGCATAAAAAATGAATTCAGATTCTGTGCAACGCTACGAAGTTTTCTGTTTTGAAAAAATTTTTGTTGCGAAATCGCATTTTTTCTGCCTATAGAATATTAGAGGTTGGTAAAAACATCAAAACGCACAAAAAACAGTAGTGTGATTTATGCACTCCTACAAAGTTTTTTCGCTTGTGCGTAAAATGCCCGTTTTCCCCGGCTATATAGTGAAGGGAATTTACAATAGGGTCTACAAAATGCCTCTCCCAGTCCCTATAGAGTAGAAGGGTAAATAAAAAGCCCTTCTGAGAACCTTGAAAATTGAATACCAACACTTCGGTACGTCGTACTCCGATGATGGATGAACTTCCGTCAGCTGAGATCTCCATACGCCATGACCTCGAAAGAGCGAGCGAGAAAATATGCGAAGATCAGCAAAGCAGTGCCAGCTTTGTAAGGCAATGAAAGTTGGGGTAAGGTACTTCCGTAAAAAGCGGCTTGGATTTTGTAGTCCAAGAGGCCCAGTTCTATGTGATTGGTAAGGACGCCAATCAGCCGAAGTTGTTCCTTTTGCCGGCGGGGGCAGGAGCAATCCTGTCAGAGAATTTCCGGCACCTTCGATTTGAAGGAAAGTGCTGCTGCGTTTAGCAGCAGTGAAGTCACCCGGATGGGGTGCGTGTCTTTTGACACAAGCATTTTTTAAAATCCAAAACAGGAAGGAGGTTCAAACCAAGAAATTTATAAAAGAAAGAAGGAATGCAAATGAAAACGTTACAAACCATTTCTTGTGAGGAAATTATGTCCATACCCATTGCACCGATCCCGTTCAGCGTGGAAAATCTGTTGGGGCAAGGACTGTATCTCTTCGCAGGCGCACCAAAAATCGGTAAGTCATGGTTGTCGCTTGATATCTGCCTTTCAGTTGCAAAGGGAGAATCTGTACTCGGACAACGAACTGCAAAAGGCACAGCATTGTATCTCTGTCTTGAAGATAACAAAGTGCGATTGCAGAATCGACTGTATGAGCTGACCAACGAACCTACTGACAGTCTGTATTTTTCTCTGCTTGCAGATACCATCGGTGATGGTCTGGAACAGCAGATCGAACAATTCTATCTTGCACACCGTAACTTGAAGATTGTTGTCGTTGATACGCTGCAAAAAATCCGCAGCAGTGAAGAATCAGCATACGGAACAGATTACACAGAGCTTGCATCTCTGAAACGACTGGCAGATAAACTTGCAATTACAATTCTTCTTGTGCATCACACAAGAAAATGCAAGGACAGCGATCCGTTCAATATGATTTCAGGTTCAACAGGTCTGCGTGGATGTGCAGATGGAGCTTTTGTTCTCATTGAGAAAGACAAGGCAACGCATGAAGCAACGCTATATTGTGAGGGACGTGATATCGAAAGCCGTGAGTTGAAATTACAGTGCACAGCACATCGTTGGAAACTGATTACAGATAGCTGTGTGTCGCCTGAACAGTTTGATGATGAAATCATTACTGCAATGGTTATTGTCATGAAAGAGGTAAAAAGTTTTCTTGGAACGCCGACAGAGCTGACTGATAAGATTAATCAACACACAAAGAAAAATTATATTCCGAATGTTGTTTCAAGAAAGATTCTGCAAAGCGCACAGCGTCTACTGGAACAGGAGGTACTGTTTGAGATGAAGCGAAGCAATGGCATCCGAAAGATACAGGCACAGTATTTCGTTGACGGTCGTGACGACAGTGACGACAAAAATGATGTGTCTTCTCCTTCTGCTGTTGACCCTGTGATAAACGTCGAAACAGCGTGAATACAGCCGTGCCGATAAGAGAAAAGTTGGCTGCATTATTCCTGTTGACCCTGTCGGCACTGTAAGCGATTTGTGCCCTGCGTTCTCGCATAGGGTAATTACACCACGAAATCACTTGAGGGCGAAATAAGCCTTATATTTGCAGAGTGTGAGCGTATTAAAACAGCAGATAAAAAAGGATATGGATTCCGCTGGAAATGTGGGGCGATTAAGGGTCTCCTTTTGGAGAGCAAGCATAGCGCATGGCATTCCACCTGCGCCTTCAAGACGGGCAGTAGCCCGAACCCACTACGGCATGAAGTCGAATATTATCAAGGAGAGTGATGCTATGAGAAAACGCAACAGAACAATCGCAATACGCTGTACGGAAGAAGAATATCAGCGTATTCATAACAAAGCAAAACAGTACGGTCTTAAGCTTAATGATTTCGTTATCCGAAGTGCTCTCGATAAGAAAATTGTTGTAGCTGAGGGTATCAATGAAATTGTGAAGCAGCAGAAAGCAATCGGTAGGAATCTCAATCAGATAGCTACCCTTGCAAACATGGACAGGCTAACTGCTGTAAACTTCCAACCGCTTCTCAATGAGCATATCAATGTAACTACTATGATTGGCGAACTGTTAAGGACGGTGAAGTAATGGCAACTGTAACTACAATCAGTACCAAAGGCGGCGGTGGAGGTAAAGCAACGCTTGAATATATCTGCCGTGATGATAAAACGGACAATCAAAAATACGTCACGGCACTCAACTGTTCTCTGCCTACAGTGTATCAGGAGTTCAAAAACACTCGTGAGATGTATGGAAAGACTTGAGGTATCAAGTACTATCATTTCGTGCAGTCTCACCCAAGCGGATATGAAATTCAACCTGAGCTTGCTCACAGAATTGCTGTGGAGTTTGCAGAAAAAGCATTCAATGGACATGAATGTGTTGTTGCAACCCACATTGATGCGGAGCATATCCACTCGCATATTGTTTTCAATTCCGTAAACGCAGACACAGGTATGAAGTATCATTCAAATAAATTTACTCTGAATGATATTAGAACTCTGTCAGATGAAATTTGTCAGAAGTATGGTGTTCAGACATTGGAAAAACCTGTGGTCAATCAGCGAACTGACGGAATAACCACAGGCGAATATCGAAGTGCTATGAAAGGAGATAGCTGGAAAATAGATCTCATCAATACCATTGATGTGGTTATGAAACAAGCTAAGACACAAAAGCAGTTCTGCTTTTTAATGCGACAGAGAGGATATGGTGTAAGGTGGGAGGAGTCTCGTAAATATATCACTTACACCTGTCCTAACGGTAAACGATGCCGTGACAACAGACTGCACGAACCAAGATACAGTAAGGAGATGATGTGTAATGAATTCAAAATTAGAGCAGATGAAATCGGTTTCGAAATCCAATCTGGACGAAGCGATGAACACACCACAGGCGACCTTTGTTCTCGACAGCAACTGGAGAGCAGTGATAGCTCAGCTTACGTTACTCACCCAAGCGGTAGAACAGGTCAGCAAGGAAGTCACTCAGACTATGACAGAGGAAGAAATGATAACCTATCTGAAAAATCAGCAGGTGATATTCAATCAGGTGAAATCAGAATGCAACCACATTCAGCAAATCACAGCAGAGCAGACAACGAACTCTTTGACGAGTTTAATCAGCCAATCGGAGAAGCTGTCATTACAGGCTGGGAAGCTGAACGAGGAATACTCTTCGAAGCTGAAAGAATCAGAAGAACGCAATATGAAACGCAGTCGCAAGCTGATTGGGATAGTTATAGCGATACAATCGGCACAGCTGATATTGTGGACAGCGTTGCAAGTGTTGCTTCGATAATTGATAACGCTCCGACTGATCCCGAAGAACTGGAACGATATATTGAAGCACAGCGAGCCGCACAGAATGCAGGATTATTAATCGGTGCAGCTGTTGCGGCAATTGAACTTCTGTCAGAAAAGCTTGAAGAAATGAAAGCTGATGCAGAAGATATTGATATGGATATCAGCTAATAAGAGTAAGGTGTGTCCAAAATGGACGCACCTTGATAACGGTATTAAAGTACTGCACTAAACGCAGTACTGATATAAAAATCTAAGAACGGAGTGATCTAAAAATGTGTAATACGAATACAAACAGAAATAAGATTATGAGAGGAAGCGTGATAACAGTATGGAGAATAAAATTACAATGCTTACGATTAAGGAAGCCGCCGCTATGATTGAGGGATTAACTGAATACCGTGTCCGTCAGATGTGTGTGAATAAACAGATTCCATGCATTATGGCAGGTAAGAAATATCTTATCAACAAGGATATTCTGCTGGATTTCCTCCGAGGCAAAACAGAGTAAAAACCGACGCATTTCCACTTGACTTGTCACAGGTATAATGGTATACTTGTGACTTGGAAATGTGTCATACGAAGCTATTTCAGGAGGAAATTTGTATGGCAACAATAAGAAAACGAAAAAGCGGCACCTATGAAATCAAGGTGTCATGTGGTTATGACATCAACGGAAAACAGATTATCCAGTACAAGCACTGGAAGCCTGAAGATGGCATGACAAAAAAAGCAAATCGAAAAGGAGGTAAACAGACAGGCAGTTCTCTTTGAGGAGGAGTGTAAGAAAGGCAAAATTACTGCGTCAATCAAGTTCCAGAACTTCGCTGAACAGTGGTTTGAGGAATACGCAAGCATTAACCTCCGCCCGACCTCCTACGAAAGAATGAGACAGACCACACAGCGAGTATATCCTGCGCTTGGTCATATGAAGCTTGATAAAATCACAGCACGACATATTCAGAGCTTCATCTCCGACCTCTACCGCAACGGTAAAAATCAGCGTAATGGCAAACCGCTGTCGAGAAAAACAGTTGTGCATCATCTGAATTTTATCTCGGATATATTCAGTTATGCTGTTCACATGGATATGCTCAGCGATAACCCTTGCAGACGTGTAAGAGTTCCCAAAGGCGAATCACAGGAAAAAGAAATCTACACGATACAGGAAATAGAGCAGATTTTCAAAACTCTCGAAACTGAACCGCTTAAGTACAGGCTGTATATAATGCTTGCAGTGTACAGTGGGTTCAGAAGAAGTGAAATGCTCGGACTTGAATGGAAAGACATTGACTTCACCAACAATATTATAACTGTAAAACGTACTTCCCAGTATACCAAAGCAAAGGGAATCTACACAGACACAACAAAAACGAAACGCTCCAAGAGAACAATAAAGTTTCCACAGCTTATAATGGACTTGCTCAAAGATTTCCGCATCGAGCAGCTTGGCGAAGCAGAGAGAATAGGTTCAAAGTGGATTGACAACGACCGATTGTTTGTAAAGTGGAACGGAGAGCCTATGAATCCGCAGACTCCATACGGATGGTTCAGAGAGTTCTGCAAGCACAACAGATTCAGATTCTGTGACATTCATTCACTGCGACATCTCCACGCAAGCTTATTGATTAACGCAGGTATAGATGTAGTTGCAGTATCGGGAGATATGGGACACAGCGTAGTCGGAACAACGCTGAACTTATACAGTCATATGTTTCAGGAAGCAAGAATCCGCAACTGCGATGCAATTACCGAAGCACTTAACTTCGGGACATGAAAAGAGCCACAGCATAACAGCTGTGGCGTACATAAAATCGTAAATTCAAAATAAGTGGCTGACAAGTGGCTGGCGGTATTTTCGGATAAAAAGAAAACCCACAAACGCCGATATATAGGCATTTGTGGGAATGTGGTGTGGTGACCCGTACGGGAATTGAACCCATGATTCCGCCGTGAAAGGGCAGCGTCTTAACCTCTTGACCAACGGGCCATGTATAATAGCGGCAGTGGGATTCGAACCTACGACCAATCGGGTATGAACCGAGTACTCTAGCCAACTGAGCTATGCCGCCATGTGTTGTCGTTTAATGTGATAACCACAAGCGACTTTATTATTATACACCATTAATTTTGATTTGTCAATACTTTTTTGAAAAATTTTTTTAATAACAAAGCATGTTGAAAACTTTGTTTAAACTGTTGGATTAATGCTTTGAACATCAAAAAAATATAGTGTTTTTGACATAAAAATCACGAGATATAGAATGGTATAGTGAAAATAATATCTTATCATATATATTTGCGATTTTTTGTTAGTAATGTAAATAGATATAAAGAAAAAATCCGCAAAGGTAGCATATCAAACGACTTTCCTTTTGCGGATTTTTCCACATTGTCTTTTTCTTTTGTCTTTAGTCTTTATTGAATTGTTGTCAGATTTTTTGTTCCTCTTTTTGTAGTTGTCTATTTCTTTTGTTCGTATCTTTTTTGTTGTGTCCTTATTTTGTGAATGTATTTATATATCTTATGCTAAAAGATAATCTTCAGCGATCTCTTTTACAAAGTCGGGAGAAACGGTGTTTCTCATAAGTGTTTCGATAAAGTCGATTGCATTTTCTTTGATGGATGTGAAGTTCCTTAAGATAACTTCTGAGTTTTTATTATTATCTTTTACGGATATACCGTAAATATTGCTATTTGTTTCTTTGTTTTCCTCTGCAAAAGCGCTATAAACAAGTTTTGTGTTTCCAAGACATTCATTATAAATAATACTCATTATGTTTTCCTCCAAAATATTTTTTACCGTTTCGGTATGTCTTTATTATATAATATTATTTTATAAATTACAATAGAAATGCCCTAAGAGGTAATAAAACACCCCAAAATGCACGAAAAAGTAAAAAGATGGTCGAAAATCATAAATTTCAGTCGAATTTTCTTGAATTTGCATTGCTTTATTTGGAAAAATACAGAAAAATTTGTACTTATATCAGCGCATCTATATGATATTGGATTGATTTAAGACGGTTAACTGCTTTGAGAGTTACTTGCTGCATGGCATCATCATTGCATGACGGACCTTCAATAAATGATGGACCGCTTATTGCTATGTACAGATCTCTGTTGAGCCCGTCATAGCATACATATACTATACCTCCGAGGTTACGAAGTTCGTCTATATACTGAAGTCTTTGAGGTGTGACGACTGAGTATATAGAGGAAGGATCGTTTGCATAAACAGTGAAGTTTTTATCAAATTCGGGATATCCGGTTTGATTTTTGGTACGGTATTTTTCAGTGTGAAAAGTATCGTTTGTAAAGAGTACACGGTCAGTTCCGTAAAGTGATTCGCTGTGTATTTTTATTAAGTATCCGCTGAAAACTAATACGTGCATTTTGTGTCGTCTGCCCGTGGAAGAACGTCTGTCTATGAGTATATCCGAGTATTTAAAAAGCATGTTGTTGTAATAGCCTGATATAAGATTTGAAGATCTGAAACGATAGTTATTTTTAAAAGAGATAAGATGAGCATTTTTAAATTCAGACATGGAAAATCCACGTTCCGGAATATAACCTGCCCCCGGAAATACAGATGTTACTATATTATGTCCGTCCACAGATGCAATAATATTCTGGTGGCTTTTTTGTAGTTTTACAAGTGTTATTGCAGAAATAAAGAGTGCGATAGGGCATAGATGCAACATGGCTTGAAAAATTTCTGCCAGGACAGAGAGGAAAGGGATGTTTGCCAAAAAAACAGTAAGATAAAATGATATGTGACTAAAGTTCAGTAATGTTCCTACTGCTGTAGCTGTAAGAATGGATTTCCATATCTTTCGTTTCTTTTTTATCGGTTCAGAAAGGGCGGTTGAATTTGTTACGAGATAGGTATTGTCTTGCATAGATTGTCTCCTTTAATGTTTATTATTTATTGATTATACCACATAGTAACAATTGAATCAATGTTATTAAAAATATTAAACTTAATAAAAATAATATAAAATTTTATTAAAACATATTTTATTTATTGTTCAACCCAGGACTAACCCAAGTTTACTACAACCGGGTGTAACACACACCCTATATCCCATTTTATTGGGAA
>JAGAKZ010000098.1 GCA_017848115.1 Oscillospiraceae bacterium
TTTTAACAGTTCTATCTGATCATTCAGATCTGACTTCTGTTTTGTCGTTGACACACGAGCGTATATGTAGGTTTTACGTTTGACATTTTTATTTAGTAGCTGATATACACTGTCAGCATTGTAATCATATTGTCCATTTGGCAGTTTGTTAACTTTTACAACACCTGTTTTTACATATTTAGTAAGTGTTGGCCTGGAAATTCTAAGTAAGCTTAATACTTCTTTTGATTTCATGTTTATCACCTAATTATAAGTATAACATGTTTTTATTTAAATATCAATATATTTTTTATTATTTTAACATAATGCATAACTATATATTTTATGTTCCACGTGGAACATTTTTTGAGAGTATGATAATTTCAAAAAGAAATATGTATTATAATAGCCTGTTATTTCCGGGCGCGGATGATAACAGGCAGTTGATTTTTTTTATTAACATAGTATATCTATATGATTCTGAATTGATCTGAGTCGGTTTACTGCTTTATCCGAAATTCTCTCCATAGAGAAGTTTTCATCGGAAACACTTATCAGAAATCCGTCATTTACCATTACATACAGACTGTTTGCCGTTCCGTCATAGCACACATATACTTGTTCATCAAGTTTAAGAAGATCTGTTATATACTGAAGACGTTCGGGTGTTATGACAGTAGAAAGATACGATTCATTGTCTAAAAATGTTCTGAATGATTCGTCAAAATCAGGGTAATCTGTTTTTGCTTTTAGCATATCTTTTTCTGGTTTGAGTGAAGCTTTCTTTGATGTAAACTGTATACGGTATGGTCCGAAGAGTTTGTCGCTTTGAAATTTTACCAGATATCCTTTGAAAAGTGTATGTGGGTCATTGTCAGAGTCGTAGTCTACTATTTCTATATCAGAATATCTGAAAGATACATTTTGGTATGTACCGGCAATAAGGTTTTTTGAGCAGAATTCTTTGTCACGCATATTGCGTGCTATATGAGTGTTTAAAAATTCTTCTTTTGATATTCCGTAATCAGGGGTGTATCCGGCATCAGGGAATACAGAATTTATTATCTGAAAGCCGTCAACATCTGCAATGAGTTTTGTTTGCTGACCTTTCAGAGTAATTGAAGCTACTGTTGAAATAGCCAGTAACACCAAAGACGGAAAAGGCAGAAAATCGAATAAAAGTGAAATCAGTGCAAAAATTCCTGTCGGTTTTATATATACAGTAAGGATTTTTGTTATAAATGACAGTACAAATAATGTAAGGCTGATTTTTTTGAGTTTGTTCCATGTTTTCCTTTTTTCTATTATTGGTTGTGAAAGCTGTGCTGAATTTCTAACAAGATGTGTATTGTCCTTCATGAAAATATTTCTCCTTTAGATAGTTTTTTACATAAGTGAAATTATGTGTTGCTCGATTGAATGAAGGCGTTCTAACGCTTTTCTTGTTGTGTCCTGCATATTGCCGTCAGAAGAAGGGGCTTTTATAAGTTTTTTCCCTTCAAGCATGATATACATACTGCTGGCCGGACCATCATAAAATATGCACATTTTTGGGCTTTTAGTAAAAAGGTTTAGTATATAGTTTATACGTTTTTCAGTGACGATATAAGCAGAATCATTTTCGCCGTTTGAAAGAATTTTGAAATTATCATCAAACAGTGAAAAATTTGTTGTGGTGCGTATCGGAAATTTTGGCAGTTTGAAGTTGAATTTTTTCGAAACAAATGCCACACGGTGAAATCCTGCGAGTTGCTCGCCTTGTACTTTTATAATGTGACCTTTGAATGTTTCATAATCTCCGTTTGTAATATTCAGGTCTGAGTATCTGAAAGAAGCATTGTTACAGGTTGCTGCTATGAGATTGGAAGATTTGTATTCCATTGAACAGGGCTTTTTAAGAAAATTCATATAGAAAAGTTCTTCTTTTGACATTCCTTTAGGATCGTATCCGGCATCCGGAAATACAGATGTTATAATGTCAAAACCTGATATTTCCGAAATAAGTTTGGTATGCTGTTTATTTAATTTATCTGACATTGACAGAGATATAATGATACCTATAATTCCCGGAAACAGTAAAGGTTTTAATATAAATGATAATCCTATAGCACCGATACAGGCATAATTGATATTTTCCCAGAGTTTTCTTTTTTCCACTATGGATTGTGAGAGTTGCTGTGAAAGTTCATATGACTGGGGGATTGGAGTTATATCATTTTTCATAAATTTATCTCCTTTGGGTGTTTGTTACTTTAAAATCACCGGTGTTTCTATATGTGTGATTTTTACTTCTTCTTCAGGCATATGCCATGGTTTTTGTATTCCGAGAAGTTTGTTTACGGCGATATTTGGAATATTTACACCCGATGCCATACAGGTAAGTTGTATTCCGCCTGACATACGTGTATTTATTTCAAGGAAATACGGGATATCGTTGTGGTAGATAAACTGTATATTGCATGGGGTATCAAGTCCGAATTTTTCAAAGAAATCTTTGCAGGCTGATATGATACGAGGGTCATGGCGGATATATTCGGTACGTGTGTTTGTTTTAAATCTTGGTATTATTATAGTACCGTCCTGCGTTTGCAGACAGTCGGCGCTGACTTCATTTCCGCTTAAAAGAGGCATGAGCATTATTTCTTTTTCGCCCTTGAGCCATGATATGTCGGCGACTGCTTTCTGATAGTCTATGTGATTGCCGGCTCTCTGAAAAGGTCCGAGTGGCTCTGAGTCTATGATTCTGAAACTTGTTGCGCCTTCGTCTGAAGTGAATTTGAGACAAAGTTTTTCGTGATTTTCGGACAGTTCTTTAAATCCTTTTTCAAATTCTTCTGCGGTTCTCACTATACGATAATCGGGAACATAACCGATATTTTTCTCTGTAAAAAGGTTGTATGCTTTTGCTTTGTCATGAAGAAATGAGATCTTGTCATAACTGTCTGCGAGAAGTTTAACATTTATCTTTTCAAATTCTTCTGCGTATCTGCAAACATCAAGCTGATTGAAGCGTGGAGCAAAAATATCTATATTGTGTTCTTTGCAGAAATCAAGGCAGAAGTCAATATATTCACGTCCATGTGTATCCGGCTCGGAGTACCACTCGTCACAAGCATTTTTTACAACTGAGTCAGGATTTCTGCTAGTCCCTATTATGTGAAATGCAGTGTCATTATCCTGCTTTATGAGATTTATAATATGATATGCAGTACTGAACCAATGGTTAAACCATATATTTATTTTTTTCATCATTTTTCCCTTCTATGTTAAAAAATTTTCATACAAATATATTTTAACATAACTAATCATTAAGGTCAATTTATATATAGTATAATTTTTGCCTTGATAATACAAAATTATACTGGTATAATGCTGATATGGCGTAATCTGAGAGATTTTTGGGATAAAAAAGAGCAACAAGACAGTTGGAGTGACTTTGTTGCTCTTATTATACCATTATAATATTTATTATATTTCAGGTGGCGTGATTTCTTCCATAGTACCGTCATGGGAATAGTCAAATTCAAACTTTGGTGCAGTGAAGTGTTTGTTTTTCATTTCCATACATAGTTGATTGAAGTTTGGGTATCCTTCGAGTGTTTTAAGATAATCATTTTGTTTTGAATATGTGTATGCTTTTATATTTAAGATAAAGGATATACTAAAAATAAATATGTCGATAAACCATATTATTTTGTTAAATTCAAATTCGCTAAGAAAATACATAAATGCCGGTCCTGATAAAAATATTGAGATGACAGCGATACCATGAACTATTATACTCGTCATTATAAAATGTTTATCTTTTTTCATTAGTCCTTTGAGTAAAAAAATTATGAATGTTAAACTGCACAAAAATGGCACGAACGAATTTAAAATAGATAATCCGACCAATACACCGGAAATGCCGATGCATATTGTGATAAGTTCATATATTGTGGTGAGCTTAAAACAGAAATTTACTTTTCGCATCATTCTTTGAATTTCTATTATATCTTTCACAGTTATATTTTTCATAAATATCACCACTTTTTTGATTATTGAGTATTTCGTTAAAAACTAAGTTTATATCTTTATTATAACAAAAAACGCCATGCTTTATATAACAATAAATCTGTTTTAACGTTACATTTTTGTAAGGATCAAGAGGCGTGAAAATTCTCACTTTTATATTGACAACCTAAATTTATACTGTTATAATGCTGATATAACGTAATTTTGTGAAGGCGGTGGACAAAAAATGGAGAAAATTTTCATTCTTGAAGATGATGAAGTGATAAAAAATGAACTTAGAAAACTGCTTATCAGCAACGGGTATGCGGTTGTTGAAAAAAGTCCTTTTGATCTGGCTCTTTTAGATGTAAATGTTCCCGGAGAAAGTGGTTATGAGGTGTGCAGAAAAATACGCAGTGAATCCGATGTTCCTGTGATTTTTCTTACAGCAATGGATACAGTTGAAAATGAAATACTCGGTTTTGGCGTAGGAGCAGATGATTATATAAGAAAACCGTACAATTCATCTGTACTTCTGGCACGTATAGCAAGACTTCTCAGAAGAAAAAGCAGTGCTTTAAAATGTGGTGAAATGAGCCTTGATACTGAGGAAATGAAAGTTTACTATGGCGAAAAAAGTACGGAGCTTACTAAAAATGAGGTGAAAATACTTGCCTGTCTTATGAAAAAATCGCTTTGTACACGAGAAGAAATTATAGAAACTCTCTGGAATGACAGCGTATACATAGACGACAATACGTTGAGCGTTAACATAAGCAGACTTCGTGAAAAATTAAAGTCTGTAGGTGCGACTGACAGTATCAGGACTGTGAGGGGAGTTGGATACAGGTTGTGAAGATGACGGATTTTTTTAAGTCACATATTATTTCTTGTGTTTTTGTGTTTATCGGTATTATTATGATTTTTATTTTTGCAGAAAGTACAGGAATGAGCGGGGATTTTCAGTGTCTGTTGGTGATTACTGTTATTCTTTTTTTCCTTTTATGGTTTCTGGCAACCTATTTTAAAGAAAAGAGGAGATTTGAAAAACTTAAAAAGATAAAGGAACAGTTTTCCGAAAAATATCTCTTGGGAGAAATCATTCCTGAACCTGTTGACTCGATAGAAATGTATTATTTTGACATAATAAAAAGTATTTCTTCTTCAGCAATAGAAAAGGTTGAAAAATATGGACGTGAAAGCCGTGAATACGAGGAATATGTTCAGAAATGGGTACATGAAATGCGTACACCTCTTACAGCCTGCTCACTCATACTTGCAAATGACGCCGATAGGAGAAAACTTCAGCGTGAACTGAAGAAAGCCGATAATCTTACAGAATCCATACTATACCATGCCCGACTTGGTTCATATGCAAATGATATAAAAATGAGCAGATTCAGTATTGCAGAGGTTGCAAACGAGGCGGTAAAGGAACAGGCTGAACTTCTTATAGGTGCGAAAACAGCTGTTGATATAGATGGTGACAGCATGGTTTATTCGGATAGAAAGGCGATAAAATTTATTATAAAGCAGTTGCTTATAAACAATGCAAAATACTGTAAAGGCTGTCATATCAAAATAAATATATATGATACAGGTTTTACTGTACATGACAACGGACCCGGGATACCGTCTCATGAATTGTCCCGTGTGACGCAGAGAGGATTTACCGGAAGTAACGCAGTTTCGTCATCTTCGGGAACAGGTATGGGGTTGTATATAGTTGACAACCTTTGCAAAATGCTTGGAGCGGAACTTGTGATAAAATCTGTTTACGGAAGTCATACCGATATTTCTGTTATCTTTTCAAATCTTACGAAAATGTAATCATAAAACAGCTTTGTGTTAGAACATACAAAGCTGTTTTATGATATTATATACTTATAAAAGCAATGCTTTTAATGAAAATATGAGAGGAGCGAAAGCTATGAAGATACTGGAAGTCAGAGAGGCGGTCAAATATTATGGTAATGGCGGAAATATAACCAAGGCGCTTGACGGACTGTCATTTTCGGTGGACAAGGGTTCATTTACCGCGATAATGGGTGCATCGGGTTCGGGAAAGAGTACGCTGATGAATATGATATCGGCAGTAGATACGTTAAGTTCGGGAGATGTGTTCATAGACGGAGTAAGTATAGCCGATATGACTGATGAACAGAGTGCGGATTTCAGACGTGACAAGCTGGGATTTGTATTTCAGGATTATAACTTGCTTGATACTATGACGGTCGAAGAAAATATTATACTTCCGTTAAATCTTAGAAAAGAGAAAGTTGCAAAGATACAGGAGGAACTAAAACGAGTTACAGATATATTTGGAATAGGGCATTTGTCTGCAAAATTTCCCGATGAAATATCAGGAGGCGAGCGACAAAGAGTTGCCTGTGCAAGAGCCTTGATAACATCACCGTCGATTATTCTGGCAGATGAACCTACAGGGGCGCTTGATTCTGCAAATTCTTTAAGACTTATGAAAACTTTTTCAGAGCTTAACAAATCATTTTCGGCAACAATACTTATGGTAACGCATAATCCCGAAATAGGTGCATATGCCGACAGGGTACTCTTTTTAAAGGACGGCGTTATATGGAACGAGATTTATAAGGGTGACAGAACGAAAAAAGAGTTTTACAATGATATAATATCATTGATTGCAGCGTCAGGCGGTGATAATGATGTTTTTTAGTTCAGCTTTCAGAAATGTAAAAAAGCAATCTCAGAATTATGCAGTATATTTTCTGTGTGTAACTATAATAGTATCACTCTTGTTTTCGGTCATGAATGCGATAACTAATAAAGATTTTGTAGAAATTATGGAAATACAGAAAATGCAATGGATGAATATAATGGTTGTAGCGCTGATGGCAGCGGTAGCAACTGTTGCTTTGAGTCGCGCTCAGATGTTCATGATCGAGATGAGAAAAAAAGAATTTGGGATATATCTTACTGTGGGTATGAAAAGAAAGGATATTCTTCGTATATTTGTTGGCGAGATATTTATTGTATTTACTGCGACACTTGTTATAGGGTGTGTTTTAGGAATAGTTATTTATCAATGGCTGATGATGTTTATAATGAAACTTCTTGATATGGAAGTAAAGATGTCATCGTATTCTCTGAGCGGAATAGGATATACTGTACTGATAGTAATACTTGTCTTTCTTGTATCATCGGCAAGTGCGTATTTTTATCTGAAAAAGACAAGTATACGAGAACTTGTATCTGCAAAGATAAAGCAGAAAAATTCATTCAGCAGAGGTTCGCTTATTATTTGGTCAATAGTATCTCTTTGTTGTCTGGCTTTTTATTTGTATCTGATCTTTTATATCAGTAAAATTAATGATATCAGTGGAGAGAAACTACAAACAAGCGACCCTTTGAATGAAATGCTTGCAGGTGTTGTGATGGCATTGCTTTTTATAGTTTCAACGATACTTTTACATATAAGTGTTGCGAAGATACTTGTTCCAATACTTTTAAAGAGCAAGAAGATGATGCGAGGAACAAATACATTGGTTTTGCGTCAGCTTGGCAGAAAACTTAATGCCAATGCAGTTATGCTCGGAATGGTAGCGCTTATGATATTTTTTTCTACTATGATGTTGTCTTCGATATTTTCTACAAGTATGGTTGATGATGATTCTGATGTGAATTTGGTTAAGATAGAAGAAATGACAGATGAGGAATTTCGGCAGATGCAGGAAGGTCTTGAAACAGAAAAGAAAAATACTGCTGTTACTACTATCATATCGTGTTATATCGGAATGATGTTTGTGATTATCTCTGTTGCACTTATGGCTCTGAAAGTAACAGCCGATGCTGACAGTGATATGAAGGGATATGATTTATTATATAAACTTGGACTGGGTGAATCTAAAATAAAAAAAGTTCTTCTTAAACAGCTTGCGATTTATTTTTGTTTTCCACTTGTTTTCCCTGTAGTTTCTTTTATTGTTATGTATATCGTGGAGTATTATACCATATTCAGAAACAGTGAATTTTTAGGATTAGGAATGGAAACTTATTTTACAGATGCATTTTTTGACGGCATAAAAGATATGGTGCTTATATTCTTTTTAATAATGGCTGTATTTTTAATCTGTTTTATAGCATCATATATGACGATGAAAAAAAATATTATCATGTACAACAGGAGCAGAAAATAAAAAAATATCATTATAGAGTACCGAAAGAAAAAAATAAATTTGATGATAAGAGATGATAAGACACGAGTAAAGTATTTTGATATATTATCAAAAACGATTGGTTGAAAATAAGTTGACAACTCAGCGTGACGGCAGTTTGTTGGTTTAAATGCAGGTTTGCAACGCACCTTATAAAGTACATAAATGCGACATTGGAGATTTTTGTGATGGTTTAAAAGTTTAAAATCATGTTGAAAACCAGGTTGAATTTATTGTGGAGTTCAGTTCTGTGAAAAATAAGCTGAAAATTATCAGAATGATAAGAGAATACTTTGTTAAATACAAAATATTCCATTGACTTCTTGCCGAAAAAATACTATAATTAAACTATTATTGTAGGTTGACAACCTTTTAGTATGGCAGGAGGACTCTATATTATGGAACAAACAGAACAGCAGTACGTTACGATAAAAGAATTTGCAACGCTTGCAAACGTTACAACTCAGGCTGTTTATAAACGTTTAAATCAGACAGACAGTGCACTTAACAAGTATGTTCAGTACAACGGAAAAATGAAACTTATAAGCAAAGAGGCACTTGAATTATTTGTTGATTCACAACCGCTTACACAGAATGATGTTTCTGAAAGTGCATATGATGAAGTGAGTTTGCAAACTCAGAACAACCTGTTTTCAGCATATTTTGATGCAACTCTTAAAGTGTTATCGGATCAGATAAACTCAAAAGATGCACAGATAAAGGAACTTATGAACTGCAATATGGATCAGAATCAGAAGATGCAGGAACAGCTTATGGCGAAGGATAAACAGATTACAGAGTTGCAACGTCTTATAGATCAGCAACAACAGTTACATCGTGCTGAACAGGAACAGTTCAGACTGATCACAACAGCAACAGATGAGAAGAACGAGAAGAAAGGTTTCTTCAAAAGGTTGTTTCATAAAAAAGAAGAAGTAAGTGTATAAAATAAAAATACTTATCGGAAAAATAAAACCGATAAGTATTTTTTATTAGTTGTAAACTCCAGATACAACTCTTATTATGCCATTCAGATCATGGTTGAAAGTAATATCAGTAAAGTTGTTTTCTTTTAATATATTTGCAACATCAGTTTCCTGGCCCATACCTATTTCGTAGAATATAGCACCACCGGGTTTAAGACAGTGTTTCCATATAGCAGTGATCTTTTCATAGAATAAAAGACCATTGTCACCGCCGAAGAGTGCCATTGACGGCTCATGCTTTACTTCTTCGGGTATGACCTGCATATCCTTTTTGGTGAGGTATGGTGGGTTTGAGGTGATGATGTCCAGAGATGAGAAAAGCCCTGCAAATTTTTCATCAAGCACATCTCCGTTGTAAACTGTTACAGATGATGAGTTGAGAGATATGTTTTTGGTAAGGTAAGAAAGGGCTGTTGTTGACAACTCAGCTGCACATACATTTGCAGAGAGTATATTTTTTTCAAGAGCAATTGCGATGCAACCTGTTCCGCTACATAGATCAAGAACAGAAGGTTTTGTAAGATTTAAGGTTTGCACATGGTTTAAAACACTTTCAACCAGAGTTTCAGTATCCTGACGAGGAATAAGTACTCCTTCCCCGACGTAGAAGGGAAGTCCGAAAAACTCCCATTGTCCGAGAAGATATTGCAACGGATATCCTGATATACGCTTATTGGCTATTTTGCGGATCTTGTTTACTGCATCTTCTGAAACAACCATATCGGGATTGATCCTGAGACGGTTGTATGGTATGTTTAATACAAACTCAATTATACAACGGCTTTCAAAGATGTAGTTTTCAATATTGTTTTGCTTAAGAAGAGATTTTAAGTTTATAGAGAGTTGACTTGCAGTTACCAATTGTCTTCCTCCATGTTTTCAGGAATACAAGGTTTCATGGCAGCTATTGCAACTTCTATCTGTGAATCATCAGGTTCACGGGTTGTAAGATGCTGAAGTTTTAAACCAGGAGCTGAAATGATTCTTGTAAACTTGTTGTCAACTCTTCCTGCAAACTTGATAATTTCATAGGAGATACCTATGATAAGCGGAAGAAGCAACACCTGAAGTCCAAGTCTGGCAAATATCTTTGCAGTTTTGGAGAGTGCATCAAATGAAGGAATAAAGCAGAATACAAAAATACTTGTGAAGAGTGTGATAAGCAGAAAACTTGTTCCGCAACGAGGGTGAAAACGTGAGTGCTTTCTGACGTTTTCAACTGTTAATTCTTCATGTGCTTCATGACAAGCTATTGTTTTATGTTCAGCGCCATGATATTCATATGTGCGTCGTATATCTTTCATTTTTGATGTAAGTGCAAGATATGCAATGAATATGATTATCTTGAGTACACCTTCAACAGCTGTACGCAGAATGTGCATATCGGCGTCAGCAAGTGGTTTTGTTATAACTGTCGGGATAAACTTAAAGAGGAACAGGCTCATAACCAGACCAAGTACCATTGCTATTGTAGTGATAACAGTCATAAGCTTTTCACCGAGTTTGTCATTGAGCCACTGTTCAAATTTGCTCATTTCTTCTTCTTCGTCCTCGTCAGTCATCTGTTTTTCAGCTGATTTCATAAGACATTTGTAGCCTGTGATAAGTGAAGATATGAAGTTGAAAGAACCTCTTATAAGTGGTGTTTTTTTGTACCAGGGAGCGTCTTTGCCGTTGTTGTCGTCCCAGACTTCAAGGTCTATAGTTCCATCAGGCAGACGGCATGCCATAGCAGTCTTGTATACACCTTTCATCATGATACCTTCAATAAGAGCCTGTCCGCCTATTTTGGATTTGTGTGGTTTGCTCATAGTCTTTTAAAGCCTCGTTTCATTTTAATATAAAAAGTTATTGTTTATTTGAAGATTTGCTTACAGGAAGAATTATATGTACTGTAGTTCCCACGTTTTCTTCGCTTTCGATGTCGATACGGCCGTCATGCATGGTGATTATCTCGTTTGCAACCGCAAGACCGATTCCCGAACCACGCTTTGTATGATTTGCCTTATAGAATTTTGTCTTTATTTTAGGAAGGTCTGTAGCTGAAATGCCACAACCGTTGTCCTCAACTGAAATGATGATGTGTTTGTCATCTTTGCAGGAAGCATTGATCCTGACTACACTCTGATGATCGGGCAGATCCGAATATTTTATTGCGTTATCAATAACATTTATGAAAACCTGACGCAGTCTGTTTTTATCACCAAAGATAAAAGGAAGCATTTCAGGTGAGTTATAGATGATGGAAGTGTTATCGTGTTTGGCTTTTTCAGTATATATCAGTATAGCATCTTCAAGCTCTGCAAGTATATCTATCTTGGTCATCTGAAGAGTAAATTTACCGTTTTGTATTCGTGAAAAATCAAGCAGTTCTTCAACCATCTGCGAAAGTCTTTCTGTTTCACTTATAATGACATGGATACCTTTTTTTGTGGTTTCGGCATCGTTGTCCGTACTTATTGTTTCGGCCCAGCCTTTTATAGCAGTAAGTGGTGTTCTCAGTTCGTGTGAAACCGATGAAATAAACTCATTTTTCATAGCTTCTGCGGTTGACAACTCGTTTGCCATATAGTTGATAGATGCACACAACTGACCTATTTCGTCATTGCTTTCGGTTGTTATTCTTTCCTGAAAATCACCCATTGCAAACTTTTTGGTAACTGCATTGAGTTTCTGTACCGGTTTAACGATCGAACCAACAAAGTAAACTCCTGAAAAGATAAGAGGCATCAGCACAAGCATACAACAAGCTATAACAATCAAAGTCATATTGGTTATATTGGTATCTATATCTGTAAGAGATACAACTACACGCATAGCAGAATAATCTGAATTTTTTGCTGATACCGGATATGAAACAGCCATGATTTTTTCATTGTTCTCGGATCTGCCTTTCCATATACCAAAGCTTTTTAAAGATATTGCATCATCAAAGTCATACATAACTACTGAATTATCAGGTGAAAATCCTGATGAAGTAATTACAACCTTACCTTTGGAGTTGACAGCCATGAGCTCCATTTTATCTTTATCCGAAAATGTTTCAACCATAGTACGTACTTCGGTTGAAAAGTTTTTAGTTGTATCGGTTGAATACTTACTCAGAACACTTGTTATAGTTGTAAGTTTTGATTTAAGATATTGTTCAGTGGAGTTATAGTAGTAGAAATGAATAAAATAAATCAAGATAGTTGAGATTACAAGAAGAAGTAGTATCAGGATTGCAAGGTTGTTGAAAACCCAACGGTAAACTATACTTTCTTTTGCAAACCGTTTGTTTCTTAGATTAAACCTCATTTTTCGTTCCATTTGTATCCAAATCCCCATATTGTCATTATAAACTGTGGATTTGATGGTTCATCTTCTATTTTCATTCGTATACGTCTTATATTTACATCGACAATTTTTTCGTCACCTACATACGATTCTCCCCATACATGAGTAAGTATGCTTGAACGATCAAGTGCAGTATTTTTGTTGTTCATAAAGTATTCAAGTATCTGATATTCAACCTGTGTAAGATCAATAAGCATGTTATTTTTAGAAACAGTGCGACTTTTAAGATTTAACTGAAAAGGGCCTGACTCAATAACAGGTGATTCTTCAGGTTTTATAAAACTCATACAAACTCTTCTGTATATTGCATCTACGCGAGCAGTAAGTTCTGACGGTGAAAACGGCTTTGTCATATAGTCATCAGCGCCTATCATCAGACCGCTTACTTTGTCCATTTCCTGTGTTTTAGCAGAAAGCATAATTATACCTAGCGTAGAACTTTTTTCACGAAGTTTTTTGCATACAGTAAAACCGTCAATGCCCGGCATCATTATGTCCAGAAGTGCAACGTCAAAGTTTCCGTGTTCCTCTTCAAATACTCTGAGAGCTTCTTCGCCACAGTTTACATCTGTAACATCATATCCGGCACGTTTAAGATTGATTACAACAAAATCGCGTATTACGTCTTCATCTTCACATACTAAAATTTTTTTCATTTTTACTTCTCCTTTTTACCTATGATATTAGTTTAAAACAAAATTGTATTTCACTTATTGCGGGGATCAATGGGTCAATTTTTCCATTTGGGATACACGCAAGGTAGAGTGTGTCTCCGGAAGAATACAGCTGCTCATATCTTGAATATTTTTTTTCTTTTTTTAGTTGTGCAGCTCCGGTAGAATCGGTAACACATAATCTGAGCAGTTCTGTTTGATTTTCAGCAAGTTCATCATACTTGCAGAAGATAACATCATCATTTTCAAGTTTTACAGTAACATTATCATACCATTTTGAAGGCAGCATAAAGGCGTAGCCGTCTGTTATACTATAATATCCGGAATATTTTCGTATGAGCATATCATCTTCATATACATACCAATTGGTCATTGGTATTTGTTCAGTCTCCGGTTTTTCCTCGTAGCCTTTGAATACAGTATTTATAGGAATTTCTATTTTTCCATCTCCATCCACATCCCTTGAAATCAGTGATGCACGTCTGGTTGTACGCTTTATGGAAGTATCATCATAGTTTGAAATAGTTGCTTTTTTCAAATAAAACTCATCATTTTCGGTAACTACTGAAAGTATTTCAGTGATTATGGTGTTGGTGTTGATATATGAGTCTATATAGACGTCAGTTTTGTTGTTTCTGTTTTTACCATAAAGAAACTGAGAAATTTCAGTTGAACTTTCATTTAATTTGAGTTCACGTCCTGAAACCAGAGTTTGCTGTTCGTCAAGCCATTTGAGATTGGCTGTATTTCCTGCCGGTGTGCTGCAAACCATGATGATTTCGTTTATTTCATCGTTGTTTACGTCACATACATCAATGTGTGAGTATGTTCCAAGTGGTTGCGGCTCAATGGATATTGTATTATCATAGAAAAACATGCAGGCGTTTTTTTCGGTCTGATTTCCGGTACAGACTATTACAGATTTTATTTTATCATTCCCGAGTTCAGAAATGAATACTCGTTCTATTTCCGAACCTGACAGGGATAAATCATATATGGATTTCCATTTGCCATCTTGCTGATCCAGAAAGTTTATTCGGAGAGTTGAAGTATCATTTCCGCTGAAATTTGTTTTGTCATAGAAAACTATTGCTTCATCTGAGGGTTCATTGTCAATATTACTTACAACAAAAGCAGATAAATAAGAACCGGCTTTAGGATAACGCAGGCTTATTCTTGAACCTTCAGCGTCAATAAGTGCATTATAAATTTTTTCATGTTCTTCATTTAACTTAGGAGGTTTCAGGTAAGTTTCTGTAGTTGATACAAGTGAACATGATGACAGAACTCCAACAACCATGATTAGTAGTATTATAGCAAAAAAGTGTTTTCTCTGGTTTATAGTACTCCCTCCTCTGAGATTTCTTTATGTAGATATACATAATACTAATTATATCACATTATCTTTTGTTTGGCAAATATTTTTGTATGTTTTCTTGAAAACGAGAGGTTTGCAACCTGGCATTAAACCTGAAACAACCTAGGGTTTATAGTTGACAACGTTGCAAAAGTATTCTATCCTGATTTTGTATAAAACTGAAATGGAACTGTGAAACAATGGTTGCGTATAGAAAAGAAAAATGATGTAAAATATGATTTTTGGTTAATTGTCAAAGTAAACGCAACACCTTCAAAGTAAATGCAATGGTGTTGCGTTTACTTTGAAACTATCATAAAAACGATTTAACATTACAATACAAAACAACGATAAAAGTGCGCAATTATGATGATTGTGCATAAAA
>JAGAKZ010000099.1 GCA_017848115.1 Oscillospiraceae bacterium
CAAATGTTAAAGAATTAAAAAAAGTTCTTTCTGCTTTGGGGATTAATCTTGAACCAAAATTATTTTCTATATCCGAACTGAAAGCTATTAAAAAATCTGTTAAAATCTTCTGAATATATGAATACAAAAAAATTATGAAATTATAGCCGTCAAACCCTGATTTTATAAGGGTTTGACGGCTTTTTAAGTGGCAAACTCGGGTCGCTGTAATAGCTTATACTACGCCAATTTCCACCGCTTGTATGACTTGTTCCTACTTCCTTTTCTTCAACTGAAACACCCATATCCGAAGCATTGAAATTATGCTCGGTTACTTCAATTTTTGCAATCTGCTCGCTGTTGAAATAAATTTTATCATCTTCATCTTTTCCAAAGCTTTTAAAATTGGTCTTGATTTTTGGTACGGTTGCGTCTACATTGAATATTTCATAGAAGCTGTTAGATTTTTCTCCGCCGTTATATGATATATTTGCGGCATGTCCTGCACGGTCTTTACCCGAGAATGAGAAGCTGTAATCGCCCTCTGCAAAAGCTACTACCGCTGTATACACGTTTGGATTTGAATTGCTCTTGCATAATTTAATTCCATCCTTTTGATTTTAAATACTTATCTGGTATTCTTAATTCAATTTCATCTTTCAAATCAAGAATATAGTGTTCAATATCGGTATCAGAAAGGCAATGCTTATCAGATGTAAGTGGAATACATACATCATTTCCATACTCTATATGACAGCCGATTATATCTAACTCATATTGAAATACAATAGAGAAATAATTGTATGCCACAAACTTAATCTTAAAGCTATGATGATCAGGCACATCAACCACATCATAAATCTTAGTGCTTGAAATCCTGTTTTCCAATATATCTCTGAATTTTTTACTGATATTTACAGCCATTAATTGAATTTCATTTAATTCCATACCAAAATCTCCTATTTTTAATATTCCTGTCTACTCTTCACTTTGTATAGTGTTATTATTGACATAAGTGACTCTATTTCTTTCAAACTTTATTGCATACCAGCGTTATATATAATGTTTATACTGCTGACATTTCCTTTCGGATCATAAACTGATTTGATATTGCCCCAATCAAAAAATGATTCAGTGCTCAGCCCGTTTTTTTCAAGAATTTCATCATGAAACTGTTTGCGTTTAATCTCTTCCGAGAACGGAATATCAATATCTATACAAATAATTGATAACATATACAAAATTTTATTGCGAAAGAAAAAACTCACAACATAATTGTTGTCTTCGATTTTAACTGTGTCTTTTATCCTTATAACCCTGATTCCATCCTGACCATCAAAAAATGCAGATTTTTGAAAATCCTCAAATGTATATCCGGGCGAAACAATCTTACCATTAATTTCAATAATTCCTGATTTTAAAGCACTTGCGTCAAACATCATGCTTATTCACCTTCTTCTAGTAATGCTTCTCTATCCATTTCTTCCTCAACTTGCTTAGCTGTTTCAGCGTATGATTCAAGTAAGTTATTTAAGAACTCAGGAGTCGTTTCTTGATCATGCTCATAGATAACAGTAACTATTCCGTTATTATTCAATTCCGAATGAATAGAAAGGATTACTTCGATCCCCTGTGCATCTATATAATCGCATTCGTATAAGTATCTGCCCTCTAATACTAATGCTTTTATTTCTGATATTGAAATATCTCTATATTTCCTTACTGTTTTAGCTATGGTAGCAACAAAATCCGGTTTTGCCGCTTTTATTCCAATAATACCCATATTACCTCCTTAAAAATCCAAGATTGTTTTTATAGGTTCACCTGGTAAACTATTTTTATAATTACCTCCATGCCAACCGTTTAGATGTTCATTTGCGGTTGCGGGGTAAATTACTTCGCCCTTATCTGCCAAATGAGGATACTTGGACACACTATAGGAATGATGACCTTGTATAGTTTTACCATTATAAGTTGGCCGTTTACCATTAAGAATATCAGACTTTTGTTGAGTAGACCAGTTTCGTGTTCCGTTCTCGCCATTTTGAAGTTGTGTACGTTCTTGTTCCCAAAACTTATTTACGCCATTCTGACGTTTAGCGGACATTTTCTTGTTCCATTTAAAGTTTTGTACTCCTCTTTGGTTATTGTTCTATCTTGAACTTTAGCTTCTAACCTTGCTTTTTCTTTTGCACTAATCTGCTTATACTTAGAAGGATGCTCTTGAGTGTCCAAGTCCTTAGTACGCTCTGCCATTATTTCCTTGGGCGATTGGTTGTAATCAGCGTTATGAACGAGTACAGAGGTATCACCAACAAAATAAGTATGATACTCATCAACCTGAAAATTTAAACCTTTACAGTTTCATTATCAAGCTCTTCACGGCAGATTTGCTCAATACAGAGAGTATTTCCGTTATTATCAACAAGCTCTGCACCTATCCAAAGCTGTTCGGCATTTACAAAGCCTTTATCTTTTCTATTGCCATAAGTCCGCTTGCCGTCATAACAGTTGAGGCGCATTTTACGCGCTTACCCACAACTGCACCGAGTTGTCCAAGATCTGTTTCAATGTCAAGAAATATGCTTTGAGATTAATTAAATCCCATTACGATCCATTCATCAACAATATCCCAAAAATTTTTGTCATACATTGGTTTATTTGCAGAAAACCATACCGTCGAATTCTCATCATGATTGTTTGCAACGTCAAGTATAACATATCCACCCATTCCTGTTTCAAAAAAAATGTAGGTCGATTCCATATTAAATGGGACTTTTAAATTTAAATCCTCGATAATACCCCAATCATAATCATTCATACAAGTAACCTTTTCAATAGGAAGTATACCCATATTCCGGCTAGCATAGTAATAAAATCCATTATGTACAAAGCTATAAAAAGTCTTTAAAGATTCCGGTATACTATCCCACATTGCAATTTTTTTATTATAATCATTAATACATAATAATCCTTCGTAATAGTCAATACTGCCATCCATCATTTTTAATTCATAGATAACAGATATACCATATGACGTTTTAACCAAGCTCACATCTATCAGATTTTCAGATAAATAACTAATTGTATTTCTAAGTTCTTTTTCACAATGCTTTTTCCAAATATTTATTGTATTCTGTATTCGATTATGTTGTATCTTTTCGTTAAAAACACTTCTCCACTCTTCTGAAATATAAGAATTTATATCATTAACAGATATTAATTCTATGTTATCTCTATATTGTTTTAAAAATCCAAATTTATCCATTTAACTTTTTACTCCTTGTTCTTTTAAAAGTCCATCTATCATACCTTGTAATACAGGTTCTAAAGCCGATTCTTTTTTCATCATTTCCGCCTTGTATTCCATAGAAATCGGAATGTTTTCTTTTTTATATGTAGTCCATTCACTATATGACTTTGCCCCTTTTGAAGTATTAGCAGACTTACTTAAACCAGTAAAATTCTCTTCATAGTTTAACACTTTAATTTGATTTTCTGTGGATAGTTTATCGAAATTTTCCATTTTAGCTATTTTATCCATTGATACTATATGATCCGCTTCTAATGAACCTTCTATTTTCTTTCCGGGGATAGCTGGGTCATCTGCTCCGATTACTTTGTTTTCATCAACCTTTTGCCTTATTTTTCGAGATGGTGTATGTTTCCAGCACACTGGTGTGCGTCTGAATATTTTTGATTAATACTAATTGCTTGCTTAGCCTCTTCTAATGCAACAACATAATTCGCCTGCATAAAAACAATTTCTGACCTGGCAATATAGTCTTCTAAATTAATATTCACCCTTCTGACTTTTAGTTTTTTAAATCAAAGGAAGAATTAACGCTAAGTACTTTGGAGCAGCATCCAAGAAAATTTCCTCGCCTTCAAGCATATATGCCTGCATTAAATATTGTTTTGCCTTTTCTATGTTTCCTAATTCAAAAAAACATTCTCCAATTCTAACACAAATAAATGGATTCCCCATACCATCAGGACACTTCTGTGCTTTCATAAAACAATCTAGGCTAGCAGAATAATCATTTAACTGAAAATACATATCGCCAATAGCTCCATATAACCAAGTGGCTGCTTCCCACATATAATCAGGTTTTGGCAACAATTCCAACGCTTTACTAAACTCAGTAAGAGCCTCTTGATATTTCTCTGAGTCTGCAAGTTCATTTCCTCTTGCACATTTTTGCTTTATTTCATCATAAACTTTATCATTTAATTCCACAGAAATTCCTCTCTTATCTGAATCATATTACTTATTCGGGGGCAAATATGTTTGATTATGAGGACCTTGCGAACGATTGATAGAATCAAGCTCTAATTCATAATTATTCGGATCCTTCATAAAAGCTCTAACTTCTGAAGATTTCGCACCATAGTTTCGACCCTCTTCATTCCACCATGATACGGCATCTTTAATATGTGCCATATCAGCACGATCAAGAGGATGCCAGTTCCCATCTCCTACTTTGAACTCAAGCCCATTCGCACCCTCTCTAATTCTTCCTTCATATCTCATTCTATCTATAACTTCTTGTCCCACCTTTGACTTTTTGCTAGGCGTTTTACCCATATATTTATCACGATTGGAAGGATAATTCGCATTATGCACCCAAATACCACGCTCACCAACAAAATAAGTGTGATACTCATCAACCTGAAAATTATAAACGGTTACAATTTCGTTATCAAGCTCTTCACGGCAGATCTGCTCAATACAGAGAGTATTTCCGTTATTATCAACAAGCTCAGTACCTATATAAAGTTTGTTCATATTATAGAAAGACTAAATTTGAATCGCATATAATTTATTTTACATATCGTTATTCCATATGTAAAATTTAATTTTCATCGTCGTAATAGCCCTTCTTTCCAATTAAAATGCTCTCCATTTCTTCATCAGGAGCATATATACCAATGGAATTCGCATAACTTATTAAACCATCGTCATCTTGCTCAAAATCTTCAACAGCATCTAATGCTACATTAAAATCTGTAGGAAATATTAATTTATCATTTATATATACTTCAGATTCATTGAATATTTCTATCGCTTCACATCTGTCTTTAGTGTCGTAAAAAACATGACAGAATCCGAAATCATCAGTTGCAACTTCATCATCTTCAAATTTGTAAAACTCTGTCGCATTTCCGAGTATAGCTCTAATTTCCTCCCTTTTCATTCCGAATACAATTTCATTAATGCTAATCATTGGGACTACATCAAACTTCATATAGCACCTTTCCTTTCTAATTCGTTTACATATTTCCACATTTCGCCGATACCTTTATCGTATTTATTTCCAAATTTCGATCTGATATCTTTAACATCCATTTTAACCATTTCTCTGAATTTTCCTGATTTTATCAATTTTTTCCTGCTTTACTCTATATGCTTGTGCTTTTTTTGATCTACCGCAACTTGCTGTGCGTCTATGATCACTCTTATCCATTCGAATTGCAGGTCCATCACCCTCAGAAAGTGTACTACTCTTCTTGGCTGGCATATGATGTACTTCCTCTTTGTCATATATTTTACCATTTTTATCTTTTTTTAAACTTTTGTAACTTCCTCCGCATTTCGAATTATGCACCCAAATACCACGCTCACCAACAAAATAAGTGTGATACTCATCAACCTGAAAATTATAAACGGTTACAATTTCGTTATCAAGCTCTTCACGGTAGATTTTCTCAACGAGAAGAGTATTTCCGTTATTATCAACAAGCTCTGCACCTATCCAAAGATGTTCGGCATTTACAAAGCCTTTATCTTTTACGTAAAACGGGTGATCGTATGTAGTTACA
>JAGAKZ010000052.1 GCA_017848115.1 Oscillospiraceae bacterium
CGTTATGCTTATCTTGTACTTGAAAACGTAGGAAATTTTCAATTAGGATACAAGGATGGCATAGTGGTTCTCACGCTATAGCGTGGGCTGCTATTGTTACATCTGTATCCGAGGTTTCCTACGACCTTCAAGTAAGAGTGTAGCATACAGTTCACGCTTTTATTGTGATGAATTGTTAAATTTAAATTCAATGATATGAAAAAATTATGGTCGCTATTACTAATTGTATTTGCTTTGTATGGCTGCGTTGGAGCTCCTACAAAAGCAAATAAGAAGTTCTCAAATGTTCAGCAAGAAAACTTTGATAATATGCTTGCACGAAACAAAGACAAAAGTTATCATTTAGGGAATAAAATATTAGAAAAGGAATTTAATGATAGCGTTAAATTAGCAATGGGTGAATATATGGATTCTGTTAAACTATTTGTTAATTGGAAAGCTCAAATTCAGAATATTAATAGTAGAGAAACAGGAAAATCTATTGCATTGTCATTTGAGTTAGAATATGCTCCTGAACAGTATAGAAAAGTAACTTTTGATGTGGATTATATTTTACCACAGGATAGTATAAATACTGATAAAATATATCAGACTATAAGAAGCCTAAACAACTATTCTACCGTTTACTTCGATGGCTTCATAAGAAAGAAAGCAAATGGCGAAGCTCATTATAGTTCATATTCAGATGATTTAATGCATAGTTATCCAGACTTCAAGTTCTTTGTGGTGGATATTAGCACTACATCGAAAGGTGATACATTGTCAAACAATCTTCAAAATGCAGTAGATTTAAGTTTCCAAGCCATAGAACCGCTTGAATTAAACTTCAAAAAGGAAATCTCGAAAAAAGAATCAAGTAAGCGAGTAGAGAAAATTGCTCCTCGCTTCAAGGCTGCAAAAGAAGTGCTGACACAAGATGAGAAAGCGTATATCGATAGACTAACCCAAGCACTTACATATAACTTCTTATACGCACAATAAGCATATCAATATAAGCGAAAGGCCGTCACTCAACGGCTTTTCGCTTATACCATATATCTTCTTCTTAGATATTTTAACCAATCTTGCTGTTTGTCTGAAATGAAAGTTCTACCTATCATATCAAACAAGGATTCGTATGTTAAATCAATAAAGGTCGTTTTGCCATAATCGGTTAGCAATGACTTATATTCTGGTATAGCATACTCTAAAAAATGTTTATTACCTTGAGGATAAAGATGTATGTGATAAAAATGTTGAATATCACCCCTATACAACATAGAATAACCCAAAAGATGATTACGCCAAATTTGACGTAGATGGTTCGCCTTTATAAATGAAGTTATGTCTAATGTAGGAATATACCATTGCGAGAGTCTTGTCATCTGGTGGTATAATCCATCAACATTCTCAATATCTTGTCTCTCCTTAACTCCAATAGGATAACCATTTTCGGTGTATTTTACTTCTATTCCAATGCCTCCAATAGAACCATCAGAAGATATATACTCTATGAATGTGTCAAAAGATGTTCCGTCATTCAGATATTCGCTTTTATCAGCAGTTCCTGCATATTCAATAAGTATGCGGTTTATTTTTGATATACCTCCTCCTATTATTTCGTTAAACAGCATAACAGTAGCATTTATATCTTCTTCCATTGGAGTAAAGATATTGTAAGGAATGTGCTCGCTTCTCAACATGTTGGAGAATAATACAGAAGATTTAAATGATTTAACCTTGCTTTTAATCAGTTCTCTGTAAGTATCACAAAATATAAGTCCTTGCTTGGCTGCATCGGGAGAAAGAATAACTTGAGGATTCTTCTCGTCATAGAAATCATTCAACTCATTTTCTCTAAATGCAAACTGATGAGCACGAGCCTTTGCCTTAAACTCATCATCATAGCGATAAATTTTCCCCTTAATCATTATTCCGCTGTATTATTAGTTTAAGTTCTTCAATAGATAGTGTAGAGTCTTTTCTTCTATGTAGCATTGCATGGCAATTAGGACACACTGGAAATAAGTCATTTTCAACTTCTATCTCGTATCGTCCATCTCTGTTAGAAATTGGGGTTACATGGTGTATATGTATGAAACCTTTTCCTAACTCTCCATAAGTCTTTTCAAAATCAAAACCACATACAAAACATTTAGTTCCCTTACTCTGAATACATTTATTACGTGCATTGATATTCCTATCATGCGTGGTTATGGTTACTTGTCCCAATTCCCCTTCCCAATATGCATTTATTTCATTTTCGATAGTTCTGCTTGCGTTACTTTCACTTAGAACGTTACAGTACTTTTGATGAATTTCTCGTTCAATTTTCCTTGTCGTATTATTATGCCCCTCCTCATAATAGATAATGAAGTCCATATAAGCTTTTAAGGCTATCCTTAATTTGTCCGCACCATAATCCTTATATATTTGAGACAAATAATAATCTCTCAAATCTGTGCTTATCCCTCTTGTATGCAATTCTCCATCAAGCATTTTCTGAAATGCTCTATAAAAATCTGCGAAAGAGTTTTTGTTAATGCCATGGCTAAGAAAAAGTTTTTCCTTTCCATTGACTAATCGCTCTTCTCTATTGTATATAGCTTTCGCCATTTTATAGATGGCTGACATTTGTTCTATATTCATCTATTATGCCTTTTGAGGGTTGTTGAAACAAATTTCATTGCAAAGGTACTCTATTTTATTTTTAGCACACATAAAATAGACATAATATTGCCCATTCATTTTTTATTTCCTAATTTTGCAGTGCGAGTTACACGCATTGTGGCAAAGCAATGAAGAACTCTGAAATACGAACGGTTGCTATCTCGTTACC
>JAGAKZ010000100.1 GCA_017848115.1 Oscillospiraceae bacterium
ATTTCATAATTTTTTTGTATTCATATATTCAGAAGATTTTAACAGATTTTTTAATAGCTTTCAGTTCGGATATAGAAAATAATTTTGGTTCAAGATTAATCCCCAAAGCAGAAAGAACTTTTTTTAATTCTTTAACATTTGAGTGAAACATACGATAATAGTCTCCCGGAAGCATATCAACTCTCCAATCATATAGAATATTAGTAAGTTTTTCGCCTGTTATTCCATAAGACCAATAAGCGTCTTTACGTCTATTAGAAGGCATTGATTTTTGTATCTTCAACTGTAATACTCTTAGCATTGTAAGAGCAATAAAACAGAGAATAAGATGTGCTTTAATGTGATCGTTGGTTCGTACATAAATAGGTCTGGTTTCAAGTGTTCCTTTCATTTCTCTAAATTGATCTTCAATTCTTGTAAGTCCGTGATATTTTTCAATAATCTCTTTTTCGCTCATTTCAAGTTCAGAAGAAACAATTTGATAATAGCCCATCAACTCATTGAATTCATTAAGTTTTTCATCGTCAATCATGGAGAGAAGTTCTTTTGAATCAACAACTTCACCTGTTTCCTTATTGATCATTTCTTTCTTTATGTATTTTTTTAATGATTTGCTTTGTGATGCTGAAACACGAAAACCATTTGGATTAGTTTTAAGTTTTTCAATAAACTCAATAAATGTTTTGTTTTCACTTCTTTCTCGATTATAAAATTTTCTACTCCAGTAAACAACAACTTTTTGTTTTATTTTTCTCTTTTTTCCGTCTTCATCTGTAACAATAGTTTCTATTATTCGTGATTTATATTTAAAATCAGGACTTTCTTCTATGTAGCCTTCCTGATCAACGATCCACTGACGTTCTGATTTTTTACTCTTTTTTATACTTTTAGATACGATATATCCGTTATTATTGTTGATAACATGACACATATTTGTACCACTGTACATTCCTCTATCGGCAACAAGAATGAACTTTTCAAAACCAAGATTGTTGACGGTATTCTTCATAGCAGTACGTAAGGTCAGATGATCGAGCGTGTTTCCCGGGAACATTTCAATTGATATCGGAATGCCATTATCATCAAGAAAAAGTCCCATCTGAACAATTGGTTGTTTTCTGTTTTCTTTGCTTACTCCCATTTGTCCAAGTCCCTTTTCAATGACATTTCCATCATCATCTACAAGATCATCATCAGGTAAATCTTTCTCAAAGAAAAAGTTGGTCACATCATAATATACATTAGACACATTTCTTCCTATATTCTTCGTGATATTCGTATTTATACGCTTAAATATTTTTTGTCTGTTTTCATAAATCACATCAAGAGCGTCATAAACATTATCGTCATTAGAGCTTTTTACCAAAGGTGTGTAATAGGAATTATTACGTGCCATAGTAGCCATTTTTGAAGCCGGTTTTAGTAAACGTTCATATGTCAGTAATTTGATTATTCCTTGAAGGTCGTATTGAATTTTAGAGGAATGTTTAATTGTTGCGAATAATTCATCTAGACCAAGAGCTGAAAAACATTTGTCAAGAACACAAGGGGCTAGGTGCTTAAGATCGCCTATGCAACTTGAATCTCCTTCTTTGAACTCTGCAATATATGTCTTACTTTGGGGTAATGGTTCTGTATATTCTTTTAGTTCAGAAATTAATGGATTTCCATTTTTGAATGATTCTTTAAGTCTTTCTAAATATTCTGGTTCTCCATCGTCGAATTTATGTAAGGGGCCTATATTAAGAATAATTTTTTTTGAGCTGACTTTTACTCCATGTTGATTTGTTTTTCTTCTGCTTTCAGCTAATCTCAAATATTCTATTCCATTATTTTTAAACACTTCGATAAACATAACCGTCTCCTTATATGAGTGTATGACTACGTATTAATTATATCATATTCCGCAAAAAAAGTCAAGCAAATCACGTAAATTCTTTGCTCGACTTTTAAAATATTTTTTTGCAAGTGGCAAACTCGGGTTATAACATAATCAGAGAACTTCCGGCCGGAAAAGGTTTTGCTGATATAGTGATGATTCCAAGACCAGATTCAGGAGATATGCCAGCGATGATAATTGAACTGAAATGGAATAAAGACGCTGATACAGCTATAAATCAGATAAAAGATAAAAGATATACAGGTGCACTGAAAGGATATGCAGGAGAAATACTTCTTGCAGGAATCAACTACAATAAAGACAGTAAGAAACATGAATGTAAAACAGAATTAATCAGATTGGAATAAACACGGGCAGATTATATTGTCAAACAACTATATTTTAAATACATTTTTCTTTACACAAATTTGATTTTGCTCAGAAGTTAAGATAGAGATTAATGAGAAGACGATTATGGAATTTAAATAAAAATTGATTTATATGTTACAAATTAATATATATATAACTAAAATACAAAAAACAATTGACATCAAGATAATGTAATAATATAATATTATATATAAGATAATATTATCTATTACATTAACCAATTAATAATTGATTCATTAATTATTAATATAATATTTTATTATAAATGACGCGTATATAATAAAAAGATTAATTCGTTTTTCGGAGGAAATATTTAATGAAAAAAATGAGAAAAATCAAGAATTTATTACTGGCAATGGTTTTGTCGTTTTCAGCAATGAGTTTATCTGATACTTCAAATTTAGAAGTATCTGCTCGTGCTGATGGTAGGTATTGTGTGGGTACGTTTAAGGCAGAAGTTAGTGAATATCTGACATTAAGACAATATGCATCACCTAGTTCACGTGATATGGGTCATATACCTGCAAATTCCATCCTCGTGGTTGAGGAAGTAAGCGGAAGAATGGGTAGAATAACCGAATACTATAAACCTAATAGTAAAGGTGGTCGTGATCGTGTAGTGAAAGAAGGATGGGTAAATTTAAATTATGCTGATGAAACATATGATTATGATGTTCAGCTGTTTAGTTGGCTTAGCGATGATGTTCCGGTTTATTATGATAGTGTTACATGGAGATCAAAAAAAGATCCATATTCTGCAGCTTTAGATTATTTATATTATGGTTTTAAGACTTATAGAACTGCAGTAGGTGCGGATAACAAGATAGATGAGAATGATAAGATGGCTCGTTATAGCACCTATGGCAATACAGAAAAACCATATGCTTGTAGGATAGGGATAGGAATGGAAAATAAATGGTATCGTAATAAATCATACTGCGGTGTTGGATATTATAATCTTGACTATATGTACACAGAGGGAAGTACAATAGGAACCCCTATAGATAAGAAATAGTAATTAATAATTTATTGTTTGGTATGTGTATATTTTTATATACACATACCAAATAAATAACAGGAGAATATTATGAAAATGAGAAAAAAATATGTGGCATTATTTATGGCTGTTACTTTAGTGATATCGGGATGTAATGGGAAGAGTACAGAAAACAACGACAAATCAGATGAAAAAGATGTGATATTGGTTGATGATAAAAATGATAATAAAGAAATAACACTTGCCGAAGGAGAAGAAGGTTTATATTATTATTATGATATTGAAGATATCCCGTATGATTATTTGAATATAAATGAAGTTCAATGTGTTGATAATAATATATATATAGCAGGTAAAAAAAATCAGACATCTGAAAATAAAATTTCTACGGAAGTATTGAGCACAAATATAAAAACCGGAGAAAGCAGAGTTATATCAACTTATAACGAAACATCTTTATCATATCTTATGGAGTCTGTATACAATGATTCATTATATGAGATTGATATTGATGCTGAAAGTAATTGTGATATATATAAAACTGATATTGATGCCGGAAATAAGGAATTACTGGTTGAAGATTTGCATATTGAAGGAATCGAAGGATTTTATGTTGATTCAAATGAAAATTTTTACGTTGTAGTCAATGACATTATAAATGAAACAAGAAAAATACATGTATATACCGATAAATTTAAAAATGAAAAAGTGCTGGATATTATTGAGTATACAGCTTTTAATTCTAGAGTTGATGTATATATCAGAGATGGATATATATATGTTTTATCAAATGAACCGGATGAAAAAAAAGTATGCCTGACAAAATTTGATGCGCAGTTGAATAAAGTGTACAGCAATGTATATATGGATATGAGTGGTGAAGTATTCAGAATTTTTGAAGAAAATGAGGAAGAAAGCGTATTAATATCATCATTTAGCGAGAATGATGGTATGATTTTTATAAATATTATTTCAAAAGAAGATGGTAGCGTGTTGCACCGCTATGAAACAGATGAATTTTTATATAAAGGTAATGGCGAATGGGAATCACTTGTTATAGACCACACTGCCGATGGAGAAGAAAGCGTTTATGGATATAATTATACCAATAACGAAAAATCTTTAGTAGCAAGTGAAATAGGTAGTTTTATTGGTATAACAGACAAAGGTGATATAATATCGAAAAAATTTAAAACAGGAGATAATAATAATTATCCGGATGATAATATATGCATATATGACCGGAATATGAATGAAATTGACAATATAGAATATATACTTGATAGTGAAGGTAGTGTAAGTCGTACACATATAACACCGGATGGATGTATATATTATATTGAAGAAACATATAATCCTATGATTATTGAGTATGATGCAACAGAAGAAGGAAAACATATAGTGCACTGTATTAATAAAAACAGAGAGCATTTTTCTTTTGATGCGTCGTTATATAATTCTGAATTGTATCCATTATTTATATCAGCAGATGAGGACGGTAACATATACATAGGAGAAGAAACAGATAAAGGATTATTTATCTCAGTATATAATAAATCAGGAGATTTTTTATTTGATGTAGCAAAGCAAGATTTTTATTCATTACATGGCTTTTCAATAAAAGATAATAAACTATACATTAGTTGTGTTGAAGAAGGAGAAGTAGCGGATATTTATTATCTTGATATTGCTCAGAAAAAACTTGCGAAATCGGATATGACGGATGATTATATGCGTTCAATATTAAGAAGCAATGATGAAAAATATGATATGTTTTTAAGTGATGAGCAAAATTTATATGGTTATATTTTTGAAACATCAGAGTATGAGAAAGTATTTGGTTTAGCAGAGCTTAGTGTATCGGATCATGTAATGTATAATGCTTATAGCATAGGAAAAGGTGAATTTATAATATCGCTCATGAGTGGGAGAGATATTACATACAATATCGTAAAAAAATGCAGATCAGAATCGCCCATACAAAATATCACAGTTGGCGGTGTTTGTGTTTCTTTAGCACTTAAAGAGGAAATATCTGATTTTAATAAAAACAACAAGGAATATAAAATTTCGTGCATTGATTACGGTGCTGATAAAGAGTCTTTAAATCAATTCAATCTTGACCTGATTGAAAATAAATTGGATGTTATAGTTTCCGATATATCTTTTTCTGTTGATGATTACAGCGGTGGCTTATTTGTTGATTTATCTGAATATATAGAGAAAGATGAAGACATAAATGTATCCGGTTTCCATGAAAATATATTTAATCTGTTTAGTGAAGAAGGCAAGATAAAAAAAATAGCACCGATGTTTGATATTCAGACTTTATTGGTTTATGCAAGTGATATGAAAGGTAATAAAGAAACAAGCTGGCAAGCAGATGAGTTTTCGGAATTTATGTATAAATATGGCGGATTTGCTGATTCAGAGTACATATATTTGTTGGAATATTTTATCCCTTCTTTTGTAAATAATTATGTGGATAAAAAGTCTTTCAGCTGTAATTTTGATAATAATGATTTTAAAAATACTATAAGGTCAATAATCGAAAATATGGAATATGAAGAATATACGCAAACTGATTTATATGATTTATATAACGACGTGTCGAGAATAATACCGGCAAACATAGACGGAGATGCCGGAAGTTATGATATATATAACCAATCTGATGTGTTATTCAAAGGTTATCCGTCCGATAAAAACAGCGGTTTTATTGCGAATTTTCCACTTTCATTTTCGATTTCTGCAAACTGTAAAAATAAAGATGCTGCATGGCAGTTTGTAAGATATTTTTTCACTGATGAATATCAGAACAGTATATCAGAAAGTATTCCGTTATCTAAAAAATATCAGGATAACATATTTATTCCTGTCTATTATGGTATGGAAAATTATGAAGAAACGGTAAGTATGCTTTCTGAGGAAATAAAAGAACAGATATGTGATGCGATAAGTAAAGTAGATAGTGCCAACTATACAATAAAAGGAAGCCGAATCTATAATATACTCGAAGAAGAAATACTACTGTATTTCAGTGGCGAAAATGATATAGATACTATGGCAAAGTCAATTCAAAGCAGAGTGTCACTTTATCTTAATGAAATAAGATAATTATATAGTAAACAAAAAATTTATTTTTTGTTTACTATTAGCCGATCTGCACGGAGTTCCCGTAGGGAACGGATGTGCAAGGCAATAAAAATAATATAATTATAGTGAACGACAAATTATTTTTGTCGTTCACTATAATTTATATGTTCCACGTGGAACATCAGATTTTAGTATATTTTTTCAGACGTACTTTTATCAGAAAGATATCAGATAAAAGTACGTCTTATTTATGTATACGATATTCACAGAAACTTGAATCGTTGTTATAAAAATGTTATAATTAAACTTGGTTATGCAAAGATTATAGAGTGAAACATCAATGTTTTAAATACATTTTTTCTTTACACAAATTTGAATTTGTGGTATAACCCGAGTTTTACACCTAAAACGAGCAAACCACGCATATACGTGATTTGCTCATTTTTGTTTTGTTATTGCAAAATTGATGCTTTTTATGTATTTGTTTAAATTCTCCTGTTTGACATTTGCATGAATAAATTGTCCACCAA
>JAGAKZ010000101.1 GCA_017848115.1 Oscillospiraceae bacterium
AGAATTTGCGGAATACATAGACATGGAGCCACGCAGAGCGGTACTTAACTTTGATTTTGACAATGATATAAATACGGAAGTAATGTATTTTATGAAATCTCAGGTGGTTAAAAGTCATCCGACAATAACTGTGACTAAAAATGCTGTAGAAAAACCGGAAAAGAAACTCACACTGAATTCCGCATTCAAAAAAGTATTCGGTCCTGCGCTTGAACCGCTGGGGTTTGTGAAGATAAAGAGCAGATATCCTTATTATGTAAGGCTTATTAATGATGAGATTTTGCATGTGATTACGTTTAAGGAAGATCATGATTATACGTTTACAATACTTTGTGGTGTGGCTACGGTGTATAGGAAAAATCTTAATTTTTTATCGGGGGTTCCTTTTAGGGATTGTTTTAATGATCTTTTGAGTATGTATGAATATACGTATGTATATAAAACTAGAAAAGAATTGATAGAAATATATGATAAATTACGATGTATGAAATATATTCCTTACAATGAAATACAACAATATAATCATAGTATAATAAATGCTTTTAAATATGCTCTAGTTGCGACTCAAAAGTATGTTTTACCTATTTTGGACAATATAACAGATATGGAGGCTGTTGTTGATTATACACATAATTATTGTATGCCAAACAGAATATACCAAGATTTTGAGAATAGATGCAATTTGGAATACATTAATTCTGAGGGTTTTTTGCAAATAAAATTTTTCAACGCAGAACAACTGTTTGAAAAATCCCAAAGAAGAATGCAGAAATTTTTAGATATCATGTTATATCATATACAGAATGATACTGGAAAATATTCACGGGAAGAGTATGAATTAAAATACAAAAAATTTGTTGAAAATGTAGGATTACGTAAGGAATTTTATTTAAAATATTTTTCAGATATAGAATGGTATAATAAAGTAATTAAGGAACTAGATAAACGAAAATTACATAATTGTGATATATTAAAACGGTATGGATTTAAATGATTGTTATGAAAAATTAACTATATTATAGGAGGAAAATATGAAATTTTTTAACTTTATTTCAAAAACTATTGCCCTTTTATTGATATTTCAGATTGGTATTTCAAATATATCTATAGAAATATTTGCCGAGGCAACTTCGCAAAAACGTAAACGTAATCATCATAAGAATGGTTATATAACATACTTGATAATGAAAGATGGATATCCTTTGCCTAATTTGGCAGATGATATATTTACACGAAAAGAAACATTAGGAGAAATTGAGGCTACAGAAGAATGTAAGAAAGAAGCGTTAGAACATGAACAAGAAAATGTTGAAAAGGCAATGTCTAATAGTATAGTTGATGAGCAAAATTGGTATTTATCTTATAATTATGATGGTTTACCTTACAATGAGTTTCATATTAGAACACAAGAATATATACGAAAAACTTATTCATGCTTAACAGAAAAACGTATATATTATCAAGATAGTGATGAATATGGAAGTGCTGATTTGTATAAAGAGATAAAAAATGATGATACAAGTGAACCATTAACCTATATGTGGGAAGTCAAGCCTTTATCATATAAGGAAGTTGAATCAAAGAGAAAGAGTGCTTATGAGCAACTCAAAAAATATGTTACTAATGATGAAAGTTACCGTTTTGGTAATGAAATAGTATTAGAAGGAACAAATGATATTCCAGATGGAGAATTCAACTTTTATATAAAAGTACTATGCATAAAACCTATTGGCTATCAAATAGAACACATACGCTATGATGTAGAATATGAAAACCAAGGAAACGGTGTAATCATATACACTTTTACCAGAACAGTATATGATATTGAAAGACATGATGATAAAGACAAAGCCGCTCAGGCAGTAAAATCAATCCGAGCACAATATTCTGGTTCACAATCTGCAATATCCGATATTTCAAATTACTTTGAAACAATTGAATCAGATGATAATGATCCAACAAATGACTACACGGTTTTAAATCTGCATCAATACGCTACTCCAAGTAAAAAGAAAGACGATGATGACGATGATAACAACAGTACCGGCGGACAAAGCGGAACTCAGAAAAATAAGATTACAGTTTCAACCGGTGGAAAAAAAGATGATTCAAAAGCAGCAGCCGTTATAGGCGGAGTTGCTGTAGCCGGCGGATTAGCATATATAAGTGTACCGGCTGTAAAGTACCTAAAAAATACAGCTGAGAAAGTATACGCCACGTATGCCGCAAATAAAAACACATCATTAAGTGCATTGGCACCAATATGTACAGGATTTATTGTAGCATCAAGTTTGATTTTGAGCAGACCAACAGTAGTAAGTGCTGCCGGAGAGGAGTATATTGAAGTAGATACTGAAAAAGATGCAGAGTTTTTAAATAGCATGGAAGAGCTTATTTTATTGTTAAGCGAACTTCCGAACATAGATTCCGAAGAAATAGAATCTCTCATAGAATCAATTTTTTCCGGAAATGATGAAATAAAAGACGGCATTGTTGGCGGAATACAGAATGAATCCGATGAATACGATGATGCAGGTAAAGCACAACCACCATCTGATCCGTTGATAATTCACCTTGGAGATAAAGAAGAAATAGAACTAACCACCTTGGAGAATGGCGTAAATTTTGATTTGGACAATAACGGATTTGCTGAAAAGACCGCATGGATCGGAACAAAAGACGCTTTTCTTGCTATAGATAAAAACAAAAACGGAATAATTGATAACGGTGGTGAATTATTCGGGGACAGATTTGTTATGGAAAACGGTGAAATTGCATCTTCTGGATTTATGGCACTTACAAGTCTGAATGAAAACAGTGATAAAGTAATAGATTCAAAAGATTCTGTATTTGAAGATTTATATATCTGGACAGATAGTGATCATGACGGAAAAACCGATGAACAGGAGCTAAAAACACTTGGACAAGCTAATATATCTTCTATAAATTTTGAAGGAAAGTCTGATGAAGATGTCAATTTATCAACAGGAACCAAACGTTCGGAATCTTCAACAGTTAAATTTAAAAATGGAAAAACTACTAAAATAAGCGAATTCTGGTTTCTGGTAAATTCTTCGGATACAACACAAGACGGAACAATAACTGCCGGTAATGTTCCGGATTTAATGCAGGCTATCGAAGAAGATGAGAGCGGAACTCTCCTTGATATGACACTTGCATTCAGCGAAGAAAAAAATATTGCAATGAAACGATATTATCTGAAAAACATTCTCTACTTTATTACCGATTCAACAGAAATAGAACCTAATAGCAGGGGCGGTAATATCGATGCACGTGATCTTCATGTTATAGAGTGTTTTATGGGTCGTGAATTTGAAGGTGTAGGAGGAAAGAATCCTAATTCTCCTGCTTCTGCTATACTAAAGAATATATATACAAATATCGAAAATTATTATTACAACATTGTAAATTTACAATTTGAATTTGGTGGTTATCTTAAATCAACATATGAATATGAAAGAGAAGATGGTAGAAAAGATATCATTTACACTATGTATAATTGTATAGTAGATCAAAAAGTCTACGAGGGTGAAAATGTTGATACTTTGGTTTACGATCTCGGAGTTTATCTGAAAACTTTTGATGCAGTAAATAAGACAGATGTTTTTGATGAATATTATGATTACTACTGCGGAAAATCATATCACTTTGCAGATATAGCGGAAATGGCGAAAAGAAGTAATACATATTTCGGAACAGTAAATAATGATAACTTTAATGGAACAACCGGTAGTGATTTTATCTTTGGAAATGCCGGAGATGATGAATTGAACGGAAATACAGGAGATGATTCGTATTACTTTGATGTAAATCATGGAAATGATGTAATAACTGATTACAAAGGAATAAGTACTTTGATTTTTAGTGATGAACTTTCAGCAGATGATTACATTACAACTGTAAATAACAAAAAAGAACTGATACTTACTAATAAAAATACAAACAATACTATTTGTATAAAGAACTTCATAAATAATACTACCGGTTATTATCTGATGTTTAAAAATAACATATCAATGATTGGCGGAGGCGATGGCTGGGAAATTATTGAGGCAACCGATTCTACCGATAATCTTACATATGGATATGGAAACGATCTTAATGTTTTCTATGCAGGAAAAAGCAATGATTCAATAGCCGGTGGAGATAATATGGATATCATTTATGGTGAGGACGGAGATGACACTATAAGAGGCGGAAATGGTGTAAATATCATAATGGGCGGAGCCGGAAATGATGAAATATATAATGGTAACGGAGCCGGTTATCTTTCAGGTGATAGTGGAAACGATTCTATTTATGGTGGCGGAGAGCAGGATATAATTGATGGTGGAGCAGGAGATGATTATCTGCAGGGCGACCATGGAGATGACGTATATGTATTCAAAAAAGGATATGGTAAAGATACTATAAGTGATTCCGGAAATGAAAACATAATTCGTATATCAAATTATTCTGTAAAGCAAATGGAAAACTGGAAAAATGCTAATAATGATCTGATAATAAATTTCTCTGAAAGTGAAGACAGTCTGGTTATTGTAAGATTCTTTGATTTTAACAGTAATCGTGATTTTAAGTTTGAGTTTGACAACGGAACTATATTGAGTCAAAGTCAGATAACAGCCAAAGATGCACCTGTTGAAGAACCTGATACTGAATTTATGTATGGAGATGTAAACAGAGATAAAAATGTCGATCTTTCAGATCTTACGGTTTTGTGTTTATACTTGTTAGGAGATGTTGAACTGACAGAAGAAGCACTGAAAGCATCTGATGTTTCGGGAGATGGTCTGATAAATATAGCTGATATCGCACATTTAAAGCAGTATATCTGCAAAGATGATATAATTCTTGGTCCGCAAAAATAATATTTTATACATAACAAAAACAACATTTCATATAGATTTGTTGTTTTTGTTTTTTTATAAGCTTGAAATTTCTTTATTTTTTTGTTATCATTAAAAGCATATATTTCATATGTTCACTCAAATTATGAAATATTTTAAGAAAAAGGGGAATAAAATTATGGGTATATCTTTCGGAAATGTTCAGATACGAAATGAACACAACAACACAAAGGGCGAATTTATGGATTTGTTCCGCAGTTATATGGAGAAAAACGGATATGTTACCTGCGATGAAGATGATGCGGAAAGTACGTATTATCTTTCGTTCAAAGAAGGCAGTAAATGGGTAACATTGGGGTCTGAGAACTATAACAGAGATGATAATTATGTTTGCAATGATGCCTCAGAAATCGCAGAAGGCTTTCAGACTTGCTGTTTAAGTGTTTATGTAGTCGATGATGACTTTGCTATGGTGAATATGTATAACAAGACTTCTTCGCTTACTGACAGAGTAATAATCGGAAACTGCTATAACGAAGATGATAACGCCAAAGGTGAAAAAAAACACTGGGAAGAGTTTTTGAAAGAAAATGCAACATGGGAACAATTGCAGAAAGCATTTTCAGGTGAGTATGTATTTGCACAGGAAGGGTTAAGAGAATTTGCGGAATACATAGACATGGAGCCACGCAGAGCGGTACTTAACTTTGATTTTGACAATGATATAAATACGGAAGTAATGTATTTTATGAAATCTCAGGTGGTTAAAAGTCATCCGACAATAACTGTGACTA
>JAGAKZ010000102.1 GCA_017848115.1 Oscillospiraceae bacterium
CTCAATGTTGAGGTTTTATCAGACAGCAATGAAGTAAGAAGAGATATTTTAAGAGAGATCGAGGCACTCGGAGAGCCTGATTCAACTATTCTGATGCAAAAATTTTATTATAATAAAACATCTTCGGAAATAGGAAAGACAGTAAAAATGACAGCTTCATCGGTTCGCTCACGATGTGCACGAGCAATAGAACGTCTTAAAATATCACTTGCGTCGATCGGAATAACAAGACAGGAGGGTAACTATGAGTAAACAAAATATATTTGATTTGCTTGAAGATGCTAATGAAAATGAAATAGAAACACTTGAACGTATGACTCCGGAATTTAGTGAAGAACAGTTTGAAAGAATACTTAAAATGAGTGTTGCCAAAAAAGAGAGCATAAGAAAAGAAAAAGAGAAAAAGCAGGATACAGACAGTGTTGAAGTATCAAAAGTGAGAGTACATAAATTTTCAATATGGAAAAGGTTTTTATCGGTTGCGGTGTTGTTTGTTTTTATTGTCGGTTATCTTGTAACAAAAGTTGTTCTTGTTAAAAATTCACCGATACAATTGTCAACAGCCGATATTATGTATAGCGCTGATAATTATTTGCTACAAGCTGTTGAACTTGAAGAGTATATTACAACTATCAGCGATGTAAGATATAATGAAAATACAGGAAACTTTGACATTTATGGTAATATTAGAGGTGCAGGTGCTTGTGTTTATCTTAAAAATGGTGATAATTTTGATGAGTTTGAGATTTTAGGTGAGCATGCAAATGAACCATTTTTGTATCATAACGGAGAATTTTATGGTGGTGGGCTTAATCTTGACGGAAGTCAGGATAATATTTTTCCGGAAAGTGCCGAGGTTAAAAGTATTTGTGTTGATGACAACGGATATGAATACAGGCTTTTGGGAGTAAATGGTTTTCAGGATATGCTTGATGTGAGAAATAAAGAAAATGATGTACGATATTTTGGGAAAATTTCAGATATAGACGGACTCAAAGAATATATAAGCTATACAGGTGAACAACAAAGTGTCTTAAAAACGATAAAAGTTTATGATGAAAAAATATATATAGGCGGATTTTTAGTAGATGCTATTGATAATAATAAATATTATTCGCCTTTTATCATTGTTCTAAGCAGTAAAGATTTTACGCTTGTAGACGTAATTACTGAAATTGATGATGATATCAAAATGTTAGAAGATATATTGATCAATGAAAACGGTGAAATAATAGCTGTGTATTATGATTCTGAAACTACCGTTGCATATGTGTGTGATGTTGTAAAAAATAATACAGTAGAGATTGAATATTGTCAGAAAGTAATTTCATATGCTGAAAATTCGTTTGTGTATGCTGATGATATAGGCAGAATTTATGAGTATGACTTTGAAGAAAATGAAAGTATTCTTATAGATGAAATATCGGAATTAAAAGATAAAGATAATGATACACTTATGACCATGTTAAGTTATGATAGTAATGGTTATGCATATGTATTGTTTTATAATAATATTTTAAAAAATACAGCTATTAGTTATTCAGAAGACGGTGCTGTTGGTGAAAGCAAGAATACTGATGATGTGTTTATTTTAAAAAAAGAAAATAAAGTATATCATGCTGTAAATTATACAGGTGACAAGAAAATAATTTTTGAGAATGAAGATTATACAAATATAAAATCTATGGACTTTGATGAAGAATATTTTTATCTTTCCGATGAAAATATGTTGTATGTTTATGATTATGATGGAAAACTGCATTTTCAGAAAAAAATAAAAAATACAACAGGTATAAAATTATTCGGGAACTCAAAACAACATTATGTTGCAACAGTTGATAATAAAAACAAGTGGAAAATAAGTTCTGTAAATACTGAAGAAAAAGAAATATCAGAAGAATGTACAGTCAATATCAATAAAAATGCAGAGTTTATTGACGGTGACAATAATTATGATTTTTATATATTTGCAGATGAAATATTATACGGATATAGAGAAAATAAAGAACTTGTTCCGCTTATTGATCTGTCATCATATGCTTTATCAGGTGAAATAAAAGGGATCAATATATCAAATGCGAAAATAGAAATAGTGACATCTTACGGAATTAGTATATTAAAGCCAAGAGATACTAAGGTTTCAGAGCATAAGACAATAAAAATACTTGTTCCGCCATCATCGTACAAATACAGTGAAATATTAAAAAGATACAAATCTGAAAATGGAAATATAGATTTTATAATTGATTATCCTGATTCTTATGATATAACAGAAAAGATGCCCGATATTGATATTGTTATAGCTAATGATTATATAGATATAACAGGTCTGATGGAACAGGGAGTTTTTGAAGACATTTATAAATATATTTCAGACAATGACCTGATATTACCCGAATATACAGATAATATAGTAAATGCGTATTCTGATGATTATGCATTTCCGCTTACTTTCGATATAAAAGGTGTTGATATTATATCAGACTCTGTGATAGATAAGAAAACATTTTGCCTGAATGATTTGAAACTTCTGGTTGAAAATGGTGATTATAGTATAGGTTATGTACCTTCAATATTTTTGCTTGATAATAACAAGAGGTTTATAGATTATGATAAACATAGCGTTGATTTTGAAAATGATGATTTTATCAGTATACTTGAAATTATGGAAAAATGCCCGTATCTTAACCTGGAACATAGTATTTATGAGTCTTCACTCTCATATAAATCAGCTATAGAAAATTTAAGATATGGTGATGACTTTAACTTTATCGGTGTTCCTTCATCAAGTGGAAATGATTATTATGTGCATTCGAATGATTTATTTATGATTTGTAAAAATTCTGAAAATAAAGATATATGTTTTGATGTTTTAAAATTCCTTTTGGGCGAAGAAGTACAGGAAACAATAACAGATAGATGGAAGTTCCCTGTAAATAGGAGTTTGTATCAGAAATATATGAATGAGCTTGCATGGAGTACAGATGAAGAGTATACAAAAGAAGTTATGGATATTATAGAAAATACGCATAATGTTTATATAGCCAATAATAAAGTGAAACATATATTGGTAGAAGAAATATTAAAGTTTGAAAGTAAAGCTCAGAATGCAAATGAAACAGCGGAAAGTGTACAGAAAAGAGTAAAAGTTGATATTATCAATACTACAAACTCTTAAAAACATTAATTTTGTGGTTTAGTATATAATTTTGTCATGATTACTTACAAATTGCGGAGGGGAAGTAATGAATACAGAAGAAATAAATATTTCAAGGAAAGGAACGTCAGATGAACTATACAGAGAACTTCTTAATGAATTAGGACGATACGTTTATGTTATAGTATTTAACAAATTAAGAAGTTGTGGTACAAAAGAAGACGTAGAAGAATGTGTCAGCGATGTTTTTGCAGAGTTGTTTATTATTGCAGAAGACGGAAAATGTGATGATATAAGAAAGATGGCAGGAATTATTGCAAAAAGAAGGGCTGTAGATTATTTCAGAAAGCTTTCAGTTTCACAAAACAAGATGGTATGTGTAGAATATGAGGAGTTTTCAGAATTTGCAGACACGCTCAATGTTGA
>JAGAKZ010000103.1 GCA_017848115.1 Oscillospiraceae bacterium
AGTATTTGTTCTTTAGTAACAAAATTTGTCCTATCCTTCAAAATGAAATTTCCTGAAAATCCTGTATATCCAATAAAATCATAAATATTAATAAAATATTTTTTCCATATTTCAAGTTCAGAAACAGATGAATTATTACACTTGATTATATATATATTATCTAATGCATCATCAAATGAAATATCAAGTTTAGGATTATCATTAAAATTATGCGGTTCTTTATTATACCCTCCCCATGACAAATATTTATATGCGGCATGACCCATAGATGTATCAAAATTAAAATAATTATAATCATGAGTTTCTATTATAGCGTATTTCAACCCTGATAATTTTTCGGAATATTTATCTAAACAATACTTCAAAGTTTGATACTGGAAATATATATCCTGCGACGAAACAGATAAATTACAAAAATCCCTATCAAGTCTCTCCGTATCAATTCCCACTTCTGTGTGTGATAATCCCAAGATAACACCATCATATGATGTTTTATTTTTATTCATCATAACACGATCACAAACCATAAGTGGTAACGTTGAATGATATACTCTCCAGAAATTAAGAATCTTCTCTTCTTTTACGCCAAAATTCTCTATAAGTATTTTATGAATAAATTCATATGCTGTTTTATGGACGATACATATACATTCAAAATCGTAATCTTTTAACTCATCTAAACCAAATATTATATATTCACTATCGGAATCTTTATAAAACAGATCACAAATTGCAAAACTACAATCATTACTCTTACACATATCTATGCACGGTTTTATAGAATCAAAATCCCCTATTAACATAATTTCACAATAACAACGAGATTTATTTTCTTCTGCATTACATACAATTTCACTTTTTAAATCATTTATTAATTGCTCTGTTGCACGTTTGCCACAACAACCATCTGCCAAAGCAAAAAAGTCCCTCAACACATTATTCCTTCCAGATTTTCCGATATCTTTCTGATTTAATACATCATAAATGAAAGCTTTTGTTTCTTCAACACATACTGAATATGGTATATCTGAATAGTCAATCAAGCCAAAAGCATTATAGCTTTCTTTAAACATGGAATAGACATCACGTTCTTTGAAAGTAAATAATATAGGTTTATCAAGTAAAATGTATTGATCAACTATTGAACTATAGTCACTTATCAATGCATCCGACCATATAAAACAAGGTTCATATGATTCATATTTGTCTAAAACCATATTATCTGACTGACTTACTACATCTTTAAGCTTTTGTAAAACCGGCAATAAGTGTGGATAATAAACTCTTACTATCGTGTCAGTCATCGGATGTGGACGCCATATAAGTGCTATGTTGGAATCATTCTGAAATATCTTAAGAAATTCCATTCCTTCTTCTGAAAGTATACGTGAACCATAAACATTCATCGAAAAGTTAAAATGAGTATTCCAAAGAAACACTTTTTTTCCTGAAAGTTTATTTTTCCATTCATCAGGGCATGGAACTTTGTCCTTAGTCAAATTCGATACGTAGTCCCATTTAGGTAAGCCTGTTACTATTACGTTTTCTCCATGTCTTGATGCATATTTTTTATAATACATTTTCATTCTTTCAGACTGTGTAACTATTCTCCAAGAATATTCTTGGGTATTTAAACAGAAAAATGAATCAAACGCAGGTGATAAATCCTTATTTAAACTTGTCGCCGAATAATAAGGCAAATACACAAGTCTGCTATATTTTGCAATATTTTCAGGCCAAAACATAGGAAGCGTAACACTCTCATATGGTTGACTTATAAAAGTAATATCGGGTAATACTTTTTTTATGTCATATTTTGAATATGGTATATGTTCAATTCCCATAGGAGTAAGATAATCTTTATAAATAATATCTTTTCGTTCTGTCCCGTCTTCAAGCTTCACTGAACGAAAAATCGGCTCCAGAACCACATCAACAATTACATCATCTCGTTCCTTCATGGCGTAATAAACACTAGCCATCGAATCCCATTTTCCACCAAGTTCAGCTACAAACAATACACGAATTTTATATGCAATACTTTCCTTACATTCTCTTGCAAAATCATATACCATAGCATATAGCGATTCTGATTTTTCATTAAATGCATTTTTTAAACCAGATATTTTTTGGTAAAAAGTTTCTGATTTTAAACTTTCTGGATTTTCTTCTACTTTTGAAAGTATAATAGAGAGAGCTGACAGACAATCATCTATAAGGCAATAATTGTTTGAATTAATCATATACTCAACAGCTTCTATCATAGAATCACACAAATCCAGAATCATTTTATATGTTTTACATCTCATAATATCTCACCTATTTCTCATTAATTCCTTAAAATCAATCAACCTCGGTTACACTTTAATATAAAAATACAAAGTAAACCGAGATCGAAATAATTACTCTATTATTTTCTTAAATCGTTCGAGCAGAAAATTAACAATTTCTCTCATAGACTCGCAATTTACCAGTGCTTTTTTCATTCCCCTTATGTATCCAACATTATCTCCAACATTAAGTGATATTTGAGCCTGATACATATAAAAACCGAACTTATGTAGATTTGGAAGTACCTGAATATCATCCTCATTAAGCAACTCCGGATTATATATATTCATAACATAATCACCAAGAAGAGAAACAAAACGATTGTACAACTCATATTTTCTATCGTCATCAAGTTCGAAACATCTATACGAAGCCTTTTCATATAAAGATGTAATCCAATAAAATTTCTTTATGCTACTTGTATAACTTTCCGGAACACCATAATTATACACATATTCTGCAAAATCATCGTTCGCATTAGCTATTTCTTCAAGTTTAACCCTAAATAACGAAGCTTTCATCTTTTCAATATTTTCGCTTATATCAATTCCATACTTTATCGACAAATATATCGCTTCCGAATAACCATCATTCCAATCATCAACATTATTGACAAACTCTACTAATTTCGTTTTAAATCCATCTGAATCATTCTGTTCTACTACGAGCCTCATCAAATCGATATATTTTCCAGTTACACCACTATTAATCATATCTAAAGCATATACCTGACGATCAACACCAGACAGCAATGAATAATACACATTTTCTAGCATATACAAAGCCAAACTTTTTTTATCATTACTATCTGTTTTCATTATCTCGCCATAACTTTTTGCCATATAAGCATAATCTTTTTTATCTTTACATATTTCTCTTATCGTTCCAAGCAATTCTCGGAACTGTTCTCCATCTAATTTTTCAAAACTAAGATCTTTTATAAGTTCAAACGCTTCATCATATTTTCTAAGTTTTTGAAAACACAATGCTCCTGTATAAAGAAATTTATAATACTCATGCTCTGTCAAACCATATATAGGATGTGCCGACATATCAGTAAGTACAAGCTTATCATTTTTATAGTCATTATACAACCTGATATAATTTTTTAATTCATTACAAGCTTCCTCATATCTTCCAAGTGAAGATAAAAGATTTAATTTCAATGCAGAAATAGCAACCGTTGCAACACAATTATCAGCCTTTTCAAAATTATAATAATACTCATCACATAACTGTAAAGCATATTCCGGTTTTAATTTCTTGTAATATGTTATAGCCTGCATATAAACTACATTTGCGTAAAAATGTCCACGATTTGTTTTTATTATTTTTAATGCCTCATCTATATACTTTTCCATTTCAAGGGGATAAGCATTACAGCCGTCTAAAAGATGACTTAACATTCGTAAATCGTTTGGATTGTTTTTATATTCTTCTCGCATCAAAGCAAGATTTCTTTCTTTTTTGTTCTGCATCTGTTTTTGAGATGAATATACATATCCGGTGTGATGTATGATAGTAGAGAAATACCCCAAAGGATATCTTATCCACATCCCTTCATGGACGCTGCCAACAAAATAAATAGGATCATTTGGATCATCTATTCGCTGAAATCTTACAAGACAACCATCAACATAATCTGTTTTTGCATCATCTCCATAACTTCTTAACATTATTTCGAGTGTCTTGTATTTTGAGCGCAATTCAGGAATCTTAAAAAAATGAACCATTTCTCCTATATCTTCATCAAGATATTCATCAGCATCAATAAACATATACCACTGACCTTTGGCTTTTTCAAGCGTTGAATTTCTTGCAGCTGCAAAATCATTTATCCATTCAAAATGAAAAACGTTATCAGTATATTCCTTTGCAATTTCAACTGTTGAATCAGTAGAACCAGTATCAGCAATTATAAGTTCACAACTTATCTGTTCCATCAATGGTTTAAGCGAATCAAGACATCTACGAAGAACTTTCTCCTCATTTTTCACTATCATTCCAATAGAAAGAATTATGCCACCATCTTCGGTACATATCTTCGACTCTCTTTTTGTATTTACTTTCACTGTATCTCATCCCCCAAATATTAACTTTAAAAGGCTATAGCAGTTCGACCCACTATAGCCCTGTAATGTAGACCTTTATTTTATAAAGATTTATTAGCCATTGTTAGCAGCAGCTTCAACTGTTACTTCTATTGACGATTTTTCAGCTATTCCATCAGCTATAGTGTAAATACCATCATCATATTCTTCATCTGGATCATCCTTAACCATAGGAACAAATGTATACTTACCAGCTGTATCTGCTTTGTAACCATCTGTTGTTGTACATTTCCATGTAACCGGAAGTTCCTTTCCATCGCCTAAAACACGAGTAGGCAATTTTGCTATAACAGCTTCAAGCTCTGTACCATTATCAACTGTAATAGCATTTAAATCTGTTGAATACAAAGCAACTGTTTTAACAATATTATATGTAGCAAATACGTTAGGTGTAAACTTATAAGCTACTGTCGCTTTAATTGTATCCTCTTCTGTCCATGGATCATCTGATCCATCTTTCGTAGGATTCACAGTTGTACTTCCTGTAAAATTAAACTTTACAGCACCACCCAAAGGTGCCATCGCTGTAGCAACCGAAACTACGTTAGCATTATCCCCTTCAGTACTCTTAGCGGTTTTCATTACTGTTGTCGTAGTTTTCCCTAATCCATCTGTATAACTCAAATTAATCATAGCCTGCTTATCACCAGTTGCTGCTGGAGCCTTTTGTGCAAGAGTAACGTTAGTCAATTCAACAATTGCAGAAAATGATACTGACACTGGTATGTTACTATTATTAATTATCTCATAACTTGCAGAATAAACCTGACCAGTACCGCCAATGTTAAAAGGATTGAGTACAATTTTATCCTCATCAGCTGTAGGAACAGTAACTAATATATTTGGTTCGGAGAGTTCTGGTTCAAGTACTAAAGAGCCGCCTGCTGATAAATCTGTTACGTCTTCCGCACTTACAATACTTGTTCCACAAAAAGCAAGTGAAAGAGCCATCATTCCGCTAAAAAATCTTTTCATTGTAGTTTTCATAATATAGTCCTCCTTGACATTTATTAATTTTTATATTTACTTGTACATATATTTGGAATACTTTTATCTTTTATAAGATCAATCTTACGTCCCTGTAAGCGTCCTCCGTGCTATTCCATACACAGCGACCGTGACTATCTCTGCCAAAATAATATGCTATGTAATCATCCTTGTTCACCACCCATATAATATTTTCAAACAGTTATCAACTCGAAACTATCAATGTAACTTCAACATTTACTTGTGATACAATCTCATTATTTTCAAGTTGATTATGAACTAAAATCGCTGAATATTTTCCTACTTCAAGCGATCTGTTCAATTCCAACTGTTCTATCTTATTACCTACAGGTATAAGCCCTGAACGATATATCTCCTCCTGAGTATCAACTAACCAAAGCGATACATACATATCCCTCTTGTTCATCTCCGAATTTGCGATACTACAAGTCCCCTCTTTACCATTTTGAATATGTATATTACTATTAAACTTTAAGCTCATCTTACCATCATCAACTTTTTTCTGAAGTTCCTCTTTAGTTATTAAGTCATCTTCATCAAGTATCAAAAAAGAATCCATACCTATGATATCAACCGAACCATCATCATGCACTTCAATAAGCTCCTGATTATTCCCTACGACATTAGATTCATTTTTATCAGATTTTGATAGAAAAAGAATTATAACGGCTATTCCAATACCAACCAACAGAACCATCAATCCTATTGCAACTATTAAAAGTTTATTTGTCTTTTTTTCTTCCATAAACGTTTTTCACCCCAGTAATATAAAAAATTAAAGAGGGCTACAGCAGTTCGACCCACTATAGCCCTATGGTCCCAAACCCTATTTCATAAAATATATAATCTCTTAAACACTACTGCATCATTTACTGAAGAAGTGAAAGAACGTTTTGTGGTTGTGAATTAGCCTGAGCAAGCATAGCCTGAGCTGCCTGAGCAATTACATTCTTGCTCGTGTAACTCATCATTTCTTCTGCCATATTTGTATCACGAATTCTACTGTTTGCAGCTGTGATATTTTCAGAAGTTGTTGTGAGGTTATTAACCGTATGTTCAAGTCTGTTCTGCTGAGCACCAAGTTTACCTCTCTCATCTGACACATAACTACTTATAAGTCTGATAGCATCTGCAGCACAAGAAGCTTTATCCTGATCTGTTATATCAATTGTTATAGCATTAGAATAAACAGATGCTGAAGACACTCCATGTGCATTTGAAGTATTAGAATCATACATATAATTTCCTCTGATAGCAGCACCACTTGGTGTATGATTAGCACCACTATAGTTAGTTGCATCGTTAGTCTTGTTGATAAATCCACTAACACATGAGAACAATTTATCTGTATGGAAATCATTTATTGTTACCTGTATCTTATCAGCAGCTGTAGAAGATTCACCAATCTGCAATCTTATACCACTTGCAGCAGCAGCAGAATATGAATATGTATTTCCACTTGCAGTACTTGAAAGTGAAATCGCCTTAGTAGAACCAATAGAACCATCCATCAACTTCTTACCATTAAAGTTAGCTGTTGTAGCCATTCTATCAATTTCAGCACAAAGTTCATCCATTTCATCCTGAAGCGCATTACGGTCTTCATCTGCAAGAACGCCATTAGCAGCTTTTTCAGCAAGCTCAACCATTCTGTTAAGAATATCATGAGTCTCAGCCATATAACCTTCAGCTGTCTGAATCATATTAGCACCGTCTTCGCAGTTATCAGTAGCTGTATCAAGAGCCTTAATCTGATTCTTCATCTTTTCAGAAATTGCAAGACCCGAAGCGTCATCACCAGCCTTATTAATTCTAAAGCCTGAAGCGAGTTTCTGCATAGCGTTCTGCTGTGTCTTAGAAGCCATGTTTAATGCGTTATTGGCATTCAATCCTGCCATATTAGTTCTAACTACCATACCCATAATAATACCTCCATGTAATGTATAGGTTGCGTTCCACAGATAATTTTTCTTTCATTTTAAACCCTTATTCCCTATTAACCCCTATAATATCAGATATATCATTTTTATCCCCGTATATACCCAATAAATTTGAATTTGA
>JAGAKZ010000003.1 GCA_017848115.1 Oscillospiraceae bacterium
CCATTGGACGCCTCCTGTGATTTTTACTTTGGCTTGCGACACCATTGTTATTATATCACAGGAGGCTTTTTATGTCTTGACACCCGACACGTCTTTTTCCAATCTCCCCAGCATAGCTGGGGGTTTAATAGATTCAATTATCAGAAAACATAATGATGATATATCAATTTTCCCAAACAAACTCTGGGATGAAGAAAGAATATTGAATTTACTTTAATTTTGATTTTCCGCACCGAACATGAACATATGCAATATCACAATTTAAAATCGGACAGGAGTCTAACTGTTAATGATTAGCAACCTGCCCGATTTTTTATTATTTAGTTTTATATGTCAGGTCTTATAGCTCTAATATCCTCCCATCCGTAGAAATCGTAACCACACGCCACGGAATAAATTTCTGGCTTGCCTGCAATGCACGTTTTACAGCATTTTCGATGCCTCCGCAACAAGGCACTTCCATTCTTACAACAGTCACACTCTTTATATTATTCCCTGAAATAATCTCTGTAAGCTTCACCGCATAGTCCCCTTCATCAAGTTTAGGACAACCTATAAGTGTAATATGGTTGCGTATAAACTCATTATGAAAATTTCCATATGCAAAAGCTGTACAATCTGCCGCCACAAGAAGATTTGCATTTTCAAAATAAGGTGCATTTACCGGAACAAGCTTTATCTGAACAGGCCACTGCCCAAGCTGACTTACAGCAGGTGCGACATCGGTCACTGTTTCACGGTTTATCATCTTCGACTGCGTTCCGGGGCAACCGCAAGGAAGGACATTTCCTGCTTTCTTCTGTTTTTCTGCCAGCACAGCCGCTTCATCATATGCAGGAGCTTCACGTTCTTCAAAAGTTATTGCGCCGGTAGGACAGGCCGGTAAACAGTCACCAAGACCGTCACAATAATTTTCACGGGTAAGCTTTGCCTTTCCGTTTATCATTTCTATTGCACCTTCATGGCAAGCCTTTGCACAAAGACCACATCCGTTGCATTTTTCCTCATCTATTTTTATGATTTTTCTTATCATCACACATTCCTCCGGTTATTATTCAAAATTATCTGATTGATTTTATGATATAATTATAATATAATAACTGTTAACCGGTCGGTTGTATTTACAACAGAAATGAGGAAAATATGAAAAAATATATTCAGATACTTAAAAAAACCCAGCTTTTTTCAGAAATAAGCGAAGAAGAAATAACTGCAATGCTTCCCTGTCTGCGTGCAGAACTTAAAACATACAAAAAAGGCGAATTTATCCTGATGCAAGGCGAATCTCTAGACAAGATCCTGGTGCTTGCAGAAGGCAAACTTCACATTCAGTGTGATGACTACTGGGGCAACCGCAGTATTATAAATATGATACTCCCGGGAGAAATGTTCGGTGAAGCATATGCCACTCCCCAAAGCGGAACGCTGACAAATGACGTACTTGCCACCGAAGATTCCGCTGTTATTTTCTTTGACGTAAAACAAATACTGACAGTCTGTTCCTCTGCATGCAGATTTCACACAACAGTGATCCGCAACTTATTTTTTGCAATTTCCGAAAAGAACAGAAAACTTGTCAAAAAAATAATGTTTATTTCAAAACGCACCACAAAAGAAAAATTAATAGCATATCTCTCCGAAGAAGCAAGACAACACAAAAACAATACCTTTTCCATTCCGTTTAACCGCCAGCAACTTGCAGATTTTCTGTCCGTCGATCGCAGCGCCATGTCAAATGAACTCTGCAAAATGCGTGACGAAGGTATGATCGAATTTGAGAAAAATCGGTTTACATTGTTGTAGTTTCACACTATATCCATAATTGATACACCATTTTTGTATATCCCCACAAAAAACAAGAATACTATTGACATATCCATGATGGATATGCTACACTATATCTATCATGGATATACCAATATAACAAAACCGCAACGCAAGGAGTGATATACTTGGCAAAAACAAGCCCTTATGAATCCGGCGAGCTGACCGACAGTATATTCCTTATACTGCTGACCATGCTAAGTCCAGTTCACGGATACGGTATCATGCAGAAACTTTCCGAGCTGACTGACGGAAAAGTGGTTATCGGACCTGCAACTATGTATACTACACTTAAAAAAATGAAAAATGCCGGCTGGATATCAGAACAAAAAAGCGAAGATAAGATTCTCTACACCATAACTAAGCAAGGTTCAGATATTCTTAATAATGATTACAAACGCCGTAAGTACACAATGGAACTTGCAGATAAAATGTTAGGAGGAAACGACAATGGCTAAATATAAATACAAACTCGGACACGGTCTTGCAATAAATCCCGAAAAAGACATGGAGATGTTTAGCAGTATGAGCGAAAAAGGCTGGCATCTTACAGATCAGGGCGGTCTTATGTACCGTTTTGAGCAAGGAGAACCACAAAAATATATATACACCCTGAATACAGACGACGATATATCGGAAGATATGTACATCACCTATGAAAAATGCGGTTGGACACCTGTTATAAAAGAAAAAGGAATGCATATCTTTCGTGCTAAGCCCGGTACTCCGGACATTTTCAGCGACACCGAATCCGAACTTGAACTTCTTGTAAAAGAACGTCACAAATTTGGTATATATGCACTTGTAGCAGGAATAATACTTGCTGTTGTATTTGTACTTTCCCGATTGTTTGAAAGTTTCTGGTGGTCGATACCGCTTGTAATATGCTGGTGCCAGTTTGTTCTGGGATTTTTCCCTTTTGTCGGGCTGTGCAGACAGATCAAGAAAAAGAAAGCATAAAAAAATAAGGAGAATACCGCCTCAGATAAATCTGAGATGATATTCTCCATTTTTGTAATCAGATTATTTCTTCTTACCTGCTGTTACATTAGGTACAATTCCAAATGCCAGTGCCATTGCAAAGTAAAATATACTGCCTTTTACATCACCTTTTGACACTATCATTACTATACCAACAGCAAGCCATATCAATGCAATAATTATTGACATGATTATTTTTTTCTTTGTCATAACTCACATCTCCGTTTATAAAATTTAACTTTTATAAAAGTTTTCCGGAAATCAGCTCACAGACGGCTTCTTTATTATCATTATAATAAAAATGTCCGCCCGCAAAAGAATGAATATCACAGTTTTTCTGAGCAAAACGTTTCCAACCGTCTACGCCTGCCCCACTTAAAAGCTCATCTTCAGTTCCGTACAAAACACTTATATCACACGGAAACTTAAAAGTTTCTGGTGTCGGTCTGTACTTTTCGACCATACGTACATCTGCACCTATGATCTTTGATATCATATTGAGCATTTCCTTATTTTCAAGTATCATATCAGGCAGTAATTTGTTTTTTATAAAAACATCTACTACATCACTGTCTGATATATCATCTTCTTCTGAAAATAATCCCGGTGCTTCATCGGGCGCACATCTTCCCGAAAGAAATACGTGCTTTGGTGCCGGCAAACCGTCCTTAACTGCAAGTCTTACAAACTCAAAGGCAAGCAGTGTACCCATGCTGTGACCAAATACCGCATAATCACCGTTTTCTATATGCTCACGATTTCGTCTGAGCAAATCTGTCGCACATTCTGTTATATCATCAAAACAAGCTTCGGCTGTACGTGATCCTCTGCCGGCAGGCTCTGCAGGAATAAGTTCTATCCCGTTTGCAAGAAACTTTTTAAAAACGCAGTAACCTCTTGCCGAACCTCCTGCATGAGGTAAGATCAGAAGTTTCATCTTAGTCCTCCTGCGGTACACCTTCGTTTACGAGCAAGTCGAAAAGCTCGCCTATCTTACTGAGTGAAGCAACAGATGAAACAGGTACGTTTCTCTTGAATGTATCTGTGATATGTGCTCTGAGTCCGAAAAGTCCGAGTGAATCAAGACAAAGGTCCTCGAAAACATCTGTATCCTTATTTATTTCTTCAATATCAAGTCCTACATAATCAGAAATGCTTTCTCTGAATATATCCCATGTTAATTCTGGCATTTTAATAAAACTCCCTTTCGTTATTTTTAAACTTTTGCTTTTTCTCTGAGATATTTAAACTGTATCTTACCGATATCTTTTGGTATTTCTTCAACAACTACCACTTTATCAGGAAGTTTGTATGCAGAAAGCTTACCGTCAAAATAACGTGCTATCTCACCACGAGTCATCTTATCAACGCCTTCGGCAAGCTGAACATATGCAACTATCTGCTGACCGATGATCTTGTGATCTTCGGCTGTTACTGCCGCTGCTGCGATCTTAGGGTGTGTAAGCAGTGCTGCTTCTACTTCTTCTGCGTGAACAAGATTTCCGCCTCTTTTGATTATACGTTTGCTTCTTCCTGCAAAACGTACTCTGCCGTTTTCGATCTTACGTACAAGATCTCCTGTGCGGAACCATCTCTTGCCGTTTTCGTTTATTATCTTTTCTGCAGAAAGTTCAGGATTTCCAAAATAATCTGTTATTACTGCGTCAGTGAAAATGCAGAGTTCACCTACTTCACCGTCAGCAACTTCCTTGTCACCCATTCCAAGAACTCTTACATCTGTAAACGGAAGCTTACGGAAATCACTAGGATCAGTATCATTGTCAAATGCTGAATCCCATACTACCATTGTAGCTGTTTCAGAAGAACCGATAACATTTATAACTCTGATATTAAGGTCATTTACAAATATATCAGCAACTTCACGTGGAAGAACTTCTCCTGCAAAATAGCAAACCTTTACGCTTGAAAGGTCATACTCTTCAAAACCGGGAACGGAAAGAAGAACTTTTGCAAGTGTTGCTGTAAGCTGTATTACATTTACATGATATTTCTGAACTGTTTCAAGGAATGTAACAGGATTGAACTGTGGCTGATACATAACTGTTCCGCCCTTTACAGTATTCTGAAGTCCCATTCCGAAACCGCCCTGATGATAAAGTGTCATACCTATCATCATAACATCATCTTCGCCAAATTCAAGATAATCGCTTATATCTTTTTCTGCCTGATAAAATCCGTAGTAAGGAACGGATAAAACCTTTGGTGTGCCTGTACTTCCCGATGTGCATGCAAGTGACATGATATGATCGTCTTCAGGAACATAAATGTCACATTCTTCACCACAAAAGTCATTTCTGAATTTTTCAAAAGTAATAAACTCATCTGACTCAAACTTTTCCTCTGATTCCATATAGCAAACTACTTTCTGAAGAGGGAACTTTGATGGTACAAGCTCTTTGAGTGCGTTTACTATATTATTGCTTCTGTACTTTTCAGAAGCAAAGCACATCTTTATAGTAGTAGCAGGAATAAGACGTGAAAGTTCAAGACTTCCGCTCTGTGGATCTATCGGAACAGGCTGTGCACCTATACGTATAGCTGACCAGAATACAAGATACCATTCTATGCTGTTTGGCATTACGATACCGATCTTGTCATCTTTATTTATTCCAAGTTTTTTCATACCTGAACCTATTACAGCAGTTTCTTTCATAAACTGACCGTATGTAAGCTCATTGTCATCAATACGGAGAAGTACCTTTTCAGGTTTTTCGGATGCCATTGAAGTATAAGTATCAAAAAAAGTATTCTTATTCATTATTTCAGCCTTTCTGCAAGAAAATCTGCCGCAATATGCTTGACCCAGTGGAACTGTTCTCCTACCGGCATAGCATGCATAATGGTTTCTTCTGACGCATATGCCGGTTTTTCTTCAACAAGTATATGCTCCTTATACCCCTTTGCCCTGTCATAAAGTTTAACAGACGCATCTGTATCCATCCAGTTATCATCATCACTGTGAACCATAAGGAAGTCACATGATATATTACCTTCTTCTATGCTCTTCATACGTTCGAGATAATCATCATACTCTCCGTACTGATAAGCAGACCATTTTCCTCGTTTCATCCATATCGGTATGTTTTCCATATCCGCAAAGTTAAGAAACAGCGGGAACAAACTTACGCAGCACTTTGTCTTTTCTCTCTTTGCAGAAGCACGGAATGCATATCCTCCGCCCATACAAAGACCATAGTTTGCCATACGTTCAGAGTCGATATCCTCTCTTGATTCAAGATAAGCTGATATTGCGTCAAATGCATCATCAAGCTGATCTCCGATACATTTAAGGTCATAATCAAAAAGAGCCGAACCTGTACCCGGCATATCAACGTTAAGTACTGCTATTCCACGTTCGTTGAGTGCTGATGACAACAGATCGAGTTCTTCCTTACAGCTTCCGATACCCGAATATGTTGTTACACATGGATACTTACCTGACTTTCCGTTATCGGGGAAATGAAGGTAAGCCGGTATCTTTCCGCCCTTTGTATCGATCTCAATAAATTCAACACGATTTGAACGAAGTGAAACTTCTTTTTTATAATACTTTTCAAGATTTTTATAGATTTCTCTTTTCTGCTCTATATCATCAGAATTTATCATATAGCATGCATAGTGGCAACGTGTAACCATTTTATAGTATTCTCTTGCTGAAATTATATTGCCCTTTTCCTCTGACATCTGAGCATATTTAAGATAGTGTTCTGCTTTTCTCTCCCATTCTCCAAGCCATACAACTTTGATCTGCTTTCCGCTCATAACTTTGATCTGGTCCATTTTCTGGAGAATGTACTCCATATCAAAAGAATTTGCTCCGTATAAAAGTGTTCTTGTTACAACCGGATTTAACAAATCACGAATTCGCCATTTCATTATATATTTATTCCTTTCTGTTTTACACCTATATCATAATCTTTTTATTTTTTTACTCATGGAGTATACTTCCATGCCCCCTGTCGGTCCATTTCTGTAAACTGCATATATATCCTGTACGGATCTACGCCTGTATACTCCTGTATATGTCCGAGCATACGATCTGCAAACATTTTTAAAAATCCGGACTTTTCCTGCTCGTCCTTAAAATCACGTATATAACGAAACTCAGCAAAAAAAACGGTATCATCTGAATTGTTCATATACATATGTTCATTTGATAACATAACCATAACAGCAGGCAGAGGCTTTTCAAGAATTTCCGACAGCAGATCTGCTGTCTTTGATAAAAAAGCTTTCCTTATCTGCTCGTCCATCTTATAGTTTGTTTTCATCTGACAAATCGGCATCAGGTATACTCCTTTTCGTAATTATTCACTGTATCTGCGGAAAACAAGTGTTGCGTTATGACCGCCAAAACCAAATGAGTTTGACAAAGCAACATCTATTTTCTTCTGTCTTGCTTTATTTGGAATGTAATCGAGATCCAGTTCGGGATCAGGTACATTATAGTTCACTGTAGGCGGAAGGATATCTGTTTCTATCGCTTTTATACAAGCTATAGCTTCAAGAACGCCACCTGCACCGAGAGTATGACCTATAGCTGCCTTGACTGAGGACACCGGAACATCTTTTGCGTGCTCTCCGAGCAATCTCTTTATAGCCATTGTTTCATACTTGTCGTTCAATATAGTAGATGTACCGTGTGCATTTATATAGTCTACATCTTCAGTTGAGATACCTGCATTTTCAAGAGCCATTCTCATTGTTTTCTCCATGCCTGTACCATCTGTCAGAGGTGCTGTAAGATCGTGAGCCTCTCCATACATAGAGTATCCTGCCAGTTCACAGTAAACTTTAGCATTTCTTCTTTTTGCCGATTCTTCTGATTCAAGAATAACTGTTCCTGCACCTTCACCCATAACAAAACCGTCACGATTTGCTGTAAAAGGTACAGACGCACAGCTAGGGTCTTCGCATACAGACATCGCCATGATCTGATTAAAACCTTTTATAGCTGCATGAGATACCATAGAACCCATTCCGCCTATCAATACCATATCATACATTCCGCACTTTATAAGCTGTGCACCGAGTGCCATAGCATAAGCGGATGAAGCACAAGCTGTGGAAACGTTGAATGATGTTCCGCTAAGACCATATTTTATAGAAACAAGTGCAGGGCAAACACTTGGTGTATCTTTGAGAATAGCATTGAGTGGAGTATCCTTTTCGGCATCTCTGTATGAGTTGTTTATAACACCATATATCAGAGCTACTCTGTCTTTGTTCATTGTATCAAAATCAACACCACTGTCATCTATTGCTTCTCCTGATGACGCAAGAGTCATTCTCATAGCTTTTGTAGTAGCATTAAGCTGACGCTTTTTCCAGTATTTCTTAACGAGTGTTTCAAACTCATCATCTACCTGAGCAGCTACTTTAGACTCATGATCATCAACCGGAATTCTTGTTATCTTATCTATACCGCATTTTCCTTCAACAAGACCATTCCAGTAATCTGCAACGGTACTTCCGATTGAAGTAACTGCGCCCATGCCTGTTATCAATACTTTAGACATATATTTAATCACCTTTCTTTATCTAAATATTTATCATATAAACTTTTATCTGCCGGTGTATACAACTCCCAGCCTGTATCATTTCTGAGTATTTCAAGAACATTGCTTATGCGTTCATAACCATAGGTTTTATAATAATCGCTCCATTTTCCTTCGATACCAACTGCATCAGCAACCGCTTCAGAAACTATATCAGGGTCTGTAACTTCACTTACCATATGTACTATTTCATTAAGCAATACGGAAATAACAGTGCATTTTAACTCTTCTGCGTCAATATTTCCGCTTTCAGCTGACTGCTTATTTTCCATATATGACAAAAATGTCCCCGGCACTCCCGGACAACCGTCACAGACACATTTCTCCATCCATGAATCACCGTATTTTACGACAGGCTGTATTCTCTCAAGCTGAAAATTACCCGAACTTCTTCGTAACAACTCAAGACCTATACTGTCTATCATACCAAACAAACCGTGCATTGTAAAGATCTCAGATAATATCTCCATACTATCCCTGACCTTTATTCCTGCTTTTTCTGTACTGTATATTCCCTGTGAAACAGCCAGTGATATAAACTGATTCATATACATATGATAATCATTTTCAAAAATCACTGTATTTTTACCGATTTGAGAAGATATATCCCTGACTGCATTTACTGTCTTATCATGTGTGACTGACAATTTATTTATCTCTACAAATCCCGAAAGTTTTACAGGATAGAAAAAGTGCATTCCTATACAACGTTCCGGATTTGGTACATCTTCAAATATCTTTTCAAGCAATAACGAAGATGTATTTGACGCAAAAATACACTGCTCTGATACAATTTCAGAAAGTTCTTTGAATACTTTCCTTTTTTCCTCCAGATCTTCTGTGATACATTCAATTACTATATCACAGCCCGATAATTCTGAAAGTGAATTTACGAAGGCAAATTTACGGCATTTTTCGTTGTAAACATCTTCTGTGATTTTTTTACGACGCAACGCCTTATCCAACTCTTTTTGTATCTTAACAGTGTGTATCTCTGTATCCTCTATGCAAACTACAGTTACCCACGGCATAAAATCATTTTTATCAAACAAACCGTGAAATATCTCACAGCCCATCTTGCCGTATCCAACTATTCCGATTTTCATAAATCAATGTCTCCTTCGTTTTTTAGAAATTCCGAAATATAGCACTCTGTTTCACTTGGTTTATACTCCGAAACATTTGCAGATATCCATTCAATCAGATCAATTGCTTTTTTCAAACCTTGCTTTTTGTCAGCCATAATATCAGCCCAGCCGATTTCATATGCTTCCTGTGACGGAATAAGTTCACCGGTAAACACAAGCTGTATAGCTTTTGACAAACCGCATATTTCCACACTTCTTGCTATTCCACCAAGGGCAGGCAATATACCGAATGTTGATTCGGGCTGTCCTACTCTCGCTGTCGGTTCACATATACGTATGTGACTGTTTACAGCGATCTCGCTTCCCGAACCGATACAAAAACCGCTTATTACGCTTACTACCGGATAAGGAAGATCGTGAAGAAATGTTACAAGCTTTTTCTGTTTTACATGACCTTGTGAAAAATCATAATCACCGTTCATTGTTTCTGATTCTGTTGAAGAACGCTCTGCAAGCGACCCTACATCTGCTCCTACACTGAAGTGACGTGCACTTCCTTTTATTATCAAACCTTTTAATTTCTTTTTCTTAGATATTTCTGTCATAAGTTCTTCATACTGTCTGAAGAACTCATCTGTCATCAGGTTATTTCCCGGTGCCTGCATCGTAAGAACAAGTATACCGTTTTCCTCGGAAATAACAAAATACTCATTATTCTGTTCCATTAATACCAGCCTCCGATTTTTCCTTGATCAACTTATAAAACTGACATGATTCTTCACGCATAACAAGCTCGGTATCACCTGTCCTTGCATACATAAAGCATGATATCAAAGCTTTAATCTGAAACGGAGACTTTTCTTTAAGTAATCTCTGGGCATAGTCTGTAACACTGTCTTTAAGCTCAGACTCTGTTTCCATTACCTTTACCAGCCCTGTGGCAAAAAGATCATCAGATTTCTTTTCTAAAAAATCTTTGTAACGCTGTGCTTCTTTGCGACCGCACATAATTTCATATTTTTTTAACTGCTCATCGGAAAGCTTAATATCGTGACCAAGACTGTATGCCGTATTGCCTGTACGTATGTCAAACAATGTCATACCGTCAAAAGAAACCTCTGAAAAATCAGACTTCATTCCGATAGTAAGAGCATCTATATTTTTAAAATATTCCTGTATATTCTCCCTGATTACATTATCCTCAGGAAGACTAAACGTTCCACCGATATTTACTATCAGAACAGCTGCATCTTTTTCAAGGCGATCGTTTATTGCTTCGCTGTTCTGAAATATATCCTGTGGCGAATCGGACTCTACTAAAACAATATTGTTATATGTTTCTATTTTCAAGTTCATTGCACTCCACGTATTTTTTTATAAAATCAGGTACATCGCATATTATCCGTTCATTATTTACAAAAACAAGCTTTCCTGTTACCTTGCAGGCAATCTGACCACTTGTCTGATTTCTTATAATATGCTTGTACTCCATGATACTGCTTCCGCACTTCCATGTGGTTTCAACAGCAACTTCATCCATCATCTTAAGTTCATGCATATACCGAAGATTATTTTCCAGTATAACCGGAAAATATCCATCTGCTGTGATGTTCTCAAGAAGGCCGGTCTGATTAAAAAAATCCCATTTTGCAGCTTCGGCATACTGCAGATATACAGCATTATTTACATGTCCGAATGAATCAAGTTCATATCCGCGTACAGTCAGATGATATATACTTTTCATACTATCTCTCCGACAATCCGCGTAAAACTGCTTCAAATTTTCCCTTTGAAGGATCTTCTTCAAGTCTGGCAGCATTGTTTATAGTTTCAACAATACTGCGAATCTGAAGTGTACTCTTTCCTTCGGTGAGTGATTTTATAAATTCAAATGCACTCTCCAGACAGTTTCCTTCTGCTATATCTGTAATAAGACCATACTGCTTTGCGTCTGATGCGGATATCATTTCCCCTCTCAGACACATCATCAGAGCTTTCTCTTTTCCGATAAGGCGATACATACGTTCCATACCACCCATTCCCGGTACTACACCATGCATTACTTCTGTAAGCCCGAAAAATGAACGTTTGGAGGATATACGGAACTGACAGCTAAGTGCTATTTCAAGTCCTCCGCCAAAACATCCGCCATTTATAGCGGCAACAGTAATAAGAGGCAGGTTCTCTATGATACATAACAGTTTTCTTGTCTTTTCCAGTTTCCTGGAAATACCGTCTGTATCAGAACCGGAAAAGAGAGATACATCTGCTCCGTGTGAAAAATGACGTCCTGCTCCTGTAATAACAAGAGATGTAAGCTCAGGATGTTCATCTATCCATTTGCAGAAAACATCTGTATCTATAAACTCAGGCTCTGTAAGCAGATTCTTAGCACCGTTCTCCAATGTAAGTACTGCTGTAGAACCCTCTGCGTAAATTGATGAAATATTAGATTTTACCATACGTGATTATTCCGAAAGGTTAACTATATCATTTCCGTACTGATAAACCTTGCAGAATACATCTACAACGTCAGCCATTGTGTTAAGTGGTGCTTTAAGCATATATTTACCGATGCTCTGAAGCTTTATATCAAGATCATACTTGTCAGCTGTAAGTTCAACAAGTTCAACGAACATGAGTGAATCGCTTCCGAGTTCTTCCTGAGGATTTGTTTCCATTGTTATTTCGTCTCTGTCAACTTCGCATTCCTCTGCATAGTAGTCAAAAATCATATCCTTGATTTCCTGTCTTATAGCTTCTGTAATTTCTTTCATAATTTACCTCCAAGTAATATTTGAAACTTATAAATAAAATATCTTAAAGCTTTACTTTTTTATTAGTAAAAGCAAACTTTAAATCTGATTACAGCAGAAAGCTTTCTCTGCCTGGTATGTAGCATTGTCATAAAAACAACGCTCGATAAAAACATCACAGATCTGCATATGTATAGATTTTAGAAGATCTCTTTTTAAGTCTTGAAAACTTCTTTATTGCACCATCTGCGCTTGTATCATAAAACTCTGTTACTCCGAGTTCTTCCATTTTCGCAATGGACAGATCCCATCTCATAGGTGTTATGATATCTTTTATCTGTTCTTCTCTGATCTCCTCTGCTGTCATCATAGGCTCATTTGTAAATACGGAAACTATAGGATATTCCGGGTCTTTATAATCTACCTCTGACACAAGCTTCTGATATGCGCTTGCATACGGTTCTATCAAAGGTGTGTGATAAGCCATTCCGACATTCATTTTTATAGCTTTCAACGCTCCTTCATTTGTTGCAGCCTCAAGAACTCTGGCTACTGAAGGTTCTCTGCCTGTTATCATGGAACATATACGCGAGTTGACACTTCCTATAACTACATTTTCAGATTCACCTGTACTCTGTATGATTTCTGAAATATCATTGCCGTCCATTCCTATGATAACACCCATATCAAAATGTTTATCATTCTGCTCAAGGGCAAGTACTGTATTTCTGTTACAGAATATAATATCATATGAAACATCGTATGATATCGATGAAAAACAAGCACATGCACCGACAAGCCCTGAACTGTAACCGCAACCTATCTGAGGAACTATGCCTTTTTCTCTGAACGCCTCATAAACAACTCTGTCTGCTATGGTTGACATAAGTGCTCCTGCTACAAGCCTGTCTGTTTTTTTATTATCAATCAAGCTTGGATTAAGACCATATCTTTTAAACACTTCTTCAACATATGTATCGTATTTATCACGGTCGGCAGGTGACAGACTTTGTCGCAACTTTTCAGGCTTTGAACATATTCCGTTAAACAAAAAAGCTTTGTTATACAAAAAAATCTTCTCCTTACAAACAAAAAACAAGGACCTGCTATAAAGTCACTTGTTATCCACCATTTTTATTGCAGTGTAAACTGCTTATCCCAAATCATTACCTGTAATATTATAACATAATCATTTTCTAAAATCAAGCATTTCCGTCAATCTGAGGTTATTTTAAAGATTTTCGTTTTTTTCGACTGATAATTGAGTTATTTAAACCGTTTACTTCGTCAAATTGCAACACTGCTACCATTGCTTTCGGTAATAATCAGCATTTCAAAATTTAAAAGTAGACAATATACATTTTTTGTGGTAAACTATTATTATGAAATCCGATACTGAAAGAGAAGTGATTTTAATGATAAACAAGTATATTACAGACGGCGGAAACCTCAGGGAAATTGACGAATACCTCAATGGTGCATGGATATCTCTTACTTCCCCATCTCCCGAAGAATGTCTGGAAATCACCAGAACATATGGAATTGATATTTCCGACGTACGTGCTGCACTAGACCAGGAAGAAAGTTCTCGTATAGACACTGAAGACGATTATATAGTTGTACTTTTTGACATTCCTTCAACAGAAATACGACATAAACAGCAGGCTTATACAACAATTCCTCTCGGTATCATATGGACCAGCAGTGTAATAATAACGATTTGTTCTGCGCCTACCCAGGTTCTTGATTATTTCATTAAAAATCATGTAAGGGGATTCAGTACAAAAAAACAAGTAAAGTTCTGTTATCAGATACTTTTACGCACATGCGCACTTTACCAGACAGATCTCCGTATCATAGATAAGAAAAGAATAGAAATAGAAGAAAAAATCCGTAAAACTACAGACGAATCAGATATCGTCATGCTCCACGAACTAGAATCAAATCTCGTTTATTTCGACACGTCACTCCGTGCAAACAGACTCGTACTCGAACGAATTTCACGATACAGCAGTATCAAGAAATATCCGGAGGACAGAGATCTCCTTGAAGATGTCATTGTCGAAAATCAACAGGCTATAGAAATGGCACAGATTTATCGTGACATAATGCGAGGAACCAGAGAACTTATGTCATCTCTCCTCGACAGTAAACTGAACAACGTCATGAAAACTCTTGCTTCAATCACCATTTTGATGGCTATTCCCACTATAGTTTCCGGCTTGTACGGAATGAATGTAAACTCAAAAGGTATGCCACTGGCAGGTTCGCCATGGGGATTCGGAATAATCTGTGCACTTATACTGGTAATATGTGTGACTATCGCTTTTGCACTAAAGAAAAGAAAAATGCTCTGAAAAAAACGTGAAAATAAGACTGTTCTTATTTTCACGTTTTCTTCATATATATTAAATGTAAATAACAAAAAGGAGCTAAAAAAATGAATGACGAAAACAAAATTGTAAAAGCACACAACATAATAATGGAGGACCGAAAATTTCTCACGATATCAGGAGTCACCGATGTGGATAACTTTGACGAAAAAGAAATTCTCCTCTATACCCAGGCAGGAGAGCTCACCATAACCGGCAAAAACCTGCACGTTAACAGCATGAGCGTAGAAACAGGAGAAATGACGATAGAAGGCGATATATGGGCACTAAACTACGGCGACAAAGACCGCAGAAGTCCTGTATCGTTTGTACGGAAACTTTTCAGATAACTTGTTCGGGGTGATATATATAGAACTTGAAACTTTTTTCAGTATAAATGAACAACTTAAACTATTTTTGTTAAGTTGTCTTTTAGGAATACCCGTAGGGATAATTTATGATATATTTCGCATTATCAGGATAATACTTCCTCACAATCACGTTCTCACAGCGATAGAGGACGTATTATTTTTTATAATATACTCTGTAATTCTCATGTGTTTTACCATAAGTGCGGCACGTGCAGACTTTCGTGTATATTACATAGTCGGAAATATTATAGGAGCAGGTGCTTATTTTTTTACAGTGGGAAACGTTATAACACGAATCGTGGTTAAATTTACTTATTTAATAAGAAAAAACATCATAAATCCGCTCACTTTTACAATCAAAAAAGCGTTTTACAAGAAAAAATATTAAAAAAACCCTTGAATGATATGCTGTTTTGTAGTATAATTAATATAACTCGAACAAAAGTGTAATTATACTTTTGCATCAACGCAGGAACGGTTTCCTGTAAAAATTTTAAAACGCAGATTATCATAAAAGGACAGTGATAAATATTGGGTAAAGAAAACACTTCCAAAAACAAAAGTCCGCTCAAAATTTTCAGCATAACAGCTATAATAATCACTGCTTGTATATGCCTTGTCACAATCGTTTACAATCAGGCAGAGCTCGCTGAAAAAAGGAAAGAACTCGATGAACTTAACCTCAAAATCCAGGAAGTTGAACAGGCAAATCAGGAATATGAACAAGTTTTTGAGGATAATGATATAAACGGATATAAACTTAAAATGGCGATTGAAAGTATGGACTACGCTTATCCAAACGAAATCAGATTTTATGATACATCCAGAAACTAAAACCAGGGAGGATATTTTTTTCTTATGTCGCTTGAAACAGGTAAAATTTATGACGGAAAAGTTCGCAATATAGCTGCTTACGGAGCTTTTGTGGAAATCACACTTGAAGACAAAACCTATGTAGGTATGGTACATATCTCTGAGATCTCAAATACCTATGTCAATGAGATAAAAGACCACTTAAAAGAGGGTCAGGAAGTAAAGGTAAAAGTTTTAAATATTGACGAAAACGGTAAGACAGGGTTGTCAATCAAGAAAGCAATGGATCCGCCTCCGAAACCACCAAGACAGCCAAATCCGAAATTCAACAATAACAGCAGCAATGATAACAACAGAAACAACAACCATAACAACGGCAACTACAACAACGGACCAAAAACATTTGCGAACAAACCACAACAGCCTCAGGAACTTTCTTTCGAAGATATGTTGAACAAATTCAAACAGAGCAGCGAAGAAAAAATGAGCGATCTCAAAAGAAATATCGACGGAAAACGTAAAAGCGGCAGTCGAAGAGGTAAGTAAGTTAAAAAATTTAATTTAAAATAAAAAATGAACTCTCCTTTTTCGAGAGTTCATTTTTTTATTTTATTTAAAATTATCATACTCCGCATTCATCATAGTCCTGCCACTTTTCGCAATAATCACGCTTACTCTTGTTGCGTACTGATACAAAAGCCACAACGCCCACTATAACCACTGCAAATGAAAGCAGCACAGATGTAAATGTACTGAGTACCAATGCTTTCTCTTCAACTTTTTTCATTGTTACTTCCTTTCTCCCTTGCCACCATATATTTGTTTATATATCACCCGACATTTTTCACGACGGGTGATATTAATCTAAACAAAATTATTCAGCAGCATTAGCTTCGATATAGTTTACTATATCGCCTACTGTCTTGATATTCTCAACATCGTTATCAGGAATTTCAAGATCAAATTCACTTTCGATTGACATTATAAGATCCACAACATCAAGAGAATCAGCGTGTAAATCTTCTGTGATTGATGATTCCATCTTTATTGCTTCAGCGTCTACGTCTAACTGATCAGCAATCATGTCTTTAAGCTTTTCGAATACCATTAATATTTCCTCCATAAAGATATAAGATATTTTATATTATAATGGTGATTTACACCAGAATAAACTTTAACTGGAAAAATCAGTCTTTTAATACTGATTTCTGAGCTTCTTCAAACTCGCCTATTTTTCTAAACTTAGTATATCGTTCATTGAGCAAAACGTCAATACTTTTTTTAGATTTTTCTGCTGTAACATTTAACAAATATTCTTTAATGTTTTCAGCAGTTTTGCACAAGTCGGTGTGTGCGCCACCTATTGGCTCATTGATTATATACTCCGCTATGCCAAGTCTGAGCATATCTTCGGCTGTTATTTTCATCATATTGCAAGCATCTTTCTCTCTTGAGGCATCTTTCCATAAAATACTTGCAAAACCTCTTGGAGAAATAACTGAATAAAGTGCATTTGAAAGCATAGCCATCTCGTCACATACGCCGATAGCGAGTGCTCCGCCACTTCCTGCCTCACCAAGAACAATAGAAATAACAGGAGTCTTCAGAGTCATAAACTCACATATATTTCTTGCAATAGCTTCTCCCTGTCCGCGTTCCTCAGCTTCTATACCGCAGAAAGCGCCCGGTGTATCTATAAAGCATATTACAGGTCTGTGAAACTTTTCAGCCTGTCTTGCGAGCCTCAGAGCCTTTCTGTAGCCTTCCGGATGTGGCATCGCAAAGTTACATTTTTTATTCTCGTTAATGTTTCTTCCCTTTACATGAGATATAACTGTTACAGGACGATTGTCGAGCATCGCAAGTCCTCCGAGAATAGCAGCATCATCACCATAAAGTCTGTCGCCATGGAGTTCATAAAACTCATCAAATATCATAGGGATATAATCATTTATCGTCGGCCTTGCCTTGTTTCTGATAAGTTCGAGGCGCTCCCATGGGGTCAGTGTATTTGCATAATTATCCATACTGCACCTCCGTTATCATATTTCTTCGGGACGATAGTTGTTCAAGATCATAAGATGCGAAAGAACACTTCTCATTTTCTTTCTCTCAACTATCATGTCAACAAAACCTTTTTCCATCTGAAACTCAGCAAGCTGAAAATCATCGGGAAGACGCTGTTTTATAGTACCTTCTATTACTCGTCTGCCTGCAAATCCTATAAGCGCTTTGGGTTCAGCAATGATTATATCGCCGAGTGACGCAAATGAAGCTGTTACTCCGCCTGTTGTCGGATCAGTAAGTACTGTGATATATAACTGACCTGCCTCATTGTGTCTTGCCACCGCACCTGATGTCTTTGCCATCTGCATAAGAGATACTGTTCCTTCCTGCATTCTGGCACCGCCTGATGCTGTGAAAGCGATAAAAGGAAGTTTCTTTTCTGTAGCAATTTCAATAGCGCGTGTTATTTTTTCACCTACAACACTGCCCATAGACGCCATCATATAAGAAGGATCCATGATCGCTATTACCGCTTTTATTCTTCTGATACTGCATTCACCTGTAATAACAGCATCTTTAAGACCTGTTGACTCTCTGAGTTCTTCCTGTTTCTTCTCATAACCTGAAAAGTCAATAGGATTTTTACTTATCATATCCGAATCAAACTCTACAAAAGAACCTTTGTCTACTGTGAGTTTCAGTCTGTCACGTGCGCTCAGTCTTCCGTGATAGTTGCACGAAATACAAACCTTGTTGTTTCTGGCATAATCATCTACAAACATTGTAGCTCTGCATCTCGGACATTTAAACATGATATTTTCGGGGATATTTGTATCAACAGATACTGTTGCATCGGTTTCTTTGCCGTTAAATCTGGTTTTTACCACCTTGAAAAGATCTTCAAGCACTGCAAAATCTCCTCCTGTCCGTTAAAAAATTATTTGCTTAAAAAATCTTCAATAAAGCCAACATCATAATTTCCCTTTTCAAAACCTTCGCTCTTTATAAGCTCAAGCTGAAAATCAATATTTGTATCTATACCGCCTACAATAAATTCAGATAACGCCCACTTCATCTTCATGATAGCTTCCTGTCGGTCTTTTCCGTAAACAATAAGCTTAGAGATCATTGAATCATAATACGGTGTTATCGTGTATCCCTGATAAACAGCACTGTCCACTCTGATTCCCGGACCTCCCGGAGTGTAGAGAACAGAGATCACACCAGGACATGGTCTGAAATTCTTTTCAGGACATTCTGCATTGATACGGCATTCTATAGAATGACCCTTTACGCTTATATCATCCTGTGTAAAATCAAGTTCCTGTCCGTCAGCGATCTTTATCTGTGTCTTTACAAGGTCTACACCTGTTACAAATTCGGTAACAGGATGCTCTACCTGAATTCGTGTATTCATTTCCATGAAGTAAAAATCATTATTTTTATCAACAAGAAATTCTATAGTTCCTACGTTATAATAATTACTTACCTTTGCAGCCTGTACCGCAGCCTGACCCATCTTCGCACGAAGTTCTTCAGTCATAACAGGGCTTGGGCTTTCTTCAAGCACTTTCTGATGTCTTCTCTGGAGTGAGCAGTCACGCTCTCCGAGATATACAACATTTCCGTGCTTGTCGGCAGCTATCTGTATTTCAACGTGTCTTGGACGTTCTATAAATTTTTCAAGATATACAGCGTCATCGCTGAAAAAGCTCAGCGCTTCTTGTTTTGCGGCAGTTATCTGTGCTTCAAGTTCATCTTCGCTGTTTACTATTCTGATACCGCGTCCGCCACCGCCGGCTGCCGCTTTTATCAGAACAGGATATCCTATTTTTGACGCAAGTTCCTTTGCAAATTCAATTGATTCTATAGCACCTTTTGAACCCGGAATTACAGGGATACCTGCATTTTCCATTGTTTTCTTTGCGGTAGCCTTGTCACCAAGCATATCGATAGATGACGGTGAAGGTCCTATAAATGTTATACCGCATTTTTCACATATCTGTGCAAATCTTGAGTTTTCGGATAAAAATCCGAATCCCGGGTGAACCGCATCTGCACCTGTTATCTCACAAGCTGCCATTATGGCTTCTACGTTGAGATAACTTTTACTCGAATCTGCCGGACCTATGCAAACAGCCTCATCAGCTATCTGGGCATGAAGTGAACTTTTGTCGGCTGTCGAATATACTGCAACAGTGCGGATGCCAAGTTCACGACAGGCTCTTATTATTCTTACGGCTATTTCGCCTCTGTTAGCTATTAATATTTTTTTGAACATATAACTCTCCGTATGTTTATTTCAAGACAAAGGAAATTTCAGCTGTTACGGCTTTTTCTCCATCAACGGATGCAACTGCTTTACCAACACCTACAGGACCTTTTATCTTGATCATTTCCACTTCCAGTGTCACTGTATCACCCGGAACTACCATTCTTCTGAACTTTGCCTTATCTACTCCGCCAAGAAAACCTATCTTGCCTTTGTGTTCATCAAGTGAGAGCATCGAAACAGCACCTGCCTGAGCGAGCATCTCAACAAGAAGAACACCCGGTACTACAGGCTTCTCCGGAAAATGTCCCTTAAACCAGAATTCATCTTCTTTTATGTGCTTTCTGGCAACTATACTCTTCCCCGGAACCATCTCTACAACTTCATCTATAAGCATAAAAGGATCTCTGTGAGGAATTATTTCCTCTATCTGCTGTTTATTCATCAGGATCTCCATACAAACTTCTCCTTTATTAACCGATAATCATTACAGGCTGGTCAAACTCAACAGGTGAAGCATTGCTTACGCAGATCTCCTTTACAACTCCGTCATATTCACTCTGAACTTCGTTCATAAGTTTCATCGATTCGATTATAAAGAGAACATCACCCTTCTTTACCTGCTGACCAACTTCTACAAAAGGTGGCTTGTCAGGTGACGGAGCTGCATAGAAAGTACCAACGATAGGTGATTTTACAGTATTTCCTGACTGTGTAACAGCTTTTGGTGCTTCAGGCTGCACTTCCGGAGTTGCTGATACCGGTGCATTTTCAAAAACCTGTGGCTGAGCAAACATCATAGGTGACTGTGGTGCTATCATCGGACGTGTTTTCTTATCCTCAATAATTATACGGCTGTCATCAACCTTTATATCTATTTTTCCGAGTTTCTTTTCAGAAACTATATCTGCAAGTTCCTTTATCTCTGCAAATGTGAGATTACATATAAGCTTTTCAGACATGGTTTACCTCCTGGTATTAATCAACTGATTTAAAACATATAGTTGCGTTGTGTCCGCCAAATCCAAGAGAATTTGACAACGCCGCATTTATCTTCATATTTATATTTCCGTCTACGCAGTAATCAAGGTCGCATTCTTCATCAGGCACCTTGTATCCTACTGTCTTATGAACAAGACTGTTTTTCATCTGAAGTGCAACTGCTATTGCTTCAACAGCACCTGCCGCACCGAGAAGATGACCTACCATAGACTTTGTGGAATTTATTTTAAGCTTAGCGGCACTGTCGCCAAAAGCTTTCTTTATTGCGGTTGTTTCATATTTGTCATTTAATCCTGTGGAAGTACCGTGAGCATTGATATAATCTACATCTTCAGGTTTGAGTCCTGCTTCAGTATAAGCATTTATCATCGCTCTGGCTGCCGCATCTCCCTCAGGTGACGGTGATGTCATATGATATGCATCGGCTGTAGCACCGTATCCTGCTATCTCAGCATATATCTTTGCACCTCTTGCCTTAGCGTGTTCATATTCTTCAAGAACAAGTATACCGCTTCCTTCGCCAAGAATAAAACCGTTTCTTTCCTTGTCAAAAGGAATTGACGCACGTTCAAGGTCGTTCGATCTGGAAAGTGCTTTCATATTATTGAAACCGCCGAGTGCAAACTCTGTAATACAGCTTTCTGTACCACCGCATACACAAGCGTCCATGTATCCGTCCTTTATCTTACGGAAAGCTTCACCTATAGCGTGTGTTGAAGAAGCACAAGCTGTAACAGTTGCGAAGTTGTCGCCTCTGAAATCATGCTTCATGGCAATAGTACCTGCCGCCATATTTCCTATCATCATAGGCACGTAAAATACTGAGATTCTGCCCGATCCTTTTTCAAGATATTTACCATGTTCCTGCTCGGTAAGCTCAAGTCCGCCTATACCGCAACCTACGATAACACCTACTCTGTACGGATCAAGATCTTTAAAATCCGTACCGCAGTCCTTAACAGCTTCATTTGCCGCTGTTACTGCAAACTGAGTAAATCTGTCCATACGTCTTAATTCTTTTTTGTCGATACTTTCATCAGGCTGAAAATCCTTTACCTGACTTACTATCTTTACTTCAAAGTTTTCTGTATCAAATTTATCTATAAACGAAAATCCGAGTTTTCCCTCAGATATTCCTTTCCAGAATTCATCTTTATTGGCACCAAGGGAGTTTACTGTCCCAAGGCCTGTGATAACTACTCTACGCAAAAGTCGCATCTCCTTTATATATTACATTGACAATCCGCCTGATATTTCTATGGTCTGACCTGTTATATATCCTGCATCTTCAGAAAATAAGAATGACACAAGACCTGCCACTTCAGACACTTTCCCATATCTCTTCAGTGAAATATTTTCAAGTATAGCATTTCTTACTTCTTCACTGAGTTCCTCTGTCATAGGAGTTTCTATAAATCCCGGTGCAATAGCATTTACTGTTATTCCTCTTGAACCGAGTTCCTTAGCGGCTGATTTTGTCATACCTATGATGGCTGCTTTTGAAGCCGCATAATTGAATTGACCGGCATTTCCGTAAAGACCTATAACGGAAGAAATATTTACTATACGTCCGCTTTTCTGTCTGAGCATTACTGCGCCTACGTGTTTCATCATATTATAAACGCTTTTCTGATTTGCGTTTATAACTTCATCATAAGCTTCTTCAGTCATTCTCACCAGAAGTCCGTCACGTGTTATACCTGCATTGTTAACAAGGTAATCTATGGTTGAAAATCGCTTCTTTACTGCCTCGACCATAGCTTTACACTGTTCAAAATCAGATACATCGGCTGCAAAACATTCCGCTTCCACACCATAGCTTCTGAGTTCTTCGGCAAGCTGTCTGCCACCGTTTTCTATTCGCTGCTCACTGCGGCAATTTATAGCCACATTTATACCGTCTTTTGCAAGTCTTCTTGCTATTGCTGCACCTATCCCCTGAACTGCTCCCGTAACAATTGCTGTACTCATAATTTCCTCCGTTTCAGATATTTTTTGTTTTTTTATCAGTATTCAAAGCAGACTGCACCATAGGTGAGACCTGCACCGAAACCAACAAGAGCAATCTTATCGCCTCTTTTTACAGAGCCGTTTTCAACTGCTTCGCTAAGGGCGAGCGGGATACTCGCACTTGAAGTATTTCCATAACGTTCTATATTTACATAGAACTTATCCATAGGAAGACCCAGTTTTGAGGCCGCTGTCTGTATTATACGGATATTGGCCTGATGAGGTATTACCATATCAAGATCTTCCACGTTAAAATCAGATTTTTCAAGAGCTTTGTTTACCGCAAAAGGAAGTATGCCTACTGCAAACTTGTAAACTTCCTTACCATCCTGTGCAAGGAATCCTGCATATTCGCTCTGTTTTTCAGGTTCTTCTATATTTTTTATTTTATAAAAAGGATTTAATTTATTGCTTATAACGTCAGCCCTGAGGAAATCAGCACCATTTCCGTCAGCACCGATAAAACTTGAATATGAAGTATCTGCCGCACACAGTACGACAGCAGCAGCTCCGTCACCAAAAAGTATGCATGACGCTCTGTCTTCATAGTTTACTATCTTTGAAAGGTTTTCAGCACTGACAACCAGTACATTTCTTGCAGAACCTGTTGCAAGATACTTATGAGCCATATCGACTGCATATACAAAACCTGAACACGCACAACTCGCATCAAATGCCATACACCCTGTAATACCGAGTTCTCTCTGTATCATACACGCTGTTGAAGGGAACAGTGAATCAGGTGTAACTGTTGTACATATGATCATATCTATCTCTTCCTTGGAGATCCCCGAATTTTCCACCGCTTTCAGAGCCGCATTCGCTCCGCACTTCCATGTAGGAGTACCCATGGCATAGTGTCTTTCCTTTATGCCTGTTCTTGTAGTTATCCATTCATCGTTGGTTTCTATAACCCCGGTAAAATCGTCATTGGATATTACTGTTTCCGGCACATATGAACCTATGCCTAAAATTTTTATACCTTGCAATAAATTTTCCTCCTATAACATTGTTTTATTCATTAATTTGTGATATTATTAATAATATAAGTTTTACTTACTTATATGTACTTTTCCTTTCCGCTGTGGTCATCATATCATCAAATATGACTCCTGCGGAAAATCATTCAAATATTATTTTAAACTATTTTTTATAAATTTGCAACAACACTTTTAATTAATAATATAAACTTCCTGAAAATTGATTATTTTTATTCATTTTCATGTAGTTTTTATAGATATTTTATGCAAGTTTACCACCAAGAAAGGAATATATTTTTTATGAACATTATTTTATTTGCAGGACAAGGCTCTCAGTATTCAGGTATGGGAAAGGATATTTATGATAAATATCCGGAATTTCACTACATATTTGAAACAGGTTCAAAGATCTTAGGATATGACCTTTGCAAAGTCTGCTTTGATGAAAATTTTGAAGAACTCTCCAGAACATATTACTCTCAGCCTGCAATAATGGCTGTATCACTCCTTTGCTTTGAAGCTGCAAAAAAAGAAGGGCTCTCTTTTGAAGCTGTTGCAGGACACTCTCTCGGCGAATATGCTGCAATGGTAGCCTCAGGAATACTCTCTCTCGAAGACGGATTTAAAGTTATAAAAGCTCGTGCAGAAGCTTTTGACAAAGTTGCATCTTCTGCTAACGGAGCTATGGCGGCTATACTTAAACTTACTGCCGATGAAGTACGTGAAGTATGTGATGCTACCGAAGGATATGTTGTACCTGTAAACTACAACTCACCTGTACAGACGGTTATCGCAGGTGAAGCCGATGCTGTTGCCCGCGCAAGTGCAGTATTCAAGGAAAAGAAAGCAAGAGTAATGCCACTTAACACCGAATCTGCATTCCACTCTGAGATCATGAAACCGGCAAGTGAAGATTTTTATGAAAATATCAAAGATATAACATTCAATAAACCAACTGTAAAGTTTTTCTCAAACCTTCTCGGCGCAGAACTTACAGATTTTTCAGATATGCCTTCCCTCCTCGCAAAGCATGTGGTATCTCCTGTTAAATTTACAGGCGAACTTGCCGCTGTAAAGGAAAGCGGTTTTGACAAGTACATAGAACTCGGTCCGGGAAAAACTCTTACAGGACTTGTAAAAAAGACTCTCAGTGATGTAGTTTCATTCAACATTGAAAATCTGACATCTCTTGAAAGCGCAGAATTCTAATAAAAACAAAGGGGAAAAGAAATATGCAGAAATATACATTAACGGGATATCCGCTCGGACATTCCATGTCGCCTTTTATTCATGAAAAACTTTTCAAAATGAGCGGAATAGAAGCAGTTTACGACTGTACAGAAATTTCTCCGGAAGATTTCTCGGCAAAAGCTCCACTACTAAAGGAATTAAATGGTTACAATATAACTATTCCTTATAAAAGAGAAATTATTCCGCATCTTGACGAACTTCACCATTCAGCCCAAAGATACGGTGCTGTAAACTGCGTACACAATCATAAAGGAAAATCTATCGGTTACAATACTGACTGTGACGGATTTCTTATGTCAGTAAAATCTCTGGCACTGTCGGGAAAGGTTCTCATAATAGGTTGCGGAGGCGTAGGAAGAATGATGGCGATAGAAGCTATCCTCCACAACGCAGATCTTACTATCGGAATTATTCCTGATGCCGCAGGTGCTGCCGCAGATCTGTCCGATGAAATACATTCCATCGCTGACAACTGTAAACTTCGCATAAAAAATATCGACTGTATAAAAGGAGAATACGATCTTATCATAAACGCATCTCCTGTCGGAATGTATCCCAAAACCGATGCATGCCCGATAAGTGCGGAAGTCATCGAAAAATGCGGTGGTGTATTTGACGCTGTATACAACCCTGTAGAAACAAAATTTATCCAGCTGGCAAAATCTTTTGGCAAGCCTGCCATAAACGGTACAGCAATGCTCGTATATCAGGCTGTAAAGGCTCACGAAATATGGAACAGCTCATACTACACCGACGAACAGATAAACAAACTTATAGACGAAACCAACAAAGCTATAGCAGGTGAACAGAAATGACAATATATTTGTGCGGATTTATGGGCTGCGGAAAATCAACCATAGGAAAAATGATCGCTACAAAAACAAATATGAATTTTACAGATCTTGATGAATATATTACCTGTAAAGAAGGAATGAGTATACCTGAAATTTTTTCACAAAAAGGTGAACCTTATTTCAGAGCAAAAGAAGCTGAAGCTGTAAAAGAACTTTCAGGCAAAAACACTGTAATAGCCTGTGGCGGAGGCACTATTCTGAACGACAACAGCGCTACCGCTGCACGTGAAAACGGAGTAGTCATATTTCTCGATGTTCCGTTTGAGTCATGTTACGAACGAATCAAAGACGATACCAACAGACCTCTCGTTGTAAACAACACTAAAGAACAGCTCAGAGAAATATTTGACCACCGACACGATATTTATCTGAAAAACTCCACACTTTCTCTGCTAGCAGACAAATCGCCTTTTGAAATATGCGAAGATATACTCAGTACAATAAAAATATTTAAAAAGCAGGGTGATCTTTCTTGAAAATATACAATGCAAAAATTTTTACAATGGACGCTGAAAATACCGTCATAGAAAACGGCTGGGTAGAAATACTCGGTTCAAAAATCACTTCTGTCGGCACCAACGATACAACTGTTGATGAAAATGATATCGACGCAGGCGGAAAAATGTTGCTCCCCGGATTTATAGACGCACACACACATCTCGGAATAATAGGAAACGGTCTTGGTTTTGAGTCAGACGACTGCAACGAACAGACTGATCCGATAACTCCTCATATATCAGTTGCCGATGGTATAAATCCTTTTGATTACTGCTTTGAAGAAGCACGACAAAGAGGTATCACAAGCGTGCTCAGCTGTCCCGGAAGTGCAAACCCTGTAGGTGGCGGAATATGTGCCATAAAAACAAACGGCAGACGAATCGAAAAAATGACGATAAAAAAAGCAGGCGTAAAATTTGCTCTCGGAGAAAATCCAAAAACCGCATACAACGAAAGAGAAGAAACTCCGATAACAAGAATGGCAACTGCAGGACTTATACGTGAACATCTCTCAAAATCCCAGAAATACAGAGATGATATCTCAAAACACAAAGAAGATCCCGAAAGCAATGACCTTCCGGAATATGACCCTAAGTTTGAGGCTACTCTGCCTCTTCTGGAAAAGACACAGAAGGCACACTTTCACTGTCATCGTGCCGATGATATACTCACTGCTGTACGCATATCAAAAGCTTATGACATAGACGCCGTACTTGTACACGCAACAGAAGGTCATCTGATAGCCGACCTCATAGCCGAAGACAAGGTTGACGCTATAGTAGGTCCTGTAATATGCGACCGTTCAAAACCCGAACTTCTTAACCACAGTATCAAAACTGCAGGAACACTTTATAAAAACGGAGTCAAAGTAGCAATATGCACCGATCACCCCGTAATTCCGATACAGTATCTGCCGTTAAATGCAGCTGCTGCAGTAAAAGGCGGTCTCGACTACAACGAAGCACTTCGTGCCATAACGATAAATGCCGCCGAAATATCCGGCATATCCGATGTGACAGGAAGTATCGAAAAGGGCAAAGACGCAGATATACAGCTTTACTCCTCAGATCCTCTTGATATAATGAGCGATCCTGAACTTGTAATGATAAGCGGAGAAATTATTTTAAAGAAAGGATAAGATATATGAGAACCATAGACGTTAAGGACATACAGAAAACCGTCAGTGAATTATGCATAAAAGCAAACAGACATCTTCCTGAAAGTCTTGAAAAAAAGATACGTGAATGCTCAGGTATCGAACAGTCCCCCACTGGAAAAGCCGTATTTGACGATTTGTGCGACAATATAGATGCTGCCAGAGAATGTGACATCGCTATATGTCAGGATACAGGAATGGCAATAATTTTCCTGCAGATAGGCCAGGACGTTCATTTTGAAGGCGGAAATCTTTATGAAGCTATAAATAAAGGTGTTGCCGACGGATATACAAACGGTTATCTCCGTTGCTCGATTGTCGGTGATCCGCTTGAACGTGTAAACACAGGCGACAACACTCCGGCAATAATACACACCACTATAGTTGACGGCGATAAAGTAAAGATCGATGTATGCCCGAAAGGTTTCGGAAGTGAAAATATGTCTGCAATAAAGATGTTCACACCTTCGGCTACTCATGAAGATATAGTAAACTTCGTAACCGAATCCATTTCAAAAGCAGGAAGCAACCCCTGCCCTCCTATCGTTGTAGGCGTAGGGATAGGCGGAAGCTTTGAACACTGCGCATTTCTTGCAAAAAAAGCTCTTTGCAGGGATATAGCAATAAGAAATCCGAAACCGCTGTATGCTGACCTTGAAAAAACAATGCTTGAAAAAATAAATCTGCTCGGAATAGGTCCACAGGGCTTTGGCGGAACTGTTACAGCTCTTGCTGTAAATATAGAAGAACACCCAACACATATAGCAGGTCTTCCCGTAGCAGTAAACGTGGGCTGTCACGTAACAAGACACGCCAGTGCCGAAATCTAAAAAATTCTGAAAGGAAATTTTTCGTTATGAGTGTTATTATGAGTGAAAATGAATTTATAAAAAACGCTGCCTCAGAAATACATCAGATATGTGATCCGATAAATATAATACTTGTAAGCAACAAAATAAACACTGCCGGAGAAATAGTAAGCTTCAAGCTTGCTGTAATTGTAAAAGACGACACCGCCAGCATATCCGAACTCGAATGTAGTCTTTACATGAAAGTAGACAGTGAAATTCCATACGACCTTGTTCTCTATACTGTTTCCGAATGGGATAAACTCAAAAACGAAATAGGAACATTCGCATGGAAAATCTATAATACAGGAGCATACCTTTATGGGCAGAGGATATAGGGAAAGTGACAGCCGAAGATATTTTGACTGGCTGTTTCACGCAAATCTTGACTTTCTGGCGGCAAAAAACCTTATAAAGGACGCACGTTGCTATAACTCTGCGGCATTTCACTGCCAGCAGTGTATAGAAAAAGCTCTCAAGGGCTATCTGCTCTTTAAAAAATACAAGTTATTCGATGGTCATAACCTTACCTGGCTTTGCAAACAGGCGGCTATGTGTGACAGTCATTTTGAAAGATGGATCTCAAAAAGCTCATCTCTGAACCGTTTCTACATCGAAACAAGATACCCTGCAGATATTCCGCTCGATATAGATACGGAAACGATAGAGGATCTTATGAATTCCACAACAGAAATGCTTGAATTTATAACCGAGCAGATACGTTTTGACTTTGTAAGCTATCACAGACGCAAAAAATAAAAAGGAAAAAGGGGGATTTTATTATGAAAAAGCCAATAGTAGCATCACTTACAGCTATTGCATGTGCAATGAGTGCTGTATCGTGCAGCGGAAATGATAATGAAAAAAGCTCATCGGAGGAAAAAGATGAACCTAAAACAAACTACAGCCAGTACATGAAAGATTATGCACGTACCGAATTCAACGATTCTCTCGATCTTTCAGACTTTGACTTTCAGTCAAATGACATTCCGGCTGATTTTGCACTTACACTCGAAGCCGAAGAAGGAACTCTCAGCGGGGAAACAGAAATTCCTTCCATATCACTTGAAGGTTACAGCGGTGACGGATATGTATTTATGAAACAAAGCGAAGGTGACAGTCTTACATTTTCAGCTCAGATAGAAACAGCCGGAAACTATGACCTCATATTCAACACTGCATCAAGTGGCGGTCAGAAATACAATAATGTATCTGTAAACGGCAATAAAGTAGGTGATGTCTACACACAGGACGGTACTTTTTCTCTTTCAACAGTAAAACAGGTATACCTTGAAAAAGGTAAAAATGATATAATGATCACTCCTTCGTGGGGCTGGATCTATATCGATAATGTAAAGATAGTCCCTGCTTCCGGTATCTCCGAAGACACTTACAAAGTATCTTCAGAACTTGTAAATCCAAATGCAGGTATTCCTGCAAAACAGCTTATGAAATTTATGTCTGATGTATACGGAAAGTATATTATTTCAGGACAGTACGCTTCAGAAGGTGTAAGCAGTGCAGAAATAGAAAAAATCGAAAAACAGTCGGGCAAAAAGCCTGCTATTCTCGGTCTGGATCTCATAGAATACTCACCTTCAAGAGTTGAACACGACTCTTCTTCACAGGCAATCGAACACGCTATAGACTGGTACTACAACTACGGCGGAATAGTAACATTCTGCTGGCACTGGAACGCACCTTCAAAGTACCTCATAAACACATCAGCTCAGCCATGGTACAAAGGTTTTTACAAAGAAGCCACAACAATTAACCTTGATGATATAATGAACGGTAAAGATAATGAAGGCTATGACCTTCTCATGTCTGATATAGACGCTATAGCTTTACAGCTCAAAAGACTTGATGACGCAGGTGTCCCTGTACTCTGGCGCCCGCTCCACGAAGCAAGCGGTGGCTGGTTCTGGTGGGGCAACTGTTCTGCCGAGTCATACAAAAAGCTCTGGAATGCAGTATATGACAAACTCACAAACGAACACAAACTCACAAATCTTATCTGGGTATGGAACGGTCAGAACAAAGACTGGTATCCGGGCGATGAAACAGTTGATATGATAGGCGAAGACCTTTACCCGGGTGAAAAGGTATACTCTTCGCAGAGCAGCAAGTTCATGGAAGTTACCGAATATACCGACACCAAAAAGATAATCGCCATGTCAGAAAACGGCTGTCTTTTCGATCCCGAACTTGCAATAAGAGACGGCTCACTATGGTCATGGTTCTGTGTATGGAACGGTGAATTTGTAGTAGATAAGTTCAGACAGTTAAACGGCATTTACAACGAAAAGGAAATGTGGTCAAAAGTATATCAGCATGAACGTGTACTTACTCTTGATGAACTTCCTGACTTACGTAAATACAAAATCGACTAGAATCCGGTAATGGCATTTTCATATAGGACAGCATTCTTATGTTGTTCTATGTGAAAAATGCATATCAGACCATAACAGAACACGTTCAATTAACCGCAGATTAAACAAAAACGATTTTTCTCAAAAATTTTTTAAAAAATCCTATTGACATTTCTATGAGAGTATAGTATAATAATTAACGTCGCTGGACGGCAATTATAAAGATGGCGGCATAGCTCAGTTGGCTAGAGTACTCGGTTCATACCCGATTGGTCGTAGGTTCGAATCCCACTGCCGCTATTATACACGGCCCGTTGGTCAAGAGGTTAAGACGCTGCCCTTTCACGGCGGAATCATGGGTTCAATTCCCGTACGGGTCATCAACGCAAAAAGAACACTCAGTATTGAGTGTTCTTTTTTTATATATCGACAACACAAATCTCACATTTCAAAAATTCTAAAGGATGGTAATTAACATGGCAAACCTCAATTTACAGCAAAGACAACTATGCGACATTCAGGGACGATTATTTGAACTGGCTTTAAAACAAAATGTATCCTGTCCCGAATTTATCGAATCATTTATGAACAGCAGAGCAGCCGCTTGCCTTGATGATATCTATGACCGTCTGCAATGGGCAGGTGAAGAATATATACTTGAAGAACTTGAAGATGAACTGGGTGGTTTTAAAAAAGGCGGTACAGTTTTTTCCCGTGAAGTTATGTACTGGACAGGCTATGTGTACCGATACTGGCATTATTATACCGGAGAATCAAGCAAGGAAATTTACAATACAGCAGATGCCGTACTCATGAACGATTGCTGGCTTGGTTTTCATACACTTGACGTGGAAATGGCAATAGACAGGCTGAAAGAAGCGAAAGCACAGCCATTTTAGAATGACTGTCAATATATTTTTTCTGTTTTAAAAAAATTTTATAGGAGATATGAATTATGAATAATAAAACAAATTTAAAAGTAATTAACCGCGATATGTTAAAATACATTGCCGCCATAGCAATGTTTATAGGACACTTTTTGCTCTACACTGCAAAAGAAATTCGCTATTTTAATTTACCCACATCACTGGTAAGGGTATTTATTTATCTTCAGTTTATCGCTCCGCCTATATTTTTCTTTTTTATTGCTGAAGGTTTCAAATATACCCGTTCAAAAAAGAATTACGCACTGCGACTTATGGTAATAACAATAATTACACAATTTCCATTTGTACTATACAATTGTATGAAATTTGATATTCATTTGTTTTTTACACGGTGGAACGTTATGCTGTCACTGTTTCTGGGACTTGTAACGTTAATCATATCAGAATGCAAACTTCCGGTGCCTGTAAGATTATTGCTGATCGCATCATGCATGTACATCAGTTATTTACTAAAAGCCGAGTGGTATATATTTGGGTTGCTGATAATTCTTGCTTTTCACCTTTTACGTGAACGACCATACCTGCGACTGGCTGTTTATGAAATAATAGCACTTATATATTGCTCAACAGGCGGAAACGGTATATCAATCCCTCATTTCATATGGTTGAGCTTGCCGATTATCATAATAACATTTTTCTATAATGGTCAGAAAGGAAGATTTCCGAAGTTCTCAAACTGCTTTTTTTATGTATTCTATCCGGCACATCTGCTGTTGATTTTCTTTGTAAAACTTATAGCAGGCTAACCAAAAAGCCACTTATTATTCAAACTATTACATAAGATTTATGATCCCGATAACGCCGAGCATTGAAAGCCCCATGCTCGGCATTATAATACCCGGAAGGTCACAAAACCACTGCGGTTTTATCTTCCTTAAAGTGATCCCAACAATTATGGGTGGGATTATTTGAATTTTTAAGGCTTAACAAAAAACGACAGCCAATCGAAAAATCTTCCCCTCCGCATATTGCTGTACACAGTTCTATGACTATGGTATCTTTGGGCTTGTGTCGGATATTTCAATATCTCGTTCTTCTTTATTCTCTGATATTTTTGATTCCGTCTTTCAGTTCTTCTATCTTCATACTTCTATTTTACATTCTTTTTCTAAATTGTAAATGCTGTTGCCGTGTGTTCATAACGCAAAGATATTGACATTATTGCACATTTGTGTTATACTATTTAAGTAGCTATTGCACATGTGCAATAATATGCAATAACGAGTAATGATAAAATAATGGAGGTGATGAGATGAATATCGGATTCAAAGAGGATCTGACTATTGAATTTAAGAGTGACAAAAACAAGTTGCCGGATTCTGATTTGGTTGATGCAGTTGTCGCTTTTGCAAATACTAACGGCGGAGATATCTACCTCGGTATTGAGGATGACGGTGAGATCACCGGACTTCATAAATCTCATCAAGATATCACACAGTTAGCGGCTTTTATTGCCAATAAGACAGTTCCTCCGATTGCAGTCCGTGCAGAAAAATCTGAGGATAAGCAGTATCTAAAGATTTCTGTTCCAAAAAGCAGAAGCATAGTTGCATCATCTTCTGGTAAGATTCAGCGCCGCCGCATCAAAGCAGATGGAACACCTGAAAATGTTCCTATGTATCCTCATGAGATAGCATCTCGTCTAAGCGATCTTAGTTTACTTGATTATTCCAGCTTATGCGTACCAGATGCTAAGTACAGCGACCTTGACCCTGTAGAAAGAGAACGCTTACGTAGTATTATTCGTATGAATCCTCAAGGTGAACAGAATCTATTGGAACTGGATGATGAAGAACTTGATAAGGCTCTTCGTCTTGTTGCAGATAACAACGGGCAGCTTACTCCAACTTACTGTGGTATGCTTTTGATAGGCCGTGCAGATAGCCTTCGTAGATGCGTACCTACGGCAGAGGCGGCATTTCAAGTGATGAACGGCACAAATGTAGTGTTGAACGAATCATTTATTTTGCCGCTGTTGGCAGCATTTGAGAAGATGGAAACATATATGAATGCAAGAAATTCCGAAGCAGAGATTGAAGAAGGCCTGTTCTGTATTTCTGTGCCTGATTATAATAAAAGAGCTTTCCGTGAAGCATTGGTCAATGCGTTCAGCCACCGTGATTACACAATGATGGGACGAGTACGTGTCCAGATGGACAACGATGGCATGACTATCAGCAATCCTGGTGGATTCATTGAGGGTGTAACTATCGACAACCTTCTAACTGTTGAGCCTCACGGCAGAAATACAGCACTTGCGGATGCAATGAAACGTATCGGCTTGGCAGAACGTACAGGACGTGGCGTTGACCGAATATTTGAAGGATCGCTTCTCTATGGCAAACCACTTCCGGATTATTCAGAATCTACCGATGTAATGGTAAAACTATTTATTCCTAAAAGTTTACCCGATCCGAATTTCACAAAATTGATTTCAGAAGAACACAGGGCTACGGGCGAATCTCTTCCTATCAATTCATTACTTGTTCTGAATGCTTTAAAACGAAGCCGCAGAGCAACAGTAAATGAGCTTGCAGATTTTGCTCATATTACCGTAGAAAAGGCACGAATTACAGCTGAACGGCTTGTGGAATCAGGTATGCTTGAACCCTCAGGAAATGGAAAAGGTCGTTGTTATACTCTAAGTGCAAAGCTGTATCATGCTGATAACAACATAACAGGTTACATCAGGCAAAAGGGAATTGATAATGTCAGGTATCCCGAAATGGTGATGCAGTTTGCCAAAGAAAACGACGGTACAATAACACGTGGAGATGTCATGGAATTGCTTCATCTCACTAGATCACAAGCATATAATCTTTTAAAAAAAATGGTGGATGATGATAAATTAGATTCTAAAGGTACAACACGTAATGCATATTATAGATTAAAGGAATAATGGTGACATCCTCCCCACCTGTAGAGGTGGGGGAATTCTTGCTGAAAATAGTTAAACCATTTAAATATATTTTTCCTCTTTTAAAGAAATATAAATGCCATAAATACCTGTTTCTGAGTTAAAAAAATTTTTTTAACCAAATTTTTATATTTTTGTATTGACTTACATAAAACAATATGGTATAATTATACTTGTTCGAACAATATTGGTTTTACAAATTTGTAATGTTTTAATTTTTAGCAAACGCAAGCATAAATGTTTGCAATCTTTAAGGGTAAAAATAACGGAGGATTTAATTATGAACAGAATTATCAAGAAAGTGACAGCAACAGCATTATCACTCGCTCTTCTCGCAGGAACAGGTATGATTTCCAATAACTTTGCTTTTGGCAACAACACAGCTATTACTGTATCTGCTGCATCAGCAAAATCAGTAATCATCAACAATGTTATATACCGTGAATACGACAGCTATGTTGAAGTATCAGGATGCAGATCAACAACATCATCTATCACAATTCCTGCTAAAATAAACAACAAACCTGTTGTCAGCATAGACAGCTATGCATTCAGCTACAGTTCATATCTTGAAAATGTTACGATAAACGCAGACATCGAGTATATCGAAGAAGGTACTTTCAAAAACTGTAGAAATCTTAAGACTGTAACATTGCCAGATAGTCTTGAAGTAATCTGGCAGGGCGCATTCTCAGGTTGTTCCAACCTAAAAACTTTGATTCTTCCTTACAACACAACACACGTTTCTTCATCAGCACTTTACGGCTGTACAAGATTACAGAATATCGTTGTACCTAACAAGAACACTTTCATAAGCACAGCTGTATTCAAACACCCTACTCTTTCAACAACAAGTGAATTCTGCGGTCGTATAACATGTCTTAAAGGCTCACTCGCTGAAAGAATGGCTAAATTACGCGGACACAGATATTCATCTTACTCACTTGGTGACGTAAACAACGATGGTGTTGTTAATGTTATGGACGCTTCTGCAATATTAAGCGCATATACAGCTCTCAGCACAGGCGGTACAATCACAAGCACACAGGCTAAGCTCTGGGTTACAGCTGACGTTGACCACGATGGTCGCATAAATGCAAGTGATGCAAGCTGCGTACTTTCATATGCTTCAAAAGCAGGTACAGGTTACACAGGTACATTTGAACAGTTTATGGCTACTCGTTAATCTTTAATTTGTATTTCCGAAGTCATATTCAAAAAATACATAACAAAAACGCAACATTCGCTAGTGATGTTGCGTTTTTTATATAATTTTTTAAAACCCCTTGACACTCCCCTAACGTCATAGTATATACTAATACTTAGAGGTGATTGAAATGAAAATGCATATAAAAGAATTTGCAAAGCTTACAGGTGTCAGTGTGCGCACACTGCACTACTACGATGAAATCGGGCTTTTAAAACCGGCTTTCATTGACCATAACAACAACTACCGCTTTTACAGTGAAGCTTCTCTTGAACGTATGCAGGAGATACTTTTTTATCGTGAGCTGGATTTTCCTTTAAAAAGCATTATCACTATACTTTCATCTCCCGATTATGACAAGAAAAAAGCATTAAGCGAGCAGAAGAGGTTGCTGATTCTGAAAAAAGAACGGCTTGAAAGACTGATTTTGGCTCTCGATAACGCAGATAAAGGAGTAATTGATATGAATACATTTGACAACAGCAAATTTGAAAACGAACGTAAAAAATATCAGCAGGAAGCAAAAGAAAAATGGGGCAATACCGCCGAATACAAGGATTTTGAAAAACGCAATAAAAACTTTTCAGAACTTACTGACGGCCTTAATTCATTCATAGCAGAATTTGCAAAACTAAAAAAAGACGGATTTTCACCAGAATCACCACAGGTGCAAAAACTTGTATCAGACTATCATGCATTTATAAACGAAAACTGCTACAACTGCACAGATGAGATTCTTCTCTCACTCGGTCAGATGTATATATGTGATGAACGTTTTACCAAAAATATAGATAGTTTCGGCAAAGGAACAGCGCTGTTTATGAAAGACTCTATAACCGTATACACAGATATTCGCAAAAGATCATAATTTTTCATCCGGACAAATCCTTGCAAAAATTATCGGGACATATCCTTTTATAAAGTGATATAATATTTTTACAGCAAGCAAAAGACACCCTTAAAATAGAAAGGAAAATACAAATGAACTGGACAGAAATCATATCCGACGCAATAATATATATCGAAAGCAATATCACAAAAGAACTCTCAACCGAAAAAATCGCAGAATATATAAACGTATCACCGTTTTATTTTCAAAAAGGTTTTTCCATGTTGTGCGATCTCAGCCCTGCCGAATACATACGCAATCGCAGACTGTCAATTGCAGGAACGGAAATATTGGCAGGAAACGACAAAATTATTGATATTGCCATGCGTTACGGCTATGATTCTCCGGACAGTTTCACCAAAGCCTTTACAAGATTTCACGGTCTGACACCTATACAGGCACGCAAAGAAGGGTCAACACTAAAATCTTTTGCTCCGCTGAAAATAAAAATCTCACTTGAGGGAGGATATATCATGGATTACAAGATTATCAGAAAAGAAGCTTTTACAGTTATCGCAAACGCCAAAACATTTTCATATGAAAATGCAAAGGAAAATGTTCCGCAGTTCTGGCAGGAACATTACAAAAACGGTGGCGGACAGACAGTGATGGGGATGTTCGGCATAAATATTGACGAAAGTATGGGAAATGATACTTTTGAATATCTCATTGCCGATATATGCGACCCAAATCGTGACGTACCCGACGGTTTCACACTCAGAACCATTCCTACATTCACATGGGCAGTATTCCCCTGCAAAGGTCCTATGCCACAGTCCATGCAGGACGCCAACACACTCATATATACCGAATGGCTCCCGGCTCTCAAAGAATACGAATTTGCCGCCGGCTACTGCGTGGAATTTTACGCAAATCCCTGTGACTTTCCCAAGGGAACTCTTGACGAAAACTACTACAGCGAAATATGGATCCCTATAAAAGCAAAATAAAGATAATAAAAAAGAATGCACTTTGATTTAAAATCAAAACAGTGCATTCTTTTTATATCATTATGATACTTAACTACAATGAAACCTCATCATTTGTCATAACTTCAAAATGTCTGCGATATCTTTTTGGAATATTAATGCCAACAACATACCCCATGGCATACAAAAACTCAGAAATTTCTGAAAACCCATCTTTATAAAATCTCTCTATCCGATGAACTTTATGTGCGATTTCCTTATAGTCAGGCGGACAGATAAATGTCCAGTCAGCTCCGCTCCTGTCAAATACCACTCTGAAAAATTTATCTGTATCTGTACTCTTACGTCCTGCATTTGCAAGTAAAACATGATGTTCCACAGCATCATCTATATGACTTACAATCGCTTCTCTGCCATCAAATGAAATGACTGCAAGCAACGGCTCATCTTTATTTACAGCATCATTTACAGATTCGTCACATGGATATTTTATAATATTCATCTTTGTTCCTCCGCTATAATGATTTTTCCGCTAAATACATTTTAACTCTTTTTTCCTCAAAAGTAAATACCCGCACACTTGTATTCCATCAGCCTTTGTGGTACAATAAGCATATCAATCATTACTATGGCAAACTGAAAGGAATACTCAGATTATGAATATTATCATTGTAGGCTGTGGAAAAGTCGGACAGACACTTGCCGAACAGCTTAATGAAAACGACAACAATATCACTGTTATAGATACAAATGCAAATCTGGTACACGCTATAGCCCATCGCTACGATATAATGGGCGTTGTCGGAAATGGTGCAATACATTCAATACAACACGAAGCAGGAATAGAAAAAGCCGATCTTCTGATTGCCGTAACAAACTCGGACGAACTTAATATGCTCTGCTGTCTTATTGCGAAAAAGGCAGGAAACTGCCAGACTATCGCACGTATAAGAAATCCGGAATACAGCTCGGAAGCACCGTTTCTCAAAGAAGAACTCGGACTTGCAATGGTTATAAATCCGGAATTTGCAGCGGCCAGTGAAATATCACGTATTATCAATTTTTCATCTGCTATCAAAATAGAAACATTTTCAAAAGGCAGAGTAGAACTTCTGAAGTTCCGTCTCCCCGAAGGAAGTCCGCTTGTAAACATATCAGTAAAAGAAATAATCTCAAAACTGCACTGCAACGTTCTTGTATGTACTATTGAACGAGATGATGAAGCATATATAGCAAACGGTGACTTTGTATTCAAGGAAAAAGATATAATCTCCATAATAGCGTCACACAAAAACGCTACTGCCTTTTTCAGAAAAATAAAACACAAGGTAACTCCCGTAAAAGACATCATCATTGTCGGAGGCGGAGAAATATCACACTATCTTTGCGCACTTCTTGAAAAAACAGGCCAATCCATAAAAATCATAGAAAAAAACGAAAAACGATGCGACGAAATAGCGTCAACATGGCCTGATGTCACTGTAATACATGGCGACGGCGTTGAAAAAGAACTTTTGCTTGAACAAGGCATAGCCGATACTGACGCTTTTTTATCTCTTACAAATCTTGATGAAGAAAATATACTCCTGTCACTCTTTGCTCAGAGTGTCGGCTGTAAGAAAACTATCACTAAAATAAATCGTATTGACTTTGACGGAGTAGTGCAAAAGCTTGACCTTAACTCCACCATTTACCCCAAACATATTACTTCGGATATCATCGTTAGTTATGTACGTGCTACAAAAAATACGATAGGCAGTAACGTGGAAACGCTCTACAGCGTGATCAAGGGAAAAGTTGAGGCGGCAGAATTTATAATAAAGGAAAACTCACCTGTTGCCGGCAAAGCAATACTTGACCTCAACTTGAAAAAGCATGTCCTTATTGCAGCTATACTGCGTGACCGAAAAATGCTGATACCACGAGGTAGTGATATCATACAGCCCGGGGATTCTGTAGTTATTGTTTCAAAATTATTAGGAATGCAGGATATTTCTGATATACTGGTATAGTAGCAAATAATATTTAAAACAATAAAATATATATTGAAATTTTTATAAAAGAGGTGATCTGTAAAAAATGAGTGAATTAATAACAGCTACAAGAGTAGAAAAACATGTAATCAAATCATCATGCAGTTATTTTTCTATGCTGATGGATTTCTGCCATAAGTCTAAAAATCTGTATAATCATGCAAATTATATCATTCGTAACAAGTTTGCCAAAGAAAATATTTTAGTCAGTTACGGAGAACTTGATA
>JAGAKZ010000104.1 GCA_017848115.1 Oscillospiraceae bacterium
TTAATGTCCTTCCTTCTTCAAGATGTAGTTTCACTATATTCTCTCTGAAGTCATCATCATATCTGTTCATTATTTTGATCCTTTCAACTTGATTTCAGGAACTTAGTACGTCCTGTTACCATTCTATTATACCACAACAATGACATAATTGCAAGTGATTTAGAAAATGTAGTTATAAATTTTGTTAGTGACTATGTACGTCCGGAACTTGAAAAAGCCAAATATATATATATGGGAGAAGAAAAATTGGTTAATCGTAAATCACATCTCTCAGAACTTTTATCTCAGATATGTGATGATGTATTTCCGTATACACCGATTATAAATAACGAAAGCATTAATAAAGATATTCTTCCGTCTATAGTTATTAACAGTCGTAGTAAACTTACAACAGCTTTGCTTGAAAATATAAGTGTTGGGAGTAATCTTGGATTGACGGGTACAGGACAAGATGTTTCATTTATGAGAAGTACGCTTATTCAGACTTCTATTTTAAAGGAAAAAGATAATCAGTTTATTATTGATGTTGATAATGCAGAGAAGAGTATTCAAAGAGTTTTGAACGAAATAAAAACATTCTTTTTTAAAGCAATAGATAAAGAACAGATGTTTTCTGAGCTGTATCAGAGATTAACAAATGCAGAATTTGGGTTTGGAATGAAAAAAGGTTCAATTCCAATATATATTGCCACTGTTTTGAATTCTTTGAAAAAAGATTTAATATTTAAATGTAATGGTCAGGAAATTAAAATTAATTCTGATTCTTTAAATGGAATTAATGAGAAGCCGGAATTGTATTCAGTATTAATGGAAAACTGGGATAAGGAAAAATCTGAATATTTGAATAAGCTATCAGAGATTTTTTCAGATTATATTGTTGAGCGTGAAAAAAGTTTTAATAGTTTTACTTATATTTCAAATGCTATGATCAGATGGTATATGTCTTTACCGAAATGTGCTAAAGAAATGGATTCATCTTATGATGCTGATAATAGGGCGATAAATAAAACAAATATGAATTTTATTAATAGTCTTAGAAGGAATATTACAAATTCCAGAGATTATTTGATTAAAGAGATACCGGATATTTTTGAAAAAAATATTTCAACTTCGATTTCCGAGGATATACAAGCCGTAAAATTAATTTTTGATAACGCTAAATCAACAATAGTAACATCGGTTTTAGAGATATTGAATGATGTTTTCGATAAGCATATCGATGAGTCATTATCATCAGCATTGAAAAATTGGTACGACAGTTTACAGGAACATACATTACAAAATGTATTTCCTAATAATGAAAATTCTATTTTAACACTTATCAGGACTGTTACAAATGATGAAACCATATTTGCCGAAAGGATAGGAAAAGCTATCACCGGATTACGAATTGATGATTGGAATAAAAATATATATGATAAATTTGTAAACGGATTAAAAGAGTTTAAATCTACCATTGATGATTTTAATATTAAACCTGTTGAAGTTGTATCAGATATCGCAGATAACAAATTTAAAAATTATAAAGTTATCATAACAGATTCTGCTGGTGAGGAACAGATAAAAAGTTTTAACAGAGTTGAATATTCTAATGCAGTTGCAGCGAAATTATTGTACAGAGATGTCAGTTCGGCAATTGAAGAAATAGGACAGTCTTTGAAAAGTCAGGAAAAAGTGCAGATACTAATGGAAATTTTCGAAAAACTATGCGATTAGAGAGGTGAAATTTGTGTCGGACATAGCTTATTTTGATAATGCAGCTACTACATTTCCAAAGCCGGAAGTGGTATACAGATTTATGGATAGCTTTTATAGAGAGTGTGGTGTTAATGCCGGAAGAGGTCAACATAAGCTTTCGGCAAGGGCAAATGCTCTTATTGAGGAAACCAGAGATCTGATTTTGGATTTGTTCCATTGTAGCAATAAAACAGTTGTATTTACTAAGACAGCAACTGAAGCATTAAATCTTATTTTATCAGGAATTACCATTAATTCGGGTTGTACTGTTTATATTTCACCTTTTGAACATAACGCTGTGACACGTATGTTACATCATCTTCAAGACTCGATTGATTTTGGTATTGAGGTATTGGAAGTAGACGGTGATAGTAAAAATTATAATATGGAAGAGATATCAAAACAATTTTCAGAAAAAAGACCATGCTGTATAATTGTGAGTCATGCAAGTAATGTTTGTGGTGCTATAGCTCCTATAAATGAAATTTTTACAGAGGGAAAGAAATATGATGCAGTAACAGTGGTTGATATGTGTCAAACCGCTGGTCTGATTGACACTGATTTAAGTAGCGATATATTTGATTATGCTGTTTTTGAAGGACATAAAACGCTTTATGCACCTATGGGTGTTGGTGGATTTATATGTAAAGCTTCAATTAACATTAAGCCTCTTATATATGGAGGAACCGGAATAGAATCAGCTAATCAGAATATGCCGGCTGAAGTTCCTGTAAAATACGAAGCCGGAAGTCATAATATTTCGGCAATTGCAGGTTTTAATGCATCGATTAAATGGATAAAGGAAAAAGGAATAGATCATATATACGAAACTGAGTTTGAAAATCGTAGAAAATTGATAGAGATATTGAGTTCTTTTGATAACATAACGGTTATTAATTCTGATAATGGTATAGGAGTTATATCTTGTGTGTTTGACGGCTATAGCAGTGATGATATAGGTTATGTTCTTAGTAATCATGATATAGCAGTAAGAACCGGATTACATTGTTCTCCGTATGCTCATAAATTTTTAGGAACTTTTCCGGCAGGAACGGTAAGGTTTAGTGTAAGTTATTTTAATAATGACAAAGATTTTGAAAAATTAACAGAAGCACTTAAATATATAGAAGAAAATTCATAAGCTACTTATAAGAGGAAAGAGGTTAGGTTTTTTATGAAAAATAAGATGTTTGTTTCTTATCTTAATTCTTTACATAATTATAATGCTCAGAACCCTAACTCATATGGGGAAAAGAATGTAGGAAATGAGTTTTTTGAAAAGGTAATGGTTAAGGTCAGATTATGTGATTTTATTGTAAATAAACTTAATACTGAAGTCCCGCATGTAATTATTCTTACAGGTCATGCAGGTGATGGAAAAACAAGTATTATGTATCAGGTATTAAATGAACTTGATGTGAACTTTAATCCAAATGAAAAAATTCATGATATTACCTTACCGAATAATAAAAGATGCAGGTGTATTAAGGATTTTAGTGAATTGGCTGATAATCAGAAAAAAGAAGTTTTAGAAGAAGTTGTGCATCTTCCGAAAAAAGATACATTTGTATTTATGGTATCAAATACCGGTCCGTTAATTAACACTTTTGGAGAATTGTTTTCTGATGAAGAAACAGAAAGTGCAAAAATACAGTTAATAGAAGCGATGGACGATAATGAGGGCAGTTGTAGAAATATAATGGGTTTTGATATATGTGTTGTAAATGTAGCGGCAGTAGATAATACATTTTTTGCGACAAAATTCTTGGAAAAAGTTATTGATAATGAACTTTGGAAGAATTGTGATGAATGTTCAAAGAAAGAATATTGTCATATTTTGAAAAATCAATTTTTGATTCAAAAAAATAAAGATAAGGTATTTGATTTTTTGAATTATCATTATATCTGGTTGATGGAATATGGAAAACGTCTTACTATAAGAAGCATGACCGAACAACTTACATATATGATTACAGGCGGATATAACTGTGAAGACGTTGAGCGGATAGATTTATATAAAAATCTGTTTAGTAATTTGTTTTTTGGATTTTTGGGAACAAGGGAAAACAAGAAAGCTTTAAACATTATTGCTATTCGTGAAGCAAATAAATGTAGTTATTATACTAAGCGTTTCAGATCAGATGAAGCATTTTTATCAGATTATTCTGATGATAAATATATGCGTATTTTTTCTAAAGATGTGGCGGAAATAATCAAAAAGGCTGAACAAAAAAATGGTTATGTTAGCGGTTGGGATGAATTATTAAAAAGAACATATATATTTATGAATATAAATACAGATGAGGAAAAGGTAATATATGATCTTGAAGATATCTTTTCTAAACAATTCAAAAATTATATTTCGTTAAGAAAAGGTTTATCCAAGCCTTCTAAATCGGATTTTAATCTTATTTGTGATGCTTTATCTATGATTTTTCAAGGAACAATAACAAACGAACAAGTTGTTCAAATCACTCTGAGTCGTGATACCGGAATTACACAAAATGTTCAGTTAGTGACTGGTACGATAATGAGAAAAAATATAAAATTGATAACGGTGAAATCGCAGGATAGTCAATATAATAATAATGACAGGTATATTCTGAAATTGATGATATCTGATAAAATACTAGGGTGTAATATAAATTTGCCACTATTTAATTATTTTGAAGAACTTAAAAACGGTGTAATATCTACTAGTATTGATCCTCAACTTTCTCATGGTATCGAGAGTATAAAAGCTGAAATTTCTGCATTAGAAGAAGATGATGAGGATACTTTTGAGTTAATTGTTCTTAAGAATAATGGAACGGATAATATTATTTTATCCATCAATGATAAAAATGAATTAGTTGAAGCATAAGGGAGGGATTATTAATGAATACTTTTCCATATGGAATGGATAAAGATTATGTAAATATTAATGAAACAAAGAAAATAGTATCATCCGCACTTTTTGGAAATCGTTTTAAGGTGGATCAGACATTGTATGAATATCTTATAGAATTTTTATTGATTTTTTCTTCTGAAAAATATGATGGAGAAAATAACTATAAATTCAAATTTCATAAGATAAATGAAGAAAATGCAAATTGTTTATCATATACTTTTGAACCACGAATGGGGCTTAGAAGATTTATTTTTTTTGATAAGTCAAAAAAAGTTGGAAATTCAAAAGCTGATGAATGTGCATATAACATGATTCGGCAATATCTTTTTGACAATCTTGTGGATATTGAAAATAAAGAAGAGTATGTAAATAATTTGCAGGATTTATTACATGGATATGCAGTTGTAATTAAGAAACGCTTTTGGGGGGCAAAAGCACTTTTACCAATTTGTCCGGAATTTATTGTTTGTGGTTGTGATCCTTCTAAGCATGAACGTAAAGAAGTAGATAAAAGTTTTTCTGATAAAATACAGCTAGGAAGAGTAACAGAACTTGAAATTGATACAAAATTTCATTTCGACAAGAGAAATTTTCTTGCAAGAGGTGGAGAATTATACTATCTTCATCTATTGCAAGGATTACAAGATGAATCTGAGAAGTGTAGTAAACTTGAAGCTTTGCTAAGCTATATGCTTAATGAACCATGTAAAAAGCTATCTAAAATCGCTGATCATATTCAAAATATATGGGAAAAAGGTAACGGATTTAAAAAAGAATCTTTAAAAGAAACATTAAAAATTTCCTATATTCCTGATGATGCATACGTAAGTTGTGAGAAATTTAGTATAGATGAACTTATTAATTATTTATCATGTCAAATTCATCCTATAAACAGAATAGATATTCTTGCTAAAGGCGTTATGCTTCAAATAATGAGAATGATGGCATGTCAGGTGGCTAATTGTCTTGAAACAGAAAAGAGGCCATGGATTGTTGATATGAATGGTACTTCTAATAAAACTATTAAGAAAATTGCTGCTGAATCATATATTAACCTTGAAAATGATTTTATAAGTGCATTAAATAAAACGGCACAAAGAATAGAAGTCCCATCTGAACAATATGTAGATGAGATAAAAAAAGCAAGAAGAGATTCGTTAGATATCTTCAGACTAAAAGGAAAAGAAATGCAGTGTATTGTTCCTTACAAAGGTTCGTTTGAAAGATTTTCTTTATCTGAAGATGTAATACGATTTTTGGTTTTATCTTTGGTTCCGCCAAAGGAAAAAATGACACTTAAAATGTTTCTTTCTAAATTGTACAAGCATTACAATATGGTTATTGGTCCCAACGAGTATAAAAAGTCTGTGAAGAATTATGGTGAATTGGATTCTTCTCTTGCAAATGCATTTAATGAAAATGAATTTGCTTTTCAAAAATTTTTGAAAGATACAGGATTTCTTAGAGAATTATCAGATGCGACTTCTATAGTTGTAAATCCTTATTCTTTAGTAGATATAGGGGTGTGAGTAATAAATGAATTATATAATAAAAACAGTTGTAAATATGATTATTGATAACCTTCCTTCTAAAAGTAATGAAATGATGGTTAAGGTTGATGGATTTGAGGACATTAGGATATACGAGAAAATATGTCAGAATATATCGAAAGAACTATCATTAAAAGGGTTATCAAGTAATATTAAACTTGCTAAATCCAAATGGAATTATTTTAATAAAAATGATGTAAATACTTCATTTATCCAGTCTATGATACAGAATGGATGGGTGGCAACTGAAGAAAGTATAACGTATTATAGAAATCTTCATGATTCTGAAGTATTGTTGCTTTTAGGTACAGAAGACGAAGAGGACAAGGGTGGACTTCTTAATTTTTATTCAATTAATCCAGATGTAATTATAAAGCATCTTGATGGTGATTATAGTCAGATTTTTAATTTTGATTTTGATGATAATGAGAAACAATGCATTAATAAACTTTATAGAGATTTGTTTGAGTTTATTCCTTTGGATATTTGTAAATTAAGTTCATTAGCTGACTCGTGGAAAAATCAAATTACAACAATAGACGACTTTGTTTCAAGGTTTTACGAAACACTTCCAGAATGGGGACTACCATTAAGGCGTGATGTATTACCTAATATAAAGCAAATTAACGGGAAAAAAAATTTGTTAAAATCAGAGTATAAATTTATAAGCAGACAGATATTTAAATCTTTATCTAAAAGCGCCTATAACAAATTTCTTGAAAAGATAGAAAAATATGTAAATGATGAAGGGGCATACTTAAGTAATTGGGAAGGTTGGAGTGTTGTGGTATAATAGAATGGTAACAGGACGTACTAAGTTCCTGAAATCAAGTTGAAAGGATCAAAATAATGAACAGATATGATGATGACTTCAGAGAGAATATAGTGAAACTACATCTTGAAGAAGGAAGGACATTAA
>JAGAKZ010000105.1 GCA_017848115.1 Oscillospiraceae bacterium
AGAGTATGGAAAGAATGATTGTAGAGTAGAAGTAAGAGTATGTTTAAAAATTCAGTTTAAAAGATAGTCGGTGTTTATGGCAGAGAGGTTCCACCTGTTCCCATTCCGAACACAGAAGTTAAGCTCTTTTGCGTCGAAAATACTTGGCTGGCGACGGCCCGGAAAAATAGATCGATGCCGACACTTAAAAAAAAGATATCAATAAAAAAGTTGATATCTTTATACATTCCTCCGTAGCTCAGTCGGTAGTAGCACCTGACTGTTAATCAGGGTGTCACTGGTTCAAGTCCAGTCGGGGGAGCCAAGCAAAAGTCTGAACATTAAATATTGTTCAGACTTTTTTGTATTTTATAAAATTATAAAATAAATGATTAGAAGAATACAAGTAACTAATTATTATATTGATAAATTTTTGCCTGTTTTTAAAAAAGCAGGTGATTATGAAAAGTGTGAACTTGCATATCGGTTTATGATGTCTGTTTATGATTTTTGTAAGTTTACTTTTGCAGGGAAAGAGGGCACAGAACCGGTTTGCATTAGTTCGTATTCTGATAAATTATTGTAGATAAAGTCAGGAGAGGGATATGAAGAAAAAGAAACATGTTTTACAGTGGCATATTTTACATAAGTGTAACCTTCGGTGCAGTCATTGTTATCAGGAGGATTATGTGAAAGAATGTTCGTTTGATGAGTTAGAAAAGGTATTTTATCAGTATTTATCGTTTTGTGAAAAAAATAATTTTATCGGACATATTAATTTTACAGGGGGAGAACCATTTCTTTCGGAGCATTTATTTGTGCTTATTGATTTGTGTGACAGGTATGAAATATCTTATGGTATTCTGACAAATGGTACTTTGATAGATAGTCGTAATATTGAACAGCTTAAAAAATGCAGAAAATTGTCTTTTGTACAGATCAGTATTGACGGAAACAGAGAAACACATGACAATGTTCGTGGGCAGGGTAACTTTGATAAGGCATTTTGCGGACTTGAACTTCTGAAAAAATCGGGAATTCAGACGATGGTTGCATTTACTTGTCATAAAAAAAATAAGGACGAGTTAAAAGAACTGATAAAAATTGTACGCAGGAGGAAAATAGATCGTTTCTGGGTTGACAGACTCATACCTATAGGAAGTAACACCGAAGATGTTTTGTCTACTGATGAATATCGTGAAGTTATACAACTTCTTACTTGTGAGCATAACAGAAAAAAGATTTTTAGTAATACGCAGATTCATCTGAATCGTGCATTGCAGTTTCTTGAAGGAGGAGAGTGTTATTACAGATGTTCGGCAGGGATTACACTGCTTACAGTCCTTGCTGACGGAACGCTGTTGCCTTGCCGTAGATTGCCGATACCTATAGGAAATTGTTTTGAAAATGATATGACTGTATTGTATGAAAACAGCGGGCTTATTAAGGATTTACAAAAAAATGAGATACCTCATGAATGTATGGCTTGTCCTAAAGCGGAAATGTGCATGGGAGGGGCAAAATGCTTTACATATGCAATGACAGGTGATTATCACGGAAAAGATATGAACTGTTATCTTGTTTATTGAGATTTTGGAGGAAAAGAAATATGAGAATGCAAAGAAAAAATATTACATTTATTAATTTGCTGGAATGGGTCGTAATGTTGTTTGTTATTATCGGAATTCTGGTAGCAGGTTGTACGGCAACTTATTTAGATAATAAGAAATATAGTGTGGATTCTGCTGAGTTTGAGGTGGAATATACAGAAGACGGAGATGCAATTATAACTGAAAAGTGGGACGTAACATATACTAAAGGAGAGTTTTCGAGATTTTACAAGGATATCTATAATCCGTCTGAACCGATCAGACATTTTGTTGATGTCAGAGTGTTAAGTTGTTCTATAAATGGTCAGGAGGCTACAGAAACATTTTCGGTTGACAGAAAAGACAATCATTATTTTTATGAAGAAAATTCTTCAGCGCAGACAGATACTATTCATTGGTTTCTTAATGCATCTGATGAAACTGTTCATTATGAAATAGAGTATATACTTGAAAATATTGTTAAAACAAATGAAAATAACGATGCGGTGTTCAGCTACAGATTTATAGGGAAAGATTTTCCTGAAGATGTAAAAAAGGTCAAGGTGAAAGTTGATATTCCTGATGACAGTTATAAATTATCAGGAGGAAAAGGCCTTGATTGTAAGCATGATGGTGAAAAGTTGATACTGAGTGACAAGAATGTTTCTGCTCCTTTTGATGTGCGCATAAATATGGATACAGATCTGTTTTCAACTTTACAGCAAGTTTCTGAAAAAGACACTGCCAATATTCCAAGTCGAAATGGAAGTGACAGTGATACAAAGACAGTATCCGTAAAATCTGTTGCTATTATAATTGGCTGGGTTATTGGCGGGATTATTTTGCTGATAGTTGTAAAAGAATTGATTTTTGGAAAAAGAAGTTTCAAAAAGAAATTGAGCGAAAATCCAAGATGTTTTGAAGATGCAGCAAACCGACTTGAGTCTGCCGGAGTACCATTTGCATGGATTTCGATATTTTCTTCGGATAAGTCAAACGGTAAAAAGATTTTCCTGGCATTTTATCTTGAACTTTTTGAGCTTTGTCAAAAGCAACGTATAGTTATCGAAGATGATAAGCTCGTTATAAGAAATGGCGGATATATGGGTAGCTATGATAAGTTGCAAAGTCAGATGGATGATATTTTTGTGGAATTTATTAAAGGAAATTTCGGTTTTTCAGGTGACGGAGCGAGCGATATTATATCGTTTCATTCCATGCAGGCTAAAATATGCACTCCGCAAGGTCATAACACATTTTTGTCAGGTATGAATAAATGGATAGCGCAGTATAAAAAATCTTTAAAACAATCAGATTTGTATCAGAGATTAGAAAGCAACGGTCAGTTCAAACAGGTGAGAGATGATTTGTTCTTATGGGAAAAGTATGCTCGCCATGCAAAGCTTTTCAACAATGTTTATCAGTGTGTACGTGTTGTTCAGAGAACAAATACAATCAGCTATTATACGGCTCTGTCGCTTTATAATGCATACAGGTATTCTAAAGTAACTGATGATACGGAAAATGATATACATATCTTCTGTAACCTTATTAATGAACAGGTCAAGGGTTCATATCAGTATAATCCGGTTATGGTCGATACCGGAAGCAGTTGCAGTAGCTGTAGTAGTTGTAGCAGTTGCGGTGGCTGTGGCGGCGGTGGCGCTGACTAAAATCCAAAATAAACAGCATAGCCCTATTATTTTACGGCTATGCTGTTTTATTTTTGGTAATAATATTGACTTGACATAGGCAATAGAGTATAATTTAGGTAAAATAAAAATAAGAAATGAGATGGTAAAATGAAAAATTTCATTTTAAAAGGTGATATATGCTATAGCAAAACGATAAACGAGATTTGTTGTTCTGAAAACTCCTGTCTTATATGTGAAAATGGAAAATCAGCAGGAGTTTATCGGGAGATACCGGAGAAATATAAAGAATATGAAGTGTACGACTACAGCGGAAAGCTTATTATGCCGGGGTTTATTGATTTGCATATCCATGCACCGCAGTTTGCTTTTCGTGGAACAGGCATGGATCTGGAACTTATGGAATGGCTTTCGGTTCAGGCATTTGCAGAGGAGGCAAGGTACAGTGATGAAGAGTATGCATGCAGGGCATACGGATTGTTTGCACAGATGCTAAGAAAAAGTGTTACGACAAGAGCTTGTATTTTTGCGACCTGTCATGTGCCTGCTACAAAGATTCTTATGGACTGTATGGAGGAAAGCGGAATAGTTTCATACGTCGGCAAGGTAAATATGGACAGGGAAGCGCCTGATACTCTCAGAGAGTCAGATGCATATCAGAGTGCAGATGATACTGCAAAGTGGCTTGAAAGTATAAGCGGAAAATATAAAAGGACATTTCCGATACTGACTCCAAGATTTATTCCTTCATGTACAGACGAATTGTTGTCAGAACTTCATAAGATACAAGAAAAGTACGACCTGCCGGTGCAGTCACATTTGTCTGAAAATCCCGATGAAATAGAATGGGTACGCAAAAATGTGCCTGACAGTAAATTTTACGGAGATGCATATGACAGATATGGTCTTTTCGGGAGAGGGGCAAAGACTGTAATGGCGCATTGTGTTTATCCTGTTATTGATGAAGTTGAAAGAATGAAAGAAAATGAGGTGTTTGTAGCGCATTGTCCTGCGTCAAATATGAATCTTTCATCAGGTATAGCACCGGTTAGAAAGTTTATTGACAACAGAATAAAAACAGGGCTTGGAACTGATATCGCAGGAGGTCACAGTATATCGATGTTCAGAGCGGTTACTGATGCAGTACAGGTGTCGAAGCTTTATTACAGACTTGTTGACAACACAGTAAAACCGCTGACTTTTGAAGAGGTTTTTTATCTTGCAACAAAAGGCGGAGGAGAGTTTTTCGGGAAAACAGGCAGTTTTGAAGAAGGCTATGAATTTGATGCGGTTGTTATAGATGACGGATTGTATCCTTTGCTTGAATATATGACCGTGAGAAAAAGAGCGGAGAGAGTCGTGTATATAGATTCCGAAGCTACAGGACTTGAGGCAAAGTTTGTTGGTGGGGAGAAAGTGGTTTAGATGAATTTTTGTACAGAATAAATAGCCGGATAATCATTAATTTAGTCAGGTATGATTTGCATAATCGTACTTGACTAAATTTTTTTTGTGTGTTATCATATGGTGGATAATGCACAGATAACATTATAGATTGTGTAAACAGATAAAATGCGTTGTATCATAAGAAAAGTGGTGAATAGAAATGCTTAACAGGTATATAAACGTCGGTGCACAGAAACTCAGGTGCGGATATACAACCGGGTCATGTGCGACAGCGGCAGCCAAGGCAGCGACACAGATGCTTCTGAGCGGAAAGAAAACAGATAAGGTCAGTATTGTGACACCAAAGCGGATAGATCTCGACCTTGAAGTAAGTTGTGCAAAAATTGGTATGGGATATGCAGAGTGTGCGATAGCTAAGGACAGCGGTGATGATCCCGATATTACAAATGGTCTGCTTATATTTGCAAGGGTAGAGTTTTCAAAGGCAGGAACACCCGGAGAAAATGATATTGTCATAACCGGTGGAAAGGGAGTAGGTAAAGTCACAAAGCCCGGACTGGATCAGCCGGTGGGGGAATATGCTATAAATTCTGTTCCGAGAAATATGATAAAAAAAGAGCTTGAGGATATATGTAAAGAAAATAACTATGCCGGTGGACTCAGAGTAGTGATATCTGTTCCTGAAGGTGAGAAGATAGCACGGAAAACATATAATCCTAAAATGGGTATAGAAGGCGGTATATCTATTATCGGAACAAGCGGAATAGTTGAACCTATGAGCAGTGCGGCACTTATTGATACGATACGCCTTGAAATAAAAATGAGAAAGGCGAGCGGATATAAAAATCTTCTTCTTTCTCTTGGAAATTACAGCGAAAATTTTTTGTCTGAAAATATGCCTGTGGCACTTGATAAAAGTGTGAAATGCAGTAACTTTATAGGCGAAGCGATAGAAATGGCGCTGGAATATGAGTTTGAAAGCGTACTGATAGTCGGGCATACAGGGAAACTTGTAAAACTTGGCGCAGGAATAATGAATACTCATTCTTCACAGGCTGACGGACGTATGGAAGTGCTTGTTACGTGTGGTCTTCTTGCAGGAGCTGATACAGAATATTTAAAAAAGATACCTGAATGTGTTACAACAGATGCGGCATTTGATATTCTGAGTGAGAGTGGAAAACTCAGTGATACGCTGGAAGTGCTCGGAAAAAGGGCAGAACAGCATCTCAGAGCCAAAGTTAAGGATACGATACCTATAGGAGCGGTCATGTTTTCAAACAAGCATAATATAGTAGTGAAAACAGGAATGGCTGATATGCTTATAAATAAAATTTCGGAGGAATACAATGATTAATCCTAAGATGAACATAAAAAGTAGAACTAAAAGATTATAAAAATATAAATATCGAAAATATTTTATCTACTTTTGGTGATTATCTTAGGTTAATTTATGAAATGACAAAAAAGTCAAATTTTATTGTATGATATATATATTATATATATATATATTGAATTAAATTATTGTAAGTTAATGAAGTTAAAATAAATATAAAAAAAAATATTGACTTGTTGTTTTGATAATGTTATAATCTAAAAGAAACGAAAAGTTATATTTTTGTTTTGATATTATTAGAGATGAGCAAAACGCCGTAAAAAATCAGTGCATTTATGAAAAATGAAAAACCTGAATGCGTTCTAACAGAAATTGATAGATATTAAGGCATAGCAAAGCTAACATCATAGCAAATCACGCTGATGTTTAACAAAATG
>JAGAKZ010000106.1 GCA_017848115.1 Oscillospiraceae bacterium
AGAGAAGTTTTTACTTCCTTCTTCAACATTTATTGCAGTAAGAGAAGATCTGTTATAGAAAGTAGAATTTATAGAGGAAACAGAAGCCGGAACGTTGAGAGAACCGACACGAGTATAATAAGAGTCATTAGAACCGTAAATATTTTTTCCGATAGCTTTTATGTTATCTGATAATGTAAGCTTTTTGATATACATAGTAGTCTTATAAGCTTCGGAGGCGATTATACCATCACCGATAGATGTAACGTTTTTACCAAGATTAAGTTCTTTCAGAGAATAGCAATAAGCAAAAGCGTAATCCGCAATAGTAGTAACACTGTCACTCACGGTAAGTGATATGATTCCCGAAGATTTAAAAGCACCGGCGCCTATTTTCGTAACGGGCTTACCGTCTATTTCATCAGGTATCACGACGTTAGTAAGGTCAAGGTCTGATGTGTATCCGGTAATAGTGATCTCGTTTTTTTCATCACCATCTGCTATGTACTTAAATCCCTCAAAAACTGCGTCATCGGCAGATATTACAGTGTAATTTTCATTGACAATATTGTCAAGATTTGAGCCGATACCGATACCAACAGTCATCATAAGAGCTGATGTGAAAATTATTATTTTTTTGTTATTTTTCATGTTTAAATACCCCTTAAATATAAAATTATAGAGTAATTCTACCACATAAAATTGGTAGTGTCAACAATTTCACAACAAAATGGTCGATATATAGATAACGAAACAAAAAAACGTTAAAATAATTCTGAAATACACAAAATCAAAAAGCTTTTATAGTAGAAAATGAAAACTTTATAAAATCACAAACTTTTTATATTGCAAAAATAAATTTTCTCTTTTCTGTATCAAAAAAACTCCCCGCACCAACAGATGCGGGGAGAATTACTATATTAAATAAAAATCAATATTACCATTATTTACGTTAGCACCTACACATTTTACTTTTACTCTGTCACCGAGTGTAAGCTTTTGTCCTGTAAATTCACCTGTTAAAGTAACAAGTCCGTCATATTCAAAGTCATCAACCATCGAATTTATATGAACTAGTCCTTCTACAGTGTTTTCAAGTTCAACATACACACCAAAATCAGTTACAGAAGAAATGATCCCTTCAAATTCTTCATTTATATGCCCTGCCATGTACTCGGCCATATAACAACTTTCGCAGGTGCGTTCAACTTTGACTGCGTTAAGTTCTGTCTGAGTTGAACGTTCAGAAGCGTTTTTAGCAAATGCTTCATATCTCTTTGTGAGCCATTCCTTGTCATATCCTGCAACGAGATCGGATAAAATGCGGTGTATAGCAAGGTCAGGATAACGTCTTATCGGAGAAGTGAAATGTGCATAGTCATCAAGAGCAAGACCGAAGTGTCCCACAGGAGTGTTTGCATATTTCGCCTTTGCCATTGATCTGAGAAGTATATTGTTTATAACAGGAAATTTTGTGCTTTCCTTGTTGTTTGTAAGGATCTCAGCCATATGTGCAGGTTTTATTGTTGTAAAATGCGGATACTCTATATTTATACTTGTAAGATATGTTCTCATATCCTGAATTTTTTCAGGTGAAGGATCTTCGTGAATACGGTATACGAAAGGAATAGAATATTTCTTTGCCATTTTGGCTGCACACTGGTTTGCAAGAAGCATAAATTCTTCTATTATTTGTTCGCTTTTTCCTCGTGTTCTCGGAAGAACGTCAACACATATATCATTTTCATCTATTATAAGCTTGCTTTCGGAAGTTTCAAGCTGAGGTGAACCTCTTTTTTCACGGTCGGCTATGAGTATATCGGCAAGTTCGTTCATTATGAAAATATTTTCTTTTACATGAGCATATTTTTCATTTATTTCTTCGGTTGAGTTGCCTTCAAGTATGCTGTTTATCTCCGAATATACGCCTTTTACTCTTGAACGTATAACAGTTTTATTAAAGTGATAGTCTTTTATTGCACCGCTTTTATCAAGGTCTATTGTACAGGAGAAAGCAAGTCTGTTTTCATCGGGATTGAGCGAACAGATACCGTTTGAGAGCTGTTTTGGAAGCATCGGAATAACTCTGTTTGCGTAGTATACACTTGTTCCTCTGTTGAGCGCTTCTTTGTCAAGAGGCGAATTTCCTCTCACATAGTGTGAAACATCGGCTATGTGTACGCCGAGCTTGTAACCCGAAGCGGTTTTTTCTATTGATATTGCATCATCAAGGTCTTTTGAATCCGCACTGTCTATTGTAAAAATTATTTCATCACGCAGATCAAGTCTGTTTGTAAAATCATATTCACTTATACCTGCAAATTCTATTTTTTCCGCTTCTTTTATAACATCATCAGGAAAATTAAGTGACAGACCGTTTGCAATAACGGCTGCAACAGCACAACTGCTTGCTTTTTCCGAACTTCCGAAAGAGGATATTATCACGGCTTTGTGTTCGGAGTGACTTTTTCCCCTTGATGTTATTTCTGCAAGAACTTTGTCACCGGGCTTTGCCTTGCAATCATTTTCTACAACATGTACAGGAGTTTTTGTCATGGTATCGGGTATAATATAGTAGTGTCCGTATTCTGCTATGAGTACGCCGGATATTTTAGCAACAGCCTGTGTAATGACAGAGATTACTTCTCCTTCAGGACTGCCTGTTCTTGACGGAATAAGTTTGGCCAGAACCTTGTCACCGGGCATCGAGCCGAGGAGAAATTTTCCGGGAACAAAAACTTCGGTATTGTCACTTTCACGTTCGATAAATCCGAAAGTTTTGCTAAGCCTTTTTACTTCAGCAACAAAGTAGCCCATTCTTGAACAGAGAACAAATCCTTTTTTCTGTTCATAAATCATTCCGCTTTCTCTGAGCATATCTATTGCCTCGTTAAAAATACGCATTTCACTTTTTTTGCATTTTGTTTTTCCTACGAGGTCGCTTAAAGAAACAGATTTTTTTCCTGCTTGGTTAAGTACCAGTAAGATTTTACTCTTATAATAGTTTGCCGAATGTTTTTTATTACTTTCCTTAGCCATGGTTGTTTTTCCTTTCTTAAAAAAGAACCTGCTGTTCGGGAATAAAACTCAAAGTAGTGTCTCATTCCTGATTAGCAGGAAAAATAGAATATAGCAAATTATTTTTCAAAGAAAAGTGGCAATGCATTCAGTACAAGAGTAAGTATAAAGAAAAGTGCAATGCCTACTTTTGTAGCCTTTATGAGTTTTGCTTCTTTAGTTCTGCCTTCGTTCTTGCCGTAAAATGAATCACTTGAAGAACCTGTGATAGCAGAAGTCATTCCGTTCTGAGCTCTGCTGTCCTGACAAAGACACAGGATAATAAGAAATACGCAACACAAAAGAAGTAAAATTCCGGTTACAATCTCTATGGTAGTCATAAAATGCTCCTCCTTAAATAATATATAATACCTATGTTATTATATCACAAAAGATTTTTAAAATCAATAGCCACGAAAATTAATGTACAAAACGCAAAAAAAGGGACGTAAAAACGCCCCCTTAAATTACAGTTTTCGATTTTTTCAGACAACACATACCTGAAAAATTATAAAGGCATACCGCTTATTATCTTTCTTCGCAGATAAGTTTTATAGCAGTTCTTTCTTCGCCATCTATAACAATGTTAGTAAATGCCGGAACACAGATCAGATCAACTCCGATAGGTGCGAGATAACCACGTGCAATTGCAATGGCCTTTACAGCCTGATTTGCGGCACCGGCGCCCACAGCCTGTACTTCAACGGCGCGCTTTTCCCTGATTACACCGGCTATTGCACCGGCTACGGAATTTGGTGAAGAGTGTGATGAAACTTTTAAAATTTCCAAAGTAAAACCTCCCAGTAAATTTATAGATTTGTTCAGTGCATAGAAATCGTCCGGTTGCAACTACATTATACATTAATCACTGATTAAATGCAATACTTAGCCGAAATTTTTGTTAACGTTATCTTAGAATTAACCTCTTGATTTTAGTGCATATGCCTAATTTGACATCAATTTCGAGGATAACTGCATTGAGAAATGACGGATTTTGTGATTCAGTAAAAAATACAGGAGTTTTAAATCTTTGCTTTTTTACAGCATCCTCAGAAGTGACGCCTAGTACTGAATCTTCGGGTCCTGTCATACCTACATCAGTTATGTAACCGGTATGTTTCAAGAGTATTGTTTCGTCCGCTGTCTGCACGTGTGTATGCGTTCCGAGAACAGCAGTTACGCGTCCTGCGAGATAGTGTCCGAGTGCCTTTTTTTCTGCCGTAGCTTCGGCGTGAAAGTCTACAATGATATTTGGAGTGTCTATTTTTGCTAATATATCATCAACTACGGAAAAGGGATTGTCAAGAGCTTCCATAAATGCCGTTCCCATAAGATTTATGACTGCAAGTCTGTATCTGCCATAATCAAAAATACCAAATCCATGACCTATACAACCATCGGGATAGTTGGCGGGTCTTATGATATTTTCCTTGTCAAATATATCACCAATTTCCTTTCTTCGAAAAGCGTGATTTCCGGTTGTGACAATATCAACACCGCAGCTTATTAATTCTGATGCGGATGATTTTGTTATCCCGTTTCCCGGTGCAGAATTTTCTCCGTTAGCTATGGTTATATCTATTGTGTGTTCTTTTTTTATTTTATAGAGGTTATTTTTTAAAAATTCACAACCAGATTTGCCGACTACATCACCTATAAATAGAAGATTCATAAATAAACTCCGTTTCTGTATTTCAAATAATTACTGATTTATGATACCACAGCAATGATTTTATGTCAACCGCTCTTGTATTATTGTTTCTTTTATGATATAATAAAAAAAATATGTCCGAGGGCGCAAGCCGGGTTATTTACAAGAGGGGATGATACTATATGATAACGAGAGAAAATCACATAGGAAAAATTATTATTTCAGACAAATATATCAGAGAACTCATATGGAATACAGTTGCTGGAAGTTTTGGCGTATCAGGAGTAAATGAGGATTCATTGTTTGGTGACATCTTACCTTTCCTCAAAAAGAAAAATACGCATTCAAACGGTGTAAATATTGTTTCCAAAGATAACAAGCTCATAATAAATCTGAAAATTTCAGTTACCTGTGGCACAAATATTTCAGCGATAGTAAAAAGTTTGAGACATCGTGTAAGTTTTGTAGTGGAAGAAGCGACAGGAATAAAAGTTTCAAAAGTAAATGTTTTTATTGATAGTGTAACACAAGCGTAGACTCAGGCGAAAAGTGTCGTATGTTTTGATGTGCGGCGATTATGTTTTGATTGAAAAAGTAAGTCAGGAGTGGATGGTTTGATAAGTGGAAATCTTTTGAGAGATTCGATAATAAATGCAGCTATATGTCTGGAAAGACAGAAAAATCAGATTGATGAATTAAATGTATATCCTGTTCCGGATGGTGATACAGGAACAAATATGTCTATGACTATGAATTCTGCCCGAAAAGAACTTGAACTGTTGGGAGATGATGCGGAAATTTCAAAGGTAGCAGATACCGCTGCTTCTGCACTTTTAAGAGGTGCCAGAGGAAATTCCGGAGTAATATTGTCACTTATTTTCAGAGGATTTTCAAAAGGATTGAAAGATCTGAAAACTGCGAATTGCGAACATTTGGCAAATTCGTTGGAACTTGGAGTAGATGCAGCATACAAGGCTGTTATGAAGCCTACAGAAGGTACGATATTGACGGTTGCACGTATGGCTGCACAGACAGCACGAAATGAATGTCTTGATACAAATGAACTTCCTGCTTTTTGGAGCGCAATTTGTACAACGGCACAGGAAACACTTGCGAAAACACCCGATTTTCTTCCGATATTGAAAAAATCCGGGGTTGTTGATGCAGGCGGCAAAGGCCTTGTTGTAGTTTTTGAAGCTATGCTTGACATCTTTAAAGGTAAAAAGATAGAACTTTCTGCTTCAGAACAGTCAGATGCTGTGAGTAAATCAGCAGTTGGCGAAGTAGAAACAGATATAAATTTCGCTTATTGTACAGAGTGTATTATTACTAAAAACGATGATTGTAAAGATGCGGCTTCGCTGAGAGCTTATCTTGAAACTATAGGGGATTGTGTTCTGGTTGTAGACGATGATGATATAATAAAGGTTCATGTTCACACCAATAATCCCGGAAATGTACTTGAAAAGGCTCTTGAATTTGGCAGTATAAATATGCCGAAAATAGAAAATATGAAGATGCAGCATGATGGCATAAAAAAAGAGTCAAGAAAACAGACACCGGTTGATAAATCACGCAGAACAAAACCAGAGAAAAAATATGGTTTTGTTGCAGTTGCTGCCGGTCACGGAGTAGAAACACTTTTTAAAGATCTTGGGGTAGACAATGTAGTTACCGGAGGTCAGACGATGAATCCGTCAACGGAAGATATTCTTGATGCAATATACATGACTCCGGCTGAAACTGTTTTTGTGCTTCCTAACAATAAAAATATAATACTTTCAGCAGAACAGGCTGTTAAATTTGCTGACAGAGGTGTGTGTGTACTTCAGACAAGAACGATACCTCAGGGCATTTCTGCGATGCTTGCTTTTGATGAAAGTGTTGAGATTTCTGAAAATAAAGTGAATATGACAAAGGCTTTCGAACGCGTTTCGACAGGTCTTATTACATTTGCAGCACGTGACACAGATCTTGATGGTCATTCTATCAAAAAAGGTGAAATACTTGCACTTGACAGCGGAAAGCTTGTGTTTACAGACAAGGATGTAAACAGAGCCGTTCTGAAACTTGTAAAAAAACTTGTAAAGAGCGATACATCATTTGTGACTCTTATGTATGGAGCGGATGTAACAGATGAAAATGCTGAAAAAATGCAGGCGATTTTGTCGCAAAAGCTCAGTGATAAAGTAGAGGTTACGCTGATAAACGGTGGTCAGCCTGTCTATTATTATATAATTTCTGTAGAATAATTATTTGCCCTTCGGTGATGTGCCGGAGGGCTTTATTTGTTTGTGGACATATAAAAAAATCTGTGCTATAATGGAAATATATTTGAAAAAGAAAGATTTTGGGCAAAGGAGAGAAACTTATGACAAATATGTTTAAACCTATAAAGATCTTAAAAGGAGTTGCCGATAAGAGAGCCGGGTTGTATGAAAATCTTGGAATATATACTCCTTTTGATCTTCTTCATCATTTTCCTAGGAACTATATAGACTATGAAAATCCTATATCTATCAATGAAGCGAAAATAAATGAAAATAATGTTGTAGCAGGTGTTGTGTTGAAAAAAGCTCCGGAGCAGCGTATAAGACAGGGGCTGTCTATTTATAAAGTTCTGGTGACAGATGGAATCGATAATTTTTATGTAGTTTTTTATAATAACATATATGCTCAGAATGCTTTAAACGAGGGAGAAGAATACGTTTTTTATGGCAAAGTTACATTCAGCTATTCAAATTATGAAATGAATTCACCGCAGTATATTTCCCGTGATTCCGGAATCACCTTGAAACCGGTTTATCACCTTACTGCCGGACTTACAAATACTATGCTGTGTACTAATATAAGAGATTGTCTGAAAATTTTTGAAAGTGAATCGTACGAGTTTATGCCTGAAGATATTTTAAGAGATAATAACCTTTGCAGTCTTGAATATGCTCTTAAAAATATACATTTTCCTTCTGATAAATCTGCACTTGAAAAAGCAAGAAAACGTCTGATATTTAATGAATTGCTGAATCTTCAGTTGGGTATGCGGATGCTCAGAGAGCGAAATGCTGAATCAAAGGCAGGATTTGTTATGGATAGTTCGGTGGATATTGAGAAATTTTTAGGCGATCTTCCTTTTAAGATGACAAATGCTCAAAGATCAGCGACGTTGGACATTATAGGAGATATGTGCCGTGAGCGACCGATGAACAGACTTCTTCAGGGTGATGTCGGCAGTGGTAAAACGGCTGTTGCCGCTGCTGCGTGTTATTTTTGTGCGGCAAATTCATGTCAGGCAGCTCTTATGGCCCCTACTGAAATACTTGCAACCCAGCATTATAAAACACTCAGCGCCTTTCTTGTGCCTTTTGGGATTAAGGTGTGTCTTCTTACAGGTTCTGTTTCGGCAAAACAAAAGAGTAATATAAAGTCTGATATCGCTTTGGGTGAATATGATGTTATAGTAGGCACGCATGCAATAATACAAAAGGATACACAGTTCAAAAATCTTGCTCTGGTTATAACAGACGAACAGCACCGCTTCGGAGTTGCGCAGAGAAATGCTCTTGCTGTAAAGGGAAATAGTCCTCATCGTCTTGTAATGTCGGCGACTCCTATACCCAGAACACTTGCAATGATGATATATGGCGATCTTGACATAAGTGTAATAAATGAACTTCCTGCAGGACGCATTCCTATAGAAACTTACGCTGTTACCGGAGGATATCGTGATAGGATATATGAGTTTATAAGAAAACATATCAACAATGGCAGACAGGCATACATAGTATGTACGGTCATAGAGCAGAATGAAACAGATCTCAAATCTGCTGTGGAATATAAAGACAAACTCTCTGATACAGTTTTTAAAGAATTTAATGTAGGTCTTCTCCATGGCAAGATGTCAGCAAAAGAAAAAGATGATATCATGAATGAATTCAAGGAAGGTCGCATAGATATTATGGTAAGTACAACTGTCATAGAAGTAGGCGTTGACGTTCCGAATGCGGTTGTTATGATGATAGAAGATGCTGATCGTTTTGGGCTGTCCCAACTTCATCAGTTAAGGGGAAGAGTTGGACGTGGCAGGGAAAAAAGTTATTGTGTTCTTGTTACTGAAAATCACAGTCAGGAAGCCAAAAAACGTATGAAGATAATAAGTTCTCTTTCTGATGGGTTTAAAATTTCCGAAGAAGATCTTAAACTTCGCGGACCGGGTGATTTTTTTGGCCATCGTCAGCATGGATTGCCATGTCTTAAAATTGCGGATATGACGGATGATTTTGAAGTTTTTGAGCGAACAAGAGATATTGCACACCAGATAATATCAGAAGATAGCAGGCTTATATCTCCTAAATATCAGGGACTACGAGGGGAAGTGCAGCGTCTGTTTGCTTCGGCTGAAGAGTGATATGTTTATTACATACATTATCAGTTTGAATGTTTAAAACATTGTACAATATATACAAATCGAAATTTTTTTTAAAAAAATCTGAAAAAAGTGTTGACATTAGCGTTGGGATGTGTTAAAATAAATATCGTCCTCAGGAGAGAGAAACACTCCGAAAGGAAAACAGATCAGATGGGAGCATAGCTCAGCTGGGAGAGCATCTGCCTTACAAGCAGAGGGTCATAGGTTCGAGCCCTATTGTTCCCACCATCTGGCCCGGTAGTTCAGCTGGTTAGAACGCTAGCCTGTCACGCTAGAGGTCGTGGGTTCGAGCCCCATCCGGGTCGCTTGTCTGAAAAGACAGACAATTGCCTCTGTAGCTCAGTCGGTAGAGCAGGGGACTGAAAATCCCCGTGTCGATGGTTCGATTCCGTCCGGAGGCATCATCTTAATGATGTTGAAATAAAAAATGCGGATTTAGCTCATCTGGTAGAGCGCCACCTTGCCAAGGTGGAGGTAGCGAGTTCGAGCCTCGTAATCCGCTCTTTTTTGTTTATATAACAAGTTGAGGTCTGATTCAGACCTTTTTTTTATATTTATTACTTTTTAATTATTTAAGGAGGAACATATGGATTCTGACGGGATACGACTATTGATTATATTGTTATTTTTTGTTTTGCTGAGAGCTTTTTTTACAGCGTTTGAGCATATAATAATTGAAGTCAATGATTCCAAAGTAAAGGAGCTTGCAGAGAATGATCCTAAGTATCTGCGATTGAGTAAACTTATCACAAATCCTTCGAGGATGATGACGGCTTGTTCAACACACAAGGTAGTGTCTACTCTCTGTATTGGTGTGACGTTTTTGTTTTTTCTTATTGAAAATTTTCAAGCGCAGGGATTTGAAATCTTTCTTTGCGGTATAGGTGCTATATTTGCCGGTTCGATTTTTATTCCGGCTTTTACGGATATTATACCAAGAAGGTTTGTTGATGGAAAACCTAGTGAATCTGCGGCATTGTTTGCGTTACCGTTTATTAATGTTCTCATTATCGTGATGTTTCCTTTTTCGTGCATCATAAATGCTATATCATTTGTTTTTTCAAAAATTTTTGGTTTATCAACTCAGGCCAAAGCAGATGTTGTGACTGAGGAAGAGATACTTATGATGGTTGAAGCTGGAAATGAAACAGGCGTTATAGAAGAGAGCCAGTGCGAAATGATAAATAATATCTTTGAATTTGGCGATGTCAAAGTGTCAGAAATAATGACTCACCGTACTGACATTATAGGTATAGATATCACTGATAAGATAAGTGATATAATTTATCTTGCAATAAACAAAGGTTTTTCACGCATGCCTGTGTATGATGGTTCGGTGGATAAAATTATAGGTATCGTTTATGTAAAGGATTTTCTTTGTCTGGTAGGGTGTGAAAATTCTGAGGATTTTTGCATACGTGATTTTATGCGTGAGGCTCTTTATATTCCTTCTACAAACAAGTGCGATGAGGTCTTCGAAGTTATGACTAAAAAGAAGATGCAGATGGCGGTTGTTGTTGATGAATATGGCGGAACAGCCGGACTTGTTACTATGGAAGATATTCTTGAGGAAATTGTCGGAAATATACAGGATGAGTATGATGAAGAAGAACAGGAAATATATCAGATTTCGGAAGGTGTATATGCTATATCAGGCGCAGCACCTCCGGACGATGTTTTCAGGGCGCTTCATGTTAAACTGCCGGAGCAGAATGAACGTGAATATGATACCATGGGAGCTTTAGTTGTTGAATTGCTCGGAAGAATTCCCGGGGAAAATGAATCGCCTTCTGTTGTGTACGAAAATATAGAATTTACAGTTATGCTTGTTGAAGATAACTGGATTTCAAAAATAAAAGCGGTTGTAAAGGAACAAGAAGTTTCTGGACCGTCAGAAGAAAAAAGATAAATAAATAATTTTGCCGCTTGATTATGCATAATCAGCGGTAAATTTTTTAGAAGGAAGTGAGTATATGATGAGTAAGAAAAGCGTGTTTTTTCGGGCGCTACTGATTGTAAATGTATTTATAATGACCGGATGCACTGATAAATTAACTGACTTTTTAGGCTTTGAAGAGATAAATGTGGTAGATGAAAAAAAACCATCCCACAGTGTGTCGCAAATTATCGGGGATATGGAAACGCTACCGCCGGATACCGATGCGGATTTCAGATATTTTCAGCTTACAGATGAGGAAAAAGTAGCGTATACCGAAATATCGGACGGACTAAAGAATTATGATGACAGTATAGAACTTAGCTGTAAAATAAACGAGGCATCCCTGAAAAAAGTCTATGAATCTGTTATTTATAGTGAGGAGTCACAAATGTTCTGCACATCGCATGCATACAAGTATTCTTATCTCGAATCGGAGGATATAGTTAATTTTATTGAACCTTGTTATAATTTTACGCCTGAAGAATGCGAACAGATTCAAGGTAAGATAGACGAACAAACGCAAGTTATAAAAAAAGAAGTGACTTCCGGAATGTCTGATATAGAGAAAATAAAAGTGATACACGATTATATAATCAAAAAATGCGAATATGCTGATCTTACAAAATGTACAGAAGAAGAAGTGGTTTTTAAAATGGAAAAAGAACATTTCGGTGATGCGTATGGTGCTTTGATAGGTGGTAGTGCGATATGTGAAGGGTATTCGAGAGCTTTTAAATATATTTGTAATAGTTTTGGCATAGGTTGCGAGCTTGTTAGCGGAACAGGTGATAATACAGAACATATGTGGAATATGGTACAGATTGATGATAGATGGTATCATGTCGATGTGACATGGGATGATCCTGTTATAAATGGAGTCAGCGATGAAAGTACAGTAGTTTATGACTATTTTTGCCTTCCAGATGAAAAGATTCTTGAAGATCATATCATAGAAGAAGGCGTTTTATTGTATCCGAGGTGCGAAAATACGTTGTCTTAAAAGATTTTCAAAAATTTTTTAAAAAAATTGAAAAAAGGTGTTGACAAACCTAAAAATATATGTTATGATATAAAAGCTGTCGGACGAGAGGAAATAACGAACGACAGAAATAACAACAGTATCTTGAAAATTGAACAATGCACTTTAACATAAAACCCTTGAAGATTCAAAGAGTAACATCAATGAATTATGAGTGATGTCAAGCAAAAGACACGAAAATAAAATTTGCAAGCTAAGTATTCTAAGAAAAGAGTACCGGGATAGATGTTAATGTTCTTAATAGAACTTAATATATAAACTTTATAAAGAGTTTGATCCTGGCTCAGGATGAACGC
>JAGAKZ010000107.1 GCA_017848115.1 Oscillospiraceae bacterium
CGTTACAAAGCAGAAGAATATGGTGTAGCCGTCATAGAGACCGAAGAGAGCTATACAAGCGGAACGAGTTTTATAGATAATGAAGAACCGGTAAAAGAGAATTACAATAAATCCAGAAGAGTACACAGGGGTTTATTCAGATCAAACGAAAATAAGCTGATAAATGCGGACTTAAACGGTGCATATCAGATATTAAAGAAAGTATTCCCAATAAAATGGGATATAGGTTGTGTGTTACACCCGATTGTAGTAAACTTGGGTTAGTCCTGGGTTGAACAATAAATAAAATATGTTTTAATAAAATTTTATATTATTTTTATTAAATTTAATATTTTTAATAACATAAGTGTTGAGAGGGTAATAATATGAATTTTAAGATGATACGATACACCATTGGATTTATTCTGATATTTGAAGCACTTTTTATGTGTATTCCTGCCTTGACAGCTTTGATCTATTCTGAAAAAGCAATATGGTCATGGCTCATATGTATAACCATATGCCTGATAACAGGAAAACTCCTTGCATTAAAAAAGCCACAAAACACTACATTATATGCCAAAGAAGGTTATCTGATAGTTGCTCTGAGCTGGATAGTCCTTTCTCTTTTTGGTGCCTTTCCTTTTATAATATCAGGTGCTATTCCATCTTTTATAGATGCTCTGTTTGAAACTGTTTCAGGATTTACTACAACAGGTTCAAGCATTCTTTCAGATGTCGAAAGTCTTCCGAGATCAATGCTTATGTGGCGGAGTTTCTCCCACTGGGTAGGAGGAATGGGCGTTTTGGTATTTATTATCGCATTTCTTCCTCTAAGTGGCGGAAACAATATGCATCTCATGAAAGCTGAAAGCACCGGTCCGTCTGTAAATAAAATCGTTCCACGCGTAAAAAAGACGGCACTTATACTATACACGATATATTTTTCTTTTACTATAGTAGAATTTATACTTCTACTCTTTGGAGGGCTTGATGCATTTGAAGCGATAAATATAGCATTTGCAACCGCAGGAACGGGTGGTTTTGCAATACACAACAACAGTCTCGGAGACTATTCATCTTATTTGCAGATAGTAATAACTGTTTTTATGTTGCTTTTTTCAATAAACTTTGGTTCTTACTTCTTACTTTTTACCGGGAAAATAAAAGAATCCTTCAACTGTGAAGTACGTTGTTTTTTATTAATATTTATCACGGCCGTAAGCTGTATATCAATAAATATATACAATATGTACGGAAATTTAGGAGAAGCAATAAGAAATTCTGCCTTTACAGTATCATCAATAATTTCTACAACCGGATTTTCAACTGTTGACTTTGATAAATGGCCGGAGTTTTCACAAACAATCGTAGTTCTTGTAATGTTTACAGGTTCATGTGCCGGAAGTACCGCAGGTGGTATCAAAATTTCACGAATACTGATTCTTATAAAAGGTATTTCAAAAGAACTGCTCAGTATGATACACCCTAATCAGATAAAGAAAATAACGATTGACAAAAAAACCATAGAACATGAAACTGTTCGCTCTGTAAATGTGTATATTGTGTGCTATCTGCTCATATTTACAGCATCAATCATCATAGTTTCATTTGAAGACTACGATCTGATAACAAACTTTACTGCTGTAGCATCAAACCTTAACAATGTAGGTCCGGGTCTTGCCAAAGTCGGCCCTACCTGCAACTTCGGTTTTCTGTCAGTCCCGACAAAGCTTGTCCTTATCTTTGATATGCTCGCCGGACGACTCGAACTTTACCCGATGCTCATACTGTTTAACAGACACACATGGAAAAAATAATACCCGTAACTTTAACGGCATTACCGACAACTTAAGGTAATGCCGTTAATCGTACCCAAAACTATCACTAAACCAACAACAAACGACCATAATTCCGGTGTTGATAAACTCCTGAAAAAATGCTATACTATAGTGATTATCTATATAAATAAGTTTTTAGATGATGCAGAAATCACTACATTATGGAGAATAAATTATGAACACATTTAAAAACAAAGTCGCAGTGATTACAGGTGGTGCAAATGGTATCGGGAAATGTATCGCTGAGGAATTTCGTAAAAACGGAGCTGTTGTCCATATAATTGACAATGCAGACGGCGAACATTACAAAGGTGATATCGCTGACCATGAAACGCTTGAAAAATTTGCAGAATCAGTACTTTCAAAACACGAAAAAATCGATTACCTTATCAATAATGCACCACCTCTTATGAAAGGTATTGACAAATGTTCCTATGAAGATTTCCAGTATGCTCTGGCAGTCGGTGTAACCGCACCGTTTTACCTTTCAAAACTGTTTGCACCACACTTCAACAATGGCGGTTCTATCGTCAATATTTCATCTTCCCGTGACAGAATGAGCCAGCCACAAACTGAAAGTTATACTGCATCAAAAGGTGGTATCTCGGCACTGACCCACGCTCTTGCAGTCAGCCTGTCGGGAAAAGTACGTGTCAACTCCGTTTCTCCGGGGTGGATTGACACTGATTATACTATATATGAAGGTGCAGACGCAGTTCAGCAACCGTCAGGAAGAGTAGGAAATCCGCTCGACATCGCAAACATGGTGCTGTTTCTTTGCTCAGATAAAGCAGGATTTATCACAGGCGAAAACATCTGCATTGACGGTGGCATGACCAGACAGATGATCTACCATGGAGATTTTGGCTGGAAACTTGAAAAATAAATAAGGCGAAAGTCAACTCAAAATCAATAGAGATGACTTTCGCCTTTAAATATATTTTTATCTTATGCAAAATGTGTATGTTTTGCCACCCAGTTAATAAGTCTTGGATAAACCCAGAAACTATAAATTCCAACTGTTATGATAGTGAATATCAGCCACTTAATCCAGTTTCCAAAAAGTTGTGCACCATTTCCATCGAATGTTAAGCGTCTTCCGTCAATATTCACATGGCTTATAATATATCTCCACAAATAACATATCGCCCATGGTGTTGCTATACCCAACGTACAACAAATTAAAAGACTTGTCAAAAGGCTTACTCCAAAAAATCCGAGAACACTACCATCATAATTTGATGCCATCTGAGCCGGATTTACCTGCTGTCCATAGTTCTGATCCATGTTTTTTCCCCCTAATATTATTAAAATTTAAAAAAGTGTGTAATTGAAGCTACACACCTGTACAAAATAAGAAATGTATAACCCCAACCATCATAAATGATAATGCAAATTTTCTTACTTTAGATAAAAAAATCTACACTTTATCATATAACAAACACAATTATATCACATTAAATTCAAAAAATCAAGAGTTTTATAAAAATTATGATACTAATACCCTAAAAAAGTTGACAGACATGGTAAAATAGCATTATGAAAAAGAACGGATTTCGATACCAAAAACGGAAAATCAAGTGAATGGCATTATTATATTTCAAGCCGAAAACTAACCGCGCCATTTCCAATATTATTCTTGACTGCCTTATTGATTCTAATTGTATTGTGAGAGTCGTTGGGGAAAATTGACCTAAATATAAATTACGAAATCAGTTCTGTTATATCTGTGACTACACTTTGCTTCACCATATACTTCTATAGTTTTACATCTACTGTCACACTACAACGAAATAGCGAAAAAGTAAAAAAATCTATTGAAAAGAAATTGTGATTAAGGTATAATATGTAGTATATCTTAATTAAAGAAATGAATGTAGTTATGAGTCCTAAAAGCATTAAAGACGGAGGTTTGAGCCTATGAAAAAAATCATGTTCGTCTGCCACGGCAATATATGCCGCTCACCAATGGCAGAATTTATAATGAAAAAACTTGTGAGAGAAAACGGCATAGCAGATAATTTTCAGATCTCTTCATCAGCCACAAGCACAGAAGAAATCGGAAACCCTGTCTATCCGCCTGCAAGAGAAGAACTCAAACGTCACGGAATTTCATGTGACGGAAAATATGCAGTTCAGGTAAAAAAGAGTGACTACGAAAAATACGACCTTTTTCTTATAATGGACGATCTCAACAATCGCAACATCATGAGAATATTCGGAAAAGACCCAGAAAACAAGGTACATAAACTGCTCGAATTTGCAGGAAGAAACGACAATGTCGCTGACCCGTGGTACAATGGAAGATTTGATGTTGCATATAACGATATATACGACGGTTGTTCAGGTCTGCTCAGATATCTTACAGAAAGAGAGGAAATTTAAAATGGACGAGAAAAAAACAGAACTAAAATCAGAAATTCGCCGTGATTCAAATATAAACGGCATTCTCCTGCTTATCTTTTGGGTTTTTTATTTTTTGACTTACGCTATATCATGGGGACTTGCAAAGGTACTGCCTGATAAATCAGCTACTTCAGATGGAATAGCCACTATTCTGGTGTATACATTTCTGTACCCTATAGGGATCTCTGTAGCAGTATTTATAGCACACAAACTAAAAAACCGAAACATAACTGAACCTGAAAAACCACAAAGGCTGAAAGATACCTTCCGTAAACCTGAAATGCCTGTTTCATGGATAGCGACATTCATAATTATAAGTATATTTTTGGCATATGCAACCTCATTTCTTACTGTAATAATAACTGCTCTTATTGGTGCTATCTTTGGTCAGGAACCACAATCCGTAACTTTTTCGTCAAGCCCGTCCTTGATGACTTCAATTGCAACTGTACTCGCTACCACTATATACGCTCCTGTTTTTGAAGAATTGTTTTTCCGTGCTACACTTTACAGAAATGTCAGAAAATATGGTTCATGGAGTATGATAATAATAGCAGGTCTTACTTTCGGAATCTGGCACGCAAACTTTGCGCAGATATTTTTTGCGGGAGTTGTCGGAATATGTTCATGTTTTATTTACGAAAAGACAAAATCGATCATTCCGTCAATCATTCTGCACTTCATAATAAATACTATTGGCTGCTTTGCAACTCTTGTAACAAACTATATGGGAATAGACCCATCATCTCCTGAAATATCAACTATATCCCTTTTAGAAAATATACCGCTCCTTATAGCACTTCTTCTCATTGAAGTTACAGTATTTTCAATCTGTCTTATCGGATTTATATTTTTAATATGCGAACTTTCTGGAAAGCGTGAAAACCTTAAACTTGAAAAAAAATGTCCTGAGATATCAGGCGCAAAAAAAGCAATTGCATATATGACTGCTCCGACAATGATTGCTGCAATGCTAATAATGCTTGCTTTTACAATAATGCGTTCAATGGGAATATCATTTTAAAATCAACTCCCGTCACCGACAACGTGACGGGAGTTTTATTTTGGCAAACAGTTACCTCTTGTAAACCATACCATTTTGGTATATAATTAATTTAGTAACAAATAAAAAACAGAAAGCGTGTAAAAAATGAAATCTCAGCAATTTTTCATAACTGGCATGACCTGCGCCGCATGTTCTGTAACTATCACAAAACAAGTACAAAAAGTTGACGGCGTAGAAAAAGTAAATGTAAATCTTCTCGCTAATAAAATGTCAGTAGACTATGATGAACAAAAAACATCTGATGATAAAATCATTTCTGCTGTTATAGAGGCAGGATACGGGGCATCTGTATCGCAATATCAGAACACATCAGAAAACAGTTTCCGAAAAGAATGGCAAACAAGAAAGCAAAATGAGCCTGATATGGCAAACAATATGAAAAAAAGGCTTATTACCTCTGTAGCGCTTCTCATTCCGCTCATGTATATCGCGATGGGGCATATGTTGCATCTACCGATGCCTTCAATACTTACTGGAACAGAAAATGCCATAGTTTCTGCTCTTATTCAATTGCTTATAACCATTATCATACTGTATGTAAACCGAAAATTTTTCATACAAGGTTCAAAAGCACTTCTTAAACGTCATCCAAATATGGACTCTCTTGTAGCTACAGGTTCTTTTGCATCATTTGTATATGCAACATTTTCACTTTTCTGCATGGCTTACGCGGCAGGACACGGTGATTTTGAAACGCTCCGGAAATATTCGCATGAGCTGTATTATGAATCAAGTGCCATGATAGTAACTCTTGTAACGGTGGGGAAATACCTCGAAGCCCGTTCAAAATCAAAAACCTCTGACGCTCTCGACAAACTTGTAAAACTCGCCCCAAAAACAGCGGTTATAATAAAAAATGGTGAAGAAGTCACTATTCCTGCTGAAAAAGTTTCAGAAAATGATATTGTTGTAATAAAACCCGGAACCGCAATACCTGTTGACGGAATAATAACAGAGGGAAGTGGTTACGTAGATCAGTCAGCAATAACAGGCGAAAGTATACCTGTAGAAAAAAAGGTCGGTGACAAAGTTATCTCTGCAACAATAAATAAAAACGGATCTTTCATGTTCCGGGCCTTGCAAGTAGGTGAAAATACAACACTTGCCGGTATAATACGACTTGTAGACGAAGCCGGAAGCTCAAAAGCTCCTATCGCAAGACTTGCTGACAAAATAAGCGGCATATTTGTTCCGATCGTAATAGCAATAGCTTTTATAACAACTATTATCTGGATAATAAGCGGTCAGAGTTTTGACTTTGCTCTTGCACGCGGAATATCGGTTCTTGTCATTTCGTGCCCATGCGCTCTTGGGCTTGCAACTCCCGTAGCAATAATGGTCGGCACAGGCAAAGCAGCCGAATACGGAATTCTCGTAAAATCAGCAGAAAGCCTCGAAAATCTTCACACGACAGATACAATAGTGCTCGACAAAACAGGAACCATAACTAACGGTAAACCTTCTGTAACTGATATATTACTTATAAAAAAAGACCTGACAGAAGAAAAATTTATTTCTGTCGCAGCCGCAGTAGAAACCGGAAGCGAACATCCGCTTGCATATGCGGTTATGGAAAAAGCAAAAGAAATGAAACTCTCAATACCGCTTGCCGAAAATTTTACATCATGTTCAGGACTCGGTGTAACCGCAAAAACGGAAGGCATACAATATTTTGCCGGGAATCTCAAATTTATAAAAGAAAAACTCTCTACGCCATGCTTAAATGATATCGAAAAAACGCTCAATACACTTTCGACTGATGGAAAAACTCCGATTATTTTTGCTGATGAAAACAGTGTACTGGGTATAATAGCTGTTGCCGACACCATACGTGAAAGCAGTAAAAAAGCTCTTGAAAACTTTAAACGTGCCGGAATAAAAACGATTATGCTCACAGGCGATAACAAAACCACAGCTGAGGCAGTACGTAAAACTCTTGGCATAGATGAAGCTATAGCCGAAGTTATGCCTGACGAAAAGGAAAAACATATTCGTTCTCTTATGGAAAGCGGAATGAAAGTCACAATGATAGGGGACGGTATCAACGATGCGCCTGCTCTGATGAGAGCAAATACAGGTATAGCAATAGGCGCAGGAACAGATATAGCTATAGATTCTGCCGATATAGTTCTTATGAAAAATTCGCTGACAGATGCCGCAACAGCAATAACACTCAGTAAAGCCGTTATAAAAAATATCAAGATAAATCTTTTCTGGGCTTTTTTCTACAACATACTCGGAATACCGATAGCCGCAGGCGTCCTTTATCCGGCGTTCGGAATAAAGCTTGATCCGATGATAGGTGCTGCCGCTATGAGTCTCAGTTCACTCTGCGTCGTAACAAATGCATTGCGATTAAGATTTTTCAAAGACAAATTCAATACATCAGAAACAAAAGCGGAAAACACAAAAAACTCAAAAACAATGATAGTTCACGGCATGATGTGCGATCACTGTAAAAATCGCGTAGAAACTGCACTGTCAGAACTTCCTCAGATAGAAACTGTAACTGCCGTTCCCGACAAAAATAAAGTATTTATCACATTACATGATGAAATTGATAATGACGTTATTATAAAAACTGTCAATTCAGCCGGATACAAATTTAAAAAATTTATATAACTTACAAAAACGAATGCTTACTCAGGCATTCGTTTTTTCGATATATTATATATTTTTTCCATTACATAAATATCCTATCAAAAGTTTATTAATTGCAACACCTATTTTATTTTGCTATTTTACATAATACAGTTGATTTTTTTTTGCAATAATGATATAACCCGAGTTTGCCACTTAAATTGAAAAAACGGAGCTCCGAAAAGGCTCCGTTTTTCGTAAATACGTCGTCAGGCGCATAATATTCAGCTTAGATTTTTTTGAGAAAACGTACTAATTTTACGTACTATCAA
>JAGAKZ010000108.1 GCA_017848115.1 Oscillospiraceae bacterium
ACCCTCAGAAGCATCAAATCCGAGATCATACATATATTCGTGATTTCCTACTCCGTTTGTATAGTAGTTGAGCTGTACCTTTGTGGTATCCTTACCAAGAATTTCGATATCTATTTCGTCCCACGGATTATTGTCTGAAGGACCTGTGTATGTAAAGAATGATGATACTACACCGTCATTCTTTATTGCCTGCATAGATGTTTCATAATATCCGTAGTGATAGAAATCATATGTTCTGTACTCTGCTCCGGAATAATTGTACTGTCCGCTGTAATCCTTGTCTATAGTAAGGTTTAACGCACCATCTTTAAATGTTGCATTTGAACCTCTCCATACACAGTCAAAACATGAACCGTTCGACCAACCGTCTGACGCGAAGAATTCTTTAGTTTCTCCCTGTCTGAAGTTGGAATATATCGTTGCCGATGTGTCAGGTGCTGTTCCGTAATCCGGTATAGACGAACCGGAAGGAGTCTGCGGTGGATCTGCAATTGTATTTTTAAGCACACAGACATCAGCAATATTTACTTTACCATCATTATTCACATCTGTATCTCCTGAAATATATGTACTTTTTCCTATGAAATATTTACAATAAGCATTAAAATCATTTACACTTATTTTGCCATCAGCATCAAAATCAAGGTTTCCGGCTGCACTTACACACACGCCACCCATACAAACACTTGCTAAAAGCGAAAATAAAAAAATCTTATTTTTGATATACTTCTTCATTTCTTTATAACCTCCGACAGATTTAAAAAGTAATCTTCAAAGTTTTGCTCTAAAAAACAGACTGCAGAAAAAAACAATATTTCATTTGATTACAAGTTGTAGTTCTTCGTATTATCAGGGTATAAAACATACTCTGCAGTATATTTTGAGTATATCATTACAATGATTTTATTAATATCATTTTACCATCTAAAATAGTAATATCTTAACCTTCTTTTTTTATTTTGCTTGTAAGCCAACCGACAGAATAATATTTGTTTCTGTACTCTTTTGGTGTCATGCCGATGATATTTTTAAACTGTTTTATAAAATAACTCTGCGAACTGAAATGAAGGTAGTTGCTTATTTCAAGAGCCGAACAGTTTGAAAACTGTATCATATTTGCAGCTGCCTCTATTTTTTTCTGAGTTATGTACGTACTCACAGGCATTCCTGTTTCCGCATGAAAAATTCTCGAAAGATAAGGAACACTGCATTTTACTGCTTTCGCTATATCAGTGATAAGTATTTTTTCATGAAGATGCTCACTTATATAGTCTATCATATGCACAACTGTTCTCGAATAAATGCACTTGTTACGTATTCTGCGCATTTCTTTGGTAAAAGCCACTACCATTTCATAATGTACTTCATTTATTTCTTTATGACTACGGCAGTTGTCAGTTTTCCTTATATACACATCACTCATGCTGTACGCTTCTTCGGGAGTCATTCCGCCATTTATACAAAATCTTGTTATCATAGCAATGGATATGACCAGATGATATTTGAGATTTCTCAGTTCATCACTGCACAACACCCCGAAACCTTCTCCGCCAAGTGGTGTAAAAAGTGTTTTTACTGTTTCAAGACTTCCCGAACGTACACTTTCATAAAAAGCTATTTCCCTTTCAAAAGGCGCATATGAGAATCCATTTTCTCTTTTGGCGAAAAAGTGTTCTGACAAAGCTTTTTTGGTGTCAAGCTGATATATTTCCTCCTCTTCCTCAGCGCAATATTTTTCTATTTTACATGACAGTTCTTTAAAAGAATTTTTGTTTATATAATAAACGTTTTCTTTATTATATATATAACCTGATTTCTCAAGAGCAGTCAGAGTCTCGCCTGTTTTATCAATATCAGCACTGAGTTTTTCCGAAAGTTCCGTTATATCAGACGGTTTTTCTGAAAGTATATCAAGGATACTAAAACCTGCCGGGTCTGTCATTAACATACAAATCACCCCCAATTGATAAATATATACTTTTTTCTGATTTTATAATATAATTATAACCGTTATAATGCACAAAAGCAACTGTTGAAATTTATAAATTTATCAATCAGTAAATATCGAAAAAAACAATTGAAAAAGTATTATAAATATGTTAAAATAATATATAATGATAGGGCAAGGGGGGGAAGACCATGATTGATGGTTACAAAATAATCGCTTTATGTATATCACGTATACATGATTTACCAAACTACGAATTTATAAACTCACTAAATAATTTACTATGTCCGCACAAATGCCGGCTTTTTGTTTACACGATATGCACCGAGCTTCATATGTATGATGAAGCACTGCACCGTTTTGAAGACGTTGACAGAGGTGATGCCGCTGTATACGATCTGATAGATTATGACATTACGGATGCAGTTATTATTATGGACGATAAACTAAAATGTCATCCTCTGTCTCAAAGAATTATTGACAGAGCAAGAAGCAACAATATTCCTGCTGTAATAATTGAAGGCTACTATGAAAACTGCATAAACATAAACTTCGATCACCGCACAGGTATGAAATCTGTAATAGAACATATCATAGTCGAACACGGCATTACAGATATTCATTTTATGAGCGGAAGTAAAGGAAATCCTTTTGCCGATTCAAGACGTGAAGTTTTTATGCAGACACTTGAAGAGCATGGTATTCCTTTTGATGAAAGTATGGTAAGCTATGGTGACTTCTGGACCGAACCTACCATAATTGCAACAGAAAAAATTATAAAATCAGGAAAAATTCCTCGTGCAATAATATGTGCAAATGACATAATGGCGATCACAGTCTGTACTATTCTTCAGCAGGCAGGATATTCTGTTCCGCAGGACGTAATAGTTACAGGATTTGACGGTATAGATGAAGTATATCTGACCTGTCCAAAAATAACCACAGTTTCATGCAGTTATAAAACTATGGCAAAAGTTGCGGTCGAACTTATAATAGATTATTTTGAGACAGGAATAATAAAAGAAAATAATACAGTTGACTGCGAGCTTCTTATTTTTGATTCATGCGGTTGTACTGTAAATTCAAAAATAGATTTAAGTACGTATTTTGCAAATCTTAACAACAGATTTTTCAGACATCAGGACGAAGGTTGCGTCATGATGAGTATATCAAATAAAATGCAGATATGTTCTTTTGAAGATGCATCAAAACTCTGGAAATCTGCAAAACATCATATTGAAATGTGTTGTATATTAAACGCATCATGTATAGACGATACGATAAATCCTGTTGGTGACGAATGCAAAGGTTTTGAAGACAATATGTTTGTTTTCTGTGACTCCGAAGATCTTATGGATATGCAGGAAATCAAAAGAAAAGATATAATCCCGAATCTCAGCTCAAAACTTGCACTTGGAATACCTCTGCTTTTTCTTGCTATCGACTACATGAATGTACCAATAGGTTATGTATGTTTCCACTTTAAAAATGCAAAAGTAACAGATTATCAGGAAACTACATGGGCTACTATGGCGCTTAATACCGCAATCGGCGGTATCCGTGACATGAGATATCAGAAACACCTGATAAGCCAGGTAGAAAATATGTACAAATACGACTCCCTCACAAGTCTTTACAACCGCCATGGATTTTTCAAGGCTGTTTCAAAGTGCCTGAAAAACGAAGACCATACGGGAGAAACGCTGAATATCATCATAACTGACCTTGACGGACTAAAGTATATAAACGACACTTTCGGACACAAAGAAGGTGACAACGCGATCAAGGTATCAGCACTCGCACTCAAACACAGCTGTCCTGACAATGCTTTGTGTTCAAGATTTGGCGGTGACGAACTTATAAGCTGGTTTTTCGGCACATATGATAAAGATGAGATCGAAAATAAGATCCATGCTTTCCTTGAAAGATACAACTCTATTTCTAAAAAGCCATACAAGGTTTCTACAAGTGTCGGAATATTCTCTGTTCCATACGAAGAATACGGCGACTTCAACAAACTCCTGTCTGAAGCCGACAAAATCATGTATGAAAAGAAAATGCTTAAAAAGAAAAATCGTAAGCGATACATCCAGACGCGTTGGAAATAGTAAAGCGAACCCCTAGTGCAGGTAGTTCGCTTATCATTAAATCTTGGATTGATTTTTGCAGTAATCAGGAAGCTGGTCACTCCATGGAAGATATGGTTTGATCTGATCTTCTGTCGGTTCAGTTCCGAGCTTTGGTAATTCAGAAAGAAGGAAAACCAAATATCCATAAACGTCAAGATTATTTAGCTTTGCCGTTTCTACCATAGTAAATACCCGAGCACTCGCTTCAGCTCCGCGTTCAGTGTCAGCAAAAAGAAAGCCTTTTCTAGCCATGACAAACGGCTTTATTTGGCGCTCGGCACGATTATTTGTGCTTTCAAGCCTTCCACTGTCTGCAAACATGCTTAGTTGTTTTTTGTGATTTATGGCATAAGATACCGCTGTATCAAGATGACTTCCCGGTAAAGGCACAATTTTTTCAAGGTACGACCAAAACTCGTCAAGAATAGGCTTAATTTTTTCCTGACGATGATTTAGTATGTCGGCTTCAGAGGAATATGATTCAAGTATTTGCTTATCCTCGTGCAGCATTTTTGTTATTATCTGAAGGGCATCGTATGCCTTTCCTTCTTTTTTACCCTGAGGTACAGTATCCAGAAATTTACGTCTGCAATGAGCCCAGCATCCTGAATGTTGGCAATTATCAAGGTTTCCATAGACTTGATATCCGTCAGAAGTAAGGCATCCTGTATACTCTCCAAGAAGTTTGTTTGCACTTTCCTGAGATTTATTCCGAAAGTATGTATACAATGATATCTGATGCTCTTCATACTTTCCGGAAACTGTTACCCACATGGTCGATTTCGTATTGGTTGTTACTCCATCTCGTTTCAAAACCCTTAGGCTCGTTTCATCGGAATGAATTATTTTCATTTCCATCAACTCTTTATGGAACAGCTTCACAAATGGTTCAAACAACAGTGATGCAAGCATTATCCAGCGAGCCATTGTGTTTCGGTTAAGATCAACACCACGACTTTTCCAGTATTGCTCAAGCCTGTACAGTGGTGCACCCATCTGAAACTTTTCTACCATAACATATGCAACTGCCGATGCTGCCGCCATACTTCCTTTTACAGGCAGTGGGGCTGGTTTTGAAGCAGTAACTTCTGCTTTGTCTGTTTTCTTTTCGCACTCTGCACATTTATATTTTTCCTGATATACATCAACTATATATGCTTGTGCAGGAATCATGTGAAGTTCCTGTCTTACAAGATCTCTTCCGATGTATTCCAGCTGTTTTCCGCATTCCTTACATGTTTTTTCTGATTCACTTAATGGTTCTGTGTATTCCTTGTGTTCAAGAGACCGGAATATTTCTTCTTTGCTTCTCTTAGGCTTTCTCGTGTGCCCCTTTACTTCGATATTAGCTGGTGTAGGTTCTTTAGCTCCCTTGTTATATTCAAGTTCAGCTTCATTGAAAAAACAAAGCTGCTCTGAGCCATCTATATATTCCGTTTTTTCACTTGAACGGCCAAAAAGCATTTTATTTCTTTTTACGAGCATCTCATTCAGATTATCTACTGTTGACTGAAGCTTTTCTACCTTGTTTTCCAAAGCCGTAATATATGCTGCCACTTCAGGGCTTAGGTTTTCTTTATTGATTTCTGACATTTTGATGCGCCTCCAAAAGATTTTATTTATCTTTTATATTATACATCATTTCATCCTTTTTCTCAATCGAAAACTGCATATTTACGTGCTTCAAAGTGTAGAATTATTCTCAACACTTTGCTGTTGAAAACTTAGTACAAATCAAATCTCTCATTTGTTTTTCTTATTGCTTTCGGCTGGTCAACTGATAATCCCTGCATCAGCCATGTAAACTGATCTCGAGTAAGATTTCTTGCTTCATCTGCATTCCTTGGCCAGTGATATTTACTTTCTTTACTGCTTAAGGATTTGCTCATTAGCAGAAATCCGTCTCCCTCCCAGTACAGTGCCTTTAACTTGCGTGCATTTCTTCCGCAGAAAAGAAAAAGACTGTCTGTATACGGATCCAGATTATACTGACTTTGTACTATTTCTACCAGACTCATTAATCCTTTGCGCATATCTGTGTACCCTGTTATCAGATAGAGGTTTTCCGCATTCGCTTCTCTCAGCATAATCCACCGCCTCTCATAACTGCTGAAAGAATCTCTCCGGTTACTGACAACGGAAATTCAAACAGAACATCTCCTTTTATCATTCTGATTTTTTCATTATTTACTACTGGAAAGCCTGATGTTCTTTCTTCGTCTTTGAATTCTATTCTGACAACTTCATTTTTTTCACTTACTGATCCTATTTCTTCTTTTACTGCTTCTTTTACCTTTTTGCGACGATAGTAAAATGTTGAAGATGCTATTCCGTTTTCTTTGCACCATGCTGATGCATTTTTTCCACTGTGCTCCTGACTTCTCACCATTTCTATCCACTCTTCAGGAATTTTATTTTCCATCTGATCTGCTCCTTTTCTATACTTGAATTATTTTGTATCACAAGTATAGCATAATTTTGTGCTTTCTGGAAGTCGGGGTTAAACGTATCGCTTACGAAAAATCGTGATAAATAAAAAAAACAGCAGACTTCAAAAGTTTGCTGTTTTTTTATTTATAGTCAATGTTTTATTACCAATAACACCTGTCATTAACCTCATAATAACCGCATATATCATTAAAAACCATAGGCTTGACGTTTTGCACCCTTGCAACATAAAAGTCGAATTTTAAAAATTTTTAGTCCCACTCTTTATCATTCCATATATCATTTCCCATAAGACGATCTCTGACATGATCCAAGTCCCAAACTGCACACACTTCAAGATTTCTGCACTCCTCACGTGTAGCAGGGCGTATTTCATCATCTATATACAAGAAAAATTCTTTTGAAATGGGGTCTTTTATGTACATAAGTGGATGAGCTACTTCTTCTATGCTTTCAAACTTCCTCTTTTCAACCATCTTCATTTCAGTAACAGCATAACTATAGACACAAACTATAAAAGCATAGTCTTCTGTAGGAGGTACATCTTTTTCAGTTTCACCGATATGTTTGTAAAATGCCACACATGGCGATTCAAATATTCTGCCAAAACCATATTTGCCATTTGGCAACGTGACATCCTCCCCCACCTATAGAGGTGGGGGCTTCCCATCTCTATAGATAAGTTTCGGTTCTCGTTCGATAGTACTAACGTACTAAGCATAAGCGAGCTAACCCCGTATGTCCTACGGTTTTTATTTTTATCATGCAAAA
>JAGAKZ010000011.1 GCA_017848115.1 Oscillospiraceae bacterium
AACCATTCCGGCATAAACAAAAAATCTCATTGGCATATTCGGATTGAACGATGACTGCTGTTCATAAAAGCTCATTGTATCGGCAATCAGGAAAGATACATCGTTTTTCATATTCATATATACCACGTTTTCAAGGGTCGTAAGCTTTATATCATCAGGATTTGTATATGATGAACCGTTTACAGCATTATACAAACTCAATGTCCATTCCTTATTTTCAGGGTTTCCGAAAATAAATTTAAATAATCTGTCCTTATACTCACGATTTGTGCCTGTTATTGTTTCTCTTTCGTATGTCATTGTGTTGTTCTCCTGTCATTTATTATTATTTCTTTGATTTAGTCCGGCAATAAAGTTTTTCTCATAAAAACTATGACTTTATTTAATTTTATTATAATTCAGAACAAAGCAAAAGTCAAGCGTTACCAGCACATTTTTGGTAAAACAAGGATTGACATTTTAACATGGTTTTGATATAATAGACGTAAAAAACAGAACTATGGAGGAATTTTCAATGGAGATTACTGACAAAAACTTAGATGGCGGAAAAGCTTTTGACTGGGGAAAAACTTCATCTGATTATGCAAAATATCGTGACATTTACCCACATGAATTTTATAAGAAAATCATTGACCGAAATTTGTGTATAAAAGGACAGAATATACTTGATCTGGGTACAGGAACGGGGGTTTTACCGAGAAATATGTATTCTTATGGCGGAAAGTGGACAGGTACGGACATTTCCGAAAATCAGATAGAACAGGCAAAGATTTTGTCAGAAGGTATGGATATTGAGTATTACGCTTATTCGGCTGAAAATTTAAAATTTGAGGAAAATTCATTTGATGTGATTACAGCCTGTCAATGTTTCTGGTACTTTGACCATGAAAATATCATGCCGAAGTTATATAATTTTTTGAAAAAAGACGGACGAATCCTTGTGCTGTATATGGCATGGCTACCTTTTGAAGATAAAATCGCAGGCGAAAGCGAAAAAATCGTACTCAGATACAGCCCGAACTGGAGCGGAGCCGGAGAAACCATGCACCCGATACATATTCCGGAGTGTTACAAGGAAAAATTTGAACTTATATATCACGATGAATACAAACTAAACGTTCATTTCACCCGTGAAAGCTGGAACGGAAGAATGAAAGCCTGTCGTGGCGTAGGCGCTTCCCTTACCCCCGACGAAGTAAACCGATGGGAAACCGAACATCTCGCAATGCTCGAAAAAACAGCACCCGACGAATTTGATATCCTGCATTACGGTGCAATCGCCGAACTTAAAAAGAAATAGTGCTATTACTATGTTAATACAACTCAATAGCAACATTATGCCCCACCTTGCAAGTGGGGTTTTCTTATGAAAAAACTCCTGCTACAAGGAGTAAGGTGTAGCAGGAGCGGAGAGTGTATTAATTTTTTTGGTGTGTAAGAAAAATAATGTACTTTTATCCAAGCTTTACATCTTCGCACATGATGTACTGCTTTAAGTGTGCAAGGTCAGCGATGTTTGTCTTTCCGTCTGCATTACAGTCGAAGTTGATTATCTGGCTATCATTCCACTCTGCATCGCCAATCAAATAAAGACTTAATGCCGTAAGGTCTGTAAGGTCTGTCACATTATCACCGTTATAGTCGGGGATCAGAGGAGAAAGAATATCAGGCTGTATCACAAAGTCCGGATCAATGGAGATTTCAAGTAAATCTTTGCTGTAGCCCTGTGATTCAATGTAACTTTCAATAGCTTTTGCTGATTCTTCATTGCCTGCGATAATTTCCACCTTGCTCTTTGTCGGGTCATCGAGGTTGAGTTTGTCGCCGACTGTACGCCAATCAAGTTCTTTATTATCCTTTAGATATGCATTTACAACATCAAGGAGTTCATAGATGGATTTGAATGACTCAAATGAATTACTGGTTTCTTTGTCGCAAATTGGGTTCTCAGTAAAATCATTAAGTTCAGGTGAAAAAATATCCGGTTTTATTACAAAATCAGGATTAACAGATATTTCAAGTAAATCTTTGCTGTAGCCCTGTGATTCAATGTAACTTTCAATAGCTTTTGCTGATTCTTCATTGCCTGCGATAATTTCCACCTTGCTCTTTGTCGGGTCATCGAGGTTGAGTTTGTCACCGACTGTACGCCAGTCAAGGTCTTTATTATCCTTTAGATATGCATTTACAACATCAAGGAGTTCGTAGATAAATTTGAATGGTTCAAATGAATCACTGATTTCTTTGTCATTGATTATGTCGTCGGGGGTTGTGAGAGGTGCAGTTGTTGATACAATTATAAGACCATCAGAATTAATAGGTGCGTGGTTTTCTATTATTGGATTACCTTCTTCATCAAAACCAACAAGTTCATCATAATAACCACCCCAGATTTCATTTTCATTAGCATCAGTTCCTAATAATTTAGCTATAGCATTTACCTGTAAAACATTTAAGGAACTGGCAGATAAGATTGTAACTGCGGATAAAACTGCGAGTAATGATTTAAACTTTTTCATAAAAAATTCCTCCTGATTAAATTATATTTTTAATGTACGAATTTTGAGATGCTCTATTTGAGATACTCTATAAATATAACAATCGAACAGGCTAAAATGTTGGATTTAAAAATTAATTTGTAGGAATTAATAAATTGAGTATTGATTTTTTGTATGCATTGTATATTAGCGATGTGGAAATAAAAAAACTCCTGCTACAAGGAGTACGGGTGTAGCAGGAGTGGAGAGTGTATTAAATTTTTTGTGTGTGAAAAAAATTATATGGATTATACACTTTTATCCAAGCTTTACATCTTCGCACATGATATACTGCTTAAGGTGTGCAAGGTCAGCGAGGTTTACTTCATTGTCACCGTTTGTGTCTGCTGTGTACATTTCAAAATCGTTGAATGTTTTGTCACCAATCAGATAAAGTGAAAGTTCTGTAAGATCGGTTAAATCTACGCTGTTATTGTTGTCGATGTCACCGGGGGTTGGGAGAAGTGCTTGTTCAGGTATAGGTCCATCACTTTTAAACACTTCAATTATCGGATTACCTTCTTCATCAAAACCAATAAGTTCGTCATATGTTCCGCCCCAAATTTCATTTCCATCAGCATCAGTACCTAATAATTTAGCTTCTGCATTTACTTGGAGAACGTTAAAAGAGGTAACGGACAAGATTGTAACTGCGGATAAAACTGCGAGTAAAGATTTAAATTTTTTCATAGAAATTCCTCCTTAAAGATTTGGATTGTTATAAATAAAATGCATTATATTAGTGTCTATTCTTTTTGCTGTATTACTATAAGCGCCATTACTACCACTGTGTATACCAATTACTGTCATACTCCCATCGGAGTTCATAACATATACAGGGCTACCACTTTCACCACCAACAGTATCTGTATTGTAATATAAACATTTTGATGATGTTTTACTCTCTGCAAGGAAACCAGAACCTGTTACCATTTCAAAAAACAATTCTGGACGTGACGGATTATTTATCACACTATATCCAGTAACGTATATTTCAGGATTTGTATTTCTAACTTTATCACGTGCTACACCTAAGTCAAAACACATATAGTCATACAAATCTTGAGATACAGTAATCAATGCATAATCTGATTCTGGAGAATATGATGATAAATCTAAGTAATCCTGAGGTACATGATAATAATCAGCACCATATGTACCATTAGAAGTTCCATCTGAACTATACAACGTATAAGATAAATCATACGCTAAAGCTTCTTTTTCTGCTTCATATAAGCAATGAGCCGATGTTAAAATCGTATGTTCATCTACAACAAAACCAGTAACTACATACCTTTTTGCAACTCCATCAATCAATTTAGTGTAATTTAACCGTACTACACCACTTTTAGAATAATCTATTTCTCTTGTGTCATTTCCGATAATTGCACGAGGTGACATATCTGTTATAGAAGAAACAGGTGATAACGTGTAGTTATTACCAACTTTTGTTCCTGTAGATGCATTATATTTACCATATGAAACAGCAGACTGAGCTGGAATACTCTCATTTGTGGATGTATATGAAATTAAACATGTTGGAATATCATAACGTATAATATCAGATATCGCATCAATATCACAATAATCAATAATACCATCTAAATCAACATCTAGTCTCTGCGACATCAAATCATCAGCAGTAGAGTTACTGCCTCCGAGAAACAACGAAAGATTCGTAAGATCTGTCAAATCTACAGTGCCGTTTCCGTTCACATCACCCTTTAAGTAGGTTGTAGATGTAGATGCACTTGCACTTACCCCTGAAACAGACACACACATAGCCAATGATAAGATTCCTGTAATTAAAGTTCTAAATTTTTTCATAGCAAATTTCCTCCAATTTTTTGACAATTAAGTCAATTCCCTTTTTTCAATTTTAAATTATTCAATTTTCATAGCATAATACTATGAATTATCTTAAAATTACTCACAAAAAGTAATTTTAAAAATCAGGCATTTTCCTCAGTGCTGTAAGCAGTAATTTCTTCTGAGTTATTTCCTGAATAAGCAGTAAAAACAGATTTTAATCTGTATGTACCGCTTGGTAAGTTGCTTTTGGTATTTGTTGCATTTCCACGATATCCAGTATCAGTTTCGCTCCAGATATCAACTATTATCCAAGTGTATGCAAATCCTTTTACTTCAAGAGTCTGAACTATATTAATCTTTGTTGTAGTTCCGGAATACCCTGTAGCTCCACTTGTACAAGTTGCTGTTGAGTTTGAAATTGACAATTCTGAACTTGTTGATTTAAGATACAAAGAATACGGAGAAATATTCTCTGCGGAAATATTAGTTGTACCTACACAAAATGAAGTAGCAACACCACATACTAAACTTAAAAGTTTCTTCAACATCTGACACACCCCCTATCTATAATAAGATGTAAAGTATAAAGGTATATCACCTTTTAACCATACTCATAAATAATAACAATATATAAGCATAAATCCTGACAAGAAAATTGAAATTAAAAGTGAGTTCTACTTTTTAAACAAATTTTATAAATTGAAATTAGTAAATTCAAACAATACAAACGTATTATTTCAATACTTTAACAGATTCAGCAATATCAAACAAAGTTTCTTTTTTTGTGTTTGTGATAATACAAAATAAATAATCTCCGTTATCCCATGTTAAATAATGATAACCTTTATAATCTATAAAATATATCGCTTCAATTTTATTAATCATTACATTTTCAATATTGGCATTTTCAGTATTAAGTGTTAATGAAGTATCTTTTACATATTGCGTAAAATCAATACTAATATCATCTTTCAAATATTCAATACAATTTTTAGTATTATCCAACATTTCATAAACTACTTCATACCCACTCAAATCATAAGTAATTTCATAAATATCTTCAATGGTTTCAGGCACTTGCTTATCATCTGCAGGAGTTATAACAGAATATTTTTCAAATATATTAAATTTTATATTTACAAACACTTCCCTCAACGCATCAATTTTAACCACCGAAACAGTTGACGCAATCACCAATGCACCAATGGCTACAGCTGTTCTTTTAAATGTGTTGTTTATAAAAGGATAATAAATTTTATTACGCCGTTTTATAAGTCTGGACATCTTCTTTTCAAATTTTCTTGAAAAAATATGTTCTTCACATTGTTCCGGCAACATATCCGTATATTCTGATAAAAGTGCTTCACTGACTGCATTTTTAAAATTGTCATCAGACACATTGCTCATCATTATCCAACTCCTTTTTAAGTATTTTCTTCCCTCGTTCAAGTCTTTTCCATACAGCTGATTTGGAAATCCTGAACATTTCGGCAATTTCATTACTACTAAACCCTAGAACATAATACATCAGAAAAACATCTTTATAACTTTCAGGTAACCCGGAAATCTTCTCAACAACTCTCTTGTATTCATATTTTTCAAGAATATCACTGCTTTCGGATATATTATCGTCCATCTCCGTATTACGCTCGGACCTTTTTTTATTCTGATTGAATATGTTTATAGAAGTGTTTCTAATAATAATAACAATATAAGCCTCAAGTTCCTGACAAGAAAATAAAGAAATTTTTTTAAAATTATTTGCAACAGATAAAAACGCGTGCCCAACAGCATCTTCGGCATCGTGTGAATTTCTGAGAATAGAATACGCTATCGCATACATACGCTGTCTGTATTTTAAATATAATTCTTCAAATTTATCTTTATCATTCTCATCATCAATTATTGTAAAGCATACCCCCAACATAAACTCTTTCTCCTTTTTAAAATGAGATCTCTAAAAAAAGACTTTATTAATGCTTCTATTAATAATAACAAAACAACTCATTGATTCCTGACAAGAAAATTAAAAAAATTTTTTTAATACCATAAACACATATAAAAACAGCCATAACTGCAACCTATAAAAACAAATCCCACAGAAATTTTTTTAATCTGCGGGATTTGTTTTTGCTATATGTGATACTTGATATTATTCGTACTCAACAACATCTATCCACTTTGAAAGAAGTGCCTGTTCTTCAGGTTTGCCCTTTACAGACTGTGAAGCGGCAACTATCGGCATCCACTTCTGAATGTACTGCTTGGCTGTGTCACTCTTTTTGCAGAAAAGATCAAGATACTTATCTGCGATATCAGGCTTTCCTGCAAGTGAGAAAAGAAGATATGTTCTTGCAACGTCAGCTGATGCGTTACCCTGTGTTGCGTGTGCCCAGTCTATAATATACGGTGTGCCGTCCTTTGAAATAATAACGTTACTTGGGTTGAAGTCGCCATGGCAAACTTTGTTGTGCTTAGGCATACTTTCAAGACGTGTGTGAAGTTCATAACGTGTTGTAGCGTCAAGTGATGTAGCAGAGATTTTTCTGTTCATCTTGTCTTTAAGCTTGTTAAGAAGCGGTGCTTTCTTTTCGTGTACGGACATCTGGAGATCTACAAACATCTCAAGATACTGATCCATCTTGTCAGGGTTTTTCTCCATAAGTTCAGCAAGTGTTGTGCCTTCGATGAAGTCGGAAACTATTGCCCACTTTCCGTCTATAGCAGTTACTTCAATAACCTTCGGCATTGCTATACCTGTTTCTTCAACTCTTGCCTGATTGAGTGCTTCGTTAAGTATATCGGACTTTGAATATCCTTCATCAAATACCTTTATTGACTTGTTACCGTCACGATAAATAGTCTTACGTACTCTCTTTGCAATTACATTGTCTAAATTCATAAAAAATCTCCTCCTTGCCGGATCTTAAAAATTTTTGCTTATTTATATAAATCAAAAATAAATAAACTGCTTGATTTACAGCTAAAAACTATATGTTGATTATATCACATTTAAAAACAAAATACAATAGTTTTTTATGAAAAATTCATAAAAAAGTTCAATTAAAAGCTGTCGCACCATTATTATACGACAGCTTTAATTTTTCAAGTTAATCAGTCATTTTTGCCATAGTAAGCGTTGAGGTACATCTGCTTGATTTCCTTGATAAGAGGATATCTTGGGTTTGCACCTGTACACTGGTCGTCAAATGCCTGCTCTGACATATCGTCAAGACGTTCGAGGAATGCAGCCTCATCAGGAACATAATCCTTTATAGTAGGCTTGATGCCAACCTTTGCTCTGAGTTCGTTTACCTTCTTGATAAGACCTTCGAGTTTTTCGTTGTCATTTTTGCCCTTGATATCAAGATAATCAGCGATCTCTGCATAACGTGAAAGTGTATGCGGATGATCATACTGTGAGAATGTACCCATCTTTACAGGTGACTCATCAGCGTTAAATCTCATAACCTGTTCAAGCATAAGAGCGTTTGCAACACCATGAGGAATGTGCCAGAACGCACCAAGTTTATGAGCCATAGAGTGACACACACCGAGGAACGCGTTTGCGAAAGCCATACCTGCCATTGTAGCGGCATTAGCCATCTTTTCACGGGCAACAGGATCATTAGGACCGTTGTCATATGCTCTTGGGAGATATTCGAATATAACCTTTAATGCACGAAGTGCAAGACCATCTGTGTAATCAGTAGCGAGCATAGCTGCATATGCTTCAATAGCATGAGATACAGCGTCTATACCTGATGCTGCTGTAAGACCCTTAGGAGCGTCCATCATCATATCAGCGTCAACTATTGCCATGTTAGGCATAAGTTCGTAGTCAGCGAGCGGATACTTAACACCTGTCTGTTCGTCAGTGATAACAGCAAACGGTGTAACTTCCGAACCTGTACCTGCTGATGTAGGAACAGCGATAAAGTATGCTTTTTCGCCCATCTTAGGGAATGTGTAAACTCTCTTTCTTATGTCGATAAAACGCATTGCCATATCCATGAAGTCTGCATCCGGATGTTCGTAAAGAACCCACATGATCTTGGCAGCGTCCATTGCAGAACCACCGCCGACAGCAATTATACAGTCAGGCTGGAAAGCTGTCATTGCTGCAGCACCTTCCTTAGCTGATGCGAGTGACGGATCAGGAGCAACGTTGAAGAATGTTGAGTGAACGATGCCCATTTCATCGAGTTTATCTGTTACAGGTTTTGTATAACCGTTATTGTAAAGGAAAGAGTCTGTTACGATAAATACTTTCTTCTTTCCGAGTACGTTTTTCAATTCATCAAGAGCTACAGGGAGACAACCCTTCTTGATATATACCTTTTCAGGTGCTCTGAACCAAAGCATATTTTCTCTCCTCTCAGCTACTGTCTTTATGTTGATGAGGTGTTTTACACCTACGTTTTCAGAAACGGAGTTACCGCCCCATGAACCGCAACCGAGTGTGAGTGAAGGAGCAAGCTTGAAGTTATAAAGGTCACCGATACCGCCGTGTGATGATGGTGTGTTTACGAGTATACGGCAAGTCTTCATTCTTGCACCGAACTGGTCGATCTTTGCCTTTTCTGTTACAGCGTTGAGGTATACAGATGATGTATGACCATAACCGCCGTCTGCTACGAGTACTTCAGCCTTGTCGAGAGCTTCTTCAAAGCTTGATACCTTATACATAGCAAGAACAGGTGAAAGTTTTTCATGTGCAAATTCTTCGGAAAGATCAACGCTTGTTACTTCGCCTATAAGGATCTTTGTATCCTCAGGAACTGTAACGCCTGAAAGTTCAGCTATCTTATGTGCTGACTGTCCAACGATCTTAGCGTTGAGCGCACCGTTTATGATTATAGTCTTTCTTACCTTTTCTGTTTCATCATCATTTAAGAAATAGCAACCTCTGTCTGCAAATTCTTTCTTTACTTTCTTGTAAATGCTGTCGAGAACAATTACAGACTGTTCTGAAGCACAGATCATACCGTTGTCAAATGTCTTTGAGTGGATAATTGAGCTTACTGCAAGTTTGATATCAGCAGTATCGTCAATTATAGCAGGAGTATTACCTGCACCAACACCGAGAGCCGGCTTACCGCTTGAATAAGCAGCCTTAACCATTCCCGGACCACCTGTTGCAAGAATTATGTCAGCTTCCTTCATAACGAGATTTGTCATTTCGAGTGAAGGAACATCTATCCAGCTTATAAGTCCTTCAGGAGCACCTGCAGCTACAGCAGCTTCAAGAACTACCTTTGCAGCTTCTATAGTACATTTCTTTGCTCTTGGGTGAGGACTGATTATGATACCGTTTCTTGTTTTAAGAGCGAGCATTGTCTTGAATATTGCTGTAGAAGTAGGATTTGTTGTCGGAATAACAGCCGCAATAACACCGATCGGTTCTGCTATCTTCTTTACTCCGTAAGCCTTGTCTTCTTCTATAACACCGCAAGTTTTTGTGTCCTTGTAAGCATTATAGATATGCTCGGCAGCGTAATTATTCTTTATTACTTTATCCTCAACAATACCCATGCCTGTCTCTTCAACAGCCATCTTAGCAAGAGGTATTCTCATTTTATTTGCCGCAACTGCAGCAGCTTTGAAAATCTTATCTACCTGTTCCTGAGTAAATGTTGAAAATTCTTTCTGAGCCGCTCTCACTCTTACAAACGCCTCTTCGAGTTTTTCAACGCTGTCTACTATACCATAGTTTTTCTGATTATCCACGCTTACTACTCCTTATCAGTTTAAGTTTAGTTTTTTGATTTGAATTGATTGAATTGAATTGCTTGATTTTTTAAATTGATTGACAATATGCTCTGACAAAATAACTTAAAATTTCATCATAATTTATCCTGCTAAACAAATAGCCTGCATTGTTTATAATTTAACAGGATTGAGTCAAAATAATCGGGGCAAAACTTTTTTAGTTTTACTTCCCTTGATTACTATTATACATCAATAGAAAGGATTTATCAATTATTATTTTACTCAAACTTATTTAATAAATTCATCGTTATTATGTTGTCAATAACCAAACTGGACTAAATCAGTCAACAATAAGTCCTGCTTTGGAAAATTAAAGAAGCTATTATCTGATAAATCAGATTGTTTTAGTATACAGTTTATGATATAATTTTATAGTAAGAATTATGACATTGAATTATAGGAGTGAGATACGGTAATGAAAAACACAAATTACTCTATATCATCTAAAATAGAAATCTTACATAACCATCAGCCACTCAAAACATTGGACATTCAATCAGATGAGGTTGAATTTGAACTGAAAATCACATATCTTTCAGACATAGCATTTACCCTTGAAATAGGACTGACAGATAATTACTGCCAACGAAACTTTTTTATAAAAAACGATAATATATGGGTAGAAAACAGGATATTTAAATTAGAAATTCCAAACTCAAACGGCAAATTTACAGAATCTTATTATAAAATAAAAGTTGACGCTCTGAATTTAAAACATCACGAATTAATATGGTTTATCAAAAACAATACCAAAATCGAGCAAAACAGTATTCGTGCTTTTGATTTTCTGCGAGTTGGTGTAAATACATTATCAAAAAACTATTTCATACATAACAAAACTTCTCATTGTACTTTTTTTAAAAGTTCTGAAAATGATTCTCCGTTTGAAATTTTCGCTTTTTTTCAAAACGAAAATAGTTGTTTATTAAAGTTTGATATTGATAAAATTTACACTGGAAATCAATTTATAACCGAGTACAATGAACATAAAAAATCCGATATTGATTTTATAGTTATGATTCTGGAAGATAACAATTTCATTGATTTAAAAAATGATTCTCAGTATCTTATAAGTGACACTTGCATCGGTACAAATGGTTATATAGAAATCAAAGATATATTTTCAACTTCTCAAAAAAACAATCTCACTTTTGTCTTGATTCCATTTCCGAACATCGAAAACTATCACAATTTAGCTCGTTATCAAAAAATCGCATATAATAATATTTGTTATTATCAATATCAAGACAAATGCATGAGCAAAGAATTTGTTAAACCATAAAAACTCTTGATCTCCAGGAGATCTGATTTTTTTATGCACACTTTGAGGGTTTTCTGTTTATGTAATTGTGGATAAAATCCGCAAAGCTACACATCAAACATCTCCCCAAAAAATTTCTCCGGTGCATTAAGAAAACTTCTTGTGATAATATAGTGTTCGGTTTCCTTATAATCAACATTCCTTATCCCCGATTCTGAAAGTTCTATTATATCTGCACCCGGAAATGCCATGAGCATCGGTGAATGGGTAGCAATAATAAACTGCGAATCTTCCTTGACAAGCCTGTCTATGTGACACATCAGTTCAAGTACCCTTGACGGAGATAATGCGGCTTCGGGTTCATCGAAAATATATAGTCCCTTTCCGCCGAGTCTGTTTCTTACCATACTCATAAAACTTTCCCCGTGTGACTGTTTATGAAGTGATAAGCCACCATATGAATCTATTATTTTTCTTGTTTCGGAAATTTCGAGTCTTAAATCCTGCTTATCAAGTTCGTCTATGTTTGACGCAAAGTTATAATAGCTTTCTGCCCTCAGAAAAAAACCGTCTTTGGCAAATTTCACACCCTTGCATATTGTAAGATAGTCGCTTAATTCGGAGTGGGAGTTATTTGTGAAAAAATTAAAGTTTTTGCTTCCGCCTTCGGGATTAAAACCGAGTGCTACAGCTATGCCTTCTATAAGTGTGGATTTCCCTGTTCCGTTTTCACCGACAAAAAACGTTACAGGTGAGTTGAATTTTATTCCTTCAGATCTGCCGAGATTTTTTATAACAGGCAGTTTTGCAAGAAAACTACTTGCAGGAATCTTTTTATCCATTCTTATTTCTGTAATATAAAGATCGCTGAACATCATTTTTCCCTCTCATATATAAATTCAACCTCACTTCACAAAAACTGCAAAGTGAGGTTTTTATTATTTTTTACTGTTTTCATCATTGCTTTCTGTAATGCAGAAAGTCTTGTATGTTCTTTCAAAATCGTCCCTGTAGTTCTGATAAACATCTGTATCTGCTGTACAGGTGAGAATGTATGCCCTTCCGTTATTCAAAATATATGCTGTCATACAGGATATATTTTTATTGCCCGATTCAAGTGCAAGTGTATAGTCAAATTCGACTACACGAACTGTTGTATTAAGCTGTACTACTTCAAATTCTTCCTTTAACAGAAATCCGTCAGTGATCTCACGATAAGCACTAATTGCATACGCAACATAGTTTACAAGATCATTTTCAACTTCTTCCGAAGTAAGTACTATACGTGCACCGTCTTTTATATAATAGTTATAATAGTCATTTGAAGTTTCTTCATAATCCTCAGGTACATAAACAGAAACTCCGTCATAGGCCATGTTCTCCCATGCTTTCATTCCCTGTTTTAGTTTATCATACTCAGAAACACCATTATCCTTTACAAATAAACTCCAGTATGTAAAACCAAGCACCGCACAGACAACCAGCACTACAGCGGATACTATAAATAATGTTTTCTTTTTACTCACAAAAACAACTTCCTCAAAAATAAAAATAAAAAATGAGTAAGCCGATAAGCCGGGTTCTGTCGTGTGCGATAATTTATCTAGGACTTGCGTCGCCACAAGCCTCAAGCCGTCATTACAAACTTATCCACCGAGCAAGTGTTAAGATAAGATGTACCAATAGACGTTGCATCAGATAGGGTTTACATGGCAGTACAGTCTCCTGTACCCCGGTGAGCTCTTACCTCGCCTTTCCACCCTTACCATTAAAAAATGGCGGTATATTTCTGTTGCACTAGCCCTAGGGTCGCCCCCGGCTGCCGTTAGCAGCTATCCCGCTCTGTGATGCCCGGACTTTCCTCGTGAACATAAAAGCGTTCACGCTATCGCATAGCTTACTCACATATTCTATTTTACAACAGATATCGGGTAATTGTCAAGTCTTTTGTTTTTTGATTTAATTTGAATTTTTGATGATGTTGAACTTGCAAAAAAACAAATCTGTATATCACAAATATTGAGAAAATCAAAAAAATTTAATTTTTTTTAAAAAACTACTTGCAAAATTCCTCAAAGAGTTATATAATAGTAATATCACCGAAATCAAAATGTGAATTTCGGATTCCGATTTATTTACAGGAGGAAAATAGACAATGGCATTCACAAACAAATATCTTAAGAGCGTATACGAAAAAGTTGAACAGCGCAATCCGGGCGAACCGGAATTTCTTCAGGCAGTAAAGGAAGTTCTCGAATCTTTCCAGCCTGTTGTTGAAAAGGACAAATCATATGAAACAAACGGCATCATCGACAGAATCGTTGAACCTGAACGTTTCATTTCTTTCAGAGTATCATGGGTAGATGACAACGGCAAGATCCAGGTAAACCGTGGTTATCGTTGCCAGTTCAACTCTGCAATCGGACCTTACAAGGGCGGTCTCCGTTTCCACCCAACAGTAAATGCAAGCGTTATCAAGTTCCTTGGTTTTGAACAGTGCTTCAAGAACAGCCTTACAAGCCTCCCTATCGGCGGTGGTAAGGGTGGTTCAGACTTCGACCCAAGAGGCAAGTCTGACGGAGAAATCATGAGATTCTGCCAGAGCTTCATGACAGAACTCTATCGTCATATCGGCGCAAGCGTTGACGTACCTGCAGGTGATATCGGTGTTGGCGCAAGAGAGATCGGTTACCTCTACGGCCAGTACAAGAGAATAGTAAACAATTTTGAAAACGGTGTTCTTACAGGTAAGAGCATTTCATACGGCGGAAGCCTTATCCGTCCTGAAGCTACAGGTTACGGTGCTGTTTACTTCTGTGACGAAGTTCTCAAGAAGTGGGGCGAAGATATCAAGGGCAAGACATTTGCTGTATCAGGTTTCGGTAACGTTGCATGGGGCGCAGTTCTCAAAATAAACGAACTCGGCGGTAAAGTACTTACTATTTCAGGTCCTGACGGATACGTTCTTGACGAAGACGGCATCACAGCTGACAAAGCTGCTTACATGCTCGAAATGCGTTCATCAGGCCGTGACAAGGTTCAGGATTACGCTGATAAGTTCGGTGCTAAGTTCTTCGCTGGTGAAAAGCCATGGGGCGTTAAGGTTGACGTTGCTTTACCATGTGCTACACAGAACGAAGTTGGTATCGAAGATGCTAAGAAAATCGTTGCTAACGGTACAAAGTACTACATCGAAGTAGCTAACATGCCTACAACAGCTGAAGCTATCGAATACTTCCAGGCTAACAACGTTGTTATCGGTCCTTCAAAGGCAGTTAATGCAGGTGGTGTTGCAGTTTCAGCTCTCGAAATGAGCCAGAACAGCCAGCGTCTTGCATGGACAGCTGAAGAAGTTGACGAAAAGCTCCACAGAATCATGACAAACATCTTCAACGCTGCATACGATACAGCTGAAGAATACGGCGACAAGGGCAACCTTATCATGGGCGCAAACATTGCCGGCTTCCTCAAGATCGCTGACGCTATGAAGTGGCAGGGTGTAGCTTACTAATATAAGCTTAAGGAACTTAAAAATTCAACCTTCTGTTTAATATAAAAATGAATATTGCATTCATTTAAAAGTTACAGCTACGAGTCTTTTATCAGATTCGTAGCTGTTCTTTTTAAATTGGCTGTTTTTTGTTATATATTTTTTTATATGCATACTTTTAATCTGTAACAGCAAACATCAGCTTTTTTATTTCTTCAAACTCTATCGGTGTATAATTTATTCTCTCACAACATACACAAAAACTTTGTCTTGAAAAATCCTTATACATCGGATTGTCATGAACATGGCCAAATATATTGGCGTATGGCATATTTCTGTTTATATATAACGGTTCGTGTGAGAGCATCCAGAAATTTTCTAAAATAATCGGATATGATATTACACTTTCAAATCCGCAGTCACGATAATATGATTCATTTTGAATATCATGATTTCCGCGTATCAGAATTTTTATACCTTTTAAAGACCCGCATATCTGTGCGGTCTTTTCTTTTTCATATGAACTCAGGTCACCGAGTACAAAAACTTTATCATTATCTGAAACTACACTGTTCCAGTTTGAAATTATCGTATTGTCCATTTCTTCAACCGAAGAAAACGGACGGTTTTCATAGTTCATTATTTCGCTGTGTCCAAAATGAGTATCTGCGATAAAGAAATATTTTGACATAATTTTTTCCTTTCTCTGTTCTAAAGTATAGGAGCGGAATTCTTTTGTATATCAAAATCCGCCCTATTTTCTGAGTTGCCAGAACGCTACCGCACTTGCGGCTGCAACGTTAAGCGAATCAACACCTTCTGCCATAGGAATTCTTACTGTATAGTCGGCGCTTTTTATTGTAGACATTTTTAAACCTTCGCCTTCTGTGCCGAGTATGATCGCTATTTTATCTTCGGAATTCAATTTCTCGTCATCTATATCGACTGTATTGTCATGAAGCGCCATAGCTACTGTTTTAAATCCCATATTTTAAGCACGTCCACATATTCGGGCGGGTCACATTCAAAATAAGTCCATGGCATTCTGAAAACAGTACCCATACTTACACGAACAGAACGTCTGTACAACGGATCACTGCAGGCAGGCGTCAACAGTACTGCATCAATGTTCAGAGCTGCAGCCGAGCGTATGATCGCACCTACATTTGTCTGATTCATTACATCTTCAAGCACCGCAATTCGTGAAGCATTTTTACATACACTTTCAAGCATCGGGAGTTCTTTTCTGCGCATTGCACACAAAACGCCCTGTATCAGCTTAAAGCCTGTAAGATTTGTAAGTATATCAGAATCAGCCGTGTATATCGGAACATCTTTGCAACGTTCTACGATATCTTTTGCCTGACCTTCTATGTATTTTCTTTCAATAAGCACAGAAAGCGGTTCGTAGCCTGCATCAAGTGCCAGTCTTATTACTTTCGGGCTTTCAGCTATAAAAATTCCGATTTCCGGCTCAAACCAACGTTTTAACTGTATTTCATTACATGACGTATACGGCATTAGTTCGGGTAATGACAAATCGTTTATTTCAATTATATTTGGCATATTTTCTCCTTGACTTAAATGTGATTTATTATATTTTAAAAGTTTCTCTGAATGCAGTGATGTTTTTTCCTGTTTCCGAGCCATATACCGCAAAACAGATTTCATCAAAACACTTTCCAAGCTCTTCTTCAACTATAACCTGCCTGAAACACTCTGACACTTCTTTTGGATTGTTTCCAAATGCTCCGCAACCCCACGCACCGAGAATAAGATTGTCATAGCCATTTATCATCGCTATTTTCATCATTATTCTTATTCGGCGTGTTATGGTTTCATTTATCGTCTTTTTAGATGCAAACAGTGCGGCACCTCTTCTGTTTGGTGCAGGAAGTGTAATAACCGATGTCATAAAATAATCTTTGACAAGATTGCATTTTTCATCTCTGAACACACAAACATTTGGCGAAAGTAACATATAATCCGATTCTACAGGGCTTATATGAGTATTGTTGTACTTGTACATTTCAGATGCATTTTCTGAAGTTAATGAACTGTACAATGTACTGCATCTGCAAAGCGCTTCTTCCTGAGCGTTTGCACCGAGTCTGAAACCGCCTCCGGGATTGTGAGCATTTGCAAAATTCATCACAAGTGTTTTTTCATACCTTTTTGCAGCTTTGAACGAATCTTCATTTGTAACAATAATTTTGCAGATTTCATCTCTTCGCTTATAATCACGTATTTCTTCAGCCAATACTTGCTGAGTCTCTTTTACAGAATATACTTTTACTTCGCTATAGTCTGCGTTCGGAAGAATGATCTCTGTATCTATGTCCGGTAATTTATACTTTTTTTCCTGAGTTATTTTTATGGTTTCGTTAGCTATCTGTATGTTGTTCATAGTCTGCCTCCTTTTGAATTAATGTTAAATATATCTTAAATGATACTTTACTCCAAAGAGATTGTCAATACATTTTATGAAAAAAATCACTCAGCTCCCCCAATACCTCTCCAACGCATCAGTACAATACGTCAGAATATCCGAGATATCATTTTCATCAAAAGTTTTCATTATACACTTATCAATCTGTATCACGCCAAGATATTTGGAATGTCTCATATACCCCATTCCTTCAAATCTTTTAAACGGGCTTGCAAGAATAAGTCTTTCGACATCTTTGGCAGTATATCCGCCTTTTGTAAAAATACAGGGTTTCTTCTCAGCTATAAGTCCGTTTTTTATTCTGTCCTCATAGTACCATGCAAATGATTCTGCAACATCTGACAGTAATGCTTCTCCCCTTTCATTCATGCATGAAATAAATGAGATCAGAAATACCGGTTTGTATGAGTATGACATCTGCATTTCATTACAAAATTCAAGAAACAGCTGTTTTCTGTTGTTTGGTGTGATCTCCGTCCAGCCAAATTTCTCACAATATTCTTTTACTCGTTTGCGTTCAAAATAATGTAATGTTTTGTGTTCGCTTATCGGAACATTCATATCAGGAACAATTTTCCCTTCTTTGATATAACGGCTTATAGTTTCTTCCTGTGCAGATACATGACGGATAAGCTCCATTTCAGAATACATTTTATTTGCTTTGTCCTGCCAGTTGAATATATCTATCACTTCATAATCCATCGCATAAACAGGAAAATCTATGAGTACTGCAGGTTTGTTTCCTTTTTGAAACATATCTTTGTCCCATTCTATAGCATGCTTTGTTCCGAGTACAAGACCGCCCGGAACATATTCGGAAATGTTCAGCAGACGATGCAGAGAATATGCACTGTTAAACATATTTGCATTGTCAACAAAATCAAATACCATAAGGAAGTCTTTGTCTTTATGAAGTCTCATTCCACGTCCGAGTTGTTGCATATATATTGTCTTTGACATAGTAGGGCGTGCCATAAATAATACTTCTGTTATCGGGCTGTCCCAGCCTTCATTGAGCAGATCGCAGGCACAAAGAACCTGAATTTTCCGCTGTGAATAATCATCAAGGATCTGTTTTCTGACTGCTGTTTTTATTCCGCCTGATACAGCTTTTGCTTTTACACCACGTTCACAAAGCATATCCGAGATCACTTCTGCATGTTTTACGGAAGTGCAGAAGATAACTGCAGATTTTCCGTTTGCGTATTCGATATATGTATCCGCTATAAGATTGTTTCTGTCGGGAACCATGATAGTTTCTTCAAGGTCAAGAGCGTTATACTTAAAACCGTTGATCCTTACATCTGACATATTGATATTTGTCTTGATTCGGATACAGCGTACAGGGCAAAGTACACCTGTTTCTACAGCTTCTTTTATATCGAGTTTATGGGCAAAATTCTGAAATATTTCAAGCAGTTCTTCACCGTCTGCACGTTCAGGAGTAGCAGTTAGTCCCAATGTAAATTTCGGGTGAAAATAAGTAAGAATTTTTCTGTAACTCTTAGCCGACGCATGATGACATTCATCAATAATAAGATAGTCAAAATCATTCGGGTCAAACTGTTCAAGATTTCTGATAATACTCTGTACACTCGCACATACAACAAACGGATCTGTATCATGGTATTCATCGTAAAATCTGCCGACAGATACACCCTGCCATAGCTTTTCAAAATTCGAAACGCCCTGCTCAACAAGTTCTTTTGTGTGGGCAAGAAACAAAACACGTTTGCCTGTCTGCTTTGCATCAAGTACACCTATTGCTGATTTCCCTGAACCTGTTGCTCCCTGTACCAAAGCTATGGTCTTTCCGTTTTCACGCATTTTCACAAGGTTTGCAAGCGCTTCCTCCTGATGTTCTCTTAACTTAAAGACTTCCCCTTTCTGCCTTGGAGTATCTCCGTCAAAATACGTCAAAGCAGGTGAATAACCAAGAAATGTGATAAGTTCGTCTTTCACTCTTTCAGGAGTTTTATATATCTGATAGTCGGTCCATCTGAATACCTTCCAGCCTTCAAAAATCATGCTGTTTTGCTTTAGCAGATCATCAATATACTTTTCTCTTGAAACTTTACCCGGATCGTGCCATGTTTCACCGTCTATCTCAAAAGCTATCTTTTCATCATCGGTCATCACTGCAAAATCTATAGTTCTGTGATTTCCGTAAATGTCAACAAAGGGGTGCTGTAAGTATACAAACTGTCCTTTTTCGACTCCGAACACATCACAAAAAAGCTGTACAAACTGTTCTTCTGCACCACTGTTTCCGGCATTTTCAGACATTGTTACTTTCATCTTCGATTACTCCTTTTAGAAGCAGTCTTTTTTCAAAACCGCCACGTTCTTCTGCTTTTTTCGCACGAAGTTTCTCAAGTTCATCAACCGAATAACCCCTTGCAACTGTAACAGCATATACCACTTCAAGAAGGTCTGCAAGTTCCTCAAGGGATTTGTCCTCCTGATATTCATTCAGTTCTTCACTCAGTTTTTTATCAAGATATTCAATATATGTATCCTTATCCATAACTTCAACAATGCACTTTTTACCCGACTTTTCTATGATTTCAGGAATGAGATCCCTGACAAGTTTATTGTATTTGATCATATAACCCCCCTCCCGAATATTATAATACCAAATAACTGATTTTTAGTATAAATATATAATCATTTATAACAATATGGCCTGATATTTTTATCATATTATACAACAAAAATATTATTGTGTCAATGTTTTAGCTTTACAAATGTAATAATTTGCACACATAAAAATGTGTTATTTTTTTAATTAAAGTATAAAAAAGCAGTCATAAATAATATGACTGCTTTTGATTTTTACAAAATCGAAAAATTATTTGATAAAATTTTTTCTTTAAGATTATGTTCACTCTGATACGCTAACCCCAGAACCAATAAGATTAATTAACCTTTTCCAAGAGTAACATCATCTTTTGAGATATACTGTTTCATCACAGCAAGGTCGCAGAGATCTAATTTATCATCTGCGTTTACGTCTGCCGATGATTTCTGAACGTCTGTAAAATCAATATCTCCGAGAAGGTAAAGTGAAATATTTGTAAGATCTGTAAGGTCTATTTCACTGTCACCGTTTGTATCTCCGCATTCATTTTTTGTAACAAATGAAGCAGAACCGTTATATACAACACCATTATATTCAGGCATTTCATTTTTGCTAGGGTCTGCGTACCAGAACATTACGTACTTGCTGTCTATTCCGTTTTCTTCACAGTATTTCTTTGCTTCATCTATTTCCTCTTTGATACAGCTTGTATAAACAACATAGCTGTGTACTGATACAAAATCAACTGTTACAGCTCTGTTTTCTTTTCCTGAATATTTGCTGAAAACATTCTCTTTGAGTCTGTCACATATATCTGTAAGCATCTTTGCAGTTTCATCGTCTACAATTTCAACAGGTCTGCGGTCAATTTCAATACCATCAGGAATATATGCACCGCTTACCATAGTGGTTACAGCTTCCTCTTTTTCCTGTTCTATCGCATTTAATACTGTTTTTGTATCTGCATTTACAGACAATGCTGATACGAAAGAAAAAGCCATAATAAAAGATAATATTTTTTTCATGATAATACGCCTCCGTCATTAATAATATCGTCACTCAGGTATACCTATTTCAGAACCTGTAAAATCAGTTACCTCGTTTTCAAATCTTACAGTTTCAAAAAAAGCGTCCACCTGTTCTTTCCCTACAAAAAATGTGTATCTTTGCTCCATTATATTTGTTGTAATATATCCGTCTGCTGATATACCGAAAGATTTATTTTTTATACCGAGTAAATCTATACTTATAGCTACTGTATATACTACATCCGGTTCAAAGTCCTCTGTAATTGCAGATTCTTTATTTTTATAAATAAGTTCTTCAAGAAGTACTTTATCATATATCTCTGTACAGTTGCCATCTTTTTTATTACAAAGCAGTGTACCAAATGAAATCGTATTTTCGCCGTTAAGTAAATCCAGCATCTCTCCGAGCGTTGACGGAGTATATTCTCTGTTTGTGTATACAAAATACTTATCATTTGTTTCAAACTTCACCGCAACAGCACATCCGGAAGATATATCGGAAATGCTGAAAACTTCTGCATTGATACTGAAGATCTTATCTGTATATATGTCATATCCTTTTGCTGTTATACTTGTAATATACTCATTTACACAGTCAGTAGAAATCTCCTTTGTACGTGTACAGTATGCACTTCCGTCAAATGATATTTCGGTAAACTTTTCATATATCTCTTTTTCGTCCCACTTTGGAATTTCGTAATATTCTGAAGTTTCAGCAGTTGTGGCATCCGTTATACTTACTGTAATTTTCTGCGATACCGGTACTGTTCCACTGCTTATGTCCGTAACTATATCCGTAACTGTTAAAACCGGCATATTTCCGTTTTCTATATCCGGTTCATTGTTTTCCGATACAGTTATCAAGGGTTCTGCAGTTTCCGATACAGTTGCCTGCGAAGTTGGCTCGGTGGCTTTTTTTATAGTACGGCTGTATTTCTCAGAATCAATATTTGTTATCATATGTGTCACAGTTTCATCTTGTAACGCTGAATATTCCGTATTGCTGTTTACTGTTTCAAGAACAGGTTTATCATTTTTTGAAAAGAAAATGCATACTGCAAATACACACAATGCCGAACAGACAGATACAGCTGTTCTTGTTTTATATCTGCGTATCTTTTGTTTTTCAAGATATTCATCACGCTTTTTAAAAACTGTATCAGCAATTTGCCTATAATCCTTCATAAACAAATCCCGCCTTTTCCAATTGTGATTTAAGTGAATTTTTAGCCCTGTACAGCAGATTTCCTACCTGACGTTTCGATTTATGCATTATTTTGGCTATATCCGCAGTGTCAAATCCTTCAAAATACATCAGATACAGCACCTGAAAATATTCTGATTTTAAAGTTTTCATATATCCAAGCAGTTCTATTCGTTCTTCACCGGCTATGTACTGATTTTCAATATCAGCTTCATCTGTCAGATGAAATAACTCATCTACCGAAAAATCAGAAAACTTTGACGTGTATCGGAGATAATCAAAAGCACTGTTTCTTGCAATCGTATAAAGCCACGATTTAAATTTGCACTTACCATTAAAATGTGGTTTTTTAACTGCAAGCTTAACAAATGTCTCCTGCATAATTTCTTCTGCTACACAGATATTTTTCACTATACTGTTTATGTACAGTGATAAACCTTCATTGTATTCATTTATGATCTCTACAAGTCCATCATCATCACCATCAAGGAAACTGCGGTAGCGATCCGCATCGTTGCCCATTTGATTCCCTCCTTTTTAACTTCAAGCAAATTTGCCCTTCTATATATTAAACGTATAAAAGGCATCTTTTTCTCAGTAAAAAAATAACGTCCCCTCATTTTTATAAAGGGAACGTTATTTTTATAATATCATCAAAACAATATGCTTATCTGCGTGAATACTCATTCCACCATTCTTCGAAGAATTCTTCAAAAGCATCTCTTGGTGGTTGCTGAGGTGTCTGCTGTTCAGGTATCTGTGGTATCTGCTGTTCCTGCTGTGGAGCCTGCTCTTCAGGCACAGTCTGTTCAGGTGTTGTTGTTTCTTCCTTAGTCGGCTGTGATGCTTCTTCAAGAACTACATCTACATACTGATATTTTTTATTTCTTAAAATTGTAAGCTGAAGTGTATCTCCTGCTTTGTATTTATTTTTTATCTTGTTGAGTTCATTTACAGTAGTAACAGATTCGCCGTTTGCCGCAACTATTATATCACCTGCAAGTATTCCTGCTTTTTCAGCGGCACCGCCCGGATTTACGGAATCAACGAGAATGCCTTCAGCGTCACTGCCGTAATAAGCATTTGTTGAACCGCCTGTAAGTCCTATCTGTGGTCTGCCTGTTACATAACCTATATTTATAAGGTCATTTACTATATTCATAGCATCATTTATCGGAATAGCAAAACCAAGACCTTCTATTGTAGCTTCAGAATAAGAGTTTGACATCTTCATGGAATTTATACCGATGACCTGTCCGCAATCATTAATAAGCGGACCGCCTGAGTTACCTGAATTTATAGCGGCATCTGTCTGGATAAGTTCCATTATAACTTCGTCCATGTCTATTTCTCTGTTAAGTCCTGAAATATATCCTACCGTAAGTGTACCAAAAAGGTCAAATCCAAGTGGATTTCCTATAGCAACGGCTGAATCTCCGACATTTAGCTTATCACTGTCACCGATTTCAGCAGGAACAAGGTTTGAAGCCTCAACTTTAAGAACTGCAATATCCGAAAGAACATCATAACCTACTATTTCTGCTGTGTATTCAGTTTCATCATGCATAAGTACAGTAACTTCGTCAACGTTATAACCACTTTTGTATATAACATGAGCATTTGTGATAACATATCCGTCACTTGAAATAACTATACCTGTACCTGTTCCCTGTGCCTGTCCTCCCTGGTTACCGTAAAAACCATAACCTGAGTTGCCTGTAGTGCTGAATACTGTTTTTATACCTACAACAGAAGGAAGCATTTTCTTATATATTTCCTGTGTTGAAAGTGCATTTTCGCTTCTCGACAACTGAAAAAGACTTGTCATTTCATATGTTGTACCCGGAACTATTTCGGCGGGGGCTGTTTCTGTCACGTCATCGGCAATATTTTTGTCCGGTTCTTCTGTTTTTTCAACAGATAATTTATTTACGCTGTCATTATCACTGAAATGACGATATCCGGCAATTGAAGCTGTGGAAATGCCGGCTATACAGCAAAGTGCAACCACTGCTTTTAAAACTTTCTTACCCCTGCCTTTTTTCTTTGCTGTACTTTCGTCAGCAGGTGTATATGTTGTTTCTTTTGTATTTGTTTCCGAGTTGTAGTTGTTTTCAAACATTATACTTTCTTCCTTTCAATATTGTAGAACATATGTTTATTTACTTCGTTTTAGCTTATATCTATATTTTACTCTTTTATGTGATAATTATATGTGAAAACCTCGAAAAGATTGTCAGGTAAAAATATATTATCTGTGGTAATAAAGGAATTATATTTTCACAAACAAATCTTTGAAATAAGCATTATACTATATATAATAATCAATTATTTTTGTACTGTTATTGTCATCAAAATATAAATTATATCTTTTCAAAAGTTATAACTTATATGGCAAATTTACATATAATTATTTTACCGGGTAAAATAATTACTTTTTAATGTGTTTTTTTTACTTGTTAATGTCTTATTTTTACTTAAAACCATACTTAAAACAAATGCAAAATTTTAAAAATTAATCAAACTTTTTCAAAAAAATAAAATCCCTCTCGAATATTATATATAATAAAATCAGTGTCAATTTTATTATTATTTTATTGTCGATTTCAACAATGAATTTGTGTCAAAATAATGGTTTTTTGTTTTTTCGAAAATTCTGGTCAGTTTCAACAATTTATTTTTAATATAAAGCTTCTATTGTATGTAACTTGACATATATTTATTTTTATTGTACAATAAAACCATCGAAGAGATAAAAAAAGGATTTGGTTTATCTCACAAATATATTGTTTATCAAATAATTGTTAATAGTATTTATTTATTTTTTAAAGAAAGAGGTATTTTAATGAAACAGAAATGTAGATTTTTAAGTTGTTTCCTTGCAGTGTCTCTCGCACTTGGTATGTCACCTTTCGAAGGTTTACTCAGAACATCTGATATCATTACAACTGTAGACGCAGCTTCTCCAGGTGATAAGCTTTCAGTTGGCGGAGGTACTTCACAGCACAAAGGCACAAGCGATGGTTACAGCTACGAGATATGGATCGACCGTACAGGCGGTAACGGTACAATGACTCTTGGTCAGGGTGCTACATTCAAAGCTGAATGGAGTGCAAACGTAAGTGCAGGTAACTTCCTTGCCCGTCGTGGTCTTGACTTTGGTTCAAAGAAAAAAGCTACAGATTACGAATACATCGGTCTTGATTACGAAGCTGAGTATCGTCAGACAGGCAGTGCAAACGGTAACTCACGTCTTTGTGTATACGGCTGGTTCCAGAACAAGGGCGCAGCAGGAAATGTTCCGCTTGTTGAATACTACATCATCGAAGACTGGGTTGACTGGTGTCCTGATGCTCCGGGTAAGATGGTTACAATCGATGGTGCACAGTATAAGATTTTCCAGATGGATCACACAGGCCCTTCAATCAACAGCGGTTCTGAAACATTCAAACAGTATTTCTCAGTTCGTCAGGATAAGAGAACATCAGGTCATATCACAGTTTCCGATCACTTTAAGGCTTGGGCAGATCAGGGTTGGGGTATCGGTAATCTCTACGAAGTTGCTCTCAACGCAGAAGGCTGGCAGAGTAGCGGTGTAGCTGATATCAAGAAACTTGACGTTTACACAACACCAACACCAGGAACAACAACACCACCAACAACAACCACAGCACCGCAACAACCATCAATACAGGGTACACCTCCTTCCGGTTCAGGAACAGGTATCTCTGATGGATTTGAAGGAAGCGGTACAACATGGACAGCACGCGGTGACGAAGTTAAGCTCCTTCTCACAAGTGATCTTAAATCAGGCGGTTCCAAATCTCTCGCAGTAACAGGCAGAACAGCTTCATGGAACGGTGTTTCTGCTTCTTCTTCAGAACTTAAAGCCGGTGAATCATACTCATTCAGTTCACAGGTTACATATAAAAACAGTAATTATGCATCATCAGGTTTTGAATTTGGTGTTCAGTATGACCTTAATGGTGAAACAAACTATGATAATATAGGTTCTGCAACTACTTCAAGCGGTAAATGGGCAGATCTTTCAGGTGATTTCAAAATTCCTTCAGGTGCTGAAAACATCTCACTCTACATTCAGTCAGCTTACACAGAAAGCGATACAGCTGCCGATATGATCGACTTCTATGTTGATGATGTAAAACTTAGTAGTAGCACCGGAAATCCAACGACAACAACAACTACTACTACTACCGGAACACCTGTATCAACGGCTGACAGTCTCAAAGGCAAATTTGCTTCATGCTTTAAGATGGGTACTTCTGTAAGCCCTAATGAACTTAATTCAGGTGCTGACTTTATAAAGAAACACTTCAACAGCATTACTCCTGAAAACGAACTTAAGCCTGACGCAATTATCGATCAGAGTGCATCTCAGTCCAAAGGTAATAATGTTGATACTCAGGTAAATCTCAGCAGAGCGGCTCAGACACTTAAGTTCTGTGAACAGAACGGTATTGGTGTTCGTGGTCATACATTCATCTGGCACAGCCAGACTCCTGACTGGTTCTTCCGTGAAAACTTCTCTAACAATGGCGCATATGTAAGCAAAGAAGTTATGAATAAGCGTATTGAAAGCTTTATCAAAAATACTTTTGAAGCTATTGAAACTCAGTATCCAAAGCTTAACCTTTATGCATATGACGTATGTAACGAACTCTTCCTCAATGACGGTGGCGGAATGCGTGGAGTAAATGCTACAAGCAATTCTGCAGCTTCAAACTGGGCAAGAATTTATGGTGAAAACAATGACGAGTTTGTATACACAGCGTTCAGAGCAGCAAGAAAATATGCTCCTGAAGGATGTAAACTCTATATAAATGATTATAACGAATATATCCCTGCAAAGACAGATGATATATACAACCTTGTTATGGGACTCAAGAAAGAAGGCTTAATTGACGGTATCGGAATGCAGTCTCACCTTGATGTAAGCTATCCTTCAGCACAGGTTTACAAGACAGCACTTGAAAAGTTCCTTAGTACCGGTCTTGAAGTTTCCATAACAGAACTTGATATCACAACAAATGGTGACTATAGTGCTCAGGCTGATCTCTTCAAGGCTATCTTTGAAATGGCAGTTGAAAACAGAACACAGATCCCTTCATTTACAGTATGGGGTACACATGACCCGATAAGCTGGAGAAGCAGTCAGAATCCTCTCCTTTTCAGTAGCGGATACAAAGAAAAAGAAGCTTACAAAGCTGTTATGAGCATTAAAGTTCCTACTGATGATGCACCTACTGTTACAACATCTCCTGATGTTACCACTACACCAACAACTACAACACCTAAGGTTACAACAGTTACAAGCAACAACTCAGGTAATGTTACTGTTGCAGGTGATATCGATGAAAACGGCACAGTTTCTTCAACTGACCTCGTTAAGTTAATGCAGTCACTTGTAGGAAAAGTTACACTCTCCTCCTCTGCTAAGAAGAACGCTGACATTAACAACGATGGTAAAGTTTCAATAGTAGACCTTATCAAGTTAAAGAATATGCTTATTTAAAATCAATTAATCCCCTATTTAAAGCAACCTTTATAAGGTTGCTTTAAATATTATATACAGATTTTTATAATAAAAGTTAAAAACCAAAGAAGATTTTTTTCCTCTTTGGTTTTTTTAATGAAATTTCTATTGAAAACTTTATTTGTAAATCAAGTAAGTTCTCAATGAAATAATTTCATATAATATTATCATCAAGTAAAAAGTCAATGATACCAATATTTAGGATACCATTATCATCATACCAACGTTTACGTATATCATGACGGACTATTATTTTTGGAAATGAGTCACCTGTAAGTTGAAACGGCTTATTTTCGGTTTCTGCCTTTTCATCATTCGGAAGAGCATATGCGGACTGAATATAAGTACGCTTTCCGCCGGAATTGACAACGAAATCTATCTCTCTTGCCACCTGAGTAGTTCTTCCTTTACTATCCTTACCACTGCCATAAACTACACCCACGTCAACTGCAAAGCCTCTGATGATCAATTCATTATAAATAATATTCTCCATAATATGAGTCATTTCCTGCTGACGAAAACCGATACGTGCATTTCTAAGCCCGATATCCTCACAATAATATTTATTGGGATAATCAAAATAACTCTTTCCCTTTACGTCCCAGCGTTTACATTCACTAAAAAGAAATGCGTCATCAAGATAATTCATATAACTTTTAATAGTATTATTGGCAACTGTATTTTCTCCGCTGAGTTTCTGCTTTGAATTTATAGTATTGGCAACATTTGAAGGATTTGTAAGCGAACCTATTGATGAACAAAGCAGGTCAAGTATTGAACTTAAAATATCTTCTCGCTTTATTTTCTTACGTTCCACAATATCTCTAAGATAAACCTCTGAGAAAAGCGACTGGAGATATTTCATTCTTGCAGAATCATCAGGACGTGAAATTATGAGAGGCATACCACCGAAAAATGCATAATTATCAAAGGCATCATATTTATCTCCGCCTACTGCTGAATAATATTCTGCAAAGCTTAACGGGTGAACACGTACTTCGTCACTTCTTCCTCTGAATTCGGTCAATATATCAGAGGACAACATTCTTGAATTGCTTCCTGTTACATAGATATCAAGATTGTGAAGCGAACGCAAATCATTCAATGCATCATAAAAAGTGATTTTTTTGCCTTCTTTATTATAAGGGTTAGACACTTCATCTGACATCTGTATCTCATCAACAAACAAATAAAACTTATCCTGTTTATTTTCAACCAGACCTCTTACATACTCAGAAAGCACAAGCGGATTACGATACTTGATATCCTTTGTAAGATCAAGCTCAAAGGATAGAATATTCTTATTATCTACTCCCTGTTCCAGCAGATAATTTCTGAACAGTGTGCCAAGCAGATATGATTTTCCGCACCTGCGAATACCGGTAATAATCTTTACCTGTCCGTCCCACATAAATGAAATCAACTGTTTCAGATATTTTTCACGTTTGATTTCCATAACAACCTCCATTGAAAACTTGTATGATTTATCATGCTACTTTTCAATAGATATTATACACCACTTATCACATAAAAGCAATAGTTTCATTGAAAACTTCACCTATAAATCAGGTAAGTTTTCAATGAAACTATATACGGTTTGTTTTTTATCAGCTTTCATTAAGATATAATGTTACTTTACTTTGTATTGACTGTGCAGCTTCATCTAAAGTTACTTCATCAGCAAAATACAACTCTGCTTCTTCACGGATTATTTTGCTGAGTCTGCTTCCGGATATATATTTACAATCTGCATTCGATACAATTTTCTTATATGTAGCTAACATCTCATCTGTCATAATTGTTTCCTGAACACGTTTAGGCATTACATAATCATAAGCAGATATTTTAAGTGGCAATTTTTCTTCAATGTTTTTCTGATACTCATCTAGCAAGAATGTGCGTATAAATTTCCACGCACCATCTTTATTTTGGGAATTTTCAAGTACTGCAAAACTAATATTCGGTACTAATATTATTCCATTGGAATTATTGCTTGGAAAACCTCTGTAATATATATCATTAAATAATTTATTTTGCGAATCCATTATATTACCTATATAAAATTTCGCCATACTCTTATTTCCATTTATCAACTCTTCTACAGATTCCCCACCCCACATAACATAATTTATACCATCTTTCAAAAACAACAATATTTTTTTAAAATCGTCATCTGTAAAAATACAATTATTACTCTTATCATCTATAAAATCCCATACACAAGCTGATATAAAATAATCAAATAAATCCGTGTTAGTATCAAGCATTTGTACTCCAGTATTTTGAGAAAGAAAATTATTAAATTCTTTTATTGTCCATACTGATTTGTCATTACATTTTTTTTGACTCATCATAAGACTTGAAACTGTAAACTCCGGAACTATCTCATAAAGCTTTCCGTTTTCCGAATACATATCAAGTACATTTGTAAAGAAATCATTTCTGTTTATTTCCGGATCATTATCTATAAAAGGATTAAGGTCTGCAAATATACCTTTGTTGTAATCATAAGAACTCATATTATAGCTACCAGAAAACATGACAATGTCAACCTTTCCCATAACTACATCAAGGTTAAACTGTTCTTTGCTCTGGCTATCTCCGGAATAATCGGTACATACTATCTGATATTCATTATTTGTGCTATTAAATTGCATTATGGCTTCTTTGATGTTATCCATATACGACATACCTATGCCCGAAAGATTTATTATTGTCTTATCGCTTTGAACTTCGTTAACAGCAACGTTTTTCCAACCATCTCTGGTTAAAAAATAAAATTTATCTCCACATAAATAATCGGCGAATATATCTGTCGGTGATATGTTATTACTCATAAGATCCATTACTCTGATTTTCTTGTTTTGTTCTATATCAAATCCATAAATAGTAGAACCATCACGAATAAAAATATCATGTTCGTCATTTCCTGATATTAATTTTCCAGACAATTCAGAACTATATTCATGTACTATAGAAATTTTTTTATCTGACTGTTTTACTGCTATCCCTTTATCTATTTCTCCGTAAGTGGCATAATTTATGACAATTGTATCTCCTGAAACTGCCACACTATTAAACGATACACAATCTGTTAATTCAAGTTCTCCGTTTTTATTTCCGTTTTTATCATAACTGGTCAGATACATTATTCCTTCATCTTCTTCACCAATAAGAATATTTCCTGATGTATCTGCTTTTATAAATAAAGAATATCTCAACTCATTATATACCGGTATCTCAAAAAAGCTATGACTGCCTTCCGAAGTAATGGTATGCACTACATATGGTATATCTTCTTCATATTCTGAATAAAACTCCGGACTATGAGCTTCTTCAAGATAATATATGTTACCCGATTTGTCCACAAATAAATTACGAACAGAACCATCATTATTTTTTATTAACGGTATTTCATCTATAGCATTTCCATTAATATCAAATATCACTATCTTTTTTTCTGCAGGCTTATATATATCCTTGCATAACAGAATATTATTTTCAGAAGTTACACCCATCATAAATTCTTCTTCACTTAGTATATCCGAACAAATTAATTCTTCTGTCTGTGTATCAAAATTATATCCATAAAGCAAATTTGAAGAAGAATATGCAATATCATACCCCATATATTCCGCAAAAATTCCATAAACATTTTGTAACTCATATCGTTCAACAGTTTCTCCTGTTTTTGAATCGACTATATTTATGTATGTCATATCCTGATCAAATGTAGCTACTATCAGATTTCCCTCTTTATTTGATGATAAATGAATTGTAGATCCGCCCATATCGACAAAATTATCATTTGAATACTGCTCATTCAAATCACTGTCAAATTTATACAAAACTTTATTTCCTGACATATCTGAGCAAAAGAAATATATATAACCATCTTTATCAACTGTAAATTTTATACCAGAAAACTCATTAAATGATGAAGGTAAAGTATATTCCGATTTTTCTCGTGTTGCCATATCAACAATACAAAATTTATCTCTTGATGCAGGTGTATAAAACACTTTGTCACCTGATGCCAACACCTCTGAAATATACAATTCATCTACAGAAAAATCATAAACTTCCTCACTTTTAATATCCGCTACTTTTATATTATAATTACTTTCATCATTTTTATAAACTACGCATAATTTATCATCAAACAAATTAAACAATAGACTTTCAAACGATAAATCAATATTTTTCTCTGTTTTTTTCTTGCTTTCAACGTTATAAACAAAAAACTCCTGTGATGTTTTTGCCTTGTTATCTCCCAGTACATAAATATTTTCACCTGACTGTACTACGTCTGATACATATGAAAAATATTCATCAAACTTCAGTATACCTGTACTGTTGTCTTTTAAATTTTCAGTATTTTTCTTGTTACTGTCAGATGTTTTAACAGTGTTATCACTTTTGCTGTTTGTCGTATCAGGTACAACATTACTTTCTTTTGTTTCACTGCAACCTGTAAACAAAGTGATGCTTAAAATAAACGCTAAAATTCTTTTTCTCATAATACATTCCTCTTTTACATAAAATAACATGGTGTTTATAAAAACCCCATGTTATTTTAATTTTTATAATATATAAATTATTTATCCAACATACGCACAAAATGCTGTATAATCAAGGTTTATCCACCCTGACATAGGCATATAAACCTCAGGGAAAAATGAAATTTTAATTCTCTTATTGCAAGCACCCATACAATCATTTTTTACTTCTGTTCGTTGAATTTTTTCACCTGGATATAATCTTGCTAAGCAAGTTGAATATGTATTAGGTTGTGATCTCAATGAAATCCAATCAACGTTCCAATAATCACTTTTTTCGCTACCATCAGGAACAAAATCCATCGCTCCACCATCAGAAGCATAATTTTCATCTGCATACTCAAGGTTCACCCAACCAGTTATATACTCTGTCTCACTAAATTTAACATCTTTGCCATTCTGAGTGTAGTAACCACTTACCTTTCCCATATGACCGTCAACTTCTTGTACATAAAATTTAGCATCAGCTGGTATACGAGCTAATGAAGGACTCCAAGTATTTGGTTCAGATCTTAAATTCAAGTACTCACTTACATCGGCATTATAGTGACCAATAAAATAATGCCCTTCTGCTCTAGCACTCACTTTATCAACCGGCTTTATAGTAGCCATACCTAATCCCATAACAGCTGTCATAGCTAAAGATAAAATCTTTTTAGTTTGTTTTCTCAAACAAATCACTCCATTTCCTTAATATCACAATTTGACTATTTATAAAATCAAATTGTATAAACTGCAAATTAAAAGCAGTGTCAATCCTCAAAAGTTTTCGCGAATAACCAGAGTCATTGTAAAGCAATACATATTGCATTATACAGGTAATAAACACACCTGCATTATTATTTTAACACATTTATTTTCATAAGTCAAGTATATATATATATATATGAATTTTATTATCGAAAGTGATTATATTTTACATTTAACTCAATATCAACCAAAACGTTTTATAACTTATATTTTTGGTTATAATCATATTATAAAGCTTATATTATCACTTAATACATCTATTTTAAATCGTCAATTTCACTCATATTACCACTTAAAAATATATGCGTCCGGCCAGCAACATACTAACCAAACGCATTTTTCTGTTATTTACATATTTCATATATAGCATTTGCTATTATCTTTGTATTCATACGCAGACTTTCGAGCGTGATAGATTCATCGTTTCCATGCATATTATTGACATCGCCCGGAAATTCCGCTCCGAATGCTACGCCACCCTCGATATCATGTACATATGTTCCGCCACCGATTGCTTTGCAATATGTTTCAAGACCTGTTTGTTCATGATATACTTTGAGAAGTGTTTTTATAAATTCACTGTCCTCATCTACACAGTGCGGATCGTTTTCAAATTCAGTTTTTATTACAAGTTCTGACAAATGAAGTGCATTTTTGATTTTTTCTTTAATATCATCTTTATTTCCGCAGAGAGGATATCTGATATCCATTTTCATTTTAAAAGAATCCTCACTGTAATTTATAATGCTGAGAACAGCAGTAAGATCACCTGATTTTTCATCACTCATACAAATGCCAAGATGTTCACCGTTAAATTCATTGTGACTGAAACTTTCACTGATATTTTTGAAAAATACTTTCTCATCATTGTCAAGTTCAAGTTTTGAAATAAATTTTACAAGACCCGTTATCGCATTTTCACCCATTGACGGTGTAGAGGCATGTGCTGCAGTTCCGTTATAAACAATGCGTATACCGTTGCTTTCTTCAAAGACAGAAATATTTCCACTTGCCTTGTTTTTTAGATACTCATAGTCAAATCCGCTGACAACTGCGTCTGCATAAGCAGGAACAGCATTTACAACAGTTCCGCCTGACATACTCTTTATATGTGAAAATGAAATTTTTCTCTCAAAACCAAGCCTTAGCATTCCTTTTTCAATATTTATCACCGGATAATCTCCATCAGGCGTAAATACATATGGTGGCATTTTTTCTTTTTTCATATAATATTCCAGATCCGAAGAGCCACGTTCTTCATCACAACCTACTATAAATCTTACGTTGTGTTTAAGCTCGATTCCTGCTTCTTTTATTGCTTTTAAAGCGAACAGTACAGCCATAGCAGGCCCTTTGTTGTCAATAGCTCCCCTTCCGTAAAGTCTGCCGTTGTCTATCTGCGCTTCAAACGGAGTATAGCTCCAGTCCTTTTTAGTAACCGGAACAACGTCAAGATGACAAAGTACACCTAACTTTGCCGGCTTATCATTAAACTCTATAGTACCTACATAATTTTCAAAATTTTTAGTAGAAAATCCTTCTTTTTTTGCAATATCAAGAAAACAACCGAGAACCTCGGCACATTTTTCACCGTACGGCATTCCGGGAAGAGCGTCAGCTCCTACACTTGGTATTTTTATTATTTCTCCTAATCTTTCGAGAAGTTCATCAAAATTTTTATCAATAATCTTATTTAACATATTATTTTCCCTCTTTCATACGGTTTACCTTTTCTTCATCAGGTTTGACATATACAGTTGAATTATTTGTAAATATAACCATTCCTGGTTTTGCACCTGCCGGTTTCTTTACAAACTTTGCAAATGTATAATCAACAGGGACTTGTGATGAATTTCTTCCTTTGCTGTGATAAGCAGCAAGCATTGCTGCCTCTGCTATTGACTCTTCCGGAACTTCCTTTCCCTCTGTAAACAGTATAGCATGAGAACCGGTAATATCATGTGTGTGAAACCACAAATCACTCTTTCCTGCTGTTTTCAAAGAAAGTTTATCGTTTTGTTTGTTGTTTCTACCTACAAATACGACAAAACCGTCACTCGTTCTGAATTTCAGAGGAGGCTGTTCCTTAGGAGGTTTGCCTTTCATACGTGAAGATCTTATATATCCTTGTTCAGCAAGTTCTATTCTGAGTTCGACAATATCGGCATCTGTTTTTGCTCTTGTAAGTGAATCAAAAACACTTTCAATATACTGCAGTTCCTCTTCACCCTTTTGTATCTGTTCAGTAAGCTTTTTCTCTGCTGTTACAAGTTTCTTATATTCGTGATAATATTTCTGTACATTCTGAGACGGTGCCAGTCTTTCATCAAGTGAAATCTCCACTACAGGCATATTTTCATCATAAAAATTTTCAAGACTTACAGACTTATCACCTTTTGAAATTCTGTAAATATTAGCCGAAAGCAAATCTCCCATAAGTCTGAATTCTTCTTTGCGCTCACACAAAAGAAGTTCTTCACGCTGATTTGCAGTTCTTTTTCCTATACGTTCTATAAGACCCATAAGAAGCTTGAAAAGGTCATTTGCCCTTTGTCTGAGTCTTGCTTCATTATCACGTGCCGAATAAAAATAGTCAAGCGTATCACAGGCACTTTCCATCTTATAAGTAACCATTACCGAGCCGTACTGAGAAATATTTATAAAAGAAAAATCCTTTGGCATTCCTTCTTTTGTCTTTACTACAGTAAAATCTCCGCTTTCATCTTTAAGAGCTGATGCTGTACGTTTTATAATAAATATCAGTCTGTCTACAGTATCATCATCTATAAAAGATATATCCGCCTGTGTTCCTTTTGTAGCATAAAATGCCCATTCCCTTGCTATTACAGGAGATATACCCTCAAATATTTTTATAAGAACTTTTGAAAGTTCGCCTGATTTGAAATTTTTTATAGCTGTACGAATCTCATCATCTGTGCAGTCTGTAAATGAAAGTCTGCTGTCACGTGGTGGCAATTCGTATTCCACTCCGGGAAGTACAAGCCTGAGTCGTGACATTTCGGCGTCAACACGTTTAAGGCTGTCTATAACTTTTCCGTTTTGATTTATCAGGATCATATTTGAATGCTTACCCATGATCTCACAGGCAAGAGTCAGCCTGACTATATCACCAAGTTCATCTATTCCCTCAAAATCAAAAAAGAGTATTCTTTCAAATCCGTCTTGTCTTATATCAAGAAGTCTCGCACTTCCGAGATGTTTTCTCATAAGCATGCAAAACATCGGAGGCACTGCAGGGTTATCTATATCATTTTTTGTTATATGAACTCTTGCACTGTCTGCTGAAACCGAAACAAGAATACGACTGCTTCCGCCTTTGTATCTGAGACTTATTATCATCTGTTCTCTTGAAGGCTGATAAATCTTATCAACTCTCGAACCTATAAGAAATTCAAGCTCTTTTTTTACTTTATATAAAAATGCACCATCTAATGCCATTTTATTTCTCCTCTACACAAAAAACATATGAAACAACATCTCTGCAGGCTTCTGATGCCTGTATGCATATGCCTGTAAGATTTGCAGTAAGCACCTTTACAATATAATCAACAACTATCTTTTCTGTATGATAATGGCCACAGTCAAAAAGTGCTATGTCATTATTATAAGCGTCTATCCATATATCATGCTTTACGTCACCGGTTATATATGCATCACATTTTTCCGACATCACTTCACCAAGCAAAGAACCTCCGCTTCCCGAACATATTCCGACTTTACGTATGGATTTTTCAGGACACGTATATCTTACAACCATGCAACCAAATATTTCTCTGAGTTTTTGAGCAAAAGTTTCTGCGTTTATTTCATTTGATGAAAGTTCAGCTATACGTCCTGTTCCTGCATCACTGTTTTCAGACAGTGGTATTAATGGTCTTACATCTTTTATCTCAAACTTTTCCTTTAACATTTGTACTATTATATCATTTATTCCGCCAACAGCCATATCAATAGGTGTGTGTACACATATAGCCGATATACCGGCTGAAACCATTTTTACAGCAGGATTTTTTGATGACAGTTTTTTTATTGGTCTGAATATGATCGGGTGATGTGAGATAATAAGATTTGCTTTTTTGCGTACAGCCTCTTCTATAACATCATTTGTTATATCAAGTGCCACCAGAACTCCTGTAACAATATTTTCTTTGTCTCCTACAAGCAATCCTGAATTGTCCCAGTCATCTTGTGTTGAAAAAGGTGATATACTATTTATTATGTCATAAACATCGCCGACTGTTACATTATATTCATTGTCTAATATATCATTCATTTTTTTGATGACCTCCTCTGTTTTCAAAAGCACAGGGTTTGATTTACCTGATTTTTTTATACCTTCAGAAATATCCGAAAGCTGTTTTATTCTACGTGTAACATAATTTTTTGATTCATCTTTTGAAAAATCAAATTTTCCGAGATTTTCAGAAAGCTCATTAATTTTTATATGATATCCCGAATATCTGAGTACCATGACAGTATATACAAAATCATTATCTGTTACCGCTTCTTCTCTTACTATTTCATAACCGTTTTCATATATCCACTTTCTCATAAAAGTTATCTTTGTCATAGGCTGAACTATAATATTAACATCATTTTTTAACCATTCTGCGTCATTTATGATATTGCTTATTGTTTCAGCACCCATTCCGGCAATTATGACATCGGTTATATTTTCCGGATTTACTTCTTTTAATCCATCGGATTTTACAAGTTCTATCTTACTTAGCAGTTCAAATTTTTCTAAAGTAGCTTTAGCAGAACGAAGCGGTCCGTCAGCGATATCTGCTGCAACTGCACTTTCGCATATACCGTTTTTGACAAGATACGCCGGAAGATATGCGTGGTCTGTTCCTACATCACATACTTTACCTTTACCGCTTACCATTTTGGCACATTTTAAAAGTCTCTTATCTGTTAAAATAAAAAACATCTCCTTTATTTTTAGTGTATTACGAACAAAAAACGGCATCATCTTCAGATACCGTTTTTTTAGTATATTAGAGATTTGCTATAAATTCATTCATCTTGTTTACGAAGTCATCTGAATTAACTCCATGAACCGCACACGCTTCTTCGAGTGATTCGCCTCTTGCTGAAGGACAACCGAGGCAATGCATACCCATATCCATAAATAAAGGTGCAGTCTGTTCGCACTTATCAAGAATATCTCCGATAATCATATCTTTAGTTACTTTAAAATCCATTTTTTCTTCCTCCGGAAATTAATTTTTTCTGAAATTTTTTATTTCAACTGTTGTATAAGGTTCAACAGCATCATGTATAAACTGGACACACATAGTCATATATCCTATATTAGTATTATGTACAAGATCATACTCTATATCATAAGTGAGATCATTTACTTTATTTATTCTATAGAGTTCTTTTTTTTCAATTATGTGTTTTTCATACGGATTGTCAGGGAGCAGATCAGGATTTTTTTCAAAATATTTTTCAATCTCACTGATGTTCATATAAGACGTATCTACGATATCTGAAAACACATCATATCTCTTAAAATGAATAAGTCTTATCATATCCCTTGCTACCTGATAAAATGCCTCTGCCTGTCTTGTTTTGTCTGCAATACCTATCATAATTTTTTCACCCCTTAAATTTTAAATCACCCAATTTTGTTTTTTGTTTTCTGTTATACCCAAAACAGAAAATATGCCGATCATAAACAAATACAATCACTTCCTGTTTGATCGTACTTGTTAAAATGTTTTCCCCGCTTTTTCATTCTGATAACAATAAACTATTTTTTAACAGATGATAAAAGAAAAAAAGCGCAACCGATAAAAAGGCTACGCTCTGAAAAATTTCTTAATCTTCCTTCTTTGCAAAGCATTCACTGCAATATACAGGACGATCCTCTCTAGGCTTAAACGGAACCTTTGCTTCACCGCCACAAGCTGCGCATGTTGCGATAAACATTTCTCTTTCACCCTTAGCGGAATTTTTTCTTGCTGTACGACATGCTTTACATCTCTGTGGTTCATTTTCGAAACCTTTTTCAGCGTAGAACTCCTGTTCACCTGCTGTAAATACGAAGTCTGCTCCGCAATCCTTACAAACTAATGTCTTGTCTTCAAACATTTCAATTACCTCACTTATGAGAATTTTTTTAGACCACGGACGGATTTGCACCGCCACCTTTGATAAACAACGCTCTGGAATTAAGCTACTGGGCCATATATCTGATCAGTAAAAACCAATCTGCTTAAAAATGGTCTGCTCTCCAAATGGTCTCAAGCTTACGTCCAACCCTTTGCATTGTTTTATCACAGTAAGGGAAAATACAAACTGACAAGCTGTTAATTCCGTATGTGGAGCCCCTTCATCCAAACCCACACGCCTACGAAACACGTAAACGGTAAGAAATAGTAAATCCTTTTTTGTTAATCTTATACCATCGAATCAAAAATTAATCGTAAAAATAATTACTAAAAAACCATATAACTATTTTAATACAACAAAATCATTATTTATTGAATATCATCAAGTAAAAAGCACCATCTTGATAAGCTATTGTTTATTATAACGGTATTTTTAAAATTTGTCAAGAGTTTTTTTACATATTTTCATAATTCAAATGCAAAATGTTAGTTTTAATATTTAACAAATACTTTTTTTGTGCATTTTCAACAACGTTTTTCACCTATTTATCTGATATTTTTAGGTAATAAAAAAATTTATTGATAAATCTAACGCATTTCTTGTATATTTTTATGTTTATTTTCTGCCTGCAAAAAAATATTTCTATTATATTTTGAGATATTTTCATTTATATGTGTTGAAATCAATTTTGCAATATGGTATAATTTAAATCATAGGACTTTACAACTTCAAATGTATCGTCGCACATTTTCAGAAAGGAATTCTATTAATTATGAAACTAACCGGCTCACAGATTATTATTGAAGTTTTGATTGAACAGGGCTGTGAATGCATTTTCGGTTATCCTGGTGGTCAGGTTATCAATATATATGATGCCCTCTACCAGAGCAGAGACCGAATAAAGCACATTCTCACTGCTCATGAACAAGGCGCTGCTCATGCTGCCGACGGCTATGCAAGAGCAACAGGCAAAACCGGTGTCGTCCTTGCAACATCCGGACCTGGTGCTACAAATCTTGTCACTGGTATCGCTACAGCTTATCTCGATTCAGTCCCTATGGTCGCTGTAACCGGAAACGTGCCTTGCAGTCTTCTCGGCCGTGACAGTTTTCAGGAAGTAGATATATGCGGAGTTACACTCCCTATTACAAAGCACAATTATATAGTTAAGGATATAAATGAGCTTGCAGACACTCTCAGAGAGGCTTTCAGAATAGCAAAGTCCGGCAGACCCGGTCCTGTACTCGTTGACGTACCAAAAGATGTTCAGATAGCTACTACAGAGTTTGAAAACAAACCTGTTGAACCAGCTTTTGAAAATGTAAAGGCTGATGACGATGATCTTGCAAAGGCTGTTGAAATGATAAACAAGGCTCAAAAACCTTATATCTATTGCGGTGGCGGTGTAATATCAAGCGGTGCAGGAAAAGAAATTGAAAAATTTGCTGATGTTATAGATTCCCCTATCGGCTGCAGTATGATGGGGATATCTGCTGTTCCGTTCTCAAATCCGAGATTTCTCGGAATGCAGGGTATGCATGGTCACTATGCATCTTCAATGGCTCAGTCAGAAGCCGATCTCCTTATAGCAATAGGTGCAAGATTCAGCGACAGAGCTACAGGAAATAAAGATGTATATGTAAGAAACTGTGATATAATACATATAGATATTGACGCAGCTGAAATTGATAAAAACGTTACAAGTCAGCTTGGTATTTCCGGTGATGTAAAGGAAACACTTGAAAAACTTATTTCTATGCTTTCACAGCAAAATCATCCGGAATGGTCTGCTGAAATCGAAAAGCTCAAGGAAAAAGAAGCTCAGACTATTAAAAAGTCTTCTGTAATGACACCATATGACATCATTGAAACAGTAAACGCAAAGATGTCAGACGATACTGTAATTGCTACAGATGTAGGACAGCATCAGATGTGGGTTGCACAGCATTACAGATTTGAAAAGCCAAGAAAATTTGTTTCAAGCGGTGGTCTTGGAACTATGGGATTTGGTCTTGGTGCTGCTATAGGTGCCTACGAAGCAACTAAAAACCCTGTTGTACTCTTCACAGGTGACGGCAGTTTCGGAATGAACTTAAACGAACTTGCAACAGCTGTTTCAAACAACATTCCGGTTATCATAATTCTTATGAACAACGGTGTTCTTGGAATGGTAAGACAGTGGCAGACACTTTTCTTTGACAAGCATTATTCAAATACTACACTTGAAAGAAAAACTGATTTCCCTATGCTTGCTGAAGCTTTTGGTGCTCTCGGATTTTCAGCACAGACAACAGAAGAACTTGCTGATGCACTTGATAAGGCTATAGCAGCTAAACGTCCTGCCGTTATCAACTGTACAGTAAATGAAAATGAATTTGTTCTCCCTATGCTTCCTCCGGGTGGCTCTATAGACAATATCATAACAGAAATCAACGGAGGTGAAGCTTGATGAAAAAATTTGTTTTCGCAATACTTGTTGCCAATAAATCAGGTGTTCTTACACGAGTATCAAGCCTCTTTACCAGACGTGGTTTCAATATAGATACTCTCACTGTCGGCGAGACAGAATCACCGGAATTTTCACGTATAACCATCTCTATGATGGGAGACGAATACATAAAGGCTCAGCTTATGAAACAGCTTAGCAAACTTCACGATGTAAAGCATATTGAGATAATGCATCGTGACGAAACAGTTACTCGTGAACTTCTTCTCATAAAGGTGAAGAATTCTTCCGAAACAAGACAAGATGTTCTTTCGGCAGTTGACGTATTCCGCTCAAAAATAGTTGACTACTCCCCTGACGCACTCTGTATTGAGATCACAGGTGAAACATCAAAAATCAATGCTTTTATTGAGCTTGTAAAACCTTTTGGCATAATGGAGATGTGCCGAACAGGTATTGTAGCTCTTGAAAGAGGCTGTAACTGTCTGAGAAACGACTAAGTTTCAGGACGTACGCCCAATAAATCTATTTAATCATTTTTAAAGGAGTCTTAAATAATGGAAAATTCAGCAAAAGTATTTTATCAGGAAGATTGTGACTTATCCCTCCTCTACGGAAAGACAATCGCTGTTATCGGATACGGTAGCCAGGGTCACGCTCACGCTCTCAACGCTAAGGAATCACTCGGCGACAAGGCAAGAGTAATCATCGGTCTTTACGAAGGCAGTAAGTCATGGGACAAGGCTGTAAAGCAGGGCTTTGAAGTATTTACAGCTGCTGAAGCTGCAAAGCAGGCTGATATCATCATGATCCTCATCAATGATGAAAAGCAGGCTACTATGTACAAGAACGATATCGAACCAAACCTCAAAGCCGGCGATATGCTCATGTTCGCTCACGGTTTTGCTATTCACTTTGGTCAGATCGTACCTCCTGCAAACGTTGACGTAACAATGATCGCTCCTAAGGGACCTGGACACACTGTAAGAAGTGAATACCAGGCTGGTAAGGGCGTACCTTGTCTCGTAGCAGTAGCTCAGGACGCAACAGGTAAGGCTCAGGATATGGCTCTCGCTTATGGTCTTGCTATCGGTGGTGCAAGAGCCGGTGTTCTTGAAACAACATTCAGAACAGAAACAGAAACAGACCTCTTTGGTGAACAGGCAGTTCTCTGTGGCGGTGTTTGCGCTCTTATGCAGGCTGGTTTTGAAACACTCGTTGAAGCTGGTTACGATCCAAGAAATGCTTACTTTGAATGTATCCACGAAATGAAACTCATCGTTGACCTCATTTACCAGAGTGGTTTTGCAGGCATGAGATATTCTATCTCCAACACTGCTGAATACGGTGACTACATCACAGGTCCTAAGATCATAACAGAAGAAACTAAGAAGTCAATGAAGCAGATCCTCAAGAACATTCAGGACGGTTCATTTGCTAAGGAATTCCTCCTCGACATGTCTGCTGCAGGCGGTCAGGCTCACTTCAGAGCTATGAGAAAGCTTGCTGCTGAACATCCATCTGAAAAGGTTGGCGAAGAAATCCGTAAGCTCTATAGCTGGAATAACGAAGAAGATAAGTTTATCAACAACTAATCATTACTTCTGATGCTACTATAATCCGGTATTGACAAGCATTTATGCTTTATACGGGGTTGGCATTTATTCTAAAAAGATTACTGCTTTCCCGATTTGTGTAACTATATAATCGGGAAAGCGGTTTTATTTTAATAAAACAAAAAAGGTGGAAGAAAAATGGCTAGCAATTTTTACTGCGACGGAGTAGATAAAGCTCCTCAGCGTTCACTGTTCAACGCACTCGGCATTACCAAAGAAGAAATGGAACGTCCTCTCGTTGGTATTGTTTCTTCATACAACGAAATAGTACCGGGACATATGAATATAGATAAAATAGTTGAAGCTGTCAAGCTTGGTGTAGCTATGGGTGGCGGTACTCCTGTAGTTTTCCCGGCAATTGCTGTATGTGACGGTATCGCTATGGGACACAAGGGAATGAAATATTCACTCGTTACACGTGACCTTATTGCAGATTCAACTGAATGTATGGCTCTCGCTCATCATTTTGATGCTCTTGTAATGATCCCTAACTGTGATAAGAACGTTCCGGGACTTCTTATGGCTGCTGCAAGAGTAAATGTTCCTACAATATTTGTAAGTGGCGGTCCTATGCTTGCAGGTCATGTTAAAGGAAAGAAAACAAGCCTTTCAAGTATGTTTGAAGCAGTAGGTGCTCATTCAGCAGGAAAAATGTCTCTTGAAGATGTAGAAGAATTTGAAAACAAGGCTTGTCCTACATGTGGTTCATGCTCAGGTATGTATACAGCAAACTCCATGAACTGTCTTACTGAAGTTCTTGGTATGGGTCTCAGAGGAAACGGTACTATTCCTGCTGTTTATTCTGAAAGAATAAAGCTTGCTAAAAAAGCAGGTATGGCAGTTATGGAACTTGTAAGAAAGAATATCCGTCCTCTTGATATAATGACAGAGAAAGCTTTCCAGAATGCACTTACAGCTGATATGGCTCTTGGTTGCTCTACAAACAGTATGCTTCATCTCCCTGCTATCGCAAACGAATGCGGTATAGAGATAAATCTTGACATGGCAAATGAGATCAGTGCAAAAACACCAAACCTCTGTCATCTTGCTCCGGCAGGTCATACATATATGGAAGACCTTAACGAAGCAGGCGGTGTATACGCAGTTCTCAACGAACTTACAAAGAAAAACCTCATCAATACAGATGTAATGACTGTTACAGGAAAGACACTCGGCGAAAATATAAGCGGTGTTGTAAACAGAAACCCTGAAATAATCAGACCTATCGAAAACCCATACAGCCAGACAGGCGGAATCGCCGTATTAAGAGGAAATCTCGCTCCTGACGGTTGCGTAGTAAAGAGAAGTGCTGTAGCTCCTGAAATGCTCAAGCACAGCGGTCCTGCAAGAGTATTTGACTGCGAAGAAGATACTATCGCTGCTATCAAGGGCGGAAAAATCAAAGCAGGCGACGTTGTAGTAATTCGTTACGAAGGTCCTTCAGGTGGCCCCGGTATGAGAGAAATGCTCTCCCCTACTTCAGCTATTGCAGGTATGGGTCTTGACAAAGACGTTGCTCTTATCACTGACGGACGTTTCAGTGGTGCTACAAGAGGTGCATCTATAGGTCATGTTTCTCCTGAAGCTGTAAGAGGCGGTACTATCGCTTATGTACAGGACGGAGATATTATCTCTATTGATATTCCTAACTACTCCATCAGACTTGAAGTTTCTGACGAAGAACTTGAAAAAAGAAAGAAAAATACAAAACTTCTTGTTAAGGAAGGCATAACAGGCTACGCTAAGAGATATGCCGCTATGGTATCATCAGCTGATAAGGGTGCTATCATAAACAAATAAAACTTCCCTAAAAAAATTTTCTCACACGTTTTTACGGAGGCGTTAAATATTAATACCAATTTAAAAAATCTGTACTACAGAATGAATTCTCTGGTGATATTCAGAAATATCATGAACTGCCGTACTATGCAAAGTCTTTACTCATTATTAAAGTGCATATGTACCGATAACTTTTCACAGGAAGATGCTATACATCTTTATGCCGACTTTGTTGCAGACCTGTATCGCCATCACAATGATCTTGGAACTTATATACTAACTCTTATGCTTGAAGATGAAAATGTATATATGATAAAAAAGTCCCAAAAACTTGATATAAGCGATAAAATGCAAAAGTGCCTTGAAAACGAACTTCTTATACTGAGTGATTTATCAAAACTTACATCAGAAGAAATAAAAAATGTGATCGGTTTTGACGGATTTTTGCCCGAATGGGATAACTCTCTGTATGATTTTGACGATGAATACCGCAAGCGTACAGAAAATGTTGAACGTTTCGGTTATGGAATATATGCAAAGTATCATATGTTTATAGTAAAAGACGGTGCAACAGTTCCTGTAAAATATCCTGATGAAATAGAACTTTCTGAACTTATCGGATATGAAACACAGAGAAATATGATAATAGAAAACACAAAAGCACTGATAAACGGTAAACCGGCTTCTAATGTACTCCTTACCGGTGATGCCGGAACAGGAAAATCTTCTTCTGTAAAGGCTATAGCAAATCATTTCAGAAACGAAGGACTCCGAATTATCGAAATCAGAAAAGATCAGCTTCGTGATATTCCACTTCTTATTGATAATCTCAGTAAAAATCCTTTAAAGTTTATCATCTTCATCGATGACCTTTCATTTGCATCAGATGATGATAATTTCAGTGCTTTAAAAGCTATACTCGAAGGTTCTGTTTCTGCAAGAGCATATAATATTGCAATATATGCAACCAGCAACCGTCGCCACCTTGTCAAAGAAAACTTTTCTGACAGAAACGGTGATGATATGCACAGAAATGACACTGTTCAGGAACTCATATCACTTTCAGAGCGTTTTGGTTTAAGAATCTCATTCTCCAAACCATCAAAAGATGAATATCTTAAAATCGTTCATGGACTTGCTGAGCAAAACGGTCTTAATATTGAAGATAAGGTTCTTGAAGACGGTGCTGAACGCTTTGCAATAGCCAAGAGCGGACGTTCGGCAAGGGCAGCAAAGCAATATATAGATAAAATGCTTGCAGAAACATTATAAAAAAACAAATTATAAATTGAAAAGAGTGTTAAAATATATGCTTACACTTGATAAAGTTTACCATGCAGGATATGTGTTAAAAAATGTTATCAGAAGAACCGACCTTATCCATGCACCTAAAATAAATACAGAAAGTGAGGTTTATCTTAAAACTGAAAACCTCCAGATAACAGGTTCTTTTAAAGTAAGAGGCGCTTACTATAAAATTTCACAGCTTAGTCCCGAAGAAAAGGAAAAGGGTGTTATCGCCTGCTCCGCCGGAAATCATGCTCAGGGTGTTGCTCTCGCTGCTACCGCTAACGGCATAAAATCATTGATTTGTCTGCCTGATGGTGCACCTATCTCCAAGGTTGAGGCAACAAAGAGCTACGGAGCTGACGTATGCCTTGTAAAGGGAGTTTACGACGATGCTTACAACATGGCTTTAAAACTCAAAGAAGAAATGGGATATACATTTATTCATCCTTTTGATGATGAAAACGTAATAGCAGGTCAGGGTACTATCGGTCTTGAACTCCTTGATCAGCTTCCTGATGTTGATGCTGTTATAGTACCGATCGGCGGTGGCGGACTCATCTCAGGTGTTGCTTTTGCTTTGAAGTGTTTAAAACCTGAAATCAAAGTTTATGGTGTTCAGGCAAGCGGTGCTCCAAGTATGGTTGCATCTGTAGAAAGCGGAAAAATCGAATGTCTTGACTCTGTATCAACTATAGCTGATGGTATCAAAGTAAAAGAACCGGGCGTAAATACTTTTGAAATGTGCCAGAAATATGTTGACCAGATAGTTACTGTAACCGATGATGAAATTTCCTCTGCTATACTTACTCTTATCGAACAGCAGAAACTTATCGCCGAAGGTGCAGGTGCAGTTGCAGTTGCTGCCGCAATGTTCAACAAAGTACCGATCAAAGGAAAGAAAACAGTATGTATCGTATCAGGCGGAAATATAGATGTTACTATTCTTTCAAGAGTTATCAAGAGAGGTCTCCTCAAATCAGGACGCTCAGATTCAATAAATATCGAACTTATAGACAAACCGGGTCAGCTTAAGGACGTTTCAAGAATCATTGCTGATCTCGGCGGAAACGTAATAGCTATTCACCATGAAAGAGCTAACGAAGGTTCCGATATCATTGGCTGTTATCTTAGAATCGTTCTTGAAACCAAGGACTTTGAACACAAAATGGCTATAAGAAATGCTCTCGTAGCAGAAGGTTTCAAAATAGTTGAATAATAACGGAGGACTAAATTATGTCAAAAACAATTTACACATCAAATGCTCCTGAAGCTCTCGGACCATATTCACAGGCTATTGTTACAGGAAATCTCGTATTTACATCAGGTCAGATCGCTATCAATCCTGCAACTAACACTGTTGAAGCAACAGACGTCGAAGGTCAGACTACTCAGGTAATGAAAAACCTCGGTGAAGTTTTAAAAGAAGCCGGTTCTTCTTTTGATAAAGCTGTAAAGACAACATGTTTCCTTAAAAATATGTCAGACTTTGCTGCTTTCAATAAGGTTTACGGAGAATACTTCACATCTAAGCCGGCTAGAAGCTGTGTAGCTGTTAAGGAACTTCCTAAGGATGTTCTTGTTGAAGTTGAAGTTATTGCTGAAATAGGTTAATGGGATATATTTTGTAAAATATAAAAACGACAACAGATTTATGGTCTGTTGTCGTTTTTTGGTATACACCCTACATAATCCACTTTTTCATCAAAGCAAAATCCATTACATTTATTTTTCCGTCTCCGCTTATATCTGCCTGTAATTTATCCTTTAAATACATCTTTATCATAATTCATCAATTAACTTTGAAAGGAACTCCTTAAGTCTTGCCAAATCACAAAGGGTTAATTTACCGTCTTTATCCACATCGGCAAACTGCTGGTGGTACTCCGGAATTGTTACATCGCCTAAGAGATACAATGACAATTCTGTCAGATCAGTAAGATCTATAACTAAATCGTAATTCAGATCCCCAAGAATATGAGCTCCGATTGGTTGAACAAATGAAGGCCGTGTAACAACGGGATCAACAACCGAAGGCGATTCATTTATTGAGCCCACTCCTGTAACAGATTCAAGTTCACATACTTTAACAAGCTGTTCTTCTGATATTGTCGTATATACATATAAAAGTGAATTTCCTTTATCGTAATCAACTTTTTCAAAAGAATATATATTCAGAGGAGAAAACGTTTCAATAACATAAGACTTACATTCAGATTCTGACATTTCCTTAGTTGATAAGCTAAGAGTGATAACTACTCTAAATTTATCTTTTTCTTCTCTTATCGAAGTAATCAGAGCCTGATTTGTTATTTTACCATTGTATTTTACAGCTTCTTCTCCTGTGGATACAGTTACATAACACTTAGTTAATTTTTCTGCCGACTTAATCTGTTCAGATGTCAGTAAAGCTTTTATATTATATCTTAAGCCGGACGGTACTATCTCAGCATCACTTCTTTCGATACCTATCTCCGAAACTATTCTGTCAAGTTCTTCATTAATCTTTAAAGAACGATATTCCAGACGTTTGGCTTCAATATCAGGGTCGAATATTTTACCGGTTTCATTTATCTGATAATTTAATGTTTTGACAATACTTTTGGCTTCTTCCTGAGTTTTTCCTTCTTCAATGAGTTCTCCCTCATATTTATCTAAAAATTTTACATTAAAATCATCAATCAACATTACAGAAACTAAACATGGAGTTTTCTGTATTTCCGACTGATTTTCCACACTCTCAGAAATTGCAACAGAATCTGAAAGTTGAAATTCTGTTTCGTTAGCATATACCGAAATTATATTTGCTGATAGAATTGAAATACTCATCAGACCTGCAAATAAAGATATAGTTTTTTTCATAAAAATCACACTCCTGATTTTCTTCGATTTTAAATAAAATTTTATGACACCTGTTTATTTTAACAAATTCTTTATCACGTCCTTTTTTACTGATATTTTACAAGAATATCTCTTATTTTATCACCTTTCTCTTTACCAATAATGAATGCATATTCTTTTGTACCATACCTAATTACAACTATATTTTTTTCAGTGAGTTTTATCGTGATACGGATATCAGAAATATATTCATAATCAACCCAAAATACATCATTGTTCCCTGTTTTAGAATACGAAGAAGTACCTAATGCCATATCATCCGGATCACTTAATATAACAGAAATTTCTTTTTCATCAGCATCTGATAAAGTATATTTTTCAGACACTATTTTCAGTTTATTTATACCGGAATCATTCATAAACTGTTTAAGAGAAGCTGTCTGATAATTTCGATTCATATATGCAACATAGTAATCAACATTTTCAAAATATATAATTCTCATAACTTCTGAAGAAATGCTTTTAAATGAATATTCATCAAGTAAATATTCAGAGTCCATAGGACCTGAAAATTTAGTTTTCTGAATAAATTCACTTACCTGATCTTTTGAAACTATTCCAATCCTGTTCAAAATTTTATTATCTTCATACGTCAAAAAGGCAGGAAATGAATATAAGGTAATGTTACCGGACGTAACAGTTGAAATAAAAGTGGAAGTTTCTATTGGTATCGTTTCGGTACTATTTATAGTGGTATTAGTAGGCTTGACAGTAGAGGGGATATATGTCGCCGAAGTATCAGACGGAACAGTTGATATAAAAGGAGAAGTTTCAATTGGTATAGTATCAGTACTATTTATAGTATCGTCAGCAGGCTTGACAGTAGAGGGGATATATGTCGCCGGTGTATCAGACGGAACAGTTGTAACAGGTCTGGTGTTTTCCGATTCAGAATAGCTGACATTTGTCTCTGTTGGTAACTGACTGCTTTCTTCAGGTGATTGCTGTGTAGTTATCGGATATGTATTTATTATATCTGTTTTCTTTATCAATGTTTCATCTGATTCTACAGGTGGATTTGTTGTATCATCTTTACTTTCATTTGTAATTTTGCTTTCAGAGATATCTGTTTTTTCAACCGATGATAGACTTTCGCTTTCCGATATGCTTACCTCTGAGTCAGTTTTATAACAAGTAATTGTTTCTTCTGTTTCAGATTTTTTTGTAACTGATGTAACAACATAAATACTCTTTTTTTCAAAATGATGTTTATTATTAAAAAATATAAAACAGTTAACAACAATACACATAGCAACCACAGCAACTGATACTGATGAAAGAATATGTATCAATTTTCTGGTATTGTAATCAGGATTAAACTGTTCTGCTTCAGCTATGTATTTATCATCTATTTTTCCAATAGCCTCCTGAAGTTGCTCTGCATTCATTATACTCCCACCCTTTTTTTAAGATAATCTTTCAACTGCTTTCTGACTCTTGAAAGCACAACTCTTATATTTTCTTCACTCATCGAACATTGCTTTGAAATATCAGGGATACTGTCAAAGTACCAGTATCTTCGAATAAAAATATAACGCTTTTCTTTATTTAATATTCCAAGAAACTCATTAAGAGCTACTACGACTTCTGACTCATCAAATTTTTCTTCTGTATTATTTTTGCTGTCCACACATTCTCCAAGTTCTTCAAGCGAAAAACTAAGATCTTTTTTTCTTTTTTTACTTTTTAGAATCCTGTATTTATTAAGTGAGTGATTTCTTATAATCTTAAATAAGAATGAAGAAAGAAAACTTGGTCTTTCCGGAGGCATCAGATTCCATGCAGTCAGATAAGTATCATTCAGGCACTCTTCTGAATCCTGAATATCATTTAAAATAGAATTAGCAATATACAGACACCGGTTTCTGTATTTTTTATCTGTTTCTGATATCGCATTTTCTGAACGTGCCCAGAAAAGATCAATTATCTTTTCATCTTCCATAACAATTCAACTCCTTTATCCAAGCTCATATATATAGTGTAAAGTTAGCTTCAATTGTTACAGCTTAGCAAGCAATTTTGTTATAAATCACAAATATCTCAAAATATTTTATTTATTATAACTATTTATTATCAAAAATAAGCAGACGCACACACATCTGCTTATCATTACATCAAAATTTGTATTGTATTTAAATTAATGTATCATTTATTCTGGCACATTAATTATCCTCTGTGCTTTCCAATGACTTATTATACTTGCTTATAAGCTCTTCCATTCCGCTATCACTAAGCCCACTGCACTTTTGAATTATGTCCAACGATACTCCACTTTCCAGCATTTTGAGAGCCATTTCAATAGTCTTTTCAATCTTTCCTTCTTCTTTGCTCTTAGCACCTATTTTTTTACCATATTCCTCTAAAGCGAGTTTCTGCATTCGTTCCATTGCATCATACACATCGAAAAATTCCACAGTTTCTGTCTGTACCTGATCCATAATTGCACCTACTTTCTCCATATTTGTTTTACCTTTTATCATCATATTACGTTTTTGCTCTCTCCCCTACATGATCCACTTTTTCATCAAAGCAAAATCCATTACATTTATTTTTCCGTCTCCGCTTATATCTGCCTGTGATTTATCCTTTAGTGACTCTGTTTCTGATAAAAGTAAGTATCTTTTCAAGATGATCAGATCATGTATATCTGCTTTAGCATCTGCATTTACATCTCCTACGATTTCAGGCACGCCCGGTATTGGGATAAGGGTGAACATTTCTGTGTATGTGTGAATGGGGTTATATACGTGAACGTCGTATTCGTAGGTAACTGCCTTTGTAGTATCGGTTACTGTAATGATGCTTCCGTCAACTTCGGCATTTGTCCAGTTTCTTGTTCGGCTCATATCAAAGTCTTCTGATATATTTTTCATATCAAATCGTCTGCCAAACAGAGAAATTTCACGGGAAATACCATCGGCGTTCATATTTCTGAGATTTTCCTTATCTGAAAAATCGATGTGCAAAATATTTGTTTTTGAAATTCCTATAAAATTTATTAACGGACAATCGCTCATATCTAAATCAGTCAGTTTATTTGCTCCGATATTAAAATCGACTAATTTTATACATCCGCTCAAATCAATTTCTTTGAGTTCGTTTCCAAAACAGTTAAGTTTCTGCAATGTTGAAACTCCGTTTACATACAGTTTTTTCAGTTTATTTTTTGCACAATGCAGTTCAAGAATAGATTTGCAGTTTCTGATATCCAGTTCTTCTATACAGTTATTTTCACAGTAAACTTTTATAAGCTTGTCGTTGCCTGAAAACACAATATTTTCGATTTTATTTTCATTGCAATAGGCTCTGTACATATTTGAGCAACCGCTCAGATCAAGAGTTTTTATCTGATTTTTTTCACAATTAAACTCTATAAGCTGATCACATCCCGCCAACTCAAGAGTTTCAAGAAGATTTTGCTCACAATTTACCATACGCATTTTCTTGCTGTTTCTGACATCAAGTGATGTGAGTTTATTCTCCTTGCAGTACAATTCTTCGAGATTTACGCAATTACTTGTATCTAACTGTGTAAGTGCATTTTTTTCACAATTTAACTCTATCAATTTATTGCAATTGCTGATGTTAAGCTTTATAAGATTATTTGAGCGACAATTTAAATCAATAAGTAACGGATTGTTGCTAAGGTCAAGTTCTGTCAATAAGTTTGAAGCACATGACATTATATAAAGGTCTGTATTTTTGCTCAGGTCTATCTCTTTTATTTTGTTTCTTCCAAATCTGAAATAAGCCAGATTTTTATTGTAACTTACATCTAATTCTGTTATAAGGTTATTTTCGCAATCAAGAGTTTCAAGTTTGGGAAAATGCTCTATTCCAATAACATTTGTCACTCCTGTTCCCTTTACTTCAATAGCAGTGATCTCCACTATCTCCTCACCTGTAAGAATATCATCATCTGTTTTATCAAAATTTTCATCTATGTATTTTCTGAAAATGCTATCAGGAAAATTTATTCCGTTTATCTCTACAGGACTGTATATTTCATTATAGTTCACGTCTTCTTCAAATTCATATGCAGAAGCTGTATAATTTGAAATATTACTAAAAGAAGATAACATAATAAGACAGGAAACTATTTTTATTTTCAGATTTTTTATTCTCATAAATTTTTTCACGCTCTTTCCTTTTAAGTATTGCATATATAATTTATGATATATCATTTATATAAATAAATCAAGTGCAAAATTTGCAAAAATACAGCACCACCGTACCTGAATTGATAAGATGATGCTGTATTTTTTTTAAATATATTTTAATAACTCCTCACGAATTCCGTCCATTCTTTTATCAGAAAAACCGAAGTTCATCTCTTTGTAACTCCACAAACTTCTGCCGATATTATACTTTTCAAATACGGCATTAATAACTTTATACCATCTCAGAGTTTCCTCAGGAGATACGACATCTATTACTCCGTATTCGCCACAATATAATACTGTATTGTTTTCCTTGGCAGAATCAAGTGCAGATTTGAAAAGTTCTTCAAAGTATTCTTCGTTTATATTGCTTTCATCAAAGCTATATCTTTCTGACGGGTTTATATCAGGTGTCCAGTACGCTCCCTGATGTGTAAATTTTAATGGCTCATAACAGTGGAAATTGTATATAACCTTGTCATCATAAGGTTTTCCGATATCACAAACTGCAGATACGGCATTGTTGTGATATCCGCCTATAAGAATAAATGTATCAGGAGCTTTTTCCCTTATACGTTTTATACACTCGGTCGATATTCTTTTCCATGACTCCATAAAAGCTTTTTCTGTTACTTCATTGAGAAGTTCAAACATGATATGATCATGGTATTTTCCGTAACGTGATGCAAGTTCAGCCCATATTGAATAGAAAATTTCCTGATATTTTTCATTTACGAAAAATCCGCTTTCTTTTTCTCCAAAATCAAAAGAAAAACCGGGTGTCTTGTGAAGGTCAAGAACTACATTCAGATCATACCTGCGACAAATATCATAGATTTCATCTATCTTTGAAAATCCGTATTCACTGAAGCTTCCGTCTTCGTTTTGCAATACATTATAATCCAATGGTACACGTACATGATCAGCGCCCCATGATGCGATTTTAGCTATATCCGGCTCTGTTATAAAAGTTTCTGTTCTCTGTCTGCTGTAATCACACTGGGAAAGCCAGCCACCGAGATTTATACCTTTATAATAACCTAATTTTTTTAACATGATATTCCACCTTTCAGGCCAAAAGAAAAATTTGCTTTACATGATTAATATACCACACCGATTAAAAAAATAATATCATTAATATATCTTTTTTATCACATTATTGTTGTGTTTATTGTTTTTATTCGCCTGATTTTAAAGTGATAAATTTTTCTTCAAAATCTTCATTGTAACCCATGCATATAATGTCACTTTCATTTACAGGAACTATATGATGTGCGTCTGTGATACCCAATTTGCCGAAGTTTAAAACCGGCTCAAATTTTTCATTTGAAATATCATATTTGTATAATTCTTCAGAAAGTTTGCAATAAACCGTATTTTCCGAAAATCCGCTGTAAACTTCTGCTTTTACTGTTTCTGATGAGATTTTGGGATAATCAAAAATTACAGTATTTTCTTTTATCTCACCTTCAGAGTTAAAATCTTTTATAATTAACTTATCTTTTTCTGTAAACGCTATTTTTACTGTTTCATTTTCATTGCTTATTATATCAAAATCAATATAATCATCAAAAATTTTCTCTTTTATAACTGTTTGAGATTTTTCATTTACCACAAGTAAAACGTTTTGTGGCACTGAATAAGACATATCGGTGTATATGATACATATATCACCGATATCAGATACAGAAAAAGATTTTGCTACTATATCGTTTTCTTCTCCGACAGCTTCTGTTATATCAACTGAATTTATAAATTTTCCGCTTGCGTCATAACGGCTTACAATATAAGACTTCACATATGTGTACTCATCATCTTCAGATATGATTTTTTCACTGTTTTCAAAGCAGAACATTTCTCCGTTGTCACTGACATATAAAACATCTATATATCCTTTACTGTTTACCGTACTTATATCAAGAGAAGTAAATTTTTCAGAACCGTCATACATATATATATCTATCATATTGTCGCTGACACTGCTTGTACTTATAAGCATATCGCTTCCCGATGAATAATAATTTGAAATATCCATTTCCTGATTATTGTTTTCATCATACTGTCTTATGAGAATCGCTTCTTCTTTTTCGAAATCATATCCGTATATTCCGTCTCCGCTAAAAGTTTCATATACTATATCATACTCTGATATTCCATGATAAATTTTTGATATATCATCTATATCATGTTCACCGATAACCTTATATGTATCTTTATCAACAGAATATACTTTTTTAAGGGGACTTTCATCTGATATTATTACATTTAATTTTTCATCATCTGTTAATATAAAATCAGAAATATACTCATTTTCTGTTTCATTGTAAGAAAACTTTCCTTTTACATTATATGAAGAATCAACCTTATAAAGATTTGTTTTTCCCTGAATATGAAGAGAAGATATCAACGGTTCTGTCTTTTGCGTCAGCACATAAATATTTCCGCTTTTATCACCTGAAATTTTCACAACAGCGTCATCGGTTTCAAGTTTCATTACACTGTCAAGTGATATTACTTTATCATTTCCGTTGTCATCAAATATATGAACATTATTTATCACATTATCGCTTTCTACAGGCTGTACAACTTCAAGAATGCAGAGTTGCCCTTCACTATCAAAAAACATATCGGAAACATTTGAAAAATCAAGTTTATATTCATTGATCATACTACCTTTACGGTCTGTCAATGCAACAAAGTTGTTATACTCATCATCGGCATAACATATGTACACTTTGTCATCTTTAAAAATAAAATCATTTATATACTGTTTGTTTATATCAGGCTTATACGGAGATAAAGAATCCGATAATATATCTAAAAACCAGAAGTCTTCTGTCACATACGACTTGTCTACATAAGCTGAAATATAAAATTTATTATCAGATGCTTTCAGTTCGTTGACAACACTGATCTCATCGGGTATATCTGAAAAATCAGCACTATAATTTATAATCGGTATATTTTCGGGAACACTGACTTCAGAACTATTATTTTTCTCCTTATCACACCCTGAAAACAGCAAAACGGGTAACATCATAAAAAAAAGATACTTTTTACTTTTCATAAATCCTCCCCATTCACAATTGGCAAAAATGCAGGAAGTACCTATTCCTGCATTTTTGTTTTTTTATTAAAATCAGCCTATTTCTTTGAGGTAAAGCGAAACTTTACTCTGCACAGCATCTGCTGTTTCCTTGGCACTCTGTCCGCCTTCAATAAATATATCATACTGCTCAGAAATAACATCTACTATTCTTGAATCATGAAGTGTTGCTTTCGGAGCGTTTTCAATCATGTCCATAAGTTTATCAGCAGTTGTCGTTTCAACAGGTCTTAACTTGATCTCTTCACCTTCCGGAGTGTACTGGATGTTTTCATTTTGCTTGAATTCATTCTGGTGAGCTTTGAGAGCTTTATCAAATGATTCTCTGTGAAGAGGGAAACCATAGAAATAGCCACCATTAACATCCTCATCGTATTGATTTTCAGGAAGAAGAAGTTTTCTTACAAAATTCCACGCTTCATCCTTTACTTTAGATTTTTCAGATATACCAATCAATGAGTCTGTACTGATAATAGCACCGCTACCATCGCTTTCTGTAGGATACCCCTTAAAAGTAACTTCCTCTCCTACAGTCATGAATTGAAAATCAGATATTGAATGAAAATCATATATACCTAATGCATCAATATAGCATTTATTATCTCTGAATCTGTTGAACTGTTCAGTATAATGATCTTCATCATACATCTTATCATTTTCATCACGTTCATCATCATTCTTGCCGTTTTTGCTTACAAATTCAAGTATCTTTTCAAATTTGCCACTATCAAAGCTACAAGTTTTAGCATTGAAATCAACAAACTCATGAAGATTTTCTGTTACAAGCAAGTTGAAAATGTCATTTTTATACATTTCATAGAATATATCGCTTCCGTTTTTTGATTCGGCAAACTCAAAGAACTCATCATATGTCCAACCGGCTTCATTTCCAAGTTCTGAAGTCTTACCTGCAAAAGTATTTATTACAAAGTTGGTAGGCAACTGATAGAGCTTGCCATTTGATGAAAAAGCATCGAGTACACTTTCAAAATAATCCTCTCTTTTTATCTCGCCGTCTTTTTCAAAATACGTATTTAAATCCGTAAGCATTCCTTTAGCAGCATATGCACTCAGATCGAGATCGTATGAGCCTATCAGAATATCCGGAATATCACCTGACAATATATCTGTATTAAGCTTAGTAGCACCAGGGAAATATTCATCTGCTTCCTCATTATATCCGCCATACTTAGCATAGTCATTTACCTGTATTCTGTATTCCTGACTTTCGGCATTAAAATTCATAATGTCATCATAAATATTTGAATATGCAATATTTTCACCAGCAAGAGTAATAATTTTCTTACTGTTTACTTTCTTGAGAGTTTCTTCGTCAGCTCTTGTAAGTCTTGCAAACTTCAAAGAATAATCCTCTCCTTTACCTACACTATTTTGGTAGAATGTACAAATAATATTATCCTTGTCTACTATACACATCTTGTCAAGTTGAATATCAAGATCAGAATCAATCCAGTTTACGATTTCTGTTGATTTATTTTCTGCTATATTAAATCCATAGTAACCGTCCGAAACACTATAATAAAAATCATAATCTTCGTCACCTTTTTCCATCGAATAAAGTGCGTTCGGATCTATTTTCAAGTTCAAAGACTCACCAACTGTTTTGTTTTCAAAATCAAGTTTTGAAAACAAGCCATGATTCGCTTCATCAGAATGATAAGAAACATACACTGCATCTTTAGTTGAAATCATACCTGTACAGTATCGGATTGTTTCGTCAAATTCAATTGAACTTTCAACTTTGCCATCCGAAGAAATTTTATAAACATAATATCTTTCTTTTACTTCTTCTTCATCATCATATACACTCATAAGGCAGTACAGACTATTATCGCTCGAAACAACAAAATCACTCACATAACTATCTTGTGAGGACAATTCTTCAATTTTTCCGATCTTGTTCTGTTTTCCGTCTTTGATAGAAATTAAACTATAATTTGATTTGTAAACATATTCTCCTTCATCGTTGACAGACTCATCATGTTCCTGAACCAGAAAATAAATTGTACCATCACCGGATATATCCATATCCTGAACATATCCATCACCAATATCAAGACTTACTTCATTCTTCATATTACCTTCTGAATCCAGCTGATATATCATCTCTCCTGAACCTTCTCCATATGACTGTGCAGAGAGAATGATCTTGTTATCATCAACAAAACCACCGTAGCAATTTTCAAAAGCTTCACTGAAAGTATCGCTGTAAGCCACAATAACCTCACTTTTTTTCTCAGCAAGATTATATCCGCAAAGACCTTCAGTGCCATTATAAATAAAATCATATTTATCATTTTTCTCAGTCATGTGTATCATAGGATATTCTGCATCAAGCTCTGGTTCATACCTTTCCACTACAGAACCATCTTCTGTACTTAACTCATTTACGAAGAAATCAGGTATTTTCAGATCATAATTTTCACCATAATCCATAGTAAGAACACATGGATTTCCGTTTTTAGCAACAAAAACACCACCAATTTCACCTGGCATATCACTAAAATCATTTACAGTGTATATCAATTCCATTGAAGAAGAAAATTTGTACAGAGTTATTTCCTCAGCTTCCATATTCGCCGATACACCGAAAAATCCGCCTGCACCGTCTGACATCATCATAACCATCATTTCATTTTCAGCGAGTCCGAGTTTTTCAGAAAAATCAATTTCTTCAAGCTTTTCAAGAGTTTTGCCATCATATTTTACGCATGAAACTCCTACACTCATTCCACTATATGTTTCTGAAATAATAATAATATTTTCATCTGCATCAAAAAATGAACTCATGATATAAGAGTCACTGTCAACTTCAATCGTATTCTTTACTTCAGATGTATTTCTGTCAATAACAGCCATAAATCCATCATAATTTTCATCAGCATAATTAACATAAATATTATCTTTGTTAAACATCACTTTTTCTATGTACGAATAGTTAAGAACGCTGGTGTCAATATCAACAACTTCACCGGTCATTATATCTACGATACTAACAAACGTTTCAGTATTACTATTATCCATTTTAGAATAACCTTTTACGAAAATATCTTCACCACTGCACAGCATATTTTCGATATAAGTCATCTCAACAACTTCTGACATATCATTCTTAAGAAAATAGTTCTTTATCTCTCTTGCCTGATTTATCTTTGTTGTGCCATTTTTATTATCTTTTCCTGAACTTTTGTTATTACAGGATGTACAAACAGAAGTCATAACTGCCATAGCAATAAATGAACTCAACACTCTTTTAACCATATTTATCTTACTCATATCGACTTTCCTTTCCATCAATCAGATTCATATCAACATTTATATAATCACGGGTTCTTTTTTTGTAAGTATATTTATCTGTAAGCTTTTCTATAAACGGTTTAAGATGCCATTTTCTATTAAGATAAAGCTTAGCCACAAATACAATCACTGTTATTATAATATAAGCTACTACTAAAACTGTAAACAAAAATAATAGTGTAAGCCATGCATTCACTATCCTTGCTGCATTTTCCCAGTAAGGAAATGCTATAGGTCTTGTTACTGCCGAACCTTTTCCGAAACTCAAAAGACTTTTCCAGAGATTTGATACAGAATATCTTTTGGTATTATCAACTATCACAACAGGAAGTGATTTTTCAGGATCATCTTCTCCCTCAACAGCGGTAGTTGTATCAACTCCATAATAATTCAGAAAAATGTTTTTTGCATAATTATCTACCGGATTTGGAAGCACAGCCTCATATGACGAAAGTGCGGTACTGCATCCGGCAGTTTCAAGAAGACTGTAATGAGCATATATAAGAGATTTTTCCGGATAAGAATTTTCAACAGCTTTTCCTTTTTCGTGCCTTACCACACCTGCAACTTCCAGTTCTGCATCGTTAATATATATTTTCATTCCGATGATATCGGTTGATGCAAACAATTTCCACGCTGCATCCTCATCAAGCACTACTCTGTTATTTGCAAATTCTTCAGAATATATATAGTTTCCACTGAGAAGCTCAAGCGGATGAAACTCAAAAAAATCTCCGCCTATACCAACTATACCTATTTCTGAAGAAGTATGTCCCACCCCCTCTTTAGTATTCACATTCATCTTGCTTATAACAGATGAATAAGCATCATTGAATATATGTGATTCTTCGTTTTTCGACTTATAAGATTCCTCTTCCATTTTTTGCTCTATACTGTCATGCAGACTTTCGGCTTCTCTTTCGCTATAAGAATAAATCGCACTGTCAGGATAAAAAACAGAAATCTGAGCAAATTCTGAGCCATCTGCTGACCAACGCTTTGCCATATTCTGCGAATCAAGACTGGACTTTAAACTTGATGAGAATGCTGTAAGCACACAAAATGACGCAACAAAAGCACCAAAAATTATCGCTTTCTTTTTGTTTTTCATTATCATTACTCCTCAGCAAATCTTACCTGATCGCCTGCTTTGAGTGGCTTAGAAGATGCAGTAATCACATAGTCGGCTGATTCGCCAAACTCACCTGACACAGCATAATGTACATCATCCTGGGCAACTATTGAAACTGCTATTTTTTCAACTATGTATCTGTTTCCGAGTGGTGTACTCTTTGATTTGACTGCATATACAAAATATCCTTCCGAATCCTGTTTTACAGCACTTCTTGGAAGAACACTGTCAAATGTAGATGATCTTTCTCCAAGCTCTATCTTAATATTCTGTCCTGCCACAGCTCCTTCACCGGATACTGCAAATGTTACTTTGAACTTCGATGAATCGTTTTTATCTTTTGCAATAGATTTTACTGTTACAGTAAGGTCATCGTAATTATTTAAAACTTTTGCCTCATCGCCTTTTTTAAGGACTTTACCCTTATCATTATCAAGTGTTGTAGTAGCAGTAAAACCATCATCGGAAATGTTAAGTATCATAAGACTTTCACCTTCGGCACAAGTCTGACCTGATGTAACATTTATTGTTTCAACTACACCATCAACAGGAGAAACTATCTCTGTTGATGTCTGCTCTGCAAGTATCTCAGCAAGTTCTGCTTCAAGTTCTTCGATCGATTCTTTTTGTGCGTTAAGCTCAAGCTGAGCCTGTGCATCTGTTATCTGGTCTGCTTTCATTTTTTCTTCAAGTGTATGAACTGCTGCATCAAGAGCATACTGTGCATCTCTTACCGCACCATCATAATCTATACCATTCGGAACAGTGCTGCCCGGACCCATTTCTTCTGAAGAAAGCATCTCTTTCTCATTGCCAAGTGACTGTAACTGACTGTTCAAAGACGCTTTAATTTCATTTAACTTTGTCTCATATTCAGTCTTTGACTGCAACATAAGAGGTTCTTTTTCGCTGACAAGTTTCTGATTATCAGCAATTGCAGTTTTTGTATCCTGTAATTTCTTAAGATCCTCTTCTGCATATGTTACTTCAGTCTGCTTATCTTCAATAATTCTCTGTGCAGCACCATCTTCACGCAATCTTTCAAGCTCTGTTTTTAACTTATCAAGATTTCTCTGCATCATCGTTTCATCCTGACCTGCTATCTTTGCAGTGTCATTTGCTATTTTCTGATTAAGAGCAACACATTCGTCATTTAAACTTATATATTTCTCATAAGATTCACTGAATAAAGCGTATCTTTCAGCACTCATTTCAGAATATTTTTCGCCGTCTATCGCTCCAAGATCAGCCTGCAATCCGGCCATAAGATTCATTATCTCAAGCAACCTGCCACTGTTATCCACCGGAGGTGCAACAGAATTTGCTTCATCTCTTGCTGCTATTGCATTATTAAGTGCATCTCTTGCCTGCGATATCGCCTGATTTTCTGCAAAGTAATCATTTGCAAGAGTCATTATAGCCTTTTCATATGCAAGCTTTGAAGTTTTTATTGTTTCTTCAAGCTGTTTGGCTTCAGCACTGTCTTCAGCCTGTTCAAGATAGAAAATAACCTGTCCTTCTTTTATTTCCTGTCCTCTCTTGACTGCTACACGTTTTATATCTCTTGTTTCATCAGCAGTTACATCATATGTCTTATTTGCTTCGATCATAAGGTCAAGTTCATAACTTCTTGACACTGAATCTCTCGACATTCTTGTAACCGAAACCTCAGGAAGAGAGTAATTCATAATTGTATTTGAAAAAAACGTAAGCAAAAGCATAACAAGCAGAAAAACAATTATGATGTTTTTTACCCATTCTCTTCTGTTTCGCGGATTTGCGTTTTCTTTTATCTCTTTTGTTTCCATTTTTCTTTGATTTCCTTTCAGTAAAAAAATTATCCCTTTATTCCTCCCGAATACGCTATACCCTCCACCAGATAATCTTCACCATAGAAGAACATAAGAAGTGTTGGTATCATGTATATTACAGCAACCGCAAATGCCAATCCGACATCTCCAGAATTAATTTTTGAAAGAAATACAGACAACGGATGATAATCACTATCCGAAAGCATAATAAGTGGCTGTTCAACCATATTCCAATAATCAATAAATAAAAGAAGTACCACTGAAAAAATAGCACTCTTTGAAAGCGGCAGGCATATCTGCGTAAAGATCTGTACCTCACCTGCTCCGTCAAGCTTTGCGGCTTCAATAAATGAAGTAGGTATTCTTCGCATTACTTTTGCAAGAAGAAAAACACTGAACGGTGCAAATATACCCGGCAATATAATAGACATTCTCGTATCAAGTAATCCGAGTGTATCAGCAACCAGATAGTTAGGAACGAGTGTTACCTGGTACGGCATAAGCATAAGTATTACATACAGAAAAAATAACAATTCCTTTAGTTTTCCACGATATCGGGCAAAACTGTAAGCAGCAAGACAAGCAACTATTATCTGAAACAGTACTATCGGAACCACAAGTATAACAGAGTTCCAGAACTTCATAAGATAATCCGAACTTTTTAAAAGCACAGTCTTATACTGTTCAACTGATACTTTATCAGGTATCAGTTTAAGATTAAGTTTTTCAGATATGTAAGTCTTTTTTCCTTCACTTTCATCGAAGTTACTTATCATAGCGCCGTAGTTTGCGTTTATTTCTTTTTGTGTCATAAACGAATTGGCGATAGTCATAACTGTCGGAAACAAAAATAAAACTGCACACAATATCGCAAATATTGTAAGAAATACGTTTGCTACTTTCTGTCTTCTCTTTTGTTTTTTTACAGATACAGTTTTCATCATTCTACGTCCTTTCCGAACCAGTATTCAACTATAAACATTATACCGATAATAACAACCATAACAATCGACATAATGATCGCAGCTGATGAAAGCTTCTGATATTCGAGAAGATTGAAAGTATTGTTCATAAAATGCTGTAACATATACAATGCATCAAAAGGATAATCCCCTGTAAGAAGGTAAACTTCTCTGAATATTTTAAATGAATTGATAAGTGATAATATTGTTACAAATAATATTGTCGGGGAAAGATACCTTAACTTAAGATGGAAAAACTTATATATAGATCCTGCACCTTCTAAAGTTGCAACTTCCATAATATCTCCAGGTATATTTGAAATTGCTGCAAGGAACAATATCATATTATAACCGAGGTTTTTCCATAAAAACATGATGATAACAACTACCATGCCCTGATTTGATTTAAGCCAGTCCACAGGCTGAGCTTCAAAAATCTCAAAAATCTGATTTACTGTTCCGTTTTTGTGAAACATAACCTGCCATATGAGTACTACCGATGCTATCGGAACCATCATAGGACAAAGGAATGACGCTCTTAACTGACTTTTAAAAGGTATTTTTGAATCAAGTAAAAGAGCGAGCAGAAGCGACAAAACTACAACCAGTGGAACTGCAATAACTGAAAAAATTGTTGTGTTTTTCGCGGCGAGGACAAATGCCTCGTTTTCAATTATTGCCTTGAAATTATCCAGAAAAACAAACTCCTTGTTGATTGGGTTATCAATTATCGAATAATAAATAACCACAAAAAAAGGCAATATAAAGAAAACCAGAACTCCAAGCAAACTCGGTGCAATAAAAGTAAGCTCCGTTGCCCGTTCACTGCCTTTAATGGTTCTGCTTTTTTTATTTGCCTTGACTTTTTTTCTCAAGTTTTCTCCTCCATTCTTTTTTTTAAAATAAAAAACATTTAGTTAACGTACTAAAACCTATAATACAGTAGTAATAGTACAATATAATTGTACAACACAGTTAAAAGTGTGTCAAGATATTTTTTAAGAAATTAAGAATTTATTAAGATTTTTTTCTTAAATTTATTTATGTTAAATAAATTTTCTTTTTTTATACAAACCATCTTATTCATTATGACTTAAGATTTAGCAAAGAGCCTCATCATCCAATTGAACACAACTTTTGCTTATGGTATAATTTACAATGATGTGAACGAAAAAAATTCGAACACATAATTTCAATTTTATTACATATGGAGGAATACAATTTGAGTATTACAGAAATTTTTGGTTTGCTTGGTGGTCTTGCGCTTTTCCTTTACGGAATGCAGATGATGAGTGACGGACTTGAAGACGTGGCAGGAAACCGCATGAAAAAAATTCTTGAAAAAATCACTTCAAACAGATTTCTCGGTGTAACTGTCGGCGCCGCAATAACAGCAGTTATACAATCTTCATCAGCTACAACAGTAATGGTCGTTGGATTTGTAAATTCAGGAATGATGACACTCAGACAAGCTGTATGGATTATCATGGGCGCTAACATAGGAACAACTATAACAGCACAGTTAATTACCCTTGATGTTGGAATGATTGCACCGTTACTCGCATTTATTGGTGTAGCTATGGTAGTATTTTTTAAAACTCCGAAAGTTAATTATATCGGAAAAATATTAGCCGGATTTGGTGTATTGTTTATCGGTATGGACATGATGGGAACCGCAATGGAACCACTTGAAAAAAGCGAAACTTTTATTTCTGTAATAACTAATTTCTCAAACCCACTTATAGGAATACTTGCAGGAACACTTTTTACTGCTTTGATTCAGTCTTCTTCAGCCGCAGTAGGTATATTACAAACTCTTGCCGGTAATGGTCTGATTCCTTTTTCAAGCGCTGTATATGTCCTTTTCGGATCAAACATAGGTACCTGTATAACTGCAATTCTTGCTGCTATAGGAACAAATCGTGCAGCAAAAAGAACAACTGTTATTCATCTTATGTTTAACATAATAGGTACTATTGTGTTCACTATTCTATGTGTTTCTATACCTGTTGCACAGCTTGTAGAATCTGTCACACCAAATAATCCTACAGGACAAATCGCAAATATGCATACACTGTTTAACGTAACAACTACATTATTGTTACTTCCTTTCGGAGTATATATAGCTAAGATTGCTGAAAAAATTTTACCGGAAACAGAAGGTGCGTCTTCCACATCAATTCAGAAGCTTACAGAAGAGTTTCGCAGAAGCCGTACATCTCTTGGTTCTACAGCTGTACATACTGACGTTCTTGCTCATGAGGTACGCAAAATTATCACCCTTGCCGGAGAAAACACCTCAAAAGCATATGGCGTTGTAATAGACAGAAACTACAAAGAAATTGACAAAATAAACGATAATGAAAACATTATTGATAAACTAAATAATGAAATCTCTCAATATATTTCTAAAATCTTAGTTCATAACAATAATGGAACAAACATTGAATCAGTGGAACAATATTTTCTTATAACAGGTAATGCTGAACGTATCGGTGACCATGCTGTAAATATCGCCGGATATACGAATGTTATCCAAAATAAAAACATTGTTTTTTCAGAAAATGCAACAGAAGAACTAAGACAAATGCAGACGATCACATCAAATGCAATAGACAAGATATTGAACTTTGAACCGGATATAACAAAATGGCTTTCAGACATTGCTGCGACCGAACAGAAAATAGATGATATGACAAAAGAATACCGTGAAAAACATCTTCAAAGAATGCGTGAAGGTCAGTGTTCTCAGGAAGCATGTGTTCTTTATTCAGAATTACTCACTGATTTCGAAAGAATAGGTGATCATATATTAAATATTGCTCAGGCGTATTCAAAAATAAATCACTCAGAATAAAAAGATACAGGAGAAAACTAATTTGAAAAACAATATTTTTGTGACGTCGATTAAAGGATTTATCGTAGGTAGTACAATGCTCGTTCCCAGCGTAAGCGGCGGTTCAATGGCAATGATACTCGCCATTGCTCTTATTCTTCCGGGAATAAGTATATCATTTATGTTATTAATTATGGGAATATATGAAAAGGTTATGAATGCAATAGGATCACTTGATATTTTTTATCTACTTCCACTTATAGCAGGTATAGTTATTGGCATTTTTATTTCTACCGGGTTACTTGAAAAAGCTATGATGCGTTATCCACAAGCAACTTATCTCATCATACTTGGTTTTATTCTCGGTTCGCTTCCGGATACTTTCCCGGGGCTACCTACATACCTTGAATGGATATATTGTTCGATCACTTTGGCACTGGGTTTCTCTTCGATATATTTTCTTTCTGCATTTGAAAATAAAAAATCGAGAAATTATAAATAATTTATAATTTTGTGGTATAATAAATATTCGGAGGGAAAACTTATGAAAAACAAAAAAAGACTACTCGCTGATATCTTATTTATGCTGTTTATCCTTGCTCTTGACTTTATTTTAAATCTTCTGCTTGGTTTTTATTTTGAAACGCAAACTCTTATACCTATGATATTTGTTCTCGGTGTTTTTTTGATATCGCTTAAAACCCAAGGATATATTTTAGGTATTACATCATCACTCATAAGTGTTGTACTTGTAAACTGGGCTTTTACATACCCGTATTATGAAATAGATCTTGTTACCCCTGAGTGTATAGTGTCGGCGGTTGCAATGCTTACAGTTGCTGTTTTGACAGGAACACTCACAATCAAAATCAAAAATACAGAAAAAATGAGAGCAGAAATAGAAAAAGAAAGTATGCGAGCAAATCTTCTAAGAGCAGTTTCCCATGATTTAAGAACACCACTGACAACGATCTACGGTTCATGTTCTGCTGTTATAGAAAACTTCAATCATCTTAAAAAAGAAGAACATATTCAGCTTTTGAATGAGATTCAGGAAGATTCCGAATGGCTTATACGTATGGTGGAAAATCTCTTATCTGTCACTCGAATCGATGGTCAAAAAGTAAATATAAAAAAATTACCTACGGTACTTGATGAACTTATAGATACTGTTCTTATAAAATTTAAAAAACGTTGTCCAAACCAGGAGATAGAAGTAAATATTCCGGATGACTTTATCTCTATTCCAATGGATGTTATGCTTATAGAACAGGTTCTTATAAATTTACTTGAAAATGCCGTCTACCATGCAAAAGGCATGACCAAACTATGGCTTACTGTTACAGTCGAAAACAATTTGGCCAAATTTACTGTCAGCGATAACGGTTGTGGCATTGACGAAGAAATTCTTCCGGAAATTTTCACCGGATATCTTGACAGAAAAAACACCAACATAGACAGTACTCGAAATAACATGGGAATCGGACTATCGGTATGTGCTACAATTATTCGTGCCCATGATAGCGAAATATTCGCAAAAAACAATAAACCATGCGGTGCAGTATTTGAATTTACTTTAGAAACGGAGGACAATCAATGAATAACCGATACAAAATACTTGTAGTGGAAGATGAAAAAAACATACGCAGTTTTGTAAAAACAATTCTGAATGCAAATGAATATCAGGTAATTCTTTCAGACTCATGCCAAAACGGCATAATGATGTTTACCTCATATATTCCTGATCTTGTAATACTCGATCTCGGATTACCTGACAAGGACGGGATTGAATTTATCAGATATGTACGAACATCATCTGCAACACCAATTATTGTGCTCTCAGCACGGTCAACAGAAGAAGACAAAGTATCAGCTCTTGATGCAGGCGCAAATGATTATATCACAAAACCATTCGGGACAGCCGAACTTGTTGCCCGTATACGTGCCGCTCTGCGCAGCTACAGAGTTACTGAAAATGCAATTTTACCTGACGGAAAATTTACACTTTTTGACTTATGCATTGATTATAACAAACGTATAGTAACAGTGGCAGGAAATGAAATAAAGCTCACACAGACAGAATACAATATCATGTCTTATCTTTCTCAAAACACCGACAAAGTATTGACATACGCAACAATAATCAAAGAAATATGGGGTTATGACGATGTTGGCAGTATAAAAAAATTGCAAGTAAACATGGCAAATATAAGAAAAAAATTAGGTTCAAAACCCGGAGAAACCAATTACATAATAAATGAACTTGGTGTTGGATACAGAATGAGAGATAAAACAAATATATAAAAATTTTAAGGTGTGGTAGGCTTTAGCCTTCCACACCTTTTTCACTACTTAAAAATAATATCATCTATCATTGATGAAACTTCTTACCCTTCACTTCCGAGTATTTCTTCTTTTAACTTTTCTATATCATCAGGTAATATTCTCTCACGAACCCTCGGCATATTTCCGCATATTTCCCAATAATCACAATATGAACAAACATCTTTGTTTTTATCATAAATTAAAGGTGAGGCAGAAATATTTCCACTGTACAGATCTTCAGCCATATCTTTAATAAGATGCTGTGTGTGTACACGAAGATTTTCAAACTGTTTTCTTGTAAGACATGACGAAATAGTTTTATCAAGAATAAATGTTCCTTTCTTCCGTGCCTCACTTGTAAGTTTTGCAGGAATAAAAACACCTTCGATATTTTCCTCCATAGCATGCAGAACCGGCGCTTCCTTAAGCAAAACACCTGACATATGATAATATTTGTTTATATAGTCGCTCTTGTGTACACTTCCCTCTCTGTCTCTGCCTATTGAGATTTTGCCGGATGGCATATAAAGAATACCGGCCGGAATAGTATTTCCGAAAGGGCTTTCTTTTCCGGTAACGGAAAAAAGATATAAAAGCAACTGCATATCAATACCGAATAAAATATTTTTCAGATTAAACACCTGAGTTCCTGTTTTATAGTCAACTATACGTATAAACTTTTCATTTCCATCATCAAAAATATCTATACGATCGATCTTTCCTTTTAGTATTATTTCCATTCCATCCGAAGTACGTACAGTAATTGGATTTACTCCGTTCTTTTCAGAAATTTCAAACTCATACCTTATCGGCATAAAATCTGACTGTTTTAATTCATCTCGAAGATGATTTACGAGAGAAAGTGTATCTTCTGCAAGACGTTCAAACTGCTTATTAAATCTTATATCTTTTCCGAAGTTACCACCAAGATTTTCTTCTTTGTATTTATCTGAAAACTCATTTATATAACCCGTTATCTTTTCGTCAGAAAGCTCAAGAAATTCTTGCTTTGAAGAACAGTGCAGAAAAATATTTTCAAGACACATATGAACAAGGTTACCCATTTCAAGAAGATTTATTTCTTTTCTGTTTCTTGCCGCAATTTTAAGAGCATAGCGGCAGTAAAATTTAAAATGACAAAGATTATATTCCTGAAATGACGTAGCTGATATCATCAATCTGTCAGACATAAGCCCTCTCATAAGTGTGACATCTTTTATCCGATGGTCGCTTGCTACAGAAATACTGTCAAGATATTTTATTTTTTCTGAATACTCAGGAAGTTGCATAAGTGCTTCTTTGAGTGCTGATGTCTTTTCATTATTTTCTTTATATCTCTGAACATAATTATAATAAGCTGCTGCAGGTGTTGATGAATAAAAAACTATATCATAATCAGACGCAAAACTTTTGATATTTTCATCATACATATTTTGTATACTTCCGAGTATATATGATGGAAATCTCGCTGCACCTGACAGATCAGACAATGGATATGTCAGCAAAATTTCATCTGACGCGAGCGATAATATCCTGTAAACTGTAAAACGTTCGTCAGATAAAAGTCTTTCCGTATTCTTAGATATATCTATACCAATCTTAAGAAACGATTCTTTATCGCTGTCGCTTAAAAGCCCTGAAGACTTAACTGCAAAAGGGAAAATGCCTTCATTTACACCCAGGACAATTACTACCTTCGGATTATTAAGACGAGCTTTTTCTGCAGATACCACAGATACTATATCCAGTTTCTGAGGCGGACTAAGAAATTTGTTCTGTTTTAAGATAAGCACAAATAACTCTCTGAAAACTGCAAGTGATATTTTTTCATTTCCAAGCATTTCAACCATCACATCAAAAGCGTCTGTTATTGCATTCCAAAGCCTGTTAAGCTGTGAAGACATATCTGTAAATCCCAGCTCTTTATATGATACAATAAGATACTTTACCGACTCAATGATCTGATTTTTTTCAAGGAAATCATAAATATACATACAAACCGTCCTGATGTCCTGTCCTGAACATTTTCTTTTTAATTCTAAAACAGGCACAACAAGTTTTTCTCTTATTTCTTCCGCTTTTTCATCTTCTTCACTGTCAGACGCTTCAAATTTCTCATTCCACATATCACCCTTAACGCCCCACTTATAGCAGTAGTTTTCAAGAATAGATATTTCATAAAGCTTTACATCAGTAAGACCTGTCTTGGCATAACGAAATATCGCCTCCGAATCAGGTTTATCCGCAGAACATAATTCAAGAAGTGACGTTATAAGCAAAACCACAGATGTGTGCATGACTGAACGTTCGGTATCTATAAAATATGGGATATCATACCTCTCCATAGCACTTTCAAGTATAAATTCATAATCTGTAAGCTGTCTTGAAGTAATTGAAATATCTCCGTATTTTATACCTTTTTCTTTAATCAGATACCGTATATACGAACATACAAAATCCACCTCACTATAAATATCTCTTGCCTCAACTATTTTCACACAATTTTCCGAAGATACAGGTGGCACAGGTTTTCTGAAAATACTGTTGCTCAGATGATTTAAAGCTTGCGTACGCAGGTTATTCTTATTAGAGGTTTTTATATCTTTGCATTCTTTACGATACTTTGAAACTATACTCATTATTCTGCGATATGTCATATCTGATATAGCAAAAACCGAAAATTCATTTTGCCTATCACCATTTGTACATAACGAAATATAAAAATTTTCAGCTGATGCAATAGCTATATCAAGCATTTCAAATTCATCTGGACTAAAACTCTCAAATTCATCAACAAAAAAAACAGAACCTTCAAAAAAGTCATTCATATTTGCAATAGCTGCTGCTTCTGTAATATCAGTAAGACTATCCTTATATCCTTTTTCTCTCATTATTCTGTCATAAGTTGAATATATAACTGATATATCTGACGCTTTTTCACGTATTTTTTCATCAGCTCCGAGAATTTTTGATGTAAAGTTTTCAGGACTTACACACGATCTTCTAAGATCAGCTGTTATCTGCAATGCCTCATTTATAAAAGATCTGTTCTTTATCTGTCGGATAAAATACGAAAGCGATTTATTTTTTTCTATTTCTTTCATCGCAAGATACATAAGAACTGTTTTTTTGCTGTCAGAAGCATATTCCCCTGTCCTGTCACCAAATCTATCAAAAATCATTTTAGCCAGTCTTGTAAAACTCAGAACATAAACATTATTAAATATATTACTCCCAAGTTCATTATAAAGTTTTCTTTCATATTCAAAAGAAAACTGTTCAGGAATTATTACAAATACTTTTTTTATGCCATCACACGATTTTCTTATGCATTCGGTAATATACGCAGATTTCCCTGCACCGGATTCCCCAAGAATAAAATTAACCATATCATTCACTCCTTTTACCTAAGAAAACAGGGCGATTCTTTAATAACCGCCCTTTATCTTCTCAAACTTTATCTTTTGCTTTACTGTTTTTCAGAATATTTATTATATCCTTTAACTTAAGTGTATTTCCTTTATAAAGTACAAATGCCTTATAAACTTTTGCTGCAAGAAATACTATCAATGCAGAACACGCTATCATGATAACTGTACTTAAAAGTGCAGAGCTCATAGTCATTTTGCCGAGAATCAAATCCGCAGGAACAGTAAACGCACCTGTAAACGGAATAATCCTCATTATTCCCATGAGATGATCATCACCGTTTAAGCTTAATGTATATGGCATCATCCAGCATACTACAGTAATCATAGTATATATGCCATAGTAATTGTTCACTTCTTCGGTTTTGGATGCAAAAGAACCTACAAATGCCGCAAGTGAACAATACAACAGAAAACCAAACATCAATGATATGATAGCAATAACAATAAACGCAGGCGAAAATGCTCCGCTTTCTGAAACTGTTGCCATAAAATCAAGGAACTTTTCACCGCTTGAATGACCATCATTGCTTATCATTCCTGAAACAAATACACCGGCTGTAATACCAAGTATAATTGAAACTATCCAAAGAGTAAACTGCATTATTGCCAGAAGCCACTGTGAAAAAAGTTTACCGAAGATAATATCATACGGGTTTGCAAATGTAAGTATGTTTTCTATTATCTTTGAATCCTTCTCTAAAACTACAGAACGTGAAATATTTTGTCCGTAAAGAAGAATCATCATATAAAGTATCATACTGAAGATACCAGGAATCATCGTTTTGAAAAACTCTATATCTCCGGCACTCTTTTCATCGCCTACAACATATGTTACAGTAGTTGTCTGCCTGAGGATTTCATTTTTCTGAGCACTTGTAAGTCCTGCCTTTTCATAGATGACATACTTAAGATTATGGCTTATATACTCATCAAGTTTATCTTCATTTTCATACTTTTGAGTTTTAAAAATATTTACTGTAAATCCGCCGTCTTCCGAATCCTTTACTTCCATCGCAAGAGCATTTTCACTCTTTTGAGCTGCAGCTTCAACAGCTTCCTGCGGTGTTCCCGAATAGTTTATGAAAGTTATATCGGAAAAAAGCTCATTTTTACCGGTATGTATCAGATTATAATCAAGACCACTTAAAATACTTGAATCTGAAACATATATATAGTCTACTTCCGACTTTACATCTTCTTTATCAAATACCTCAACCAAAGCCATTATCGCTATAGCAAGAATAAACAAAACAACCGCTATAACAATAGAAACTATTGAAAAATATTTTGACTTCAGCTGCTGTACAAATGAAAATCTAAATACCTCACGCATTACTGTTTACCCTGCCCTTTCTCTGCTTTTGCAATTCCAAGAAGTGCCTTGAACTTGATTCTCTCTCCCTTGTGAAATACCAGCACATGATATATACGTGCAGCAAATCTGAAAAGAATAACAGTCAGTACAATAAGTTCAGCCCAAAGTATAAATACGGTAACAATACCTGTCTTTCCGAAAATAAAGTGAACCGGAACTATATACATTCCTGAAAACGGGAAAAAATAAGAAATCGTTGTAACCACATCATTGTTTATAGCTGTAACACCCATACACAGATACAGACCCACAAGAGTTATCATTGAAATAAATGTACTTGCTCCTGAAAGATCTTCTACATTAGAGCAGCTCGCACCTGATATACCGGAAATAACTGCATAAAGAAGATATGCCAGAATAGTAGTCATGAGAACAGCAAATATTCCGAATACTATTCTTCCGATACTTATATCTATACCTCCTGTAAATGCTGCAGCTTCTGCAGAACCAGGCGAAAATCCATTACCGATATCACTCATGCTACTTGTCACAATGTTGAGTATCTCATTCATTTTCTTTGCAGTCATAACTGTAGTGATCACGCCTGAAATTATTCCGGAAATAAGAAGTGCAACAAAATCACATAAAAGAATAGTTATAGTACCAAAAATTTTTCCTACTATGAGTGCAAGAGGTCTTACTGATATCATTAATGTTTCTATAACTTTTGATGATTTTTCAATAATTATACTTGCACCTATCTGCTGACTTGATATTAACACTATCATCATTACCACCATAGCATATGCCATGATGACACCTGACATTACCGTATTGAAACTGTCGTCATCTTCTTTTTCATCATCAGTTTCTGTATCAACTACCTCTGCTTTTACTTTGGCATTTATAAGCTCAAAAGATTCTTCTGTTATACCAAGCTGAGATACACGACAATCATAAAAATATTCTTCTATAATCTCAGAAAGTACAGACATTACAGTTGTGTCTATCTCACTTGCCTGTGATCTGTAAAGATCGATCTTATAAATATCTTCTTCTGTATCAAGAGAAATATTCACTATTACATCTTTGGTACTGTCTGATTTAAATTTTTCTTTTACAGTTTCAAGAGGATCATCTGTTTTTATAAATTTGACATTTTTATAATAAGGTTTTTCAGAAATAAACTTTTCTGTATCAAATTCAAAATCAGTTTCATTTCTAAGATATATTTCTTCTATTTTGCACTCAGTCATACTATCGAGAGTATTTTCAATTCCCTCTCCGCCTATCATCGCCAGAACAGGTCCTGATGCTATGACAGCAAGGCACATCAGTATAAGCGCTATTATGGCAGCTTTACTCTTGTAGTGCTGAAGAAACGTGAATGCATAGACATTTTTCCAGCCAGTAAGATCACTTTTCTTCACTGTCGCCACCTACCTTTTCAACAAAAATCTCATGCAGCGACGGCTCTCTGAGTTCAAATCTTATTATCATAATTTTCTTTTCTATCATCTTTGAAAGAAGATTATTCGCCTGTTCTTCACCGGTTACTTTCAGAATATATTCGCTCTCTTTCTGATTTACAAGAGTTATTCCGCATTCTTTTATAAGTGCTTTTATATCACTTTCACACTTTACAAAAAGATTTACTCTGCCGTAACTTTTCTTTATTTCATTGAGATTTCCCTGTAGTACAGTTTTACTTTTATTAAGAATAGTTATATCTGTACAGAATTCTTCTATAGTCGGCATCTGATGACTTGACATTATCAGATATTTCTTCTTTTCTATCTGCTCATATATAACTGACTTGAACAGATCAGTGTTTACAGGGTCAAGTCCGCTGAGCGGTTCGTCAAGTATCAGAAGTTCAGGATCTGACAGAAGTGCAGATATAAGCTGTATCTTCTGCTGATTACCCTTTGAAAGCTGTTCAGGCTTTTTCATTGGTATCTTTTTACCCTTCGCATTTTTTTCGGGATAAATATACTCATTTACTTCAAAGCGATCTGACCAATATTTTATTCTGTCAAGAGCATCTGATTTTGAAACTCCTCTTAATCTTGCAAAATATACAAGCTGATCCATAAGAGTATACTTAGGATAAAGCCCTCTCTCTTCAGCAAGATATCCCACATTGCATTTTACAGCATCGAGAGGCTCACCTTTCCATATGACCTCTCCGCTGTTACTTGCAAGCATTCCCAGTATCATTCGTATAGATGTTGTTTTTCCCGCTCCGTTTGTACCGAGCAGTGCATATACACCCGGTTCTTTTATTTCAAAGGAAAGATTATCTACAACTGTTTTTTCTCCGTATTTTTTTGAAAGTCCGTTTACTGTCAATGACATAATAGTGCTACCTCCACTTATTTCCTTGATTTTTTTCCAATACAACAATAAAATCTTTGCTAATGAAATATTATTTAATTGTCAAGTTTCATTGTAAGAGCTATTCTCTTTTTCTTTACATCTACACTTAAAACACGAACTTTTACTACTTCTCCGACTTTTACAGCTTCAAGAGGGTGCTTTATAAAGCGATTGCATATCTGAGAAATATGGACAAGACCGTCTTCATGTACGCCGATATCGACAAAAGCGCCAAAATCTATTACATTGCGGACTGTTCCCATCATTTCCATTCCCTCTTTGAGATCTCCTATCTCCATTATATCTCCGCTTCTCATAAGAGGAGGAGGAAGTTCATCTCTGAGGTCACGTCCGGGTTTCTGAAGTTCAGAAACTATATCGTTAAGAGTAGGAACACCTATTCCGAGTTTCTTGCTTATCTCATTAATTCCTATCTTGCTTGCAGTTTCTTTTATACCTGTTGTCTTTCCGCTTGCTACATCAGCTATACTGAAACCGCATTCCTCGATAAGTTTCATAGCAGATTCGTAACTTTCAGGGTGTACTGCTGTGTTATCGAGAGGATTTTTACCGTTTCTTACTCTTAAAAATCCTGCACACTGTTCATATGCTTTTTTTCCGAGTTTCGGAACTTTAAGGAGCTGTTTTCTGTCAGTAAATTCACCGTTTTCTTCACGATATGCAACTATATTTTTTGCAATTGCAGAATTTACACCTGCAACATATGACAGAAGTGAGTGTGAAGAAGTATTAAGGTCAACACCTACAGAGTTTACACAAGCTTCAACTACTCCGCCAAGTGCCTCATTCATTCTTGCTTTCGGCATATCGTGCTGATACTGTCCGACACCGATAGCTTTTGGCTCTATCTTTACAAGTTCGGCAAGCGGATCCTGCAATCTTCTTGCTATAGAAACAGCACTTCTGAGAGATACGTCATAGTCCGGGAATTCTTCTGCTGCAAGTTTTGACGCAGAATACACTGAAGCACCTGCTTCACTTACTACCATGTAGCTTACTTTCTGAGTAATTTCTTTAAGTATCTGTGCTACTATTTCTTCACTTTCTCGTGACGCTGTACCGTTTCCTATTGCAATAGTATTTACATTCTGAGAAATGATTATCTTCTTGAGTTTTTCTTTTTCGCGGGCAATAAGTCCTGCTGAACCCATTGATATATGTACAACATCGGTATACAAAACTTTTCCTGTGTGATCTACAACTGCTACTTTACAGCCCGTTCTGAATCCCGGGTCAAGTCCGAGTGTGACTGTATTTTTTATAGGTGGCTGTAAAAGAAGCTGTCTTAGATTTTCAGCGAAAACTTTTATCGCCTGTTCTGCTGCGTTTTCAGTAAAGAAAGAACGTATTTCTCTTTCTATTGACGGGAATATGAGTCTCTTGTAACTGTCATCTGCTGCCACTGCAACAAGTTCACCGCATTTACTCTGATTTTTTGAATATTTGTTTACGCACATTGCAAGAGGTGTTTCATCAGGAGAAGTTACAGAAACCTTGATAAAGCCCTCTTTTTCGCCTCTGTCCATAGCGAGTATTCTGTGATTTGCAACTTTGGCGAGAGGCTCTGAAAAATCATAGTAGTTTTCATAAACACTTTCTGCATTTTCATCAGCAGCTTTTGAAGATATTATACCATGCTTCATAAAATATGTTCTTAAATCTTTACGAAGCTCTGCGTCATCAGATATATCCTCTGCTATAATGTCACAAGCACCGGCTAATGCTTCTTCAACATTATTTACGCCCTTTTCTTCATCAACAAATCCTTCAGCAATTTTTTCTGGCTCTCCTGATTTTTCCTGTTTCATGATAAATACGGCAAGAGGTTCAAGACCCTTTTCACGAGCTACACTTGCTCTTGTTTTTCTTTTGGGTTTGAAAGGTCTGTATATATCTTCTGCCTCAACAAGTGTAATTGCTTTCTCTATAGAAGCTTTTATCTCGTCTGTAAGTTTACCCTGTTCATCTATAAGATTTATTATTTCCTCTTTTCTCTTTTCAAGATTTCTAAGATACGTCATACGGTCAAATATTTCTCTTAGTATCTGGTCATCAAGAGAACCTGTAGCTTCTTTTCTGTAACGAGCCACAAAAGGTATAGTCTTACCATCATCAAAAAGTGCTATAGTATTATCTATCTGTTCCTGTCTGAGTTTAAATTCCTCCGCAAGTAACTTATTTATATCCATTTATCCTCATTTTCCTTTCGGTATTTATTTTCTTTATTCTAAACTTTCTGAAAGTTCTGCCCACTCTTCAAACATAGTATTTGTAAGTTCTTTGATCTCATTTATTCTGGTGCATTTTTCATTCATCAGATTATAATCATTTAATACACTTTCCAAAGTAAGTTCCTGTTCAAGAGTATCCATTTCTTCCTGAAGTTTTTCCATTTCCTCTTCAAGCTGTTTTATACGCTGTCTGTTTTTAGCTTCAAGATTTCTCTGTTCCTTTGTCTTAAAGGCTTTGTTTTTCTTTTCAACATACTGTTGCCTTAACTTTTCCTGTTTTTCTCTGTCCTCAGCCTCCTGTTGCTCCTGTTCTCTGAGACGTTTTATCTTTATATAGTCATCAAAACCGCCTGCAAAACTCTCTGTTGCATTCTGCGTTATTTCAAGTATACGTGTAGAGATCTTATTGAGAAGATATCTGTCATGCGATACATAGATAACTGTACCTTCAAATTTTTCAAGAGCATCTTCAAGGACTTCTTTTGTCTGAAGATCGAGATGGTTTGTAGGTTCGTCAAGTATAAGGACATTTCCGTGTTCAAGCATCATTATAGCAAAACAAAGCTTACAGCGTTCTCCACCGCTCACTACTCCCGCCTGCTTGAATACATTTTCACCGACTATACGTACTTTTCCGAGCAAACTTCTTACTTCAAGATCAGACATGGAAGGATATCGGCTATGTATCTCTTCAAAAACAGTATTTGCTCTGTTTATGTTTTCAGCTTCCTGATCAAAATATGATATCTTTACATTTGCCGCCCATATTACTTTTCCTTTGTGCGGTAGTTTTTCCTGTATTATTTTAAGAAGTGTAGACTTACCTATACCATTATCGCCTATTATGGCAAGTTTTTCTCCTCTGCGCACCTCAAATGAAAGATTGTCAACAAGAGTTTTACGTTCATTTCCAAACCCTACTGATATATCTATATCCTTAACTTTAAGAACTTCCTGTGGCGGATCTATGCCAAAAGTAAATTCAAGTCTGGCTGATTTGTGATATGTATTTGGTTTTTCGATACGTTCCATTCTTTCGAGTGCTTTTACACGGCTCTTAGCACTTTTGGAAGTAGTTGCCCTTACGATATTTCTTGCAACATAGTCCTCCATTTTTGCGATTTCTTTTTGCTGGAGATCATATTCTTTCTGCTGACGTGTAACAGCTTCTTCTTTTAATTTTGTAAAGGCAGTATAATTACCTTTATAACGTTTAAGCACTGTATTTTCTATTTCACAAACTGATGTTACAACTTTATCAAGAAAATATCTGTCGTGGGAAACAATAAGCAAAGCACCCTTATAATCTTTCAGATAATCTTCAAGCCACATGACCGTTCTGAAATCAAGATGGTTGGTAGGTTCGTCAAGGATAAGGATATTAGGGTTTTCAAGTAGCAACTTTGCTATTGCAAGTCTGGTCTTCTCCCCACCTGAAAATCCGGATATTACTCTGTCAAACAGATCTTCTGTAAATCCCATACCGTTTAATATGGTTTTTATCTTTACTTTTATTGTATATCCGTCATTTGCTTCATAATATGCGGAAATTTTTGAATACTCATCACTTAACGCCTCATAATCAGACGGATTTTCAGCCATAAGCTTTTCAAGTTCTTTCATTCTCTCCGAAATAGCAATAAGCTCTGAAAAAACACTTTTCATTTCCTCGATAACAGTATTTTCGTTATCAAGTGCCCCCATCTGTTCGAGATAACCGATATTCGTCTTTGACGCAAAAGAAATAACACCGTCTTCCTCTGTAAATCTGTCAGGTTCTTCTTTGCCTGTAAGTATTCTCAGAAGTGTTGTTTTTCCACATCCGTTTATTCCGACAAGTCCTATACGGTCGCTTTCATCTATGACAAGATCAACGTTTTTCAGTATCTGATTACCATTGTAAAATTTATTTACATTACTCATGCTTACCAGCATTTTCTATCACCAATTTCTTAAATTTTATTGCGAAAAACAATAATATTATAACATAATATATGTATAAAATCAACAGATTATCTTTTAATTTTTATCTCAGGTATTCCGTAGTGTTTTTTTGATAAAAATATGATGAATTCTTCTTACTTTTTCCAAAGCTTAGCAAAAATCCTGAATCACAGCGAAATATCAAAGTCATTGTGCTGTGATACAGAGTACCGCGAGTCAGAGCCACAAGAAGAACAATGAAACAGGGTAGAAGGACACTTCTACCCTGTTTTTTTACTTATCTCGATAATGCGTACCACATTGCCATATCTCCATTGTACCATTTACTATTCTGAAAACAATACGGTTTTTTGAGTCAATTCGGACACTCCAAAAGCCTGACAAATTCCCTTTCAAAGATTCGAGCTTGCCAGTACAATGATAACCGTTCCTGTCAATATCTTTGATAAGGTCGTTGATTTTCTTCAGCGTTTTCTTGTCTTTGGTCTGCCATTCAAGATATTCTTCCCACGCTTCATCTTGCCATATTTTTCTCATTCACAGTCTACCTCAATAAGCTCGTGTTCCTTCAAAGTGCTTGCTCCTGCAAGGACACTTGAAACACGGCGTTCCAGTTCTGCTACATTTTCAGCACTGTAGAATGGGTCTGCTGTTAGATCGAACGGTATTCTTCGTTCATTTCCTACTTTTTTTGCGAAAATAGTGAATGCTGCACTCATAGAAAGCCCGATTTCGTCACATACATCTTCCATTTTTTTCTTCACAATAGGGTCTAACTTGAAATTCACATTTACTGTCTGTGCCATAAATAAAACCTCCTTTACTACTCTTATCATATCACAAAATAAAGAAAAATGCAAGTAATTTTCTTTATTTTTTCAAGACAAATACTTAAAATTATACCCAAAAAAATCAACGCACAAAACTAACAATATTTAACAATGAAATTTATACACAAAGTCAGTTAAAATTTAAAAATAACAACAATGTTTTTTGATAAAAATATGATGAATTTTTCTTGTTATTTTCCCAAGACTATGGTATAATTTATATAAAGCTATCGAAAGGGGGACGTTCTCATGTTTAAAAAGCGTATGTCTGATGATGAGATCAAGCAACTCATTTCAAAAGAGATAAAAGCTGCACAGAGCCAGAAATTATCTGAAAATGAGATTAAAGAATTAGCTCAGTCAATGTCAAAAGAAATCATGACAAAACAGTCTGAAGAAATGATGGATCGCATGAAAAAGTACTGTGATGAAAATGAAAAGATTGATATTGTTGGCAGAATGGCATTTGTAATGAATGAATGTAACAAATTCACTATTGATTATGTTACTCAGATGCTTACCAAAGTATTTGGTGAATAATTTTAAGACGCCCTGACAAAGTTGTAATTTTCTTTGTCAGGGCGTTTAATTTATAATTTTTTTCTACGATATCATTTTATTAACCATTTCTCTATGTTATAATTATAACATCATTTTTAAGTAAAAGCAAGCACAATAAATACAAAAATGGTAAAATATAACCATGCAACGATTTATAATCATAATTAAAAACACCGTTAAAATATGCACCTCCAAAAGTATCATCTTTTGGGGTGCATATTATTCTTTAAGCTGATGTTTTTATTTACAAAAAATTAATTAACTTCTTCAAGACTCCATTTCTGGCATTCAATTTCATTGTATTCAGAAAGATATACATTCCCGGCTGAAACTATAGTCTTTCCCGTATTTGTTCCGTCCCCTGCGCCGTATACTGTAAGGCAAAGTTCTTCATCAGCAGCAGAAACGATCTTATACGTGCCATCGTCAAGACCAACTATTTTCCATGTCTGTGCCGGTGGATCAACAGCATCGTATATCTGAACATTGCAACCTGCTGATATTTCTGATGCCGGACTCTTTACTATATCGACTACTTTATTATCAGATATATGTAATCTGTAACTTCCAGTGTTATCAAAAAGTTCAAATCTGAATTTCTGTTCTTTTTTATCAGACTTTGAAGACTGATAAACATTTGATTTTGCAAGCTGACCTCCGGCTGTAAGATATTTTCCACTTGCTGAATTTTTTAACACATATGTCTTACCGTCAAACTTAAGCAGTTCATTTTCCTGTTCAATTCCTGTTATATCCTTATATGCAACCCAACCTGCCTTATCAAGTCTTACTGTGTACGGATATATACTGCTCTCAAGTACGGAAAGCACTTTGTAGATTCCGTACGGAACTTCAACAGCTTCACCTTCACCGCTTGCAGAGTAATAAGCCATTCCACGATAGTTTACATAATCGCCTTCTTTTATATCAGTACCTGTATTTACCGATACAGAAGTTGTAGTTGTCGTAACTGTAGTTGTTGCAACGGTTGTAGTAACTTCGGGCTGATATGATGCTGTAAGTGCACTGTATTCTACCCAACCGGCATCTTTGAGATGAACATTGTATTTTACAGATGAATCTTTTATTATTTCATCTATTACAAAGTCTCCTGAAACTTCTTTTATTTTTCCGTTACCGCTTGATGTATATCTTACCAGGCCACTGTAGCTTACTTTATCACCAACTTTAAGTTTTTTTGTTGTAGTAGTTATCATTGTTGTCGTAACAGGTGTAGTAGTAACAGTAGCTGTAGTTGTCACAACCGGCTGTTTTTTTCCGGTAAGCGCTTCATATGATACCCAGCCTGCATTTTTCAAAAGAACAGTATATGGCTTTGAAGAATCAGTAAGAATCTGCTCTACAGTATATATTCCGCTTACTTCTATAACTGTACCTGCTCCGTTAGCAGAATAATAAGCTTTTCCTGAATACTGAACTTTATCTCCTGCACTCAGTATTTCATCAGGAACAGTGGTTGACGGTGCATTTATAGAAGTTGATGTATCAGGAGTTGTAGTCACGGTAACAGAAGTCGTTGTAATAACAGCAGGCGGTTCTTTTCCTGTAAGCGCTTTATATGATACCCAACCGGCACCTTCAAGCTGTACAATATTCGGATACTTTGTTCCGGCAAGAATATTTATTACTTTATAAAGACCTCTTGATACCTCTGTTACCTTTCCGGTTCCGTCAGCCATAGTATTTACTTCGCCGGCATACTCTACCATATCCCCGATCTTAAGTTCATCAGTATCACCCGGAACCATTTCAACTACATTTCCGGCAACAGCTGAATATTTTACCCAACCGGCATTTTCAAGTCTTACTGTATATTCTGCAGAACCATTCTCAAGAATTTCTGCTATTTTATATGTACCTGAAACCTCTACAGCCTTTCCGTTTCCATCTGACGAATACTGGGCTTTTCCTTTATAATAAACCAGATCACCAACATTAAGTTTATTTACATAGCTAAGATATGTGCTTGTAGGTTCGGTTATTATAGGTATAAGAGTTATAGGCAATGTAGTTTCATCTGTTGTAGTAACAGGAGAAGTTGTAGTTGTTGTTTGGGACGGACTGTCTTTTTGCGATAATTCAAGTATTCTGGATTTTGCACGTGCTGAGTCCATAATATTAACAACACCGTCATGATTGTAATCAAGTTTTATTTTAAAGTTGTTACCGAGCATAATATTTCCGGAAATATAATTTTTCATCATTATATAATCCACTATAGTTTGTTGAAGTTCATCCATTGTATCGTTCAAAACATCATCAGGATTCAACGCTGCTACTTTTGACGAAGCAGTAACAGAACCCAGTGCCATTACCAATGATAAAATTACAGCCGTTTTCTTATTCACTTTTTTCATAACTTAAAACTCTCCTGCTTTCTTGTTATAATTTATACGTGAGTATAAAAAATCAATTTACTTTTTCAAGGAACCACTGCTGATCTGTACGATTTTCATATTTTGAAATATATATATTTCCTGCTGAAGACGTTGTTTTTCCTGTTGCTGAACCATCAGAAACACCGCTTGCTGTAAGAACAACTTCAGAATTTTTACTTGATGCTATACTATACATACCATTGCCAACATAAACAAGATTCCAAAGCTGTGCATCCGGGTCAACAGCATCATATATCTGAACATTGCAACCTGATACAACATTTTTGTTACTGTCCTTTACTATATCAATTACTTTATTGCCGGCAAAAACTGCATACACTCTGAAATTTTCTGTATTATAGTATTTTTCTATCTTGAAATTCTGTGTAGTATTGTTTAAAAGTGAATACTGATAAACATTTGAATTATTACTTGTTCCGCCTATTGTGATATACTTACCACTTGCTGCATTTTTTATTCTGTATGTATTTCCGTTAAAATTGTCTACAGATGCGATTGAAGAAGTTTTTCCTGTAAGATCTGAATATCTTACCCAACCGGCATTTTTCAACTGAACATTAAATTCAAGCTGAGTGCCTATAATGATATCCTGTATAACAAAACTACCTGAAACCTCACTTACTCTGCCGTTTCCATTTGCCTGATATCTTACCTGACCTGTATAATTTACAGTATCACCAACTTTTAAAACTCTTGCTGCCGTAGTAGTCGTTGTGGTAGTAGTTGTAGCAGGTGTTGTGGTTACTGCTGTTGTGGTTACTGAAGGCTGTGTTTGTCCGGTAAGGTCTTTGTATGACACCCAACCAACATTTTCTAATTGTACTGTATACGGATAATTTCCGCTTATTATCTGAACTACCTTATACACTCCGTTTACTTCTATTGTATTTCCTTTTCCTCCGCTTGTTCCATATACTTTTCCTTTATATGATACCTTATCACCAACTTTTAAAACTCTTGCTGCCGTAGTAGTCGTTGCGGTAGTAGTTGTAGCAGGTGTTGTGGTTACTGCTGTTGTGGTTACTGCAGGCTGTGTTTGTCCGGTAAGGTCTTTGTATGACACCCAGCCAAGATTTTCTAACTGTACTGTATACGGATAATTTCCGCTTATTATCTGAACTACCTTATACACTCCGTTTACTTCTATTGTATTTCCTTTTCCTCCGCTTGTTCCATATACTTTTCCTTTATATGATACCTTATCACCAACTTTTAACGCTGATACTACTGTTGTTGTAACAGGTGTTGTTGTGACAGTTGTTGTAGTTACCGGTGTAGTGGTAGTAGTTGTTGTTGCTGATGTTGTAGTGACTGTTGTTGTAGTTGGTGATGTTGTAGTTGTTACAGAACTCTGTTCCTTTCCGGTAAGGTCTTTGTATGATACCCAGCCAAGATTTTCTAACTGTACTGTATACGGATAAGAACCTGAAAGGATCTGAACTACTTTATATGTACCATTTGCATCTACTACATTTCCTTTTCCGTCACATCTGAAATAAGCTTTGCCCTTATATTTTACTACATCGCCTACTTTAAGTGAACTTTCTGAATTTTGAACAGGTGTTGTTGTAGTCGGAACTGTTACAGTTGTCACAGGTGTTGTAGTTGTCTGTTCTGTAGTAGTTGTTGTTGATGATGTAGTAGTCGGCTCTGTTGTTGTAACTGATGTGGTGGTCGGCTCTGTTGTTGTTACAGTTGTTACCGATGTTGTAGTTGTATCCGGATCCTGTACTCCGGAAAGTTTAAGAATCTTATTCTTAGCCTTTGTCAAATCAATAACATTGACAGTACCATCACCATTATAGTCGAGTGTCGCTTTAAACTCATCACTGAACACAACATTTTTGGCTATATAATTTTTTATAAAAATATAGTCGACTACAGTCTGCTGAAGCTCATTAAGATCATCCTTTAATACTGCTTCCGGATCCAGCGCCTTTGTAGTTACTCCTCCGATGCCATTAACAGAACTTACTGCCATAATACATGCAAGTGCTGAGGCAACTTTTCTTATCTCTTTTTTCATAAATTTCTCCTGCTTCCTTTATCATTTTTTTCAAAGCAATGCTTTGAGCATAAAATAACTGACTTGATTTAATTTTATTATCTTATGCCTTTATATTTTAACAGACTATCGTTGTCTGAAATATAACAAAAATACAAAATACAAAACTACATATCATATTTTTACTTTACTCTTTTAATATAATAACAGCATTTTTCCCAAGTTGATCATATCTCTTTTTTACTTTCTCCATATTCATCGAAACTACTCCGAAAGTAGGATCGTTTAATATAACTGTATTATTGGTATAATCATATGCGCTAAGAACAACACAATGTTCATTTGTAGGCCATGTCACTTTTTCTCCTTCTGCTGTAAGCCATGACGTAATATATTCAGGCTCTTTGAGGGACATAGTAGACCATATTATCACGGGTATTTCATCTGAAATATAATCAAAAAGATCATAAAATGATGTACCGGTAATATCTTTAACAGAGTACGCTGAATCTACAGCATCAAGATATTTTTGTGCAGTCTGTTCTATACATGGTGCCAGACAGCCAAATGATGAATCATCCTCCGGATCTCCCGGAAATATATATCTGAAATCTGGACCGCAAAGAATCTCATCATCATTAAGATATAATTTTTCTTTTTCAAGATAATCCTGTGCTATTTCAAGTTTGTCAGCATCATGTCCGAAAAAATTCAAAACCATTGTAAGAGCAGTTACCTCACAACCTGTAGGAAGTTCGGGTAACTGCATGATTTGCTTTATTCCATATACCCGTGAACTCTTTTCCACTGCTTTTATAGGAAGGGTTTCTCCATAATTATATACATTCCCATTTATATTTGTATCTACATCTATGCTGTCATAATCATTTCCGAAAGTAAGCAAAACTATCAGTCCCCCCACTATAACGCATAGAAGAATACCAATAACAGCCAAATATTTCATTCCCCTGTCCCCCGTTTTATCATAGCAGTGATGAAACTCCCTCTGATATCTTCTTTGCTATATAAGGATTATTCATCGTATATAAGTGAATTCCGTCCACACCGTTTGATATAAGATCTACTATCTGATCTATCGCATATGCTATGCCGGCATCTCTTAATGCTTCCGGATTGCTTTCATATTTCTGCATCATCTTTACAAATTTCGGTGGCAAGCTTGCGCCGCACATAGAAACCATTCTTTCAATCTGTGACTTATTTACAACAGGCATTATTCCGGCTTCAATCGGAATATTTATACCTGCGATCTTTGCTTTTTCAAGAAAATCATAAAAATATGAGTTATCAAAAAATAGCTGACTCATCAGATGTGTTACTCCGCTGTCCACTTTTTTTCTGAGATTTATAACATCATCAACAAGACTTGCTGATTCCATATGACATTCCGGATAGCAAGCTCCTGATACATGGAAATCACCATTTTCATGTATAAAAGTTACCATATCTGATGCGTATTCAAAATCTTTTGCCGGTTCAATATCAGGATTTCTGTCGCCTCTTAACGCAAGTATATTCTCGATATTATTCTTTTTAAATTCACTTAGTATATCCAGAACATCTTTTTTTGTATTGTTAAGACACGTCAGATGTGCAACAGATTCAATGCCAAGGTCATTTTTTATATATCCTGCTATCTTTGCAGTGATATTATCAGCACTGCTTCCTCCTGCTCCATAAGTAACACTTATAAAATCAGGTGAAAGTTCTTTTAATGAATCCAGTGTGTTATATATAGTTTCTACAGGACTGTTCTTTTTTGGCGGAAAAACCTCAAAAGAAAAAACAGTTTTCTTTTTATTAAAAAGTTCTGAAATCTTCATATTATCAAACTAACTTCCTTTCGCAAAATTAAATATCTCCCAGATTTTTCTCACACATCAGATACCATATATAATCTTTGAATCCAAATCGCATATACCACTGATCGAGTGATGTATAATTTATAAACAAATCCGTACAGCCCTTGTCTGCAAGATACTTTATTCCATGTATCATAAGGCCTGAACCTATATGTTTTTTTCTGTTTTCGCTTAATACACCAAGATAGCGAAAAAGCCCCGTTTTATTATCAGCAGTTGTTATCAGTGTATCAGCGTCAGGTTCCAAAAGTAAAAACCCGACTATTTTTCCGTCAACCGATGCCGTCATAACATTTTCATAAGATTTGAAGTGCCTTACCCACTTAGGTTCAACAAGACTGACTGTTTCAAGAAGTTCACCAAATTTTTCTTTGTTGCACACAGAATAAACCGCATCAGTGCTAGCTTGTTTTTCAATAGTAGTAGTAGTGCCATAATCAAAATTTTCTGATTTAAGATACATTCCAAGACAACCATTGTATGCGACATATCCTCTTTTTTCAAAAAAACGATGTGAAAAATTGTCCATTACCGCTCCGAAAAACAAATCACAATCACTTCTGCCGATAATGACTTTTCTGTATCCTTGTTCATAAATATATTTCTCACTTTTCAAAAGAAGTTTACTGCCGTATTTCTTATCCTGAAAATCAGGATGAATGCAGATAAGTACTATTGAATTTTCATTTACAGCCGAAAAACCTATAATTTCTCCGTCTGCATATTCATTGATCATATGACAAGAGGATATTTTTCTTTCAAAAACATCTATACTCATCGGAATAAAATCAAAACAATCTGTAAAAATCTTATAAAACTTACTGATACTATCCATAATCCTTATACTTTCTTTTTCTGAGTCTTTTTATCAGCCTCTTTTTTTGTTTTTGTTCTGACGACAGAACTGCTGCTTTTTTTGTTGTTCCCCTCAATCACGTTCTCTATTTTCTTTTCGAGATAATCTGTATTTATCTTTTCTGATACATCAAAACGTTTCAAATTATTTCCTCCGTAACTGTGAATCGCCCACAAAACATTCATTTTTATTCTATCACTTTTCAATTCATTTGTCAACTAATTATATTTAAATACATATAAAGGCGTTTCAATAAATATATTCTCCTTTTTTATACAACACAATATATTTATTGAATTATTGATTTTTATATGATATAATCAAATAAATACATACTTTTCTTATATGAAAGGAACGGATAAATATGAAATTATCATCAAAATTCAGAAAAGCCATATGCGCTGTTGTTTGTTCTGCTTTCGTTATGTCGGTAATGACATATACACCTGAATTTTTTCAGGTATCCGACGTATACGCTGACGAAAATATAGCACATGACCCAAGCCGTAATGTACAGGAAGAAGGTGTAGGAAATCCTTTTAACTATGGCGAAAGAAATACTCCTGCAAATGCTTCTGTCGAAGAAATACGCGCCATAAACCACGCAATGTCTGTACAGGAAGTAAAATACAGCCTCTTTAAAGAAATCGATGAACACTGGGACCTCATTCGTGTACGTTTCGGACAGGAAAATCGTGAAATGGTATATGCACTTTTTCTTGGAATGGCTTCACGTGAATCCACACTTGGAGGAAATGGTGACGGTTCAGACCTTGAAACTGCTTTTTCACAAGGCTTTGGTGTAAGTTCAGCTCATGCATACGGACCACTTCAGACTGCTGTTACTGCTTTTGCTGATTGCGATCCAACTTTCATGAAAGAAGACGACGTTCCTGAAATGTTCCAGTATTCATTTACCCCCGAAAACTTTTATGACTGTATCATATCAAATCATATGGGTATAAGAAAAACTATACATTTCATAAGATCTGCTATCGTTGACTACCAGCTTGAAGGTTATCAGATTGTACGTGCAGCACTCAAAGCGTTCAATACAGGCTGGGCAAACTACACCGGAGAAAACGATGGTTATTACAAAAACTACCCTGATGAAATAATCGCTCTTGCACGCTGGTACTACGATGAAGGACACCTTTACGACAACGAATTTACATGGACAAACAGCCCGGCTGCCGATATATATCGTCAGGGAAATCCATGGGACTGGTGGGGTGACGGAATACCGAGCCTTGAAGAAATATCATCACAACCACCTGCCCCCGAAAATCTCATCGGTGACATTGATGAAAACGGCATAATCAACGCAACAGATGCTGTAAAACTCATATCTTTTATGACATGCAAGTCAACACTTACAGACTCACAACTTAAAAATGCTGACATCAACAGCGACTCATCCGTAAATATAGCAGACATGATACTCTTAAAACAGATGCTTATCTCATAATTAAATATAAAAAGCCATATACAACAAAATCGGATAACCGTTTAAGTTTGTATATGGCTTTGTTTTTTATTCTATTCCCATAAGTATCTTTTTAAGTGCAATAAGATCTTTTATATTAAAGTATGTATCTCCGTCAACATCAAAATATCCGGGTACTTCTGTTACTTCACTTTCAACCATAGTGGACTTCATCACAATAAAATCCGCTATATTGACAACACCGTCAAGATTTATATCTCCTTTTTCATATACAACTTCTTCTTTTATTTTTACGTCCTGCGCATAATAAGCGCCTATTTCGACAGAGTTTAATGTTTTGAAAGTAAGTACATCACCTGCCTGAGCTTCTTTTGGAATACCATTTAAAATAAATACAGAAGTTTCTTCGTCAAGCCCTATAAGAGCACCTTCGTCAGTAAGTCTTGCAAGCAGAACACCTGTTTTTTCTTCTGAAACCTTGCTCTTATCAGGTTCGGTCGGATCCTCTGTTACAGTGGCATTATACAGCGTTATTGCAGGTATCTCGGCTACACTCTGGTCAGGTTTCTTAAAATGCAGTGAACATGTTCCCTGTCCTGCAGGAACATTAAGACCTGCTACAAAGAAATATCCGACATTATTCATTGGTATAACAGAAGGCTCATTTGAAAAACCAAGGAAAAGTGTACAGTCAATTTCACTGTTATAACCCAATGAAATTCCTTTTGCAAAAATAGTATCTGTAAGTTCCTTTACTCTGTAAACGTTCATGTTTTCAGAAGAAACTCCTTCAACAGGAACAAAAGCAACAGTCTCTCCACGCTCGTACCCTTTGGTATCGTCACACAAAATAAACAATCTTTCTTTATCTGTACTTACTTCCATGCAAGTATCACTATATGTTGCCATAACAGTCGCAAAAACATAACCTGTTTTATCAAACTTTTTAAACTCTTCTGCTTTGTATATTGTTTCTGCTTCATAGTCTGAGTTTTTCTTTATCGGCGGTGCATAACAGTGAAATTCTGTAGTATTATTTTCACCAAGCATTATTCCGACTATATCTCCGCAATTTGATGCAAACTCAGGCATATAGTAAACTTTTACCTCTCCATAAGGCTGATATTCTTCGGGTCTGCAAAGCTGATAATACATTCCTTCGCCCAGAGAAAGTGCAACTATATCATAATAATCATATGCATCAACAGGCGCAGGCGGATCCTCTTCATCAAGCTCAGTACCAAGATTTTCAATATACTCTGACGCATATGACCCCTTTACAGTATATGCCACAAAATCATAGTACTGATTTGGTCTGTTTTCAGGGTCGCCAACTCCGCAAAACATAAAAGCTTTTTCACCTATAAATGAAACTGACGAAGGAAGTGTGATTTCTTTAAGTCCTGTACAATAATAAAATGCACGTTCATTTATAGTCTTTACCTTATTTTTAAGAACAACAGAAGAAAGCGAAGTACAGTCTGTAAATGCCTGCTGTCCGATAATAGTTACATTTTCACCAAAATCAACTTCTTTTAATGCACTGCAATAACTGAACGCTATTGATGGAATAGTGTCAATTCCTGAACCTATAACCGCCTTTTCCAGAGATGAACAAAGTGAAAAACACTGATTTCCAAGTGAAGTTACCGAATCGGGAATAACTATCTCTTTAAGAGATTTGTTATCCATAAAAGCACCTTTTCCGATTTCTTTGACTGTATCAGGTATAGAAACTTTCTCAAGATCCTGCATATGTGCAAATGCAAAATTTCCTATAAGAGTAATTCCGCTCTCTATCACTACAGATGTTATACCATCTCTGTCCCATGGTGTTGTTGACATATCTGTATACATCGGACCTTCGCCCGAAACTGTGAGTACACCGTCTGAAATATTGTATTTCACCTTTGGACCACATTCGCCTGACAATTCAGCTGCTGCATAAATTGTGTCAACAGAATCTGTATAACAATATGAAACAGCAGATAATGATACAGAAGCACAAAGACATAACGACAATAACACATTTGAAATTTTTATCATATTAATCATCCCCCGTTTATTTTACAACTTTCAAGCTTTAACTTAATTATACCACCATAATATGCATAATTCAATCAGCTTTTTTTACATATATTTTTGCAGATATACAGCTATGCAACACCTATAAATCTATTATTGTATTTTTCAAACAAAAAAGATGTCCTGCTTTTTAACACAGAAACATCTTCGTCTTATATTTATTTTTAGCTCAAACCTACGCCAATAAGATTTATAAAACTTTTTCCATCCTTATTTTTCATAAGAACTTTCACATCATGAAAAGCTTCATTTTCATCTTTATAAACAAGTCTGCTGGTTATATCGTCACGCCCGACTGACGAATAACCGGATATATTTTCAACATAGTTATTATCTATATATATATGCATCTCTCCGCAGTTTATATTATTGGTTGATTCAAACATAAGAAAAATTGACTTAAATCTTGCAGTGAATGAAACAACTGACTGTGATTCACCTGTAGATGATATGCGTTCGCTGAAAATCTCATCTTTGGTAAAGTAACGAAATCCGGAAAAATTCATATCGCGAAAAGCTGAAAAATTTACAAACGTATACTCCTGATAACGATCTCCAAAATACGGTGTTGGCATTTCTTTTAACTCTTTATCAAATTTTTCCTTCCATATACTGTCCCACATCTTATTTATACAGGACGCTATAAACTCATGACCATATTCTGTAGGATGTCCGCTGTCAAATGAATACTCATTCCATTTGACATTTCCGCTTTCAATCTCTGTTTTCAGAATCTCACATATATCAATCACAGGCAAACCATAGTGTTCACCAAGAGTCTTCATATACTCTCCGGAAGAAGAAAAATCTTCGTTTGCAAGGAGGACAAGTACTATAGCCGGTTTGTTTTCCATGTTATAAATCTTCCTTACAAGTGATTCAAAAGCCAGTATGCTCTCATCATCATTGCCGTTATTAAGTGCATACTCAATAAATACAACATCTGCTGGTTCTTCCTTTATGTATTTATCAGATATTGCAAGCCCCGTAAATGCATCTGCTCCTGAAACCGCATAGTTTGAAAATGTACATCTGTTATTTTTGGTTTTCCTGCAAAAATAGTCGAAAGATATCTTTGCAAAATTATTTTCAATATTTCCTTTTTCCAAAATATACCCCGCTGTTGCCGAACCACCAAGATATACTATTTCGACATTTCCCCCGTCAATAGCTTTTTTTGCTGTTTTTTTCAATCTGTAGTTATTTCTCATCGAGAACAATCCTCCGGATTCCCTTCTAAAATTTAAGTGTTACAATTACTTCACACAGATTTATTATACCATAAAATGCGAATTAAAACAAAGGTTTTTTTTATTTTTCTCAAATTTTTTTTACACATTGAAACCGGAGTATGTAAAATACACTTTCAAAACATAATATATATTATTTTATCTCAGTTCTTTTATCATTCAATAGAGTCCACGTGCTGTTATAAATTTTTTGAGATCAGCTCTGATTCTGCTCAACATAGTTTTTAATGAGCCTTCGGAAATATTATTTTTAGCGGCTATCTCCTTTATAGGAGTAAGATACCAGTATCTTTGAACAAAATATATTCTTTTGTTTTTATCCAACCCCTCAAGGAACTCATTTATAGCTGCTATAGTTTCCTGTCTTTCAACTTTGCTTTGAGCATCGTCAGACGAAGCAAAACATTCTGTAAGCTCATCTATGGAAACTTCCATCTGACCATTGCTTCTCTTTGATGCAGTCTTTTTTTCATACATATTAATTGCCTTGTTTCTTGTTATTTTTGCAATAAACGACTTAAGTATAGTCGGAATCGTAGGCGGAATAGTTTTCCACAAGCTGAAATATGTATCATTTACACACTCTTCAGTTTCCTCTCTGTCATTTAATACATTCCTCGCAATAGTACGGCAGTAACTGCCGTACTTTATATCAGTTTCTGATATAGCTCTCTCAGAACGTGATATGTATAATCCTATTATATCTTTATCTTCCATCAGTACCCTCACTGCTGATTATATCGGTATTTGTCAAACTATCCACTGATGTAATTTCATCTTCTGTGAAAATGGATTCAGAAACAACATTAGTTTCAGTAATTTCTTCACTTATTGTTGTTATAGTTGTGACTTCTGTTGTATTTGTAGCAGTTGTGATAATTTCCGGAATTTTTATAAAGGATAATTTCTCTTCAAACACACTGTATCTGCTGTCGATTACATCACTCATATCACGATACTCAGACGTAATAAGACTATCTCGTATACTGCAATCTTCAGAACCCTCAAAATACATAAGCGTTGAATAATCATGATAATACTTATTTTTATTGTCATGCAATATATAATGAATAGTAAAGTTATCAGGATAGTCTGTGATGCTGTTTATTTCACAGCCATAATTATCAAATACAGCCTCATTAAGTTTTGCGACAACATCAGTACCACTGTAAAACAGTTCTGAAATATTATTTATTCTCTTTTTCTCTATCAGATCATAATTTAAGGTAGCAACTATATCAAAACAACGTTCATTTTTAGTATACGACGGCAAACCACTACTTGTCGGATTTTTCATTCCATCACTGTCAATGTATCCAAGTACAATAGAAAGATAACCGTTTTCACATATAAGTTCTATTGCCATACCATTGGCAAGTCCCATTTCGTCAGGATTGGCAATAGAATTTGTTATTGTTCCATTCCAGCCATCTTGATATATAGTTCCATATTTTTCGAGTTCATAAACAGGATCATGCCACTTTGATATTTCGTCCATTGCAGACTTTATATCACTATTTATCTGCTCCTGGAAAGTTTTATCGCTTAAAAACTTGATCTTATAATAGGAGTTTTCTACTGTATAATAATCATATCCGCTGTTATCTATTTTTAGATATGAATATTCAGGAGACGGACTATAATCTTCTGATTTTTTTAAACCTGTCCCGCTTATTGAGCCTATAGGTCTGCTGTTTATAACATATCGAGGTTTATCAGTAACCGCAGGAGTAGTTTCTGCAGTAGTTTCTGAATTTATACCTGATACATTCTCCTCGGATATATCATATATGATTGTTGAAGAAGTAATAGTTGTATCGGATGTTGAAGTATACGATGATGTTGTACTTTCTTTATCTTTCGACGGAATAAAATCAGGACTCTTATCTATTCTTAAAATCAAGGCAACTGCAGCGACACTGGCAGCAATACCGGCAAAGTATGTCCATGATATATTCCTTTTTTGTTGCTGTACAATCTGACAATCCGCTTCATCAATAAACTTATCATCAATCTCTCCGATATCTTTGAGTAACTGACGTGCCTTATCATTTTTATCCATATTACACCATCTTTTCATTAAGCGCTAACTTCACAACCACATTTTCAAATACAAATTACGACTATATAACAGATATTGCATATTTCCTTATATTCGGATAATTCACACAACTGTATTCATTATATCACATAATTTTTTTAATATCAATATCAGAAACAGCAGATTTTCAAAGTAACTGTTTCTGATACAAAGTTCGTATAGAAGTTTAGCTTATAATAATTTTTTTATATATTTACGATTTAATTTATCAGGAAAAATAACTCTTTCAACCATACCTTTATTTGTATATATCTTCACTATATTTGTACCTAGATTTATATCTTCAAGATAATTTTCCCCTTCGTCATATCCTTTAAAATCATCTCCGAGAATATCTGAAATATATACTCTTTCACCCGTTTGAGGATCATACATATTATACTTTTGGCCCACACTACCTTCATGATTATTTACATATAAAACATTAAATCTGGTATCACTCGTTTTTATTATTATTCTTTCCGGATTTTCAGGATCTTCTTGTCTTTTCATAGCATCTTCATAAATCTTATCATAGATCTTCTGATGCATTTCTATTTCTTCCACTGTATGGAACCGTGAACCTTCGATCCACTGTCTTTTCACACCATCTTTTTCTACGTTTACAATATTCCATTCAAGATAATCACACTCTTCAATATCCTCAAGTTCAACTAGTGTACTGATATCAAAATATTCACCTGTTACCATATAATCAGGAGTGTAATAGGATGTATAGTCTACATAATGTATGTCATCTCTATCAATAAAAATATGTGAAAGAGTGAATTTATCCACTTCTCCTGTCAGATAACCAAAACCTGTTTTTACATCAATATTATCAGACAATTGAATACATACATTTTCATTTATTATCGGAACATAGTCTATACCCTTGTAAAACAGATCAGAAAATTTTTCTATTTTTGACCTATCAATAAGATTATAATTAAGTATTGCCAGTTTTTCTGTGTCTTTTGCTTTATAAGATTTAGCATCATCATATATAACTACTGACATATAACCATTTATTATTTCTACAGATAATGCAGTCTGTTCAATATCATATTTTTCTTTAACGATTTTAACAGCTTTACTTATATCACTATTTATGACACTTTCAAATTCCTTATCTTTCAAGAAATCTATGCCTAAGCAATCCGTATCAGAATATGTTGAATATTTAGTTGATGGAATATAATCTTTGGCTTTTTCCTTACCCGTACCCTTTGATACATAAACTTCTGATGCATCAGAAATATCGGTCTGTCCTGCCGGTATATAACCACCTTCAAGTACAAGCTGCTGACCCTCTTTTGAAACTGCCCATTGTGTAAATTTTACTGTTTCTTCTGAAGCTTCATTTGTGTAGAGTATGTACATATCATTTAAAAGTGGATAACTGTTATCAGATATTGTTTCATTTGAAGGTTTTATTCCATCAACTGATATAAATTTTACATTTTCCATATTTTCAAGCATCTTTGCCGCATTTGAGTATACTGTGTATCCTATCGCTAATGACGAATTATTATTGGCCGCAACCTTACTTGTCAACATTGATATAGTTGTAAAACATTGAGATTTTGGTACATCTGCCAAACTATAACCATTCATAAATTTTGTCATATAATTTTGGCTTAGTGAATCACTATTTCTCTGATACACAACAATTTCTTTGTTATTTCCTCCGACTTCTGACCAGTTTGTTATCTTACCGGAAAATATATCTCTTATCTGCTCCTGCGTAAGAGAATTAACGGGATTATCTTTACTTACCATAAACACAAGCCCTTCTTTTGCTACCGGAGTAAATATGAGTTCCACCCCTGCATCACTTGCTATTTTTTTCTGTTGTTCTGATATCATATCTGTAAACACAAGATCATTTTCTCCACTTAACAGAAGTTCAAAAGACTCATTTGACTTATTGTGACTTACGAAATCTGTAGCTTGTGAACATGATATTCCAAGCATATCAGCTTTAAGAACTGTTTCAAGAGGTACCGCAGAAAAATTCCCATCCATTTTAGGCATATTAGTATTATCCCACAAAGTAATATCATTCATAAGAGCAAGTTTAAGTTTGGCAACATCAAATATATCTATTTTCCCATCAGTCTTTACATCAAATCTGTACTCGGAATATTCAATACCTCTCCCATTACCTACCAGATATTTATATAAATCAAAAATATCCGCAGCTGTAACTACACCATCATTATTTATATCTCCACGTAAACCTTCTGATTCATTATAATATTCATCTTTACAAAAATGCAAATTTATATTCTCGTACAAATCTTCTGTTCCATGAATTTTTTCCCAATCATTTTTATTTCCTGCGTAATATACATCTGTCAATGAATGAAAATATGAACTCAAATAATTGTTTTTATAAAATTCTTTCAGGCTTTCAGGCACTGTTAATTTTTCTATATATTTTTCGTCACCAAAAGCACCATGATCTATTGATTCTACACCGTCTAAAATTGCATAAGAAGTTTCTTTTTTGGATGCCGGATATTTTATAAGCTTCGTTTTTTCTTTATTGAACAACACACCATCAACACTTGCATAATTTGAATTTGTAGGTGAAACATATATTGATTCAAGAGATTCACAATTTATATCTTCGATTTTTGTAATATTTTCTGAAATATCAAGAGTTTTAAGTGAACTGCAATTGTCAAAAACGCCTTTCTCCAGAACATCAATATATCTCGGTAAAATCAGTTCTTTCAGATATTTATTGCCCACTTTATTAATAGTACGAACTCTATCCGGAACATAATATCTCTCAATATTAGCTTCTGGCGGATAATATATAAGTTTAGTTACACCTTTATTGAACAACACACTGCCAATATTTTCGTATTCCATATTTTCTTTATCTACAGTTACTGAAGATAAAAAACTACCATCAAATGCATCGTCATCAATTTCTACCGTTTGTGCAGGAATGCTGACTTCCTTTATTTTTTTACATCCAAAAATAACTTTACTTCCTATTTGCTTAACATTATCATGCAGATTCAGTTCCTCCAGCGAACTACAACCTCTGAAAAGATCGTTTGAAATAGACGTTACTTTATCAGGAATAAAGATATTCTTCAGAGAACTGCACCCTTCAAATGCAGCATCATAAATTTTATTTACCGTTTTTGGTATATTTATTTTTTCAAGTGAACTACACCCATAAAACGCTTTTTTATCTATTGTCTCAACATTACTCATGACAATGCTTTCCAGTACCGAACAACCTTCAAACAAATTTGAACTTATTATTTTTATGTTTTTTGGAATCTCAATAGATTTAAGTGATGAACAACCTTTAAAAGTGCCTTCTCCAATATCTGACACACTTTCAGGTAAATCAATTTTCTCTAACCGTGCACAATCAGCAAATACATAATCTCCAATTGCGTCGATACCATCAAGGATTTCAACAGACGTGAGAGATACTGCTCCATTAAATGAATTACTTCCAATTCTCTCTACATAATCCCGGATAATTACCTTTTTTATGAGATGCATATACTTATCCCATGGTGGTTTACTGAATGCGTCATAATCATCCATCACCCCATCACCTCTTATCGTAAGCGTTCCCTCAGATTCAAACGCCCATAAGAGTTCTCCGCAAGACCCTTCTACTGAAAAACTGGCAAACACAGACTTTTCTTCAAATTGTGACATAACAGACATATTTGTTATTAATACAGCTGCTAACAAAAGTGTCTTCCATTTCCTTCTCTTCATTTTTTCCTCCAACATTTTTTAGTAAAATAATATTTTTCTTGAATATTCAACTTCTCACAATCATAATAAAAAAATATATTATCTTCATTTCATGTTACACTTATGCTCAAAGTTTTTTTTAATATCTGACATATCCAAAAATTTTATCACATAATTATTTCTCATAAAAAATGTTTCCTCATATCCCCTTAAGATTTAAAATAATATTAAAAATCCACATAAAGTTATTATAACACAAAACGAGTTTCAAAACAAAGACTTTTAGAAATTTTCATTTTTTTAATCGCTCAAATATCATTTCACCTAAAGCACTACTAAAATATATTTACATTTTTAACCTATACTATTTTTCTCGTGACACTTTGTTATTGTTACGTCCATAAAAATTTAGCCATATTATTATCTGTAATATCTGATTTTTTTAATTTATATTTTTAAGATGCATTTTACAAATTATAATAGTCAAGTGTACTAATATAAATCACCTCCGTTTTTGCAACATAAACCACTACATCTGTTAATGCTCTATTATGTTGCTAAAAATAAATTTTCTGTTACTATTTCTCATATTCTCTCCTTTCATTAGCGTCATATTTTTAAAACAATATTTTTTCCTTAAATATCGTTTCATAATAAAAGACAGAATAAAAATAAAAAGGTTACAAGTTTTTTTAAAAAATTTTTTAATAAAAATAAAACAGCAGAAAAAAACAGTTTATCACGTTTTTTCTGCTGTTTATTAATTTATTAAAGTTCTTTTAAAACATCTGACATATCATAAATACCTGCTGTACGATTTTTGATAAATACGGCTGCATTTATCGAACCAACAGCAAATACTGATCTTGATGCTGCACTGTGTGATAAAGTAATAACTTCATCTTTTCCGGCAAATATAACTTCGTGTTCGCCTACTATTGTACCGCCTCTTACTGCATGAATGCCTATTTCTTTCTTTTCACGTTTCTTGCGCTGTGAATGTCTGTCATAGACATACTGCTTTGTGTTATCAAATGTTTCATTGATACCGTTCGCGATCATAAGTGCTGTACCGCTTGGCGCATCAATTTTCTGATTATGATGTTTTTCGATGATTTCGATGTCAAACTGCTCGCCTAAAAATGCTGCTGCTTTCTTTGAAAGTTCAACGAGAAGATTTATCCCCATTGACATATTCCATGAGAAAAATACAGGTATCTGTGAAGATGCAGCTGTTATTTTCGCCATCTGTTCTTCGTTGTACCCTGTAGTTGCAAGCACAACCGGTACACCATTTGTAAGACAGTATGAAAGCAGGTTATCAAGTGAAGCAGGATTTGAATAATCTATGATTACATCAGGCTTTTCGGGAAGCTCTGACGGTAAAGAAACTATAGGAAAATCAGCATATGATTCTGTAAAAACGTCAATACCACCGATAACCTTACAGTCTTCTCTCTCGCTTACGCAAGAATAGATCATCTTGCCCATTTTGCCGTTTGCACCGCAAATAACAATGTTTGTCATATTTTTTAATCCCTTCGGTTTTATTTTATAAGGTTATGTGCTCTCATAGAATCAGCAAGCTTCTTTGCATTGTCCTCACTCATAGGATACAGAGGCATTCTGCATTCACCGCTCGGAATTCCCATAAGGTTCATAGCCTTCTTTACCGGTATCGGATTTACTTCTATGAAAAGATTGTTTATAAGTTCAAGATATTCGATCTGCATCTTTGTAGCTGCTGCAACATTGTTTTCAAGACAGTATGCTGTCATCTGATGTGTCTGAGCAGGCATTATATTTGAAAGAACAGATATAACACCAATACCGCCAAGAGCCATAAGAGGAACTATCTGATCATCATTTCCGCTGTAAACATCAAGCATATCACCACATTCAGCGATAAGCTGTGCAACATAGCTCATATTTCCGCTTGCTTCTTTTACAGCAACTATATTTTTATGCTTTGCAAGTTCCTTGTAAGTATCAATTGCTATATTAACACCTGTTCTTCCGGGGATATTGTAAAGAATAATCGGAATATTTACGCTGTCTGCTATTGCATTGAAATGAGCAACAAGGCCTCTCTGAGTTGTTTTATTATAATAAGGTGTAACCAGGAGAAGTCCGTCAGCACCAACTTCCTCTGCCTTTTGTGAAAGCTCTATTGCGTACTTTGTGTCATTACTTCCTGTACCTGCGATAACAGGAACTCTCTTGGCTGTCTTTTCAACAGTAAATCTTATACATTCGATATGTTCTTCATCTGTCATTGTTGAAGATTCACCTGTTGTTCCGCATACGATTATTGCGTCTGTACCGTTTTCAATCTGAAAATCTATATTTTTTCCGAACTGTTCAAAATTTATAGATCCATCTTCATTCATAGGTGTAATGATAGCTACGCCTGCACCTGTAAATATGGTATTCTTCATAAACTTTCCTCCTTTACTGAATTTAATTTGAGTTATCAGTCAAAGTATCCCTTAGCAGCGAGAAGTTCAGCAAGAAGTACAGCACCGCCTGCAGCACCTCTTAATGTGTTGTGTGAAAGGCATACAAACTTGTAGTCATACTGTGTATCTTCTCTGAGACGACCAGCTGTTACAGCCATACCACCTTCAAGGTCTCTGTCAAGCTTAGCCTGTGGACGATTGTCTTCTTCAAAATAGTTTATAAACTGCTTTGGAGCGTGTGGAAGTTCAAGCTTCTGTGGTTCGCCTGCAAATTCCTTCCAGCAGTTGAGGATTTCTTCCTTTGACGGCTTGTTTTCAAATGATACGAAAACAGCAGCTGTATGACCATCTGAAACCGGAACTCTGAGGCACTGTGTTGTGATTGAAGGTGACTGAGCCTTTACGATCTTACCGTTTTCGATAGTACCCCATACCTTGAGTGGTTCCTGTTCAGACTTTTCTTCTTCTCCGCCGATGTAAGGGATAAGGTTATCTACCATTTCAGGCCATGTTTCAAATGTCTTTCCTGCACCTGAAATTGCCTGGTAAGTACAAGCGAGAACGTTCTTGATACCGAACTTTTTAAGTGGGTGAAGCGCCGGAACATAACTCTGGATAGAGCAGTTTGATTTAACAGCGATAAAGCCCTTCTTTGTACCAAGTCTTTCTCTCTGTGACTTGATTATTTCAAGATGTTCAGGGTTGATTTCAGGTACTACCATCGGAACGTCATCTGTAAATCTGTGAGCTGAGTTGTTTGATACTACAGGGCATTCTGCCTTTGCGTATGCTTCTTCAAGAGCTTTTATTTCATCTTTGTTCATGTCAACAGCACAGAAAACAAAATCAACCATAGAAGCGATTTCTTCTATATCAGCTGTTGCATCAAAAAGAACCATGTCTTTCATTTTTTCAGGCATAGGTGTTTTCATTGCCCATCTGCTGCCTGCTGCTTCTTCATATGTTTTTCCTTTTGAACGAGGTGAAGCTGCGAGAGCCTTTACATTAAACCAAGGATGATCTTCAAGAAGTGTTGCAAACCTCTGTCCTACCATACCTGTAGCACCAATGATACCTACGTTATACTGTTTCATAAAAATAAACCTCCATTAAAATAAAAACTGATATATTAGATATAAAAAAACCGGTATCTGTTAATAAGTTACCGGCTCATCAGTCAATATAACAAGAAAATATTGATATAGTACATACTCCGTTTTTAACATAAAACAAAGAAAACTATACCGATAGCCCTCCATCATACCGAATGATGACAGTTATATGCCTTTTTGACATATACCCAGGATAAACTTTACCAGAGAATATCCTTCGGCGATATCGCCTTTCGTGAATGCTCATAACGGAATGGTTTTCCTTGCAGACACTACTCATCTCAACCGCACCTCTACCTGCTAATAATGATAACACGTTTATAGTCATGTTGTCAACAGTTTTTTTATATTTTATGCAGAAAAAATCTTCAGTGTGAATTTTTTAATGATTTTTTATAATATCGATTGTCTGTTTCTTTGTTTAATACCTTTGTCAAGTGGGGTTATACTATAGGGTACACTGCAGAATTACAAAAGCTATAAACTTAAAGCAAGATTTTCTATTTCTTCTACAGTAAGACCTGTTGCCACAGATATATTTTCATATGACAATAACCCCATTTTTATGAGTGTAGTAGCTGTTTGATACTTATTTTCTCTTCTTCCTTCCTCTCTTCCTTCTTCTCTTCCTTCCTCTCTTCCAATCATTTTACCTTCAATTATACCATCCATTCGGATATCCTGTATTGCTTTGCACATATTCATGCTCCCCTTTCCTTGTGATATATCAAGTTTGGAATTCGTTACCACATTGATAGTCATTGCCGTTTCAATATCAACATTATGAAATGCTTTATCTTCTGTAGTAACTTTAAGTAATTTTTCTTTATCCTTACAGTATTTTATATACTTCAATACTTCTCGAAGACCTGTATGAAATTTATCAAATTCTTCATCAGAAATTTCGTTTGGCGCAATAAGACGAATCCGATAATCCTGTACATTTTTTGAAATGTCTTTATGTTCTATTCTCATCATCTCATGCAACGATTTTGGTGCATCCCAATCTTTCTCACCAAAATATATTACAAGTGTTATAACAGGTATCAGAATATCTGTTTTATTCCAACCGCTTAACCACTCCGATTTTGTTTGTTTTACGTCTTTTTCATTTCTATGCTTCTTCTTCATTGCCTCAGTTTGTGAGTTTAACTGTAATGCATCATAAAGCATTACTCTCACAGGCATTGTATAATCTATTTCTGACTGATTTTCTATCCCCAGTATCAGATACGCTGTTTCTCCGTCTGACATCGCTGTCATCATCTTTAGAACATCTCTGTGTTTCTGAACAGCTCCACTTGTACTGTCTGCCATAAACGGAAGTGCTATTTCTGTTGTATCAAGTTCATGTAACTGTTCCGGTTTTATACGTTCTTCACCGTTATACAAAATAAAATTAAATGCATCTGCAAAACGTGATGCGTCTTCCATATATTTTTTTGTTATTGCGTCTTTTTCTGCCATATCGTTGTTTCCTTCCATGTTGTCTTTATTTAATTTTATTATACCACCATTTATATATAAAAATCAAGCCTTAACTGGAATATAATTATAATTTATTTCAAATTTTACACATAAAATTAAAGAAAAACATATTATCTATAGCAACCAAAGTGAAAATTTGTAATAAAAATTTACTTTAAATCAACAGAAAATAAAATTTCTTTTAAAAAGCATATACAAATGTCTGAAAATCTGTTATAATAAATTTGTATGTGCGTTATTTCTTCGCAGTGTTATAACGCCCGGATTTTTTCAAAATACAATTCTGCGGGAAACGGAGAAGTTCACATTAATGAATACATCTGATTTTTATTATGATCTGCCGGAAGAACTTATAGCACAGACTCCGGTTGAACCAAGAAATCACTCCAGAATGATGGTACTTTCCAGGGAAACAGGAAATACAGAACATAAACATTTTTTTGATCTTCCGAAATATCTGAAAAAAGGAGATCTGCTTATTCTGAATGATTCAAGAGTACTGCCTGCAAGGCTTTACGGTACAAAAGAACCGACAGGTGCGGCAATCGAATTTCTTTTGCTCGAACAAAAAGGTGATAAAACATGGGAAATCATCTGTAAACCCGGAAGAAAAGCAAGAGAAGGCGCGCAGTTCACTTTTGGAAACGGAAAACTCAGAGCTACTGTTACCGAAGTAAAAGAAGACGGAAACAGAATAGTAAAGTTTGAATGTGAAGGAAATATTTTCTCAGTACTTGAGGAAATCGGTCAGATGCCACTCCCCCCATACATAACAGCAAAACTCGAAAACAAGGAACGTTATCAGACAGTTTATTCAAAAGAACTCGGTTCGGCAGCGGCACCGACAGCAGGACTTCACTTTACACCCGAAATGCTTGAGGAACTTAAAGAAATGGGTGTAAATATCGGTTATGTCACATTGCACGTGGGGCTTGGAACTTTCAGACCTGTAAAGGTAGATAATGTCCTTGAACACAAAATGCACAGCGAACACTATCACCTGCCCGCCCAAACCGCAGAACTTATAAAACAGACAAAGCAAAACGGTGGCAGAGTTATTTCAGTCGGAACAACATCGTGCCGTACCGTAGAAAGTGTTGCTACTTTTTACGATGAAATAAAAGAAGCTGACGGATATACCGACATATTTATTTATCCCGGATACAAATTCAAAATCCTTGACGGTCTTATTACAAATTTTCATCTTCCCGAAAGCACATTGATCATGCTCGTCTCCGCTTTTTACGGATACGACAGAACAATGGCTGCCTATAAAAAAGCTGTTGAAGAAAAATACAGATTTTTCAGTTTCGGGGATTCTATGATGATTATTTAGTCAGAAAGGAAAAACTTATGTATACACTTATAAAGAAAAATTCAAAAGCAAGACGCGGAAAATTTGAAACGGTACACGGAACATTTCAGACACCATGCTTTATGAATGTAGGAACTGCCGCAGCAATAAAAGGCGGTATCTCATCAATAGATCTTTCAGAAAATCTCAAGTGTCAGGTAGAACTCTGCAACACATACCACCTGCACCTTCGCCCGGGTGACCACATTATAAAGGAAATGGGCGGACTTCATAAATTTATGAACTGGAATAAACCTATACTTACAGACAGTGGCGGTTTTCAGGTGTTTTCACTTTCAAAACTCCGCAAAATAAAAGAAGAAGGCGTATACTTCAACTCCCATATCGATGGAAAAAAAATATTTATGGGCCCTGAAGAAAGTATGCAGATCCAGTCAAATCTTGGTTCTACTATTGCCATGGCTTTTGATGAGTGCGTTGAAAATCCTGCTACTTATGAATATTCTGAAGCCTCATGCGAACGTACAACAAGATGGCTTGTAAGATGTAAAGCTGAAATGGAGCGACTCAATTCACTCCCTGATACTATAAATAAAAATCAGTTGCTTTTCGGAATAAATCAGGGCTGTACATTTGCTGATCTGAGAGTAAAGCATATGAAACAGATACGTGAGCTTGACCTTGACGGTTACGCTATAGGCGGACTTGCTGTCGGAGAAAGTACTGAAGATATGTACCGCATAATCGATGCTGTCGAACCGCATATGCCTGTAGATAAGCCACGTTACCTCATGGGCGTAGGAACTCCTTCAAATATAATAGAAGCAGTTGCAAGAGGAATAGATATGTTTGACTGCGTTATGCCAAGCCGAAACGCACGACACGCAACTGTATTCACATGGAGCGGTATAATGCACCTAACAAACAAATGTTATGAAACCGATCCACGACCTATTGATGAAAAATGCGACTGCCCTGTATGTCGTGATTTTTCAAGAGCATATATCCGTCATCTCTTCAAAGCACAGGAAATGCTTGCAGGAAGACTGGCTGTAATGCACAATCTTTATTTTTATAACACACTTACAGAAAAAATAAGAGAAGCCATAGACAATGATAATTTTGATGAGTTCAGAAACAAATATTCCGAACTTCTTGCTAAGAGGATATGATACAATTTTTCATTCTTATTAATTTGAAAGGTTAAGAAAACGATTATGAATAAAAAATTCTTTTCACGTTTTTTTTCTAATGAGCAAAGGAAAAAAGAATGGCTGTACAATTTTTACAAAGGTCAGAAACCACCGGAAAACAAAATACTCAAAAACCTGTTTATATTCTACAGAGTTTCCGGAAAAATCATATCTGTATTAACCACTGCACTTGTTTCATTACTTCTCATATTTACATTGACCTGCACTATAGTCGGAACAGTAACAATAGTATATATATTGTCATTTACGAATGATGTAAAAGAACTTACACTCACCGAACCATCTCAACTCTTTTCAACATACATATATACTACAGATTCGGAAACCGGCGAACATGAACTTGTTTACAGAAAAACACCGTCTGACAGAAATATACGTATAAAAAAAGAAATTGACGATCTTCCCGATTATGTAAAATACGCCTTTGTCTGTGTCGAAGACGAAAGATTTTACTCTCATGATGGTGTTGACTACAAAAGAACCGCAGCTGCCGTTGCAAATCTCTTCTTGTCCTCACTAAATCTGAGCGATTCATATTTCGGCGGTTCAACAATAACGCAGCAGCTTATAAAAAACGTTACAGGTGACAATGAAGATACCTGGGACAGAAAAATGCGTGAGATCTTCACTGCAATGAAACTTGAAAAAAGATATACCAAAGACGAGATACTCGAAGCATATCTCAATGAAATATATTTCGACCAGATAGACGGCTACAATATGTATGGTATAGAAGCGGCCTCTATAGGATACTTTGGCAAAACTTCCTCAGAACTTACTATAGCAGAAGCAGCTGCTCTTGCTGCTATTCCCAAAAGTCCAAACTACTACAACATATCAAAAAATTACGAAAATAACCATGAACGAAAATTATATTGTCTGATGAAAATGTTTGAACTTGGAATAATTTCCGCAGAAGAGTATGAACAAGCCTCAAATGAAAAAATTCTTGTTACTTCTATGGACGAGTTTCATCAGAAATATCAGGACTACAGAAAGTTTTTCGATGAAACTGATTTTGAAAATCCTGATATAAACTCTGATACTGTCGATCTCGCTATCATGGAATTTACAGACTATCTCATGGAAAAGCACAATCTGACATCCAGACAGGCCGCAATAAATATGTTCAACAACGGCGGATACACACTGTATCTCTCAGTTAATAACGACATACAATCGCTTCTTGAAAGAAGATATGCTGACTGGTACAACTACTTTCCACAGGAAACTACAGATTCGGGTGAAAAAGTACAATCAGCTTTTACTGTAATGGATTATGAAGGACATATACTTGGTCTTATAGGCCGAATAGGCGACAAGCCGGAAAGTCTTTGCTGGAACAACGCATACAGTGCTCACAGACAGTGTGGTTCCACAATAAAACCTGTTTCAACATATGGTTATGCCCTTGAATATGACTACATAACATGGTCAAAAATGTTTCAGGACTCGCCTATTCCTGCGGGAGTTGCTTCTGAAGATGTATGGCCTCAGAACTATGACGGTGATCCAACAGGTAAAACATTTCCTGTAAACTATTTCCTGAAACGTTCTATAAACACACTACCGGCTCAGATATGCTACAATATAGGGATCGATACCATTTTCAAATTTACAACTGAAAAATTTCATCTTGATCTTGATCCGATACACGACAGAACATATTCTGCTCTTGCAGTAGGTGGTACATTTGAAGGTCCAACACTCTTAAATCTTACAAACTCATATATTCCTTACGGAAACGGTGGTAAGTACTATAAAGCGAGCATAATTGCAAAAGCTGTGGATTCCCACACAGGTGAAATTATAATTGATAATGAAAATCGTGAAGGTGAACGCGCTGTAAGCGAAGAAACTGCATATGTTATGAATAAACTTCTGCAAAATAACGTAATCGGTCAGAATGGTACAGGTGGTCGTGCAAAACTTGATAATAAAGAAATCGGCGGAAAAACAGGGACATCTGAAAACTGGCGTGATATCGCATTTATAGGGCTTACCCCGGATTTTGTATCAGGTGTATGGATAGGATACGAAAATGGCACAAATCCTGAAGCAATAGAAAACGCAAACTCCGCAGGTATATGGTACAACATATTTGGAGAATTTGCAGATTCATATGAATCTAAAGCAGCTTTTCCGGAATGTAAAACTGTTATATATCACAAATATTGTTCTGAAACAGGATTACTTGCAACTGAGTACTGTCCTTCTACAGAATCAGGTTATTACAAATCTTCAAACTGCGCTTACTGCAACGAACATAAGCAAGTTCAGAAAACTGAAAACAAGAAAGACAACAAAAAAAATGAAACAAAAAAAGAAACTACTGTAACTACTGCACCTGTAAATTCATATACACAGCAGACGACAGTTTCAACCAAAAAACAAAATCCGACTCATGAATAATTTAAGGAAGTGCTTACTTGGAAAATTTAAAAATAGTATGCCCGTGTCACTTCGGGCTTGAAAGCGTTCTTTCTTTTGAAGCGAAAAAAATCGAAGGACGAAATGTAACAGCCGATAATGGCCGTGTCATATTTGAAGGTGGATTTGAACATATCGCAAGGGCTAATATATGTCTTTCAACTGCTGAAAGAGTTCTGATACAACTTGCGGAATTCAAAGCACTTTCGTTTGAAGATCTCTTTGAAGGTGTAAAAAATATTCCTCTTGAAAATTTTATAGGAAAAACAGATGCTTTCCCTGTAAAAGGTTATTCACTCAATTCTAAACTTAAAAGTATTCCTGACTGCCAGTCGATAATAAAAAAGGCTGCTGTTGAAAGACTAAAATCCAAATACGGCGTGAATTGGTTAGAAGAAAGCAGCTCGGTTCACCAGATACAGTTTGGAATTATGAAAGACATTGTAACGATTTATCTCGATACAAGCGGGATTGGTCTCCATAAAAGAGGTTATCGCCGCAACTCCAATCTTGCTCCTATAAAAGAAACTCTGGCAGCCGGTATAATTGATCTTGCTCATGTACGTGAAAACAGTTTTGTCTGTGATCCTTTCTGTGGAAGTGGAACATTCCTCATTGAATCTGCATATAAGGCTCTCAATATAGCACCAGGCCTCAACAGAAGGTTTTCTGCCGAAAAATGGGATATAATAGATAAAAATATATGGTCCGAGGAACGCAAACGTGCCATATCACTTGTAAAGAAAAATACGGATTTTCATGCTCAGGGTTTTGATAATGACAACGAGTGCATTATACTTTCAAACGACAATATAAAAAAGGCAGGTATAACATCAAAAGTATCTGCTCAAAATGCTGACATACGTGATTTTAGCAATATTGAAAATGCAATTGTTATATGCAATCCGCCTTACGGCGAAAGAATGCTTGAACTACGAGAAGCTGAAGAACTTTACAAGATAATGGGAAGAAAATTTGTAAAAGGAAATGGAAATACGTACTATATCATATCTCCTCATGAAGAATTTGAAAAGTTTTTTGGTAGACCTGCTGACAAACGCAGAAAACTTTACAATGGAATGATAAAGTGTCAGCTCTTTATGTACTTTAAATAATTATTAATCTGTAACACATATTATTTATTTTATGTGTTACAGATTTTTTATGTATATTCTACACAAAAAAGTATTGTAATCAACAGCTTTATATGTTATAATTAGTATATCTATTAAATACGCACAGGAGAAAAAATTATGGGAAAGAAAAAACTCAACGTCGGTCTGTATGTAAGTACACTTAACGATGAATCTGTAGGAAGATTTTGTAGAGGAGCAGTAGCAGCATCTTCTGATGTAAACGCAAATCTTATAATATTCCCCGGTATGCATCTGAACGCATACTTCAATGATATATTGCATACGCCGTATTTCTTTCAATACAATACTATATACGAACTTGGAAACAATCAAAATCTTGATGTTCTGATAGTTATGACCGGAAATATCGGAAACACTTTAAATTCTGATGAAATTAATGCTTTTCTTAAAAAATACAAAAATATACCTATTATAACCATATCGACCGAACACGAAGATTATAGTTGTATAAAATTCGATAATGTAACAGGATTAAAGAAAGCTATAAATCATCTCATACACTCTCACAATTGTCGAAAAATAGGATTTGTAAGTGGTTCTCAGTTTAATCATGATGCTTCTGAACGACTTGAAACATACTGTAATACTTTACTCGAAAATAACCTGCCTATCGACCACAATCTCATAATATACGGAAACTTTTCAGAATTTTGTGAATTTGAAGTAAATGAACTCATAAAAAACAACCCTGATATAGATGCTATATGCTTTGCAAATGACGAAATGGCTAAAGGCGGCTACAACGCACTTGTTGCAAGCAATTACAAAATTGGAAAAGATATAGCTGTTATAGGCTTTGATAATACACTTACAGCAATAAATCTTTATCCTTCCCTTACGACTGTAGACGCAAGCTCTTTTGAACTTGGCTATCAGGCAGTAGAAACTGCATCGCAACTGATGGATTCAGATAAAATATTAAAAGTTACTGTTCCTACAAGACTTGTTGTAAGAAATTCTTGTGGATGTAAAAACACAACATTTGACAAATTAAGCTACCTTTTTTCTGACACAAAGATGAATAAAGAACAAATAGCATCATGTACAATTGACGACTACATGACATACCTTTTCGGTACACAAGAGTCACCCATATATCATAATTACTTTTCAGCAAGTGATTATAATAAGACCAAAAACGCATTTGTGTCATTTTTTGAAACATTACTTGATTATGAGACTTCCAAAAAATCAAAACAATACAGAAAATCAATACAAAACGCTGTTTCTGAACTCATGGCAACTAAAATTCTGGCTGCTATGCCATATGATAAGGTATACAATATAATTGATGCGTTGTATTGTAAAATGTCATTTGAAAATATGTGCAATGATGATCTTGGACTAATATTCACACAGATTTATCGTGAAATATCTGCTTATAACAAAACTGCAGACCAGATTAATCTCATATCAACACATGAAAAAGATACAATAATAAATTCAATAATTAATGATGTTATAATAACCGAAGAATCAAACAACAAAGCTTTTTATCCGGTTATGAAAAGATTATCGCAGTTAGGCATAAAAAATACATATATGCTTCGTTTTGAAAAGACTATAAAAAACACAGGTGATACGCCCTGGACACCTCCTGAAAGATTATATCTGCACTTCGAACAGAAAAATGAAGATATAAAATACTATCAGTATCCTCCTATGATACAGCTAAACGAACTTTTCAATAATAAATATATATCTGATGCCCAGTCAGATTGCCTTGTAGTTGTACCGCTTTTTTCAAATGAAGATCTGTATGGTATACTGATATGTGATACCGAATGTGACTTGTATGAATATCTCAGCAAAGCCGCTCTTCAGATAAGTACAGCACTAAAATACAACGAACTTCTAATAAACTGGCAAAATATGCTTGACTTTGAAAAAGAAAACAACAAAAACCTTGAAATAATGTCAAAACACGATGAACTTACAGGCGTTTTCAATCGTCGCGGCTATTATGTAAACGCTCAAAACATTATTTCTTCTCCTGCAAACACAGGCAAAAATGCAATTGTTGTTTTTGCAGATATGGATAATCTGAAAATAGTAAACGACAAATTTGGACATGATGACGGTGACTATGCTATCAGGGCAATAGCAGGTATACTCCAGAACTCATTCCGTACCACTGATATCATAGGACGTATTGGTGGTGACGAGTTTGCTGTCTTTGCCCTGCTTGGCAATACTGACAATATAAATAACATACAGACACGTATCGCACTTACGATGGAAAAGTTCAACAAATCATGTGATAAACCATACTATGTAAACATGAGTGTAGGCATATACCCTTTCATATGCAATCCCGAAATAAAATTAAGCGATATTATGGAGCACGCTGATGAACTGCTCTATATGCAAAAGAAAAATAAAAGAAAATCTGTTTTAAAAGAAGAAAACTAAAAATCGAAGCATTAAAATGGCGGAATCTAAAAGATTCCGCCATTACTATTTATGTGCTATCTAAGATAATGCATAAGATCTGTTCTGTCAGGTGAATATTTTATTGCAGTTTCTTTTGATATGATACCACCACTGCAAAGCTTGACAAGTATACTGTTAAAGGTGTGCATCCCTATCATTCCGCCTGCCTGCATTATATCATTTACCTTACCTTTTTTATCTGTGCGAAGAACCTCAACTATTTCATCTGTTGAAATCATTATCTCATTTATAAGAATAGTTTCTGACTTTTCAGTAGCAGGTACAAGTTTTTGGGTAACTATAGACCTTAAAACATTTGAAAGTCTCATTCGAAAACGTTCACGCCTCTCATGAGGACAAAGCTCATCTATTGCATCAAGAGTCTGAAGTACACTACCGGAGTTAAGACATGCTATTACTGAGATACCACTCTCGGCAGATGAAACTATCGCATTAAGCGTTTCAAAATCACTTACATCAGAAATAAATATTATATCTGTGTCTTCTATTGCGGCAAATCTGCAAACATCACTGAAACTTTCAGAATCGCTGCCTATCTGTCTCTGGTGAACAGTTGAACGTCCATTTTTGAAAACATACTCAACAGGGTCTTCACCTGTTATAACATGGAGCGGATAGTTATCGATTACATACTGCAGTATTACAGATGCAGAAGTAGTCTTTCCGCTACCTGCAGGTCCCGTGATAAATGTTATCCCTCCCGGTATCACTATGTTGTTTATGACAGCTTCAGGAATATTCAGTGACTCCATTGAAGGCAACACATCAGGCAGGAGTCTGATGGATGCAGCGATTTGATCAGCCTGTCTGAATATACTTACTCTCTGTCTGTAAACATCAGGTACAGGAGTTTCGAAGGTAGAAATAAGATCAGTGCGTTCTTTTATCAGATTATCCCCGTCCTCGTTTAACATAGACAATATCATTTTTCTTATTTCATCATTTGTTGCTTCAAAGTTGGTTTTTATAAGTTCGCCTCTACGTCTTAACATCGCAGGACTGTTCATGGAAATATGTATATCCGTACAGTTCATCTGCCTTGCAAATCCGATAAGATTAATCATTTTTTCATCTTTTATCGTCATTCTTCTCATTCCTTAAAAAAATATTATTCACGATTGGTACATACAATATAAGTATATCATTTATACCTCTCACAAGTCAATATTTTTGATGAACTAATTTCTTTTTTTATTTATATTGACATTTTACCTTAAAATAATATATAATTAAATAGATAATTCTTTTATAAAAAAATAAATTTAAAAATAGGTGAAATAAAATGAAAAGAACTTGTAAAAATTGCGGTGCGAAGCTCCCAAGAAAATCAGATATATGTAAGAAGTGCGGCGAAGAATACGAATATATATCACTTGATCCTGAAACAGCAAAGCTCATAGAAGTAGAAAAACCATCGAGTATGATTCATGTATGCATTATGATACTTGCGTCAATAATATTCATTTTCTCACTTCTTCTCATATATCTGTCACTTTCAGGAAAAAACGATACTGAAAAACTCTCAAGTGCACCTGTTGTTCAGTCATCAATCCCTGATACTTCCTCTGATAGTCAGGTTGAAGAAGTGTCGAACTATTATGCCATAGATTTTATAGGACAAACACTCGGCGAGGTGAAAGAAACTATCGGCGAACAATATTCAATAAAGCTCTCTGATATGACACAGATCGTATATATCGACTATCCTATTACCCTCTTTACCACAGACAAAACTCCTACTGACGACTCTGTTATCTGCAAAGTTATCGTAACAGAATCCGGAAAGGTTACCTCCCAGATATCCGCTGATAATACCTATACAGAACTTGTAAGTATACTCAATCTTGCAAAGCCTGCTCCTGAGCTTAATGAAGAGGATTCTTACTACTACGCATACAGAGCACTTGCAAATGACAACTATCAGGTAAAGGTTTCTTTCAAATTTGGTTTTGATACTACAGATCAGCCTCCTGTTGAAGTAATCCTCGAATGTGAGGAACTTACAGCCGCAAAACTTTATGGAACAGTTTCGGGACTTGATGAAGGAAGTTCTCTTAATGTACGTACAGAACCTTTGTATGCTGCAGAAGCACTTACACAGATTTATGAAAATGACGTTGTAGAAATTCTCGAAGAATACACCTCCGAAGACGGTGTAAAATGGTATAAGATTTCAGTAAATGATGTTACAGGATACTCTGTTGCCGAGTTTATAGCTATCGACAACGATTCAGATGAAAACAACACATCAGACGAAAGTTCCACAGAAAACGAATAAAACGAATAATAAAAATTCTGATAAGAGTGACGGTTTATCACCGCACTCTTATTTTTTATCTTTTTTTAAAATATTTTCGTATTTTTTGTTGTGAATTAATTGACAACACCCCATATATAGTGGTACAATAATAAGTAGCTGTATTTCTTTTTGAAGAAAGCGTATAAAAAAATTTTACCGCAAAAAGTAATCTTACTTCAAGCGGAGAAACGGAGTAATTTTAATGGGTTTGACATTAACTGAAAAAATTCTTAAAAATCATATCGTTGACGGCGAAATGGTAAAAGGCACTGAAATAGGAATCCGTATCGACCAGACACTTACACAGGACGCAACCGGTACTATGGCTTATCTCGAATTTGAAGCAATGGGAGTTCCGAGAGTAAAGACAGAACGCTCTGTAGCATATATTGACCACAACACACTCCAGAACGGTTTTGAAAACGCTGATGACCACAGATTTATCGGCAGTGTTGCCAAGAAGCACGGTATCTACTTCTCAAGACCGGGTAACGGTATATGCCACCAGGTACATCTTGAAAGATTTGGCGTACCAGGCAAGACACTTATCGGTTCTGACAGCCATACTCCTACAGGCGGCGGTATCGGTATGATAGCTATCGGTGCAGGCGGTCTTGACGTTGCTGTTGCTATGGGTGGCGGTGCATACTATATCACATGCCCTAAGGTAGTAAAAGTAGAACTCACAGGCAAACTTCAGCCATGGGTAGCTGCAAAGGACGTTATACTTGAAGTTCTCAGAATAATGTCTGTTAAAGGTGGCGTAGGCAAGGTTATCGAATACTGCGGTGAAGGCGTAAAGACTCTCTCAGTTCCTGAAAGAGCTACTATCACAAACATGGGTGCAGAGCTCGGTGCTACAACATCTATCTTCCCTTCTGACGAAATAACAAAGCAGTTCCTCAAAGCTCAGGGTCGTGAAGAAGTATGGGTACCACTCGCAGCTGATGAAGATGCAGTTTATGATGAAGTTATAAACATCGATCTTAGCAAACTTGTTCCGCTCGCAGCTTGTCCTCATATGCCTGATAACGTAAAATCAGTAAAAGAAATCGGAAATATCAAGATCGATCAGGTATGTATCGGTTCATGTACAAACTCATCACTTCTCGATATGATGAAGGTTGCTCATATACTTAAAGGTAAAACTGTTAATCCGGACGTTTCACTTTCTATCGCACCTGGTTCAAAACAGGTTCTTAATATGCTTGCTAAAAACGGTCTTCTCTCCGTTATGATCGATGCAGGCGCAAGAATTCTTGAAAGTGCGTGCGGTCCATGTATCGGTATGGGTCAGTCACCTAACTCAAACGGTGTATCACTCCGTACATTCAACAGAAACTTTGAAGGACGTTCAGGCACAAAGGACGGTCAGATATACCTCGTTTCACCTGAAATGGCTGCAGCTTCAGCTATAACAGGCGTACTTACAGACCCAAGAGATCTCGGAGAAATGCCTGAGTTTACACTCCCTGAAAAGTTTGATATCAATGACAATATGATCGTTCTCCCTGCAGATGAAAAAGATATGGACAGCGTAGAGATCCTCAGAGGACCAAACATCAAGCCATATCCTGAAACAGCACCTCTTGTTGAAGAAATAAGCTGTAACGTTTCACTCAAGGTAGGCGATAATATCACAACAGACCATATCATGCCTGCAGGTGCAAAGATTCTTCCGCTCCGTTCAAATATCCCTGCTATATCACAGCACTGCTTTACTGTATGCGATGAAGATTTCCCAAGAAGAGCAAAGAACCTCGGCGCATCTATCATCGTAGGTGGCGCAAACTACGGTCAGGGCTCATCAAGAGAACACGCTGCTCTCGCACCACTCTATCTCGGTATCAAGGCAGTTTTGGTTAAGAGCTTTGCAAGAATACACAGAGCAAACCTCATCAACGCAGGTATACTTCCGCTTACATTTGTAAACGAAGCTGATTATGACAAGATAAGCCAGGGCGATCAGATCGAAATAAAGAATATCAGAAATGATATCTCTGCTGACAAGACAGAACTCACTGTTATCAACAAGACAACAGGCGATTCTATCCCGGTTCTCTGTGAACTCACAGGTCGTACAAAGGATATAATCCTCGCTGGCGGTCTTCTTGACTACACAAGAGAAAATCTTAAATAATAAAAAAATTCACTCACAGGAGGTTTATATAAAATGGCAAAAATTCAGATGACAACACCGCTCGTTGAAATGGACGGCGACGAAATGACCAGAATCCTCTGGAAATGGATAAAGGATATACTCATTCTCCCATATGTAGATCTCAAAACAGAATACTACGATCTCGGACTTGTTCACCGTAACGAAACAAACGATCAGGTTACTATCGACAGTGCTGAAGCTACAAAGAAATACGGAGTTGCTGTAAAGTGTGCTACTATCACACCAAATGCAGCAAGAATGCCTGAATACAACCTTAAAGAAATGTGGAAATCACCAAACGGCACTATTCGTGCAATTCTTGACGGTACTGTTTTCAGAACACCTATCCTTGTAAAAGGTATAACACCATACATTCCTACATGGACAAAGCCTATCACTATCGCTCGTCACGCTTACGGCGATGTTTACAAGAACACTGAAATTCAGGTTAAAAACGGCGGAAAAGCTGAACTTGTATACACAGACAAGGACGGAAATGAAACAAGAGAACTTATCCATACTTTTGACGGTGATGGTATAATTCAGGGTCTTCACAATGTTGACAAGAGTATCGAAGGTTTTGCAAGAGCTTGTCTTAACTACGGTCTTGATCTCAAGCAGGACGTATGGTTTGCTACAAAGGATACTATCTCCAAGAAGTATGACCACAGATTCAAAGATATATTCCAGGAAATCTACGACAACGAATATAAGGAAAAGTATGAAGCACTCGGTATCGAATACTTCTATACTCTCATAGATGACGCTGTAGCTCGTGTTATCCGTTCAAACGGCGGTTATATCTGGGCTTGTAAAAACTATGACGGTGACGTTATGTCTGACATGGTTTCAACAGCTTACGGCAGTCTTGCTATGATGACTTCTGTTCTTGTTTCACCTGACGGAATATATGAATATGAAGCTGCTCACGGTACTGTTCAGAGACATTACTACAAGCACCTCAAAGGCGAAGTTACATCTACAAACTCTGTTGCAACAATATTTGCATGGAGCGGTGCACTCAGAAAAAGAGGCGAACTTGACAACATTCCTGAACTTTCAGCTTTTGCAGACAAGCTTGAAAAGGCTACTATCCAGACAATCGAAGAAGGCGTTATGACAGGCGACCTCTATATGATCTCAACTCTTGAAAACAAGAAGAAGGTTAATTCAGAAGAATTCCTCGTTGAGATCAATAAAAGACTTGAAAAAATGTAATTTTTAAATAAATTACCCTCAGATTTTCAGCGGATAGTATATCGTTGCTATCCGCCGAAAAATCTCAGAAAGGCGGTGCACTCTATGGCAAAAGACTCAATATCAAAACTTGTAATCAGGCGTTTACCACGTTACTACCGTTTTTTAGGTGATCTCGACGCTATGGGAATTACAAAGATATCTTCACGTGAACTCTCCGAAAGAATGGGACTGACAGCATCACAGATACGTCAGGATCTCAACTGTTTCGGCGGATTCGGACAGCAAGGTTACGGATACAATATTCTTGATTTAAGACATGAGATCGGAAAGATCCTCGGACTCAATGTTGAAAATAAAGCAATACTTATCGGTGCCGGAAATTTAGGAAAAGCAATAGCATCACATCTTAACTTTGAAAAGATGGGTTTTAAACTTATCGGTATATTTGACAACGATCCACAGCTTATAGATACCAAGATAATGGACATAAAAGTTTCTGATATAAAAAATCTTGAAATGTTTTGTGAAAAACATAAACCCGATGTTGCTGTTTTGTGTATTCCAAAATCCGCTGCAAACCTGCTTTCAGAAAAGCTTATAAGCTACGGCATATCAGCTTTCTGGAACTTCAGTCACTACGACTTCAGACTCAGCAATCAGGACGTTATAGTTGAAAACGTTCATCTTGGTGACAGTCTGATGGTTCTTTCTTACAATCTACGTGAAAGAAATGAAAAACAATAAACAAAACGGATATATCATTCCTTTACTTTGGTATGATATATCCGTTTTTTTATCTGTAACTATTTATTATTTTTATACACTGACTTACATTTTCATCATTTGTCCCTGATGAATCAACACGGTGAAGATTTTTACAGGAATCTATTATGCTTTCGCAAAAATCCTCTTCATCCGACAGATATCTTCTGCACACTTCACTATAGTTAGGTTTAGTTTGTTCTGATTCTCGCGATATGCACCTAAGCAAACGCTCTTTGTTATCAAGGTCAAGGTATATTACAACCACAGTTTCATTATCATAATAGTCAAGCAGTTTATTAACAACCTCAGGAGTACCTATCATTGCATAGTGTTCACTTATCGAAAAGTCAATATCACAAGTAAAGTAATTCCAATCGCCATGTACTGTGTGATAAGTACGCTTCTCTATTATTTTGTTCTCACTTGAAAGTTTCTCCATAGTTTCATCCGTTACAAAATAATACTCCCTGCCATTAACTTCTCCCTGCCGCATAGGACGTGTAGTATACGTAACAACAGGTCTGAGTGAAGTTCTTTTTAACAGTTCTCCAAATACAGTATCTTTTCCGGCTCCGCTTTTTCCTATCAAACAAAACAATCTTTTCAAAAAAATCATTTCCTTATCATTATTTTTTTAAAGTGATACACTTTCCATTTCAACATTTTCACTTTTTCTTTCTTTTTCCATCCATGGGTTTCCTGAAAAATTCTGAAAATCAACCTGCTCCATATTATTAATTCTTCTGTATGATTCCATGTTGTTTTCAGGAATATACTCTCTTTGATGCGAACGTTCTTCAAGGCCTTCAACAAAATACGGATAACCCGGTTCTTCAGATAAAGCTATTTCATCAAGAGCAAGCCGGTAATATAACCAGTCAAGAATCGCACTTATCAAAAAAGCTATCATCAATCCCTTAGCTATAAATATAGATACCACACCAATAAACACACATGGAATAAGCAACTTCAGCAAAAACTCCGGTTCTTTTTTATATGTTGTCCCCAAAAACGACATTGCAACAACAGGAGCCATAAACAAAACATGATCAAAAATATCAAATAACTTTACTGTCATTACAGCTGCAACTATCAATGTAAGATAAAAAACAACATACCCTGCTTCAAATACAAAAAGCAGATTTCTTACTCTTTTCAAAAACTTCATCTTATCAAAATTTTCTTTGAGTTTCTGATTACTTAGTTCCCTTTCATCCTTTATTCTCTCTGCTTTCTGTGTGTCATAGATTTTGTTTTCATTCATAAAAATACCTCCCTTTATTACACATTCACTTCGACCCATTTTCCAAGTTTGAGTGAATATATGATCGTCTGTTTTACTCGTTTATTCTCCATTTTTTCAAGTGCCGCCTTATACAAAGTAAGCTGTGTTGAATAGTTTTCTGCCAAAAACGAAACCTGTGATACATTGTCGGTTTTATAGTCAACCAGTACTATTTCGCCATCTTCTTCAAAGTACATATCTATTATACCCTGTATCATGCACCCTGTATCTTCATATGCCGCAAACTGCTCACCCTTAAGTCCAAGATCACTTATTTTCACTAAAAATTTGCGTTCTTTTTCAACTCTGTGTGAAAGCAAAGCCCTTTTGAAAATATCTGAAGAAACAAAGTTTTCTATCATCGAAATATTTATTCCTTTTTTCTGACTTTCAGTTATAAATCCATGAGAGACAACTTCATCGACCTGACTTAAAATATTTTTTGAAAGTCCTTCAAAATCAGCATGCTGTAAAATACTGTGAACAACTGTACCTTTTTCAGTAGGAGTCATCTTTTCACCGTTATTATGCACAAACGAAGGTCTTTTTAAGATAATGTCAAATCTGTCATCATTTTTTGAGATATCTGACACTGATACTTTTGCAGGTGTCATACTCAATCTACGGTCATACTCAAAAGCAAAGTCACTTAATATATCACTTACAAGTTTTTTATCCACCTGTACTTCAGGAATATCAGTTTTCTCGTTTATAGATTCGGTTTCATTGACTGTTTTCTCTGTTGAAACTTCATTGAAGTTTATATCAAAATCACTCTTTTGAGTATAGAACATATCATATCCACTCAATTCCCTGAGCCTTCTGCTGTTGTGATGTGTTATCAGCGACATCATCAGCCAGTCGGCCATCGAATCTGCACTCATTGAAAGCTGCGGAGTTATCCCCTGTGCTCTGTGTATTTCCGAGGCAAACTTAAAAAGTTTTTTCTGATGAGGCGCATCAACCAGAAGTGGTATAAACAACCTTTCTTTTGCACGGGTAAGAGCAACATACAAAAGACGCATCTCCTCACTTATCGAATCTCGAAGATTTATTTTTGATATAGTAGAAAAAGGTAATGTAATATACTTCTGAAACTCACGCCTGTTCTGCAAACGGAATCCTATACCATATTCAAAGTTAAGCTGAATATTTTTCCGTTGATCTAGCTTGTTGAATGCGATATGTGTTTCACAAAGAAATACAAATGGAAACTCCAGGCCTTTTGACTTGTGTATAGTTTTTATCATTACAACATCTTCTGAAGTAGATACGGTCTGTCCCTGACGGAAATCACCGTTTATACGTGTTATGCGCTCTATATATCTCAAAAATCCGCTAAGCCCATCATCCGATGACTCCTGATATATACGTGCGTATTCAAGCAACGCTCTGAGATTTGCACGCTTTTTTTCTCCGTCGTCATACATATGTATGACAGATATAAAATCAGTTCTGTCATATATTTTCCTTATCAGTTCAGTAAAACTCATTGTTGCACTGTAAATACGAAGCTGAACAAGTGTGTCATATATATATTGAAGCTTTTCAACAAGTTCTACAGGTAATAAAGACCTGTTCTCCTCTTCGAGCGCCCATACTACAGCATCATATATATGACCTTTTTTATGACTTACCCTTAACTTTGCAAGTTCATCATCAGTTATCATAAACATAGGTGACAACATGATTGCCACAAATGCTGTGTCTATAAGAGGATTATCTATGATTTTAAGAATGTTGAGTATAACTGAGATTTCTCTTGACTTAAGATATCCCGATGTTTCTTCGCAGTAAGCAGGAATATTATATTTTGAAAGTTCACTCACATATGCAGCAGCATCACTTTTTCTTCTCAGAAGTATGCAAAAATCTTTTTTACAACAATCTCTGCTACTCACACCGTCCTTATTTGCTACCTGTACTCTACTTTCAAGCATCTGATATATCTTTTCTGCAGTATATGCCGCTCCGGATATTTCTTCATTTTCACCTGTAAGTATTGTTACTTCTGTTTTTCTGTCACATTCAGGATATGATGCACCAAGTACCAGTTCTTCTCCCTTGTCATAACAGATATCCCCTGACTTTTCGCTCATTATGCCTCTGAAAATAAAGTTTACAAAATTTATAACGTCAACAGAGCTTCTGAAATTTTTGTTAAGCTGTATATATGAATTTTCTTCAGGCATTTCTTCGTTATACTTTACAGAAGCGTTCATTGTATTTATAAAGTTTTTCGGATTTGCAAGTCTGAAACGATATATTGACTGTTTTACATCACCCACCATAAACATATTGTCCCCCGCTCTGTACGCTGTACCATTATGCGAAAGCAACTTAAAAATGAGATCCTGATTGTTATTTGTATCCTGAAACTCATCTATCATTATTATTTTATAATATTCGGAAAGTTCATGTGCAAGCGATGTTTTTTCTATATGTCCTTCCTCTGTAAATGACGAAAGTAACTGTACTGTCAATGTTTCGGCATCACTGAAACCTATAGCATTTTTCTCAACTTTGGTCTTGAAAAGATTTTCTTCAAGTGACGATATCATTTCACAGAGTATACTGAGAATTTCATAGTGTACCTCAAAATCTTCGTCAGCATATTTTACAAGTTCAAATTCTTTAGGAATAATTTCTTTGAGAATTTCTTTATAGCAGTCACGCAAGGATTTTACTTGTTCTTTTACATCTTCGTCAAAGTTTTTCCCCATAACAAGTCGTGAAAATTCCGGAGAATTGTACTGCTGTGCTTTTTGTTTTAGAGAAAGTGTTTTATCATTAAAAGTATCTCTTATTTTTCTTATTGAAAAATATTCGGTGTCAAGTATATCAATAACTTTTTCATTTCCACAGTCACTTACCGCTTCAACACATCCGCTGCTGCATATTTCAGCATTTGTAAGCATAGAAAGTATAGTTTTTTCGCTTTCTGAGGTCATATCACTGTAAAAATCCTCATTATCCCTGTATTTGTCACGACACTGTTCAAGCCAGCGATGACCAAAAGGAACAGATGAAATAAACTTGTATATCTCCGATATAAGTTTTTCTATAGAACTATCATCCTTATAACAAAATCTGTTATACAGGCACTCTATCTTCTGAGGAAATTTCTCGTAGTATCTTGTGACCAGATCAGATATTGCTTTGTTAAGCATAAGTTCTGCTTCTGTTTCATCCATTATACGAAATCCAGGTGAAAGTTCAAGTTCCTGAATATTATCACGTATCAGGTCAAAACAGAACGAATGTATGGTAGAAATTTTTGCACTTTGTAACAACAACTGCTGACGACTGAGCCAACTGTTCTCAGGTTCTTTCTCTATAAGTTGTGACAAAGCCGTAGTAAGTCGCTGTTTCATTTCAGCTGCCGCATCTTTGGTGAATGTAACTACTATCATCCTGTCAGCAGGTATTTTGTTTTTAGTATCTGAAAGCTGTCTTATAAGTCGCTGAACAAGTACAGATGTTTTTCCGCTTCCTGCCGCTGCTGATACAAGCAATGATGCACCTGTAGCATTTATAGCACATTCCTGCTCCTTAGTCCATGGCATTTAATCACTCTCCTTATTATCGTTCTTATTTGAATATATAAAAATTATTAAAACAATACAAATATCCAAGATATATCATATCACAAATTTGTCAGAAAATCAAGTACATCTGTATATTTAAAACAGTATGGACTTATATATTGGTACATAAATATATTCTCATTATATAAATGACTCCGCACAAAATATCACACTCTCTGTAGGTGATGTAAGTTATACGCTTAAATAATCATAACAAAACCTTCCTTTAACTAAACCAGGAAAGTTTTGCTTTTGTATCTGATATGAAATTAAATTTCATATTGATATTGACTTTCATAAAATAATGATGTATAATAACTTATATGAAATTAAGTTTCATATATTTTGGATAAGACTGGAGGAATAATATGAAATTTTCTGATAAGATACGCACTCTGAGAACTGAGCAGAACAAAACACAGAAAGAAACAGCCGAATATTGCGGAGTGTCACTAAGGACATATATCTCATATGAGCAGGACGGAAGATATCCGAGAAAACGTGAGATTTATGATAAACTTGCTGAATTTTTCGGTACGGATAAAAATTATCTTCTTACAGAAGATGAAGAATTTATAAGTACAGCGTCAGACCGATACGGAAAAAGAGGCAGGCAACAGGCAGAAGCACTGGTTGCTGAACTTTCAGGATTGTTTGCAGGTGGTGAACTTTCGGAAAGTGACAGAGATGCAGTTATGATAGCATTACAAAAGGCTTATTTTGACTGTAAGGAAGATAATAAAAAATTCACACCCAAAAAGTACTCAAAAAAAGAGGAATAACTCATGAATTCATATGACATCTACAAACAGGCAAATAATCTTATGATGAAATACGGCACAACCGACCCGGTAAAACTTGCACGCAGTATGGGGATCATGCTCTATAATGAAGATTCACTTGAAAACCTTCTGGGTATGTACACTTACCGCTGGAAACACCGCATTATCATTATGAACCCTAACATAAACGACACTCTTTATAAAATGGTAGTCGCTCACGAAATAGGTCACGACCAGCGCCATCGTTTGCTTGCAGGAGACGGAATGAAAGAGTTTGAACTCTTCAATATGACCGATATAACAGAATATGAGGCCAATGCATTTGCTTCCCACTTACTTATGAATGAAACTGACATGACCGAACTTTTTAAAGAAGGATACGATATTGCAACCACTGCAAAAATGCTCAATGTAAATATAAATCTGCTTCTGATAAAAATTCAGGAAATGAACCGTCTGGGAATGAACTTCAAAATCCCCTTTGACCCTGATCCTAATTTTTTCAGAAAAACCCGATACTGAGGAAAAGTTATGCCTTCATATGTTGCGATAGATTTAAAAAGTTTCTATGCCTCGGTAGAATGTGTAGAACGCAGACTTGATCCTCTTACGACAAATCTTGTGGTAGCTGACCCTGAAAGAACAGAAAAAACAATATGCCTTGCCGTAACTCCGTCTTTAAAATCATTCAATATTTCCGGAAGAGCAAGACTTTTTGAAGTGGTACAGCGTGTAAAAACAATTAATTATGAACGAATTAAAAAAGCACCATTTCACAGATTCAGCGGAAAATCATATATATCAACCGAACTTGATGCTGATCCGTCACTGGAACTTGATTACATAATAGCACCGCCACAAATGGCACTATACATGAAAATAAGTCTGGATATATACAAAATCTATCTTAAATATATCGCCCCTGAAGATATCCACGTTTATTCTGTTGATGAAGTTTTTATAGACGTTACAAACTATCTTAGAATATATAAATGCACACCACGTCAACTGACTGTCAATATAATAAACGACATTCTTAATACTACGGGAATCACAGCTACCGCAGGAATAGGAACAAATCTCTATCTTGCCAAAATCGCAATGGACATTGTTGCAAAACATATGCCTCCCGATAAAAACGGTGTACGTATCGCAGAACTCACTGAACAAAGTTATCGTGAACAGTTATGGGAACATCGTCCGCTTACGGATTTCTGGCGAATAGGAAAAGGTATTTCAAAAAAACTTGAATCGAAAAATCTTTATACTATGGGCGATATAGCAAACTGCTCAGTTAATAACGAAGACCTTCTTTACAACCTTTTCGGAATAAATGCCGAACTTATCATAGATCATGCATGGGGCTGGGAATCATGTACTATAAAGGCTATAAAAAGCTACAAGCCCTCAAACCACAGTATCAGTCAGGGACAAGTGCTGAAATGTCCGTACACTTTTGAAAAAGCAAGACTTATCATACGTGAAATGACAGAACTTCTTGTGCTTGAACTTGTTGAAAAAAACATGGTTACAGATCAGATGATACTTACTGTAGGATATGACAGCACAGGTATTCCCGAAGATTTTGACGGTGAAATGACTACTGACCATTACGGAAGAAAAATTCCAAAACAGGCACACAGCTCAATAAACATAGGACATTTTACATCTTCCACAAAACAAATCGTATCTGCGGTTATAAGACTATTTGACCAAATAGTAAACAACAGATTGTCAGTACGAAGAATGTACATAGTTGCAAATCACGTTATTAATGAAAAAGATATACCTGATGACGATTTTGAACAACTTAGTATGTTTATTGACAATGATGCTGTTATGAGAAAAAAAGAGATTGAAGCCAGAACACTTGAAAAAGAACGCTCTATTCAGTCGGCTATGATATCTATAAAAAAGAGATTCGGAAAAAATGCTATCCTCAAAGGAATGAATCTTTGTGAAGGTGCAACTTCAATCGAACGCAACAAACAAGTCGGCGGACATAAAGCGTAATAAATAAAGAAAAAACAGAAAAGAGAAAAATATGTAATGTACAACGGAAAGTTTAAAAATATAATAAATCTGCCTCATCATGTTTCCCAAAAACGTCCAATGATGTCTGTTTACGATCGTGCCGTACAGTTTGCACCGTTTTCTGCATTATCGGGATATGAGGAGGCTGTAAAAGAAGAAGAAAAAAGAGTAACACTGACAGATGATAAAAATACAAAAATTACAAATATCATTTACAACTAAAAAACAGCAGAAAGTGACTATGTAAAAAAATCACTTTCTGCTGTTTTGTTATATACCCATATCTGACACTAGCCTATTCGCACTCTCTTTCCCTCAAATGCAAATCCGTATTTCCTTATTTTTTCTTCAGGTACTCCATGCTCTGTCAACGTCTGCGCATATTTCTTTTCCTCTATCTGTATCAGTGCTGATTTTATCGTATCTTCAAGAGTTTTTTCACCGTACTCTTCGTCATATACTTTAAACTCTATTATTATTCCATCATTTTCTTCTGCATTTTTCGGCTCTAGCATAACATCATATCTTCCGTATCCGCTCTCTCTGTTTGATGTTATTATATATCTGTCACGAAGCTCTACAAGTAAGCCTAATACAAATCCATGATAAAATCTTTCCGGTCTTAAACGTTCCGATGGTCTGTTTCCTGTATCAAATGAGCTGAACATGGATAACGAAAGTTCGTTCATTGTCTTGTTCATTTCATATACGTTTCCCTTTAGTAACGCTCTTATAAAATCATTGTAATGTTTAGAATTTTTTGAAAACCAGCCTTTCACAAGTTTTCTGAACATATGCATTACTTCATAGTTTACTATTTCAAGTTCATATATTTCGGATTTTATAGAATTTATTCTGAGATATCCGCTTGCTGAAAGCAAACTCCATATTGCATTGCTGTCTTCATCAAGTTGTTTGAATACTATCTCTTCATCTATCTCTTTACTTATGGTTTCTCCGTTCAAAAGCCTTTCAAAATCCTGTTTCTGTCCTGAATCGCCCTCTTGAAGAAGTTGCCCTACAAGATTGTTTGAACTGGAATTTGACCAGTATGGTGCAAGTGTACCTTTGTCAAGAAAGTTGATTATCGACCATGGATTATACATAGCATGTTCAGTTCCTATTGTAAATCCATCATACCAGTACTTTACTTCTTCTCTGTTTTTATATCCGTACTCGTCCATTGCTTTAAATACTTCTTTTTCGGTAAATCCAAAATACTCTTTATACTTTTCGCTTGACATTGTACACAATTCAAGATTGTTTAAATCTGAA
>JAGAKZ010000012.1 GCA_017848115.1 Oscillospiraceae bacterium
ATGCTTTGATAATCAGGATAGTCGTAGTCTTTTTTCAGGATTTTATCAAGTTCCCCGTAACTGACTAAAATATTTTCTTTGGCAAACTTGTTACGAATGATATAATTTGCATGATTATACAGATTTTTAGACTTATGACAGAAATCCATCAGCATAGGAAAATAACTGCATGATGATTTGATTACATGTTTTTCTACTCTTGTAGCTGTTATTAATTCACTCATTTTTTACAGATCACCTCTTTTATAAAAATTTCAATATATATTTTATTATTTTAAATATTATTTGCTACTATATCTTTAAGCACTATATACTTATAGACAGTATCTTTAATATCTACATACCAAACCATTCCAGATTCAGATGACAAGGCTAATGCATTTGAAAGATGTTTAGGAAAATCCTCGTAATTGCTAGTAAAAGAAATTGCAGTCCAATACTTTGGTTTATTATCGGTCTTCCAAAGTTCAACACTTACCACATCTAACTTGTCTAATATTTGTTCATTCATAATGCTTTCTTTTATAATTAGCCCAGAATACATAAGTCCTCCATCAACTTCAAATTTATTTTTCTAAAACAAATCGTGCCACTTTAACATTCCCATCCATTTCCATAGACACTATATCAAATCCACATTTTTCTGTATAAAACTTTACATTTTCCTTTTTGTCTATGGGGGTGACTAAAGTAAATTTATCCCAATCCTCGTAGTGCGATGTTATAAATTTAATTGCTTGAGTTCCTATTCCTTTTCCTTGAAACTCTGGAACAACACACAAACAGCCCACCTCATATATTCCTTTTTCCACCTTCTTACAAGAAATGCAACCGACTGGTTCGGTATTATATAAAATAATAAATTTAGGATAATCTATTATAGATTTCTCCATCATTTCTTTTGTTTTTCCATAAGCAGGACATTCACCATATTTAATATAATCACTATAAAATGTAGAATTATAAATATCTATCAGTAATTCTGCATCTGCAACATCCGCTTTTCTATATTCAATCTTCATAAACAATACCTCTACAAATATCCTATTTCATAGTTTCAAACTCATTTCTTAATATTGAAAAATACAATCTTCCAACATATTCTCCGTTCATATAGAAATAGTCTCTCAATGTTCCTTCATATACAAAACCACATTTTTCTATTACTCGTTTTGATGGTGCATTAATAGTCTTAGTACAAATTTGAACCTTGTGCAAATTCATTCTATCGAATCCATATGCAATAACTGCTTTTGTTGCCTCTGTTGCAAAACCTTTACACTGAAAATCCGAACCAATGCAATATTCAATTTCAGCAAAATAATTCTTACTATCAACCAAAAAATATGCTATCTGTCCTATACATTCACCCGTTGTTTTTTCAACAACAGCCCAACGATAATAGTCATTCTTTTCATAAGAACCTATATACTTGTCAAGCAATCCTTTTACCTCATCTTTAGTAGAGTACACTGGTTCAGAATATAATGATTGTATTTTCTCGTCTGCAACCCAATATTTAAGCATTGCGTCGTCATCTGTATATTCGAACCTTCGAAGTATTAATCTCTCTGTCTCTATTGTATTTGTGCCAACATGTGTAAGCATTTTTATTCCTCCATCAACTTCAAATCTTCTGTTGCTTTCAATCTCTCTACAAGACTGAAAGTTGTCTAATTGTTCATTTTAATATTACCCCTAATTTCTCAAGGTTTTCTTTTGTCTTTTCAAATCGTGGCAAATTAGATACACCTACACAACTCAATATAATAGAAAGAATGAAACCACACTTCACTGCACCTTTTGCACTTGCCTTGATGCACGAATTCCCATCTACACCTATCATCTCTATCTCTGAAATATGCTTTGAGTTAAGATATATTTTTACTGCTATAACTCAAAAATCACTGTTTCAATGTTTCTTTGGCGAGTTTATTTATTTCTTCAAGTGAAAGACTGCATATTGATGATATTTCTTCAAATGAAAGTTTTTCAAGAATCAATAATTTTTTAGCTACCTCAATATTTGCATCATGCGTACCTTCAAGTTTACCTTCAAGTTTACCTTCAAGTTTTGCATCTTCTCTGATATCATAAATTGCTTTACACATATCAACGCTCTCCTCTCCGTTTTCAAATTTCAATTCTGAGCCTGTTACTATATTTATCATGTCTGCGGTTTTTCTTGAAATATTCTGATATGCACTGTCCTCATTAACAAGCTTTCTTAATTTGTCCTTATCCGATGAATATTTTACATATTTTAAAGCCTGGTTTAGTTCTGTACTGAATTTTGCAAAATCTTCATCTGCAATAGATGCAGGAGCTATCAGATTTATTTTGTAGTCCTGTGCAAATTTTAAAATATACGGGTCTTTTGTGCTAAACATCTCATAAATTGACTTTGGCGCTGTCCATTCGTCTGCACCAAAATATATCACAAGAGTTATCACCGGCAAAAGTACATCATCTTCATAAAATCCGCTCAGAAATTCGTCCTGTGAACCGGGTCTGTCCTTGTTTTTTCTATGAATTTTCGCTGTTTCTTCAACCTGATTTGAATATGAAATTGCATCATACAGCATATTCCTTACAGGCATAGCAAAATGCATTTTTGACTGAACTTCTATGCCATATATCACATACGCTACATTATCATCAGTCATAGCTGTCAGAAATTTCAGTACATCACGATATTTCTGTACAGGTTTTGCATTAAAATCATTTCCGAAAGGAAGCGCTATCGCTGTAGTATCAAGTGGTCTTAGCTGTTCGGGTTTTATCACCTGTTTTCCGTCGTACATATAAAAATTGAATGCATCGGCAAAAATTTTATTATCCTGCATATATTCTTTTGTAATTGCGTCTTTGTCTGCCATTTCTCTATCTCCTCTCTGCTTTTATTGTAACATATTTATCCTCGAAAATCAATATGGCATATTTTACATTATTTTCAACAAAAAACATACGCTTTTGCCATAAAATTCAACCATGTGAATTTTATAAAAGCGTATGTCTTATGTCTTATCTCTTATTTCTGATATATTGCCATTACCTCTGAAATATACATTCTGTGGAACGGGTCTTTTTCGTAAAATTTAAGTGCGTCCTTATCAATAAAGCTTTCCTCATTCATATCCTGTGAAAACATTTTTCTGCACACTATAACTGTATGTGCCTCTTCAAAAGCAACAGTGCCGTCAATAACAACAGGTGTTATACCTGTTTCCTTTGCTTTGTCATAATCTCTGCCTGATTTTGTTCCGCAGAAGTTAAGCATATCTCTGTACTTTTCATCAAAGAATGATATTGAAAAATATTCGTTTTCGCTGTTGTCTATGTAACCATAAGTGTGTCTGTTAGGTCTTACTGCGCAAGTAAACATATGTTTTCCCCACATTTCACCAAATGCGCCCCATGAAGCTGTCATGGTATTGTAATCCTCCGGTGAATTTGCCGACGTAATAAGATACCAGTCTTTTCCGATCATTTTAAATGGATTTACGTTAAAATCCGAGATGTCTTTTTTGATAAAATTCATAATAACATTTCCTTTCAAATATGATTTATCGCTCTACGCCGGCAAGAAATGAGGTTTAACTTGAAAGTACTGATTTGTACTGAAGTCTGAGTTTGTCTGTAATAAGCGCTATAAACTCTGAATTTGTCGGTTTTCCCTTGTTAGTGTTTACGGTGTATCCGAAAAACGAGTTTAAGATCTCTACATTTCCTCTGTCCCACGCTATTTCGATTGCATGACGTATAGCTCTCTCAACCCTTGATGACGTTGTCTGAAATTTTACTGCAACGTTTGGGTATAAAGACTTTGTTACGCTTTCGAGAAGTTCTCTGTCTGCAAGAGATGACAGTATAGCTTCTCTTAGATAGTGGTAGCCCTTGATATGTGCAGGCACACCGAGCTGGTGTATAACATCTGTGACTACTATCTCAAGATCACTGCTGTTTTCCTGTGTTTCTTCAGGCTCTGAATTTTTCTCTATGATCGAGGATATACGATCTCTGAGTGTATTTACATCAAAGGGTCTTAGCATAAAATATGACGCTCCACCCTCCATAACCTGTTTTTCTACAAATGGATTGTCATATGGAGAAGTAACTATAAATTTTGGCTTGTGCTGGAGTTCGGAAGATCTCTTTATAACTTCAATAGCATCTATATTCGGAAGAACCGCATCAAGTACAACAATATCAGGTACATCATTTCTTATTGAATCAAGAATCTTCGCACCGTCCTTCGCTCTTGTAATCACATACCAGCCTGTGTTTCTGAGGGTGTTCGCACAAGCAACACCATATTCTACGCTATCATCACCAATTAATACTCTTATTTTGTTTAACATTGTTAAACCTCCTAAATTATTACTACTTCTATATTTTACCATAGATTTGCAGATTAATCAAGAGGTTTCTAGCAAAAAATTACATCATTTCATTTTTTGTACATCATAACTATTTTGGATTATTTTGGATTGCTGATTTTCAATGATTTTGTTTAATTTTTTCCATCTTTATCTTTCTTCATATTTCTCTTTATCTTATTTTCGTATGAAAAATAGCTTGCAAAAGAAATAATATACAATACAATACTGTGCGCTATTGTCGGAATGTGTCTTTCCATATATATATCCGCATACGGTTTTAACTCATCATTGGAAAGACCGCTTTCAAGAGCTATTTTCCGCAGTGTCAGAACTACTGCCATACACAATATTATTCCTGAAGTTTCTATCACTACAGCAGGTATATCTTTTTTGCGTATACATAAAACTGTTGATACTGTAAAAAGAAGTGACGACACAAGCATCATTACACCAAGTGTACAGAATCTTCTGAAATCAGCTTCTTCAAGAAGTGACATCCCCATATTATCATATGCTTCATATATAAGAGCTGTACCACCAAGAAAATTCATAAAAAGAGGATATATGATCAGAAGTATGACAAGAAGCACAATAAGCGGTTTTCTTAATTTTTTTATAAGCTCACTTCCTTTGAAAAATTTTATAAAAATAAGAACATCTATATACTTTAATATTTTCTGATAACAGTGTCAATATTAATATTATCAGTTTAAAAGTATGAGGTGTCAAAATGAAAAAACTTATCAAAAAATTTACATTTTTTCTGACTTTAAGCGTATTTACACTGTTCGGAACGCTCACATATTATTCTTACCACCTTCCGGACAGTTATTATTGTGACAATGACTCGGGCATGAATATAACATTCGGTAAAATTCTGAAAATAACTGCCAGACCCGAAAATCTGTCGGGAACTGCACCCGTTGATAAAATATCATCAGGAACAACACAAGCTCAGCTGATGCTTATGAATGTAATTCCGATAAAAAGTGTGGAAGTACAAAACATCGACGTACCTATGCTCTCCCCATGCGGAAAACCATTTGGCATAAAACTTATAATGGACGGGGTAATGGTCATAAAAACCGGAGATGTCGCATGTAACGGAAAAAATATCTCACCTGCCAAAGATGCAGGCATAAAAAAAGGTGATATAATAAAGTCCGTAAACGGTACAGAGATCACATCAAATAACGAGCTCGAAAAAGCAGTATCTGACCTTTCTAGCCGGCAAATACAGATAGTGCTTATCAGAGACGGCAAGGAAATATGCACTGAAATATCTCCTGTATATTCTGACAGTGACGGAAAATACAAGCTCGGAATATGGGTAAGAGACAGTTCTGCCGGAATAGGAACAGTAACATATCTTGATACTCTTACAAATACATTCGGCGGACTCGGACACCCTGTATGCGACTCAGACACAGGACAAATCATTCCTCTTTCAAGTGGCGAGGTAATGGAAGTAAATATCTGCGGTGTAAAAAAAGGTATATGCGGAACCCCCGGAGAACTTCAGGGTTCTTTTTCAGGTCCGGAGTCATGCGGAATGCTTATGATAAACAACAAATACGGTGTTTTCGGAACAATATCTCCTGACTTTTCTGCAAGCGAGCCAATACCAATGGCATTAAAACAAGATATAAAAACCGGAAAAGCACATATATACTCTACTCTAAGCGGAGACGAACCTGAAGTCTATGAAATAGAAATCGAAGAAATTGACTACAATACCGATAACACTTCAAAAAATATGGTCATAAAAATAACCGACAAAGAACTTCTGAAAAAATCAGGCGGTATAGTTCAGGGAATGAGTGGAAGTCCGATAATCCAGAACGGAAAACTTGTCGGTGCTGTAACTCATGTATTTGTAGACGACCCGTCAAGAGGATACGGTATATTCTGCGAAAATATGTACAAGATAAGCCAGGGGCTATAAAAACATACGGACTTACTGCCGACATAAAAAGCCGGCATAAGTCCGTTTTATTTTTTTAATATTTTTCGCAAAGAAATTAATCTCTGTCCTCACTGAAACCGCTTGTAACAAGGTCTACAAGCGCTTCAACTGCAACCTGTTCATCTGAACCGTCAGCAATAATCTTTATAGATGTACCGCCTACAATACCGAGTGAAAGAATACCGAGAAGGCTTTTCGCATTTACTCTGCGTTCTTCTTTTTCAATCCAGATAGAAGCCTTGAATTCGTTAGCTTTCTGAATAAAAAATGTTGCCGGTCTTGCGTGGAGTCCTACCTGATTCTGTACCATTACTTCTTTTACAAACATAATAAAAACTCTCCTTGTTCAAAATATTATTGCATACTCTTCTATAACTTACCTGCAAACAGCAGGATTTTAAACTTAATCCTTATTGATTAACACATCTTCACATACTACTCAAAAGAATACCCTAAGAAATATTATACAAGCAAATTTCACGTTAGTCAACGCATAAATCACGATATATGCAATTTTACAAAGAAATTTCTACGCATTGATTACGCAAAGAATATTTTAACATGATATTTTAGTCAATTTTCACAAAAATATATTTAACTCCAACAATTTTCAACAAGTTAATATATAAATTTTCAACATTAATTATCATGATCTTGCATAATTGGGAAAAGAGATTGTTATTTTTCACTCTCTTTTTTTATATATTTTTCATACATATCAGGTCTTAACCTCTTAGTAAGTTCCAGACTCTGAGTATGTCTGTATTCTTCTATTTTTTTATGATGTCCCGAAAGTAACACCTCAGGTACATGCATACCATTCCATTCTTCAGGTCGTGTATACTGAGGATATTCAAGCAAACCATTGAAATGGCTCTCATCAGTATAGCAAGCTTCATCTGAAAGTACGCCATCGCACATACGTGAAACCGCATCGGCGACAACTATAGCCGGAAGTTCTCCGCCTGTGAGAACGTAATCACCTATTGATATCTCTTCATCTACTATACTGTCAAGAACACGCTGATCTACGCCTTCATAGTGACCGCATATGATAAAAATATTTTCATAGGAGGCAAGTTCTATAGCCTTGGCCTGATCAAAAACCTTTCCTTTCGGTGACATATATATAGTATGTGGCTTAGTACCAAGTTCGTCACAAAATGCTTTGTAACAGTCATAAATAGGCTGAGCCTGCATAACCATGCCCATTCCTCCGCCATAAGGCGTATCATCAACACGATTGTGTCTGTCTGTAGTATAATCTCTGATATTTCTGCATGAAATATCTATGAGGCCTTTTTTTCTGGCACGTCCTATGATACTTTCCGAAAGAACAGCTTCACACATTTCCGGAAAAAGTGTAGCAATCTCAATCTTCATCGTCAAAAAGTCCTTTCAGAGGTGTTATAGTCATAATACCCGCTTCGATATCTGTATCCTGTACAACATCGGCAATAGCAGGAATAAGATATTCTTTATCACCGTTTTTTATAGTATATACGTCATTTGCACCTGTCTGAAAAACATCTTTTATTACACCATATTCTTTCCCGCTGTCCTTGTCAACAACTTTCAGTCCTATGAGATCTTTTATAAAATATGTTCCTTCTTCAAGCTCAACGTCATCTCTTGATATATACAGAACTTTATCCCTTAATGTCTGTGCCTGCTCAACTGTATCATAGCCTTCAAACTTAGCTATAACCATATTTTTAAATACTCTTGAGTGCTCGACATCAACAGTTTTTTCGCCTTTTTTATCAAGATAAAGATAATCAAATTCACATATAAAATCAGGACTGTCACACCATGGTGCAATCTTGACTTCACCTTTTAATGCATGTACGGTAACTATCTTTCCAACCTCTAAAAACTTATCAGACATTTTTTTATTTTCACTCCATCTTTATTAAAAAAACTGTCAGAAAATACATTGTAAACATAATGAATTAATCTGACAGTATTATTTTCGCATTTTAACAAACAAATATGTATATCTTATTCGATTTCGAGCAATACCTTTGAGTTGTTTCTTGCTGCGCCTGCACGCATTACAGTACGGATAGCCTTAGCAATACGTCCCTGCTTTCCGATAACTCTGCCCATATCGTTCTGTGCTACATGAAGATGATATACGACTACGCCTTCTTCGTTTGGCTGATCTTCAGTAATAGATATTGCATCTTTTTCTTCAACAAGTCCTTCTACTATAGCAAAAAGTAATTCTTTCATATCTTTCCTTTTCCTCCGCAAATCTGATTTTTAAAAACTTCTGAATTTACAAAAATCCTCCACATCATACGGCGTGGAGGGAAAAAATCTTTAATAGATACAGACAAAATGTCTGTATCATGTAAAGATAATGAATTACGCCTGAGCGTTCTTGAGTAACTTCTTAACTGTATCAGTTGGCTGTGCACCGTTCTTGATCCACTTGTCAGCCTTCTCAGTATCAACCTTGATAACGCTTGGTGTCTTTGTTGGATCATAGTAACCGATCTCTTCGATAAATCTACCATCTCTAGGATATCTTGAATCAGCAACTACTATACGATAGAAAGGAGCCTTCTTAGCACCCATTCTCTTTAATCTGATCTTTACTGCCATTGTTATTTCACCTCCGTAAATCACTTTTGATATCTATATAATATATAAAAATATATTACAGCTTATTTAATTGGCGGTAAACCATTTCCCTGAGGCATATTGTCAAGGTTCATACCTGCAATACGCTTTTTCATTCTCTTGGCTGACAGTCCGCCTTTTCCGCCTTTGGCAAATCCGCCAAACTGCTTCATAAGTTTCTGCATCTGTTCAAACTGCTTGAGAAGTCTGTTTACATCTTCTACTTTCATTCCGCTTCCGGCAGCTATACGCTTCTTTCTGGAAGGATTTATGATAGACGGCTTTGCTCTTTCAGCCTTTGTCATAGATGTTATCATAGCTTCAACTCTCTGGAACTGTCTTTCGTCAATATCCATGTCCTTGACTTTATCACCAACACCCGGCAACATTGAAACAAGACTCTTTATTGAACCCATCTTCTGAATCTGAAGAAGATAATTTCTGAGGTCGTCCATATCAAATGTATTTTCCTGAAACTTCTTAGCAAGTTTTTCAGATTCCTTCATGTCAACAGCACTTTCGGCTTTTTCGATAAGAGTAAGAACGTCACCCATACCAAGAATACGTGATGCCATTCTTTCAGGGTGGAACTGTTCAAAATCATCAAGTTTTTCACCCATACCGACAAATTTTATCGGTTTACCTGTTACTGAAAGAACGGATAACGCAGCACCGCCTCTTGTATCTGAATCGAGCTTTGACATAAGCACACTGTCTATACCGAGAGCATCATCAAATGCCTTTGCTACATTTACAGCGTCCTGACCTGTCATAGCGTCTACGACAAGCATTATCTCGCTCGGAGAAGTTTCCTTCTTTATGTTTTTAAGCTCATCCATAAGTTCAGTGTCTATATGAAGACGGCCTGCAGTATCGAGGATAACAATGTCATGACCGTAATCCTTCGCATACTTTATGGACTTGCCGGCAATTTCAACAGGATCTATCTGACCCATCTCAAAAACCTTTACTTCTGCTTTTTCACCAACTACCTGAAGCTGATTTATAGCAGCAGGTCTGTAAACGTCACAAGCAACCAGAAGTGGTCTGTGTCCCTGTGATTTAAAATATCTTGCAAGCTTTGCTGAATGTGTTGTCTTACCTGAACCCTGAAGGCCACACATCATTATAACGCAGGGTGGCTTAGACGGCATATTTATCCTTGCGTTTGAATTTCCCATAAGACTGCAAAGTTCTTCGTTTACTATCTTTACTACCATCTGAGCAGGAGTAAGACTCTTGAGAACATCTTCACCAACAGCTCTCTCTGAAACTTTTGCGACAAAATCCTTTACAACCTTGTAGCTAACGTCTGCTTCCAGAAGTGCAAGACGAACTTCTCTCATAGCTTCTTTTACATCGGCTTCACTAAGCTTACCTCTTGATTTAAGTTTTTTGAATACATTATTAAGCTTATCCGATAAACCTTCAAATGCCATATTCAGCACCTCCCTTAGTATCTATCTGAACAAAGCGTCTGCCTGTTCTATATAATCAAATATTTCTTTTGTTGACTGAGAAATATTTTTGGAATTAGTAAATTTGCTGTTACACATCTCAACCGACTCTGCACATTTTCTGATATTGTTCATTATGGTGCGAAAAGCGTTCATTTTTTCAACAAATCCCACTTTTTCTTCAAACTCGGTAAGATACTGTTCTGCGTGTTTTATAGCATCATGAACTCCCTGACGAGTGATATTTTCATTTTCGGCGATTTCCGAAAGCGAAAGATCCTCATAATAATAAAGTTGCATGATATCTCTCTGCTTATCAGTAAGCAGATCACCATAGCAATCAAGAAGCATTGCATAATTAAGATCTTTTCCCATTTTATGCCTCCTGTTTGTTTTTATTGTAAAGCTTTAAACCTTTACAAGTATAACTCTTTTTTCAGTGTTTGTCAATAGTTTTTTTTAAAATTTCAAAATATCTGAAACTTTTTTGGCGTTTCTGACTTTTGTAAGCTCTATAGCATGAAAATACTTGTAACATATCACTTTTTTGCATTAAGAATCATTAACTTATGTATACCTTGGTAAACTCAAAAAGCCTCCGTAACAGGAAGCTCTTTGAAAAATATAATTATTTTTTCTTCTTTATTGCAACACACGCAGCAGCTATCATTCCGAACAATGCACCGGCTATTCCCTTATCACCTGTTGCAGGTGAGTTATTTTCCTTAGCCTTTGTAGTAGTAACTGCTGTTGTTGTCTTGGCTGTAGTTGAAGCTGATGTTGTTACCTTGGATGTTGAAGTAGTTGTTACCGCACTGCTACTTACTGATGTTGTAGTCTGTGATGTCACAGTTGTTACTGTAGTCACCGGTTTTGCTGTTGTTGTAGTCACTGCAGGAGTTACAGTTGTAACTGTAGTTGTCTGAGCTATTTTATCATTTACGATCGAAACCGACTGAAGTTCCTCTGTATCCTTTACAGTAAACTTTACGTCTGCCGGCTTTTCATAACCGGAAACTGCATTTGTCTGACGAAGTGTGTAATTTCCGGGTTTTATATCGGTCAAAGTAATACCTGTACCGGGAAGTGCCGGTGTTTTTATATTTACAGTATACTGATTTGATAAGTCTGCAGACATACCATTTTTACCGCCACCAACTGTTGACTTGTAAGAGAAGTTTGTAGAAACTGATACTCTTTCTGCACCCTGTTCAACATATATTGTAACATTGGCGTTGCTGTCCGGAACAACCGCATTTACAACACTTCCGCTGATTATATAGAGAATTGCACACTTGCCGTCTGCGTCATTTGCATAGCTTATATCAAATGTTTCTCCTGACATAGTCACTGTTGTAGTTCCGTCGGCATTGAAGTATGACGGAAATTTTTCATGAAGGTTTATTGTCTGCTTGACATAATTTACAGGTGTATCCTTTACATTAACACTGCCACCGCTTCCGCCTGCACCGCCTATGCATGTATATGCATCGTGTTTACCTGCCGGAAGGTCGTACAATGTTTCTTTTCCTGCAATATCATTGAAGTTGTAAACCTCTTTACTCATAATATCAGGACCTATACCCACACCATATTCGTATGTTCTTCCTGCAAAATTGCTGTCAACATTAAGAAGCATTTTATTTGCCGGAACAGTCAGTGATACCGGTGTATTTTCCTTATATGTTACTGTTGCATTGTATTCTGTACCGCATCTGAATTCAAATGTGTCGGTCATATCAAAATTTCCATGACCATCAATATAAACATTGCTTACAACTTCATCAGTAAGCTCCGGAACATCTATAAAATCACCTACTGATTTCTTGAAATCACCTGCACAACTGTAATCAGATGACATAGATGAACTGTTATTTCCCGACCATGAAGCAACAACATTTCCGCTTTCGTCAATTATCTGCATAGATGCACTGTCAAGAAAATTTCCGCTGTTATCCTTAACAGAAAAATTCACCATAGTGTCAGGATAGACACTTACCTCGGCCGCACTTACAGATATACCTGCTGACATAGATGCCACAATGGCAACTGACGAAAAAAATGATATCAGATTTTTACTACTTTTCATTTTAAACACTCCTGATTCTAACTTATCCCATATCTTTTTTTAATTTAACATAGCAAGTTTTATTATACATCATTAATTCGGCTATTGCAATAGTTTCAGAAAATCCTTTAATAACTTTTCAACAAAATAATTTCACTCAAATTATTGAAAACCGGCTCATAATAGTGTATACTTTATTCATTCATTAATAGTTTTTTGAAAGGACAAGTGATACAATGGCTTTTGTAGAAATGAAAGATGTATATAAAAGATATCGTATGGGCGAAGTCACTATAAATGCGTCAGACGGTATAAACTTCACAATAGAAAAAGGCGAATTTGCAGTTATAGTCGGTGCTTCGGGAGCAGGAAAAACAACTGTTCTGAATATGCTCGGCGGTATGGACCAGTGTGATGAAGGAAGTATCATAGTTGACGGAAATGATATAGCCGGATATTCAAAACGTGAAATAACGTCTTACCGCAGATACGACATAGGTTTCGTTTTCCAGTTTTATAACCTTGTTCAGAATCTTACTGCAAGAGAAAATGTCGAACTCGCCGCTCAGATATGCAAAAACGCTATGGACAGCACAAAAGTACTTGAACAGGTAGGGCTTGGCGACAGAATAAACAACTTTCCTGCACAGTTGTCAGGCGGAGAACAGCAAAGAGTTTCAATAGCAAGAGCTCTTGCCAAACGTCCGAAACTCCTGCTTTGTGATGAACCTACAGGCGCTCTTGACTACAATACCGGCAAAAACATCTTAAAACTTCTTCAGGATACCTGCAGAAATACCGGAACAACAGTAATAGTTATCACTCACAACCTTGCTATCACTCCTATGGCAGACAGAGTAATAACAATAAAAAACAGTAAAGTTGATAAAATAAAAGTCAACAAAAATCCTGTACCTGTTGAAACAATAGAATGGTAGGTGTTTTATGAAAAATGTACTTTTCACAGACACACTACGCAGGATAAGCAAGACAAAAGGGCGATTCTTCGCAATAATGGCAATAATCGCTATCGGATGCGGTTTTTTTGCAGGTGTTAAAGTAACGAGCCCCGATATGAAAAACACTGCAGATTTGTACTATAAAGACAAAAACCTCATGGATATACGATTGGTTTCCACATTTGGCTTTGACGATGAGGAAATATCCGAAATAAAAAAATATGACACAGATATAAACGGAATAAAAGGCGGATATTCTGCTGATATGCTCATTCTTATGAATGACGGAACAAGTGAAATAACAAGAGTCTATTCGGCTGACACAGAAGCTCTCGACGAAAATTCCCCTGACTATATAAGCAGATTTACACTACTCGAAGGACGTTTTCCTCAAAACCCGAACGAATGTCTTATAGAAGCAAATACCCCCGACGAATATGGTATCGGCGACACTATAACCCTTTGTTCGGGAGACAGTGAAACCGATACAGCCGACATTCTCAAAAACGATACATTTACCGTTACCGGAAAAATATCATGGGTAAAGTATGTTGATTTTGAAAGAGGAACTACCACTATAGGCAACGGAAGCATAGGAAGTTACCTCGTCGTTCCTGATGAAGCCTTTGCCTACGAATACTATACCGATGTGTATATAACCTATAAAAACACCATGGATATGGATTCTTTTGAAAAAGAATATCAGGACTTCATAGACAATAAAAGTGATAAACTTGAAAAATTGTGCGATACCATACACAGCAAACGTATAAATGAGATAGAAACCGAAATATCAGATGCTCAGAAAGAATTTGATGACGGAAAAGCCGAATATGATGACGGTGTCAAAGAATATGACAGCAGTATTTCTGACGCCCAAAAAGAAATAAACGAAGCTGAAGAAAAAATCAAAGACGCCGAGCAAAAACTTATTGACGGTGAAAAAGAATATAATGACGGTATAGAAAAGTTCAACCGGGAGATATCCGACGCACAAAAAAAGCTTGATGACGCTCAGGCAAAAATAACAGAAAACGAAAAAGAACTTGATGACGGTCAACGTAAATATGAAGAAGGTCTTAACGCCTACAATGCAGGAGTAGCAGAACTCCAGAAAAACAAAGAAGAACTTCAGGCAAAAGAAGCAGAACTCGAACAAGCCTTTTTACAAACAGATGCTGCTCAGACAGCATTAAACGCTCTTGTTGATTTTACAGAACAGATGTTTACAACAAGTCTTCCTGAAGACAGCCAGCAACTTGATGTTCTTGCAGATACTTTTTCAGTATTTGACACACCTTCTCTTTCGGTAAGTCAGACAGTACGCACATATGCTGTAACCTTGCCTGACGACCCTAAAAAAATCGTTTTTAAAGGAATACTTGAAAACACTGCCGAAAACATAAGACTTAATCTGGAAACATCAAAAAATAAAATAACCGCTTCCCGTACAGAGCTCGAATCTGCATGGGTGATGATAAATGCCAATGAAGAACTGCTTGCTTCATCATATTCCGAACTTGCAGATTCCGAAAACAAACTTATCTCCGGACGTGAACAACTCGAAGCCGGAAAAGCGGACCTTGAAAAAGGAAAGAAAGAATTTCTCGACAAAAAATCAAAAGGCGAAAAAGAACTTCTTGATGCAAAAAAAGAACTCGATGACGGAAAAAAAGAACTTGAAGACGCAAAAGCTGAACTTCTCGATGCAAAAAAAGAATTTGAAGAAAAACGTAAAGACGGCGAAGAAGAACTCATTGATGCAAAGGAGGAACTTGCAGACGGTGAAAAAGAACTCCTTGATGCAAAAAATGATTTTGAAGAACTCACTGAAAATCTCAAATGGTATGTATTTGACAGAAACTCAAATACAGGCTACGCCTCATTTGGCGATGACGCTGACCGTGTAGATTCTATCGCAAAAATCTTCCCTATCTTCTTTATACTTGTCGCAGCACTTGTATGTCTCAACACAATGACAAGAATGGTAGAGGAGCAACGAGTGGAAATTGGTACACTCAAAGCACTGGGTTATAAAAACATATCTATAATATCACAATTTCTGTTCTACTCTGCTACAGCAAGTATAGTAGGTTCTGTAACAGGAATGCTTATAGGATTCAATCTGTTTCCAAGAGTCATATTTCAGGCGTACAGGCTTATGTACGACTATCCTGATGTTATCTGTACTTTCAGATTTGACTATGCAGCAGGTTGTATCGGAGTTTCTCTTATATGCACATGCGCCTCATCTGTATGGGCATGTTTACGTGAACTTAACGGACAGCCTGCACAGCTTATGAGACCTAAACCTCCTAAAAACGGTAAACGTGTTCTGCTTGAACTGATACCTTTCCTATGGAACCGTCTGAGTTTTAACGCAGCAGTTACAATAAGAAATATCTCACGATACAAAAGTCGTGTACTGATGACGGTTATAGGAATCGGTGGCTGTACAGCACTTATGCTGACGGGATTCGGACTCAGAAACGCTATATCTGTAATCGTTGATCTCCAGTTCGGAGAAATAATGAAATATGACGCAATGTGTACCTTCACAGAAGAAGACCACGAAAAATATGAACTGCTCAAACAAGATATATCGGAAACCGAGAGCGTAACAGATTATCTCTTCGGAATGCAGAAAAGCATAACAGTAAAGTACAACAACAAACAGAAAGAGGCATACGCCATAGTACCGGAAGACCCTTCAAAAATATCCGACTTTATATCGCTTCGCCGTCGTCTTAAAAGAAATGCTCAGCACAGCCCCTCAGATATATTCAGTATGAGTGATGAAGGTGTTATCATAAATGAAAAACTTTCAAAACTTTTAGGCGGTATAAGCGCAGGGGATGAGATATCTTTTGAAGATACGGACATTACAGCCAAAGTAACAGCTGTTACCGAAAACTATTCACAAAACTATGTTTATTTTACACCTGCACTCTACAACAAAGTATTCGGAAAATATGACAACAATATCTTCTATCTGAATATTGAAAAAAATGCCGATACAGACGCTCTTTCAAAGACCATACTCGAAAATACACAGATCACCTCAGTAAACTTCATGCACCATGCAGGTGATACTTTCAGAAAACTTATAAAGAGCCTCAACGCAATAGTATATGTGATCATAGGTTCATCAGGAGCACTTGCTTTTGTTGTACTCTACAATCTTTCAAATATAAATATATCCGAAAGAATACGTGAACTTGCAACGATAAAAGTACTCGGATTTTATGATAACGAAGTAGCATCATATATATATCGTGAAAATACGGTTTCCGCACTTCTCGGAATGGGTGTCGGACTTTTCATCGGAATCTTCCTTAACCGGTTTGTTGTAAGCACAGCCGAAGTTGACGTGGTAATGTTCTACCCCGATATTCCACCTTCATGCTTTATTTTCGCCTCGGCACTTACTGTTTTATTTACTCTCTTTGTAAATGCTATGCTTTACTTTAAACTGAAAGATATAGATATGGCAGGCTCTATGAAGGCTATAGAATAATTTCTCTAACGTGAACATCATTTTTTGGTGTTCACGTTTTTTTATTCAGATGTATTGACAAAAGAAACCCAAATATGTATAATGTATATATCGCATATATACATTTCATGGTGGTGATGAAAATAAATATTTTAATAAGCAACAGTAGCGGTGTTCCGATATATGAACAGATCTATACACAGATAAAAACCTTGATTTTAAACGGTACACTCAAAGAAAACGAAGCGCTCCCCTCTATGCGTATTCTTGCAAAAGAACTGCGGATAAGTCTGATAACTACAAAACGTGCATACGAAGAACTTGAAAAAGACGGTTTTATCGTTTCATTCACCGGAAAAGGCAGTTTTGTATGTCCTAAAAACACCGAACTTATCCGTGAAGAAAATCTGAAAAAAATAGACGAAAGCTTCAGAGATGCCGTACTGTCAGCACGACAATGCAATATCTCACTAAAAGAACTTTCAGAGATACTTGAGATCATTTATAATGAAAAGGAGTAGATATGTATGAAAAACGCAATTGAAGTAAATTTTATCTCTAAAAAACTAAAAAACTTTTCACTGACAAATGTCAGTTTCAACGTTGAAAGCGGAACTATAATGGGTTTTGTAGGTGAAAACGGTGCCGGAAAAACTACAACGATAAAAGCAATACTGAACATGATAAAATGCGACTATGGTTCAATAAACATCTTTGGAACAGACCATATAAAAAACGAGTCAAAAATAAAAGAAGATATCGGTATAGTCTTTGATGAAATGTGTTTTAACGAAAGCCTGAACCTGACATCAATGAACAAAATAATGAAAACGATCTATAAACAATGGGACGAACAGATCTTCAAAAAACATTGCCAAAGACTTGAACTACCTGACGACAAGCCTTTTAAAACATTTTCAAAAGGTATGAAAATGAAAGCATCTATTGCCTGTGCAATGTCACACAATGCAAAACTACTCATACTCGATGAACCGACAAGCGGAATAGACCCGATAATGAAAACGGAAGTACTTGATATGTTTCAGGAATTTGTATCAGATGAGGAACATTCTATTCTGATCTCATCACATATAACAAATGACCTTGAACGTATTGCTGATGCTATTACATTTATACATAAAGGGCAGATACTTCTTTGCGAGGACAAACTCTCCATGCTTGAACGTCATAAGCTCATAAAATGCACACCTCAGGCACTTGAAACTATTGACAGTTCCTCAATAATCGGATACAGGAAATCAAAATTTGACTGTGAGGTGCTTGTAAATGACGCAACTCCGTATACCACATCAGATTTTGTAATTGACCAGCCGACAATAGAACAAATCATGTTTTTTTACGCTAAAAACTTCAAATCATCAACTGCTAAAGTTTAAAATATGAAAGGGAAAAAATTATGAACACTATAATCACAATGCATTTTCAGATTTTAAAATCAACAAACTATAAGTTAAAAATTATTTGGGCAATAATTCTTCTGATTTATCCTTTTGTTTTCGTAGCAATGTTTTCTGTATTGCCAACTCTCAATACAAATAACGGTGGCAACTACAGGATATGCTTTATTTACTATACATACACATTTTTTATCATGTACCTATCAATCGGACGACAGTTTTTCTCTGATTCAAAAAATACTTTTAATAAATTTATATCCTCTACTCCGATAAATTTTTCAACTGCACTCGCAGGACAGTATGTTTCTTTTCTGATTGCATCTTTATTGACAGTCGTGTACTCTGTTGTTTCCCTTGCAGTTTCCTGTAAACTCCTCAACATCTCTGTTACTGTAAATAATCTGATGTTGTCATTTATTTTACCTGTTTCTGCATTTCTGTTAATGGCATCAATACATATTCCGCTCACACTCAAAATAGGAACTAAAAACGCATACATCATCACCGTGTTTTCAGTATCGTTTATCGTAATATTTGGTTTTATTTATCTTATTATCACTATTAAAAATAATTTTATGCAAAGCAGGTCAAAAATATTTCCGGAGTTATTATTTTATACACTTAATATTTTCCCATTCCTTCCTTTTATCATAGGAACTTTAATATATATCATATCCAAAAAGAAAAATCCTATGATATACACAAATTAACATTTACACCCTTACAAAAGCTTGAAATATTTGTGCTTGACTATAACAAACTAAAATGCTATAATTGTCTTATATCAAAAAAGTAGCAGAGAATTTGTCGTATTTTATGCAAAACAATTTAAATGTAATGCATTTTACACAAAGAATGAAAATCAATAAAGCGAGTTTTGCCGTTTTCGCTTGACTTCTCTGCTTTTAAACGGTAAAATATTTTAAGATAAAGGGGTATTTTTATGGATGAACTCAAACGCTTCGCAGATTCATTACTCGACAAGGTACCAAATATCTTGTTTGCTATTATCCTGCTTGTACTTGCATTTGTAGTAGCAAAGGTAGTGAGATCTCTCGTAACCAAGCTTCTTAATCTTCCTAAGGTTGAGAAACTTCTCGGAAAAATCGGCATCAAACCCGAAACAACCAAAACAGCAAAAGACTTTATAGCAAAACTCGCATACTTTATTACTTTCATAGTTTTCCTTCCGGGGGTACTTGACAAGCTTGAAATGCACAGTGTTTCAACACCTATTTCAAACCTTGCAAGTGACTTTATTTCATTTATTCCTAAGCTTATCTCTGCCGGAATCATTCTTGCGATCGGTATATTTATCGCTAAGATAGTAAAGGATCTTCTCACTCCTGTACTTAAAGCAACAAAGATTGATTCTCTTCAGGAAAAGTCAGGTATAAAAGCTACCGAAAAAACAGCTTTATCCAGTATAATTGTAAATCTTATTTACGGATTTATACTTCTTATAGTTATTTCAGCTGCACTTGATAAACTTGAAATAACATCTATTTCAGGTCCTACAAACGCAATCGTATCTTCTATCTTCGCAGCTATCCCGAATATTCTCAGTGCAGTTGTAATAATAGCACTTGGCATATTCATTTCAAATCTCGTTACAAACCTGCTCGAAACATTCCTTGCAGGAGTAGGCGCTGATACTGTTATTGAAAAAATCACAGGCAGCCCTGCAAAGAAAATCGTTCTTTCAAAGCTTATCGCTACAATAGTAAGATGCCTCATGATCGGTATCTTCCTCATTCAGGGCATCAATGTTCTCGGTTTACCTGTTCTTACAGGAATCGGTCAGATGATCATAAGCTACATTCCTACAGCTCTCAGCATCGCACTTATCCTTATCGTTGGTATCTTCGGTGCAAACACAGTTGAATCTGCTATCAGCAACAAGTTCCCTAAAGCTAAAGCAAGTACATTTGTTGCTAAAACAGCTATCTACGTTGTACTCGCATTCCTCTGCTTAAGCCAGCTCGGAATCGCAAATGCAATAGTTGAAAGCACATTCATCATTATTGTTGCTGCTGTTGGTATCGCATTTGCAGTTTCATTTGGTATCGGTGGCAAGACATTCGCTGCAAATACACTCAAGAAACTCGAAGACAAGTTCGATGACAATAACAAAGCCGAATAAAAAATATTGATTTTCATTCAAAAAATAATGCTGCACGAAAAAAAGTGCAGCATTTATTTTTGTTTTCAGGGCAGAAAACGACCCCACATAAGTGGGGCCGCCTTCCAAGGAAATATGAGAAAAACACTATTTGTTTGGAAATTTCTTTATTAAGTACATCTTATTTTGTAAATGATGTGATGTCTTTTATGATGTACTGTTTCATTGTTGCAAGGTCACACAAATCAACGATTCCGTCAAATGTAACATCTGCATACTTGATAAGTTCGTCAGCAATCTTCGCATCGTTGAGAAGATGAAGTGATATTTTTGTAAGATCTGTAAGATCAATCTCACCGTCACCACTTACATCACCTATAGCCGTCTCCGGCTGAGGTAACTGCTGCATGGAATCTGTCGTTGTCTGAGGATCTTTGTATGCATCACTTGGAGGAACAGATACGTTATCCATTACCACTACATAACTGGATGCATGATTAAGTGATATTGTAACTGCGCCTTCATTATTGATAACAACTTCCTGAACCTTATCCATCTTGTTTTCTGCCTCATTGTAATAATACAATGTAGCAGGTCTTTCGGAAAATTCTGAACCGATATTGTAGCTTATATCTGCAACAAATCCAAATTCACCGTTATGTTCAAGATCAAGTTCAACTGTATCTTTACCCTGTGCTATATCTGTAAGCATGTCTTCAGGAACTTCGCCCTGATTCTTATTTATTTCAAGGTTTATATCCCTTGTTGCTGATGAGCCTACACTCTGACCGTTTATTGCCCAGCTGTATGTATCAACTTCAAGAACTACCTCTATATCTCTGCCTTTTATAAGTTCGAGTGCCTGAGAAGGAAATACTCTTTCTTCAGTCATATCGAAAACTGTGCTCTCACCATCATTCATATCTTCGATTGACTTGAGCATAGTTGCTATGTATGAATAATTTTCAAGATGAAGATCCATAACTTCAACAAGTTTTCCTTCATCTGTAGGAGCCTGCTTGATAACTGCGTAAAGCTTGTCATTTTCAAGCACCAGACCGTACATATAGCCATCTGTTTCGTATGGATTTACATACTTAAGACCTTCTTTGTACGAACCGTCAAGATTCATTGAATAAATCATTGTAGGTGTATTGTAATAAACTTTTCCACCTGAAACTATAAGGCTTGTATACTTACCTGTCCAGAACTGGTTAGGTTCATTCCACACATACCATCTTTCTTCATCGAGGCTTACATTTGTGTTTACCTGACCTGAACCCTCAACGTATGTGCTGTATTCACCTGTATCGCTTATAAAATACCACTGACCATTGTCAATAAATATTTCTGTGCCTACTTTTCCCCAGAATGCATCGTCATACTTTGTGTTCTGAGCTGTAATACCTTCGCTGTTCCAGTCATGATGAGCGGTTGCTCTTGTATCGCTTTCGCAAAGTATAGCGCCATCGCTAAGCATAAAATATGAATGATTTACTCTTCCGACAGCATCCGGAACCGGATCATCCCAAGTTACATCAACATGGTACCATTCGCCATCAATTTTTACAAGATTCCATGCATGAGCCATTATTTCGCTTGTAACCATCACTGACTCTATACCTATACGATCAAGAAGATAACCATATGCCTGAGCATAACCCTGACATACACCATTTCCCATCACCAATATATCATAAGCGGAAATACCGTCGTTATAGTCTTCTATTTCGCCGCTAAGATCATACTTTGTATTAAGAACTATATAATCATGAAGCTTTAATGCCTTTTCAACCTCTGTCATATCATCCTTTATTGTTTTTCCCAGTATCTCATCAACCTTTGAATTAAACTGTTCAATAAGAGGTGCAACATCTTCCGGAGTATTTTCATACTGAAGCTTGACTGAAGTCAACACAACTTCGCCCGCATCATTATAACTACCACCGCACTTGGTCGAATCTTTTACTATTCTAAGATAAAAAAGTTCGGGATCCATTATGACCTTGTTTACAGCTTCTGTTATCAAAGAAATATCGCCCATTCTATAATCAAACTGCTTGATATCTATAACTGTTTCAAAATTGCTGATACCATTTTTAAGAACTTCAATAAGTGTCTGTTCTTCCTGTTCCTGAGCCGAAACTGAAATTGCAGGAACTGCTACTGCTGTCAGGTTTATTGATAAAACAGCTGATAACGCTGTCGATAGTATTCTCTTTACCGCTTTCATAATGATTCCTCCCCATTAATTGATATCTTTAGTCATCAAAATCTTTTTAAAACATAATTTTAAAACATAAAATAATATAATAGCTAAAAAAATTTTAAAAGGCTGATACCGGGTGGTATCAGCCTTTCTTTCCAACCATAAACGACCACTAAAAAATTGGTTCGCTTAAAATTGTGCAGCTGGCTGTCATACCTTTAATGGTTTAGACCCTAAGCTTTGCGTCCTTGCCTTTCAGCAAGTTTGCCCAATTGTTTAATTTTTACTATCATGCTTTCTTTAATGCCATAGTGAAGAATCAAAATCACTGCTAAAATAAATACAAAATAGTTAGTAGAATGAAAAAGAGAGTTTATCGACGTTGTTTAGGTTGTAAAATAAAAAATAAAATAATCGGAAAACCACCTTGCCGGTGATTTGATTTCCGTGATTTATTTTCTGTCTTAAGTATATCACGGTCAATTTCGTTTGTCAATAGTAAATAATAATTTTTTTAATAAATATTTTTAATTCGGAAATATGCATAATATGAGCCAGATTTTCATAGCTATAATAGCCAACTGTTTCCATAAAAACACAATTCGTCTTCTGTATCAGATTTTTTGCTCATATCAAAGGAGGATAAAAGTGCATAATTAATTTTCTTTTATTTTGTTCGATAAAAGTATTGAATTAATTAATTGATTAGTGTATAATGTTTATATATATTACTGATTTTGAGTAACCGGCGCTATGCTCAATTTATCATATCAACCAATATCGCACATTTCACTATTTTTATTACAATTATTTCATCGTCGGGGAATGGAGAAAAGACAATGAAAAAAATGTCCAAGGAACACATCAGACACGAACTCATCAAAATACTGCATTCAAACTATAATGTAGCACCTGATGACGCTTCTGATGCACAGGTGTACAATGCACTTTCCACTTTAGTGATGGAACACCTGAATGAGAAAAGAAACAGTTTTAACAACAGAATCAACTCACAGGGAAGAAAACAGATATACTACTTATCCATGGAATTTCTTATGGGAAGATCACTCAAAACCAGTCTTTACAATCTTGAAATAGTTGAAGACGTAAGAAATATTCTCAAAGAATACGACATCAATCTTGAAAAAATATATGAAAATGAACCTGATGCAGGTCTCGGAAACGGCGGTCTCGGCCGTCTTGCAGCGTGTTATCTTGATGCAATGGCTACTCAGGAAATACCTGCAATGGGATACTCTATATGTTATGAATATGGTATCTTCAAACAGAAAATTGATGAAGGATGGCAGACTGAACTCCCTGACAACTGGATGCCGGGCGGTGAAGTCTGGCTCGACCCTAAACCCGAAAGAGCAGTAGAAGTTCATTTTGAAGGCGAACTTCACGAATACTGGGACAGTCAGTATCATCATATATCACATCATAACTATAGTACAGTACTTGCTATACCATATGATATGTATGTATCAGGATATAACAGTGACGGTGTATCTGTACTCAGACTCTGGACTGCAAAATCACCGAGCTTTGATATGGCAATGTTCAATCAGGGCGACTATGCAAAGGCTTTGAGTCAGAACAGTATAGCAAATGCTATTTCAAAGGTTCTCTACCCTAACGACAATCATCTTGAAGGAAAATCTTTAAGACTTCGTCAGCAGTACTTCCTTTGTGCTGCATCAATAGGCGATATCGTAACAAACCATATGTCAGTATACGGAACTCTTGAAAATCTTCATGACAAAGTTGCTATACATATAAACGATACTCACCCTACCCTTGCTGTTCCTGAACTTATGAGAATACTTCTTGACGACTGCGGATATTCATGGGATAAGGCATGGCACATAGTAAAAAATACATTTGCATATACAAACCATACAGTCATGGCAGAAGCTCTTGAAAAATGGGATATCAATCTCTTAAAGAGCATCGTTCCAAGAATATTCTCGATTATAGTTGAAATAAATAACAGATACTGTCAGAAGCTTTCGCAGCTTAGTGAAAACAATTATGAAAAGACAAACCGTATGTCTATCATAAAGAACAATCACGTTCATATGGCTTCACTCTGCGTTGCTGCTTCACACAGTGTAAACGGTGTTTCAAAGCTTCACTCAGAAATAATAAAACAGGATGTATTCTCAGACGAATACGAATACTTCCCTCTTAAATTCAAAAATGTTACAAACGGTATCGCTTACAGAAGATGGCTGTACCAGTCAAATCCGGGTCTTACAGCTCTTCTTTCATCTAAAATAGGTGATAAATTTCTCAAAGACGGCGATGAACTCAAAAAGTTCGGCGTTTTTGAAAATGACAAATCTGTACTTGACGAACTTGCAAAAATAAAAAGAATAAATAAAGAAAACTTTCTCAAATATGCAAAAAACTACTGCAATCTTGATTTTGAAATAAATCCTGACAGCATATTTGACGTTCAGGTTAAGCGTCTGCATGAATACAAACGTCAGCATCTGAATGCGCTTAACATAATAGCCGACTATAACTATCTGCTCGCTAATCCTGATGCAGATTACACTCCGAGAACATACATATTCGCTGCAAAAGCCGCACCGGGATATTATCTTGCAAAACAGATAATTAAAATGATCTGGTGTATATCCGAGGAAATAAGAAAGAACAAGAAGATATCCGAAAAGCTAAACGTATTCTTCCTTGAAGACTATAAGGTAACACTTTCAGAACTCCTTATGCCTGCAAGTGACATATCCGAACAGATCTCCCTTGCCGGTACAGAGGCTTCCGGTACAGGTAATATGAAACTTATGCTCAACGGCGCAGTAACACTCGGAACACTTGATGGCGCAAATGTTGAAATTAAGCAGGCTGTCGGCGATGACAATATAATTATATTTGGTATGACTGCCGAAGAAGTATCGGCAAAGAAAGCTATGGGCTACTCTCCAAGAAGTTACTACGACTCAAATGAAACAATCAAACAGGCTGTAAACCGTATGTACCATGGTATCAACGGATGTAACTTCAACGATGTTGCAAACTCCCTGCAAAATTCCGATCCTTACATGGTACTTGCTGATTTTGATTCATACAGAGCCGCTCAGAAACTTTCATCAGAACTTTACAATGACAAATACAAGTGGCTCAAAATGTCACTTAATAATATCGCAGGTGCAGGCGTATTCTCTGCCGACCGTGCGGTTAAGGACTATGCAAGAGATATTTGGGGAATTCTTTGATTTAGTGCCGTCATTATAATAGTTAATTAGGGCGGCAGTAAATACTCTGTCGCCTTAATATATATGCGACAATATTTTCACTTTAAATTTCAGAAAAGAAATGAGGTATTTGCTATGAAAAAAATTTATGATAGTTGGGATACATCTTATAAATCAACTTTTGGGGCTATAAAAACCGATGAATTTTGTGATTTTACAATAAAACTTCCGCTGTCACATGAGAGTGAAGATGCTCCTGTGATGGTCATATATCGCGTAGGATTTAAAAAACGATTTATAAAAATGAATAAAACTGATTCTGATAAAGATTCTGTCAGCTATACAGCTTCTTTTAACACCAGTTATTCAGGAGTTTATTATTACTACTTTTTTACTACTGTAGCAGGAGAAACATATTACATCAAAAAACAAAATGCCCATATAGGCGGATTTGACGAAGGTGAAATGTTTCAGCTTACTGTTTACAGCGCAGACTATAAAACTCCTTCATTTTTAAAAGGCGGAATAATGTATCAGATTTTTCCGGACAGATTTTGTAAAAGCGGTAAAGATCATGGAGAAATGCCTGCTGACCGAATAATTCGTGACGACTGGGGCGGAACGCCTCTCTACAAACCTCATCCTGAAACAGGAATGTGGAATTATGATTATTTTGGAGGAGATCTTGACGGAATAATATCAAAACTTCCATATCTGAAGAGTCTTGGCGTTACTTGTATATATCTTAATCCTATATTTGAATCACACGAAAATCATAGATACAGTACAGCAAACTATATGGTGGTTGACCCTCTTCTTGGAACAAATGATGATTTTAAAAAACTGTGCAGCGAAGCAAAAGCTCAGGGAATAAGCGTTATCCTTGATGGAGTTTTTTCTCATACAGGTGCAAACAGTATATATTTTAACAAGTATGACTACTATGATTCAGTCGGTGCATATAACTCCAGAGAAAGCGAATACTACGAATGGTACAACTTTACCTCATATCCGGATGTATACGAGGCGTGGTGGGGGATTGATTCTCTTCCGAATACAAATGAAAATAACTATAAATTTACCCAGTTTATCTGTGATGACGACGGTGTGCTTCACTACTGGCTCTCACAGGGTGCTGCCGGGTTCAGACTTGATGTTGCCGATGAACTTCCTGACACATTTCTGTATAATGTCCGTAAATCAATGAAAAGTGTAAGTTCCGAAAAGCTTATAATAGGTGAAGTATGGAAAGATGCTTCAAATGCAGAAAGCTATGGTATAAAAAGAAGATATCTTCTCGGAGCACAACTTGATTCTGTAATGAACTATCCTTTCCGAGACGCTATTCTTTCGTATATAAAAGACGGCGACGCTGAATTTAAAAACAATATAATGACAATAATAGAGAACTATCCGAAACCTGCAACTGATGTCCTTATGAATTTTATTTCTACTCATGACGTTGAACGTGCATTGTCAATTCTGGGTGATGATTCAAACGAAGACAAAGACAAAGAATGGATGTCAGAGCACAAAATGACAAAACAGCAGTACAATAAGGGTAAAAAACTTCTCAAACTTGCTATGGTACTTATGTACTTCCTTCCTGGCGTTCCGTGTATATATTATGGCGATGAAGCAGGTATGGAAGGTCACAAGGATCCTTTTAACAGAAGATGTTTCCCATGGGGCAATGAAGATAGTGAGCTTGTTGAATTTACAAAACAACTCAGTTCTCTGAGAAAAAGCACAAGTATCTTCAAAGACGGAACTTTCAGATTTCTTGCTTTTGACAAAGATGTTGTCGGCTTTGCCCGTATAAAAGAAAGTCAAAACAAAGCTGTACTTGTATTTATCAATCGTTCTGACAAAGTCAGATACATTGATCGAAAAGTACACAAATATTCAAAATACAACATCGTAGTCGGAAAGAAAGAACAGCCAACTGCAGACAGTGATGCTGTAAAACTCAAACTTGACCCTTACAGTTTTGCATTTATAAAAGTAGAAGCATAAGTTATTATTGAATTATTCATTTTAAGAACCATATATATAGAAAACAACCGATATCAGTTTATGATACCGGTTGTTTTCGTTTATCTTTTTATAAATTTTTTTATAGTAGCTTCTATCGGCCCATAATTTACAAGAGCTATAACCGCAAATAACAATGAAAGCCATAAATACATAAGCGGTACATTTTTTATAATAACAACAGCCATAACCAGAATAGCCAGAACATTTATCCCAAACTTTTCCCAGCTTATACCATAACGTGCGATCTGCTGTGTTGTAACGATTCTTACTACAGCACACACAAGATAAGCCATCATAGTTGAAAACGCTGCACCCTGAGGACCAAATATAAGTATGCACGGAATATTCAGAACGATATTGATACCTGCTGCAAGAATACTTGTCTTAAATGACATACCATTCTGATTTGATGCGTTGTATATAGAACTTAAAAATGTGCACAGACTCATCATCAGAACACCAACAATAAGATACGGTGAATACCTGTATGCAATGTGGAACTCCTCATCTACTATTAACATCGTAAGAGGTTTTATAAGGAGCATAAGTCCCGCAGATGCAACAAACATCACAGACGTATACGCATCCAGAACCTTGGTATAGAATTTTTTTCTTTCTGCACTGTCATAATTGGAAATAGCGGACATCTGCCATGCCCTGAAAAATACGATAGACACTACAGATATAAGGTTTGGTAGCCTATATGATGCTGAATACAGACCACAGGCATCCTCTCCCGAAAAAAATGAAACCATATAAAGATCAGATGAACTTACCACCCACCACAATACTGTTGTTGGTATAAGAGGTGCCGTGTATCGTATCATTTCGCTTATAAGTTTTTTGTCTATAAGCTTTATATCAAAGTCCCTGCGCATATCCGCCATATACGACAAAAAGATTATAGAAACAACATCAGAGAGTATAATAGCAAGCATATACCCTTTTATAGTCATCTTAAAGACAACAAGAAAGAGAACTGAAAACAGCGTCAAAGTAATTGTTGACAATATACCGTCTGCCGCAAAAAGTTTTACATAGTTCTTTACTTTTGCATATTGCTGATTTATCCACCTAAACTGTGATGTAAACAAAAGCAATATCATATATTGTATATACGGCCTGTAAGTTTCCGAAATGCCTATAATCGGAAATATGCAAAGTGATATCAATATACCAAAAAGTGCTACACACAAGCTGGAACTGTATACTGATTTCTTTGAAAGTTCCTTTCGTACACCAAACCGAATAACAGCCTCATCAATACTTAAAATAGCTATAGGCGCTATAAGCGAAACCAGATTTTGCATTTTCGTTACCAAACCGAACTCACTTCTCGCCATAGCTCCGGTATACAGACCAAGCAGCAGAGTACTCAATATTTTAGAACTGAAAGTTCCTATGGAAAATATTATTGTATCCGATGCAAGTTTTTTATATTTATCCATATCATTCCTCGTTATTTTATTTATATATTTCTGATTACATCAGATACTATATATTATAACAAATTTTTTTATAAATTTGAATAGTATACGGAAAATTTTTTGTATTTTTTATTATTTTTTTATACTGCAAATAGTGACCTCCTCCCCCATCTGTAGAGGCGGTGGGTGCCATCTCTATAGTTAAAACTTGTTTACAGTATCTTCTCCATCTCAATCTTTTGCGGAGTCATACCACATTTCTCATAAAATCTGACAGCGGTATCATTTCCCGACCATACATTCAGAGTAACATTATAACAACCAATATTTCTGGCATAATCAAGTGCATATTCGTACAGTTTCTTGCCTGTATGCATACCTCTTTTTTCTTCATCGACACACAGATCATCAATGTAAAGAGTTTTTATATCAGTAAATATATTGTTTCCGATATGCTGCTTAATAATGCAAAATACATAACCTACGATATTCTGACTTTCATCCGTAGCAACAAAAACAGGTTTGTTTTCGTCACAGAAAATATCTTTGAGCTGTTCATCTGTATACTTTTTTACATCAGGCTTAAAAATATCCGCTCTTATATTGTGATGAACCATCAGAACCTGTCTTAAAAGTTTATTTACTCCCGATATATCATCTGTTTTTGCTCTTCTTATACTTATCATAAAACATCCTGCTTTCAAAAATCAGTCATACAATACGATGCTTTTCTGTATTCTGTAGGAGTTATACCTGTGACTTTCTTAAAAAGTCTTGAAAAATAACTTGCATCAGTATATCCTACCGATAAAGCAACATCTCTTATAGCCATATCACTCTCTACAATAAGCTCTTTTGATTTCAAAATACGTATATCAGCAAGAGTATTTGTAAAGTTTACTCCTGTTTTCTCCCTGTATACACGACACAGATGGTATCGGCTCATACTTATCTCGCCGGCCAGTTCTTCAAGCGTAATATTTTTATTATAATTCTTAAGTATATAATCATCCGTCATTCCCACTACATCCGAAGCAGGTATGCTCTTTACTTCATCTTCTTCATCTGTTTTTATCAGATGTGTATATTTTTCTTTTATACGTTCAAGAGCATCTGAAGCTTTTTCATAGTCTTTTCTTATTTTTCTTTCATAATCGCTCTTTTTGCGATACTCGGAAATATTGTCTACCAGTCTGAGCAAAGAATCTGTAAGAGTATTCAATCTCAGAGGTCTTAAAAGATAATCATTTACTTTTAGCGATACCGCTCTGTCGAAACAATCGTATACAGTAATAAGTATTATCTGGCTGTAACCGTTTTCCTCACGTACCTGCCTTATAGTTTCCATCCAGCTCTCTTTTTCAAGATCAACATCCATAACTATAAAATCAGGCATATATTTTCTGTTTTTTTGTATCGTTTCCTGCTCTGTTGTTGCTGTCTGTACATCACTCAAAAAGTTATCAAACTCCTCTCTGAGCGTGTGCAACAACGACTGGAACTGCGATGACTCATCGTTTACTATCAACATTTTATACATTGTGTTTTTCTCCTGTTTCAAAACATTTCCGGAATTCATCCGGCATCTCTCCGATTTTACTTTTCCCCAAAAATAAACCTTTTTCAAATGTATCATCTGCAAGTTATTATAACACAATATCACTTAATATGCAAGATTAACACAATATTTTTGCTTTAAAAAAAAATCGGATTTATACTCATTTTTTTTGAAATATCTATAGTAAATTCAAAACAAATATGATATACTATATACATGAATCTTTTTTTACATTATAGTGTAATGGGGGTACGTTTATATGAGGAAATTTTTAAAAGTAACCGCAATAATCTGTACAGTCATAGCAACTGTGGCTGTCGTCTGTCTTGCCGCAGGCAAATATTGCCGAAAATACAAAAAGACTTACATCGAAGTCTGATAAAAAAATCGTATCAAAGGATATTTGACAAACAAATATTTTTATTTTAAAAATTTTTATAAAAATCGAAAGGCTGATTAAAACTATGGATATTCGTATTGAATTAACAAAATCTCCAAAAGCAAAACCGACTGATGAAAGCAATCTTGGATTCGGTCATATTTTTACAGACCACATGTTCATAATGGATTATGAAACAGGAAAGGGCTGGCATGATGCACGTATCGTTCCTTACGGACCACTCGACCTTATGCCGTCTGCTATGTGTCTGCACTATGCTCAGGAAGTATTTGAAGGACTTAAAGCATACAGAACAGCAAACGACGAAATACAGCTCTTCAGACCTGAAGAAAACTTCAAAAGACTCAACGTTTCAAACCAGCGTCTTGTTATTCCGGAAATCGATCCTGAATTTTGCGTAGAAGCACTCAACAAGCTTGTAAATATTGAAAAAGACTGGGTACCACACACAGACGGTGCTTCTCTCTACATAAGACCTTTTATCATAGCTTGCGACCCATTCCTCGGCGTTCGTCCTGCTGACACATATAAGTTTATCATCATTCTCTCTCCATCAGGTGCATACTATTCTACAGGTCTCAATCCTGTAAGCATCTACGTTGAACAGAATTATGTACGTGCAGTACAGGGCGGTATGGGCTTTACAAAAACAGGCGGAAACTACGCTGCATCACTCGCAGGACAGGATGAAGCTCACAAGCAGAACTACTCACAGGTTCTCTGGCTCGACGGTATCGAAAAGAAATATGTAGAAGAAGTAGGTTCCATGAACATATTCTTTATCATAGACGGCGAACTTGTTACTCCTGAACTTCAGGGTTCTATCCTTTCGGGTATCACTCGTAAATCAGTTATCGAACTTGCAAAGAGCTGGGGTCTTAAAGTTTCCGAAAGACGTATAGCTATTCAGGAAGTTGCAGACGCTTATGACGCAGGCAAGCTTGACGAAGTATTCGGCACAGGTACAGCTGCTGTTATCTCACCTGTAGGTACTCTCAAATGGGGCGACAAGGTTATGACAATAAACGATAACAAGATAGGACCTGTATCACAGAAAATCTACGATACTATGACAGGTATGCAGTACGGTAAACTCGAAGATAAATTCGGCTGGATATATAAAGTAACAGAAAAATAATATCTTCAGATTAATAAAAAAAGTTCTGAGACTTATTTTTTATAAGTTTCAGAATTTTTTTGATTTTTTCTTGTAACCTTTTTTATTTTCTCCTGTCTCTATTAATAGAAAGGGTTAAACGCCCTATGAAAAATAATTTTAGACAATTATAAAGAAACGAGGAATTTTATTATGTTTAAAAAAGTAATTATTTACGCCATTTCGATACTTTCTGCATTTTCACTCACATCATGCAACAGCTCAAAAGAAAATACTGATATATCATCAACAGCTTCCAATTCACAGAATGTGACTACAACTGCACCTTGGGTAACAAATGTCACTTTAGAAGACTCACCGGTACAGGCGGAAACTACAACTGTCGCTACAACCATAACAGAAGCTGTCGCTACAGAACCACAGACGACAACTGTTGCAACAACCGTAACAGAACAAATCACTCAAACAAACACTTCGGAATCTGAAAGTGTCCTCAACAAAATCATTCAAAAAGCTGCTCCCGGGTCACCACTTGAAACAGGATACGGTGAATATGATTCCTTTATGAACAGATATTATGATCTTGAACATACAGATAACGGTTTTAACTATAAATTAAACAGAGATTCCGTAACACTCAGTTCTGCATGGTTTCTCACAGAAAGCTCCGGAACAATAACCTCTGTTAAGTCGCAAAACATCAGCAGTGAAGATACAGAAAAATTCAAAAGAATTTACGAATATATAAACGCTGTAGCAGGAGAAGGCAACTACAGCATACATGACGCTTATACAGAACAATATCAGGATGAATACTCCTATACTCCTGATAACATCACAAGTCACGGTTGTCATATTGATATAGTACTTAACAGCGACCTTGATAAATACAAATCAGCTACTCCTGCTGACAAGCACAGATTTATTGTAAAATTTGAAATAGATGATAAAGATAACGCTCTTAAAAGCGAATATGAACTGCATCAGGCAAAGAAAGATTATATAGAAACATTCATTAATGAACTCAACAGCACAACAACAGATATGGCTTTCGGTGTAGATGACGTATTTTATAACATTCGCAACATCTCTTATATCAGCAGCATCCATACTCCTTTCCGAAATCCGGTTAAAAAAAGCTGTGAAAATGACAACTCATCATTGTCCTTTATACACGGGGTTGAACCTTATTATCACAAACCATACAAAAACTCCGCTTTTATTCCGGGGGAAGGTATTTTAGATTCAAGCAAACTGGAACTTCATTCACAAATTTCAATATACACAGTTCCGGGATATGACAAAGAAAAGATTGTCGAATTTCTTTACGAAATCTCACCAATACTAGAAAAATATAACGTTTTAACAATCACTTCTGACGTAATGAAAGATGAAAATGATATAACAAAATTCAGAAACTATAACGGATATATTCCCGAACAAACAATAGAGTCATCCTTAAGAAGTTATTTTGCAAACTCACCTGATACTAATTTTGAAGTTGGCGGAAAATAAAATCGTCACCCACCCTCCCCTGTTATGCACCTTGATAACAGGGGAGAATCTTATTTTAAATTTAATTTTAATCAAACCGCAAAAAAGCTTTCCGATATCTCACGGAAAGCTTTTTTATATAATATACAATATATTAGTTCATGATTGTAACTTCTGTTTCCTTGTCAAAGAGGTGAATCTTGTAAGGATCGAGAACAACCTTGATAGTATCCTGAGCTCTTGCAGTTGATGTAGGAGCAACTCTTGATGTAAGAGAAATACCTTCACAGTTGAGGTAGAGGTATGTTTCAGCACCCATCATTTCTGTGATCTCTACTGTACATTCGATGATACCTGTTGTAGCGTTGTTGAGGTACTGTGGTTCATCGTGAATGCTTTCAGGACGAATACCCATTATAACTTCCTTGTTTACATAGTTAGCAAGCTGTGGGTTGCACTTTTCATCAGGAATAGCGATCTGATATCTTACGCCTCTTGAAACCTTAGTATCACTTGAACCGAATTCAACATAGTATCTGCCGCCTTCATTTCTGAGAACTGCATCGATCATGTTCATCTGTGGTGAACCGAGGAAGCTTGCAACGAACTTGTTTACAGGGTTGAGGTAGAGGTTCTGAGGTGTATCGATCTGCTGAACGAAACCGTCCTTCATAACAACGATTCTGTCACCCATTGTCATAGCTTCTGTCTGGTCGTGTGTAACGTAGATGAATGTTGTACCGAGTCTCTTATGAAGCATAGCGATCTCTGTTCTCATCTGTGCACGAAGCTTTGCGTCGAGGTTTGAAAGAGGTTCGTCAAGAAGGAATACCTGTGGGTTACGAACGATAGCACGACCGAGCGCAACTCTCTGACGCTGACCACCTGACATAGCCTTTGGCTTTCTTTCGAGAAGGTGTGTAAGGTCAAGAATTCTTGCAGCTTCTTCAACCTTGCGAGCGATTTCATCCTTAGGTACTTTTCTGAGCTTAAGACCAAAAGCCATGTTCTCAAAAACAGTCATATGAGGATAAAGAGCATAGTTCTGGAAAACCATTGCTATATCTCTGTCCTTAGGTGCGATGTCATTTACAAGACGGTCACCGATATATAATTCACCTTCGGAAATTTCTTCAAGACCTGCGATCATTCTAAGTGTTGTAGACTTACCACAACCTGAAGGTCCAACCAAAATTATAAATTCTTTGTCTCTAATCTCTACATTTACATCAGAAACGGCCACTACACCGCCTGGATATTTCTTATAGATTCCACGTAACGATAAACTTGCCATGCTAGATAGGCCTCCTAAACAGTATTTTTGCCAATACAAATTGACTACATTAATATAATAACAAATTTTATACCCTAATTGCAAGCCCCTATTTACCCAAACTTATAAATCGTTGTTTATTAAATATGCCCAAAAGCTTTTTTGTAGTGTTTCAAGTACATCTGTAAATACAGTTTCGGACAACATTTTTTCAACATCATTGTTCAATAGTTCCAAACACTCTCCGGGGGCTAAATCAGGACTTATAGCAAGCCCTCCGATTTGTGTTCGGTACAGACTTTCAACAGAGTTTTCAACAGCTTCAAACATTCGTTTTACCTGATGAAATTTTCCTTCATGCAACTCTATAAAAGCATACTTTTCATTTTCGGGTATACCGCTTACCCTGGCAGGAAGACATTTTTCATTTCCGTCTATGACTATTCCTTCAAGAAAAGCAGCCTCATATTTCACATTATATTTTTCCCTTAATCTGACCAGATAATACTTAGGGAGATGTTTTTTCGGAGATAATATTCTGTGTGCAAACTCTCCGTCATCTGTCAGAAGTACAAATCCCTTCGAATCCTTGTCAAGTCTTCCTGCAGGAAAAAGATTTTTTACTTTAAGCGTCGGCGGAACATATGAAAGAACTGTACGTGATACACTGTCTTTTGTAGAACAGACGCAACCTTCAGGCTTGTTTAGCATTATATAGGTGTTTGTATTTGTTCTGAGTTTTTTTCCGTTTACAGATACTTCACTGCCCGTTTCAACCTTTGCCGAAGCATCGGATACAACTTTGCCGTCTATACATACACAACCTTTTCTCACAAGCTGTTTTACGTCTTTTCTCGACATTTCGGTTCTGTCAGCTATATATTTATCAAGCCTTTCCATAAGTCCTCCTGTTAATGAAAAATACATTACAAATGCTGTCCTTATTTTTTCAAAAGGACAGCATTTATTTTTTTCAATTTATGCGTTTGTTGATGCAGGAGCCGGTGCTGGTGTCTTTTCCTTCTTCATAAATTTAAAACCTTTTTTGTTGTTGTCTATCATGAAGAATACAACTACAAGACCGATACCTGCAATTGTGAGAACTATACCAAGCGGCATACCTGCCGGGAAGAATGACATTTCAACTTCGTGTGTACCCGGTTCCATCTTGATTCCGATAAAACCGCCTGCCACTTCTGTAATTTCAGCTTTCTTACCGTCAACTTTTACTGTCCAGCCCTTTTCGTTAGGAATAGATGTAAAGAATACCTGTCCTTCATTTGCTGTAACAGTACCTTCGATATGAGTATCAGACCATTTTTCAATATTCCACTGATTTTCCTGAAGTTTTGTTATATCTTCAATGAAAGCTGATTCATCAAAATAATAGAAAAGCTGATCTGACATATATGTGTACTCATTTGCAATAGTCATACGAATACTAAAGTTTGTGTCAGCTTCATATTTTCCAAGACGTTTGATACAGTAGTGTTCGTGTTCAAAGTAATTTCCGATAAACTGACCTCTGTACTCGAAGCACTGGAGTTCCTCGTTCCATGTACCATTCCAGAGATTTACCTGCTTTTCATAGATCGTCGGGAAATATACATAAACTGTATCATCAGTTTCTGCGTGTACAAAGTAGTCGATAGTCCAGTCATTAGCACCTGCATTTGCTACATACTTTGTCTGATTGCCTGCGCCTTCTATGGTTACGTTTGTATATATAGGATCCTGTGAGAACTGCAAACGCTTGAAATATTCCTTTTCCTGTCCTGTCATCGCACTGAGAAGTGCATTCTGGTTTGCAAAAGGATTTGTGGTGTTATTTATCTGAACATTGAGTATATCATCATCTACCATATATCCCATTGAAAGAGCATATGGATTTTTGTAGATATCTATCTGTGTAGTATCTCCACTCTTGTGTTCTGTAACTGTTGACATCTGATACGGATACATAGTAGAAACGCCTGAGTTTTCACTGTCAAACACATACTTGATACCAAGTATAGAGTCTGTGAGCGGTGTTGTACCGTCATATCTTGTATAATGTCCACGGCTTACATATCCGAGTTTTCCAAGTGTATCGATCATCTTTGCATTCATTACAGAACTTGAATGTGTAAGACCTTTGAGTCCGAATGCAAGATTGTCGTTTACAGTTCTTCTGAGTGGGTTTTTGTTTGTTACCTTTTCAGAACGGTAAAGTCCGTCATCAAGTTCTTCCATCTTTTCAACAGCAGCACGTCCTGCTTCTATATAGTCATAGTAGGAAGAACGCATACTGTAAGTTACGTCATCATCAATGTCCTTGAGCGTATCAAAAGTACTTATGAGAAGTTCTCCCGATACAAGAAGAACGATAGTCACAGGTATAGCCTTTGAAGTGTTGTTATCCTTATATGCTGATACGAGGATAGTGAAACAGAGTATACAGCCGGCTGTGAACCATAATCCGTTAAGGATCTCGATGTTTTCATATTTGAATAATTTTTCTGCGAGCAAAAGGTATGCAAGTATTCCGAAGAATGAACCACCGATCGCATTTGGCTTGATGCCATCAAGTTTTTCAAATGCCTCTGCACCCATTGAAAGAAGTACAAATGACATTATGAATGAATATCTGTAAGGAAGCCAGTTAGGTACCTGTCCGCCATGCCAGAGCATATCGAGCGGTTTTACGTACATACTGAAGAAAAGAACAGCGAGAAGAAGTGAATAGCCGAGCTTTCTCTTTGAGCTTACCTTATCATTGAAGTAGAAGAGCGGAAGCATAAGCATTGCGAGTGTTCCGCAGTATATTTCAGGAAGTCCTTCGTTTCTTACTGTGTCATAGCTTGAAGGAAGGAGCTTTGAAAGAATGTCTATAGAGTCAAACTGGAGCTGTACTGAATAGTCAGGTGTTGTAAACTCAAACTTACCAAGACTAAGTGAGAAGTAGACCGGAAGAACCATTACAGCGGCACAAGCACCGGCAATAAGTGATGTATATCCGAATCTCAATACAGTAAATGCAAGCTCTTTTATAGTCATACTTTCCTTTTCTGTACCGAAGAAAAGGTAGTAAAGGAAGTATATAACGCTGAAAATAGCGAGCATAAATCCGATATAGAAGTTTGCAAAGAAAATTATTGCAAGAGGAATGATATAGTTTACTCTTGCCTTTTTATCAACAAGGTATTCTATACCGAGTGCTATAAGCGGAAGAAGGATCAGACCATCTATCCACATCGGGTCCATAAGCTGGATTACCGCATATGCACAAAGAGCAAACAGTGTTGAAAAGATAACCGAATTCATCGGTCTCATTTTCTTGGATTTCTGCAGGTAATAACTGAATGTAACGCCGATAGAACCTATCTTTGCTAACTGCATTATGAGCAGACTCTCAAGAAGCATGGTTCTCGGTAAGAGCATTACGATAAGTGTAAACGGGCTGGCAAGATAATAGCCGATAATACCCATGTATTCGCCTGAAAGATTTCGTGACCAGTTGTAAAGAATACTTTCTTCACCCCAGATAGCATCTCTCAGTGCTTCGAAATAATAAACATACTGACCGTTAAGATCAAGTACCAGAACAGAACCGTCATGCGGCTTGGAACGTCCCTCAAGCTCTGTTCCCATAATGTTTCCGATTGGATAAACGTCAAAAAGCCCATATGCAAGAGTCATGATGATAGCAGGTATGAAAAATGCGTACAGATAATATCTGTGCTCATATATCCACGTCCTCATCTTAGGCCAGATACCCTGCTTGACTTCTTTAACAGGCTGCGCTGTTTTTTCCATTTGGGATCCTCCTGTTTCTTTAGAATATTGTATATGCTTTGTTTTCCCCCAAAAAGCACATATATTTTCATTATACAATATTCTGCCCGATTTTACAAGCATATTTAATGAATACTCAAAAATTTTTTCGACATAAATATTGTTTTGATATTTATGGAAAATAAGAAATGCCGACTCTTTTGAATCGGCATGGTTGCGGGGGGTAGATATTGTTTTTTTACTCTCCAAAAGTTGATATGGTATCTTTGGTGTATATACGTTCACCTGTTTCGGAATAATCGTATTCGTTTGTGTTGTACATATAATCATCGGGGTACCATTCAAAATATTTTTGCATAAAGTCTTTTATTAGCAGTTCTGTTCCCGGTAAATAGTTTATATTCATTACCATGCGAAAATTTTCCTTCACAAAATCAAAACCGTTATACTCTAAGCAATCATTTGTTTTGGGCAATGTAAGACAAAATGATTTATTTGTTTCATTATCTGTGCATATAAATATTGAAATAAATTCTTCACCACAACTCGACATAGTTTGTTTTTCATAATAAACATATTTTGGCTTATTAAAAAAAGAACTGATCTGTGATTTTAATTTCTGAAAATCAAAAAAACGTTTATCATGCAATATCAATTGATATTTTCCATTTCTTTTAAGCTCGTACTCTATCTTTACATCACAAAATAGCGAAGTTATATCTGTTTTTTTTAAAACCGAATCTACTGCTCCCCATAACCGCCATTCATTACCATTATATATTTTTTCTATATCTTTTTTATTAAGAAGTCGCTCCATGTCACAATCAAACAAATCTTCTTGAAACACCCGAAAATATTCATACAAAATTTTCAATATTATATCAGTATATCGTATATCTTCAATCCATAGTGAATCTGTAAGGGAATCTTCAAGTTCAAGTGGAGCATGAGTATTTTTGCCTGACTTGACATACATCACTGCACAGTCTTCCGAACCATAATATTTACATACACCTATATTGTAATGATAATCATCATTTCCAATCTCTGTTTTAGAGATTTTATATATATATCCCTGATTTCTAAATATATTTATCAAAGTTTCTACTGTTTTTTGCGGATTATATTTATTACGATCTGTTATAAGAACACCTGTAATGCCCATTTTTTTAATTTTTCTCCTTTTATTTTTCAAATGCGATATCAATATATTCCTCAAAAGTTTTGTCATAACTTACCTTATATCCCGGAAATATATTTGATTTTGTTATTTCAAAATGTTCTGCTATATTTTTGATAAATAATTTTGCATATGTCTTGCGGTTATCCTTGAATTCTTCTGAAAAAGGTATATTTACGCTTATTACATATTCTCTTTCTGATAAATTTTCTTGCTCTTTATCAGGATAATATTTTATATTAAAATCAAAATATTTAGTTGACATTGAAAAAGCATATTTTATATCGGAATATTCTATAATCTTAATATCATCACTACAAATAGTTTTCTTACAAATATCATACGATATCTGTTTAATTTCATCTATATCTTTATTTGATTTCCCACATACATGCAATCTGTAATAATATCCATTTATGTGTTCTGTTTTTAGAAGTCCATAGCAGTTATTAAAAGAACACATCGGAAAATTCTCATCTCTTTTATTAGCAAACACTATGTTATTTTTTCTTTCAAAAATCATCTCACCATCTGAGATAAACAAAAAATCTCCCTGTGTATTTTCAAGTAATTCAGTTAAAAATTCAAAGCTTGTTTCGTTATCTGTATATGAATCCAAAATAAATCTTACATTTACATCTGAAGCATAATATAAGGATTCTTCATGTATATGTCTACGCTCGTCTTCATCAAGATAAAACATCACCATATAAATCGGCACAGGAAAACTGTAACTATATCCATGTTTATATTCAGATACAATAACACTTTTATTGAATTTTTCAAACATATTTTTTATTTTTAGATTATCAATATCATCAACATGAATATATACATTTGCATCTTCTATGTTAGCCACAACATATATCCCTTTCTTTCCAAATATTTTATAAACAATGTTACTCTCCGAAAGTCAGTATGGTATCTTTGGTGTATATACGCTCTCCTGTTTCGGAATAATCGTATTCGTTTGTGTTGTACATATAATCATCGGGGTACCATTCAAAATATTTCTGTACAATCTCCTTTATATTTTTTTCCTGTCCTCTCATATATCTTATAGCCATTACTACACAAATTCCCTCTTTTATATAATCATAATCACACTCAGCATACAAATCCCGTTCCTCATATATATGCAACTCATAAAAGCCATCATTAAAGTTATTCATATCAACCACTATCAAACTATGAAAGTATGGATTCCAGGAAAGTTCATATCTTTCTTCATAATATGTATAATTTTTTTCTTTTAAAAACGATATCAAATGGTTTTTTAAATCACAAAAATCAAATTTTTCAGCCTTACGCAAAAACAATTGCCATACACAATCTCTGTTCAGACTATATCTTATATCTGTTTTCCGGTTTTCAGGCAAAATATACCGCTCATTTGGCAACGCAGGATTACAATAAACCCACGCTTCCCAATTATAGCTTTTATATATTGCTTCTATGTCTTTTTTAGAGAACAACCACCTACTGTCACCATCAAAGTAACCCTCAGGAAATTTTTGAAAATACTCATACAAAATCTTTAAAACAAGATTTTCACTTTGTATGTTTTCAAAATAAATCAGGTTCTCAAACTCTGACTGTGAATCATTCCTTTCAAAATCAACATAGATTATAGTCCAGCTGTCAGAACCGGAATATTCGCTAATACTTATATGATAATAATATTCAGAACCGCTTTTTAATTTATCCACAAAATAGTAATACCCTTGAGTTTTAAACAAGTTCTCGAAAAATGCCATTGTTTTATTTACATCATAACTATTATTTTTAACAAAAATATATCCCGAAGCACCCATTTTAAATTTTTCTCCTTTTATTTTTCAAATGTGATATCAATAGTAATCAACGTTGTAGGTTTTTCCGTCGGTGGCAGTTGTTGCAAAATTTGCAACAACTGCCACTCGTTGTAATTCACCTTCTTCAAAAATATTTTTGATATGACGCGATATAGTGGATTTGTCACGCTGAAACAACTTTGCCATCTGATCAATAGATAGCCATACAGTATCTTCTTCAAAGGTAGTTTCTATTTTCGTCAAACCGTCTTCGGTTGTATACATAATAATATTTGAATGATTCATATACGAAGTCCTCCTATGTTTATGTATCGTCTTTCTTCTTTATTATAAACATTGTACTAATTCTATTATAACATTTTTATAAATTACATACTATACTTTTTTGTTCTCTATTCAATAAAAAACATTTTTATATTTTATCCATTTTCAAAAAATCAAATCAAGTCCTTACAAATATCAACAGCAATTTGTTATTTTTTTGTCGTATGATTTTATCCTCTTTGTGCTGTATCAACAAAAATTCTTCATACACTAATTTTTTTTTTCGATAACCCTCTAAGAATATTGACTTATTGCTTTAAAAAGCATATAATAATAAATGTCTATATATTATTTTATCATAGTATAAAGTTCTATAAATTTTTTAAAATTTTAACTATACTACATAGTTACGGAGGTTTTTTAAATGAACAGAGTTTACAATTTTAGTGCAGGTCCGGCTGTTCTTCCTGAAGAAGTTCTCAGAGAAGCCGCAGATGAAATGCTTGATTACAAGGGAACAGGCATGTCCGTAATGGAAATGTCACACCGTTCAAAAGCATATGATGAAATCATCAAGGACGCTGAAAAAGATATCAGAGATCTTATGAACATTCCTGATAACTACAAGGTACTTTTCCTTCAGGGCGGTGCTTCTCAGCAGTTCGCAGCAGTTCCTATGAACCTTATGAAGAACAAGAAAGCTGCTTACATAGTTACAGGTCAGTGGGCAAAGAAAGCTTACCAGGAAGCTCAGATGTACGGTGAAGCTGTTGCTGTTGCATCTTCTGCTGACAAAACCTTCTCATACATTCCGGATTGTTCAGACCTTGACATTCCTGAAGATGCAGACTATGTATATATCTGTGAAAACAACACAATCTACGGAACAAAGTTCAAAACTCTTCCAAATACAAAGGGTAAAATCCTCGTTTCAGACGTTTCTTCATGCTTCCTTTCAGAACCTGTTGATGTAACAAAGTATGGTGTTATTTACGGCGGTGTTCAGAAGAATATAGGTCCTGCAGGCGTTGTTATCGCTATCATCAGAGAAGACCTTATCACAGACGAAGTTCTTCCAGGCACACCTACAATGCTCAAGTGGAAGACACAGGCTGACAACGATTCACTTTACAACACACCTCCATGCTACGGTATCTATATCTGTGGCAAGGTATTCAAGTGGATAAAGAAAATGGGCGGTCTTGAAGCTATGAAGGCTCACAACGAAAAGAAAGCTGCTATCCTCTATGATTTCCTCGATCAGAGCAAACTCTTCAAGGCTACTGTTGCTAAGGAAGACCGTTCACTCATGAACGTTCCTTTCGTTACAGGCAACGAAGAACTCGATGCTAAGTTTGTAAAAGAATCAAAGGCTGCAGGTTTCGAAAACCTCAAGGGTCACCGTTCAGTTGGCGGTATGCGTGCTTCTATCTACAATGCTATGCCAATCGAAGGCGTTGAAAAGCTCGTAGAATTTATGAAGAAGTTCGAAGCTGAAAATGCTTAATCCATAACGGAGGTAATTTCACTATGTACAATATTCAGACTTTAAATAAAATTGCTGCTATAGGCACAGATATTTTTGATAAAACAAAATACGCTATTGCTGATGCTCCTGAAAATCCTGACGCAATAATGGTTCGTTCAGCTGCTATGCACGACATGGAATTTGGTTCAAATCTCCTCGCTATCGCAAGAGCAGGCGCAGGCGTAAACAACATTCCTGTTGAAAAGTGCGCTGAGCAAGGTATCTGCGTATTCAACACACCTGGTGCAAACGCAAACGCAGTTAAGGAACTCGTTATCGCAGGTCTTCTCCTTTCTTCAAGAAAAATCGCAAACGCTCTCGCATGGGTACCTTCACTCAAGAACGAAGGTGACCAGGTTGGCAAGCTCGTAGAAAAAGGCAAGTCACAGTTTGCAGGTCCTGAAATCAAGGGTAAGACACTCGGTATTATCGGTCTTGGTGCTATCGGTATACTCGTAGCAAACGCTGCTGTATCACTCGGTATGAAGGTTGTTGGTACAGACCCATTCCTTTCAGTAAACGCTGCTCTCAAACTCTCAAGAAAAGTAACAGTTGTTGCTTCTCAGAAAGAAGTTTTTGAAAACGCTGACTATATCTCACTTCACGTTCCATGCACAGCTGACACAAAGGGCTTTATCAACGCTGACGCTATGGCTTCGATGAAGGACGGAGTAAGAATCCTCAACTTCGCAAGAGGCGAACTCGTTGACACAGCTTCACTCCTCTCAGCTCTTGAAAGCGGTAAGGTTGCTTCCTACGTAACAGACTTCCCTAATGCTGAAGTTATCGGCGTTGAAGGCGTAGTTGCTCTTCCTCACCTCGGTGCTTCAACACCTGAAAGTGAAGATAACTGTGCTGTTATGGCTGCAAACGAACTTATCGACTACATCGAATTTGGTAACATCAAGAACTCAGTAAACCTTCCTGATGCTGAAATGAACGCTGTAGGTACTAAGATCTGTGTTATCCACAAGAACGTTCCTGAAGTTATCGCAAACCTCACATCTGTTATCAGCGGTAGTGGTGCAAATATCGAAAATATGCTCAACAAGAGCAAGAAGGATTTTGCTTACACAATGATCGATGCAACAGGCAAGGACATTGACGATGCTATCGTAGCACAGCTCAGCGATATTGCAAACGTTATAAAGGTAAGAGTTATCAAGTAATTCTTCTTAATATAAAAAATGACCTGATTTTTATTAATCGGGTCATTTTTTTCCGGTACAATCCGGAAGACTATAATATTTTATTTACAGGTTATATTATAATCACTACTATTTTTTAAGTCAATACCAAAAAGGATAATTCAGACAATTAAACAAATCTATTTAACACCTGTATGAAACTTTTTTATCTATAACTACAAAAATATCCGGTCAAAATTGATGACCGGATATTTTTTACATTTATTTTTACTTCTTACTGCGGTCCAAGAACTACAGGATCTTTTGAAATATACTGTTTAAGGTGACTGAGGTCTGCTATATTAAAACTGCCATCACCGTTTACATCTGCTACTTCTTCAATATACGAAGTAGTCTTGGTATCGCCAAGAAGGCAAAGGCTAAGCATAGTAAGATCGGAAAGATCAACTTTGCCGTCTTTGTTAAGGTCACCGTAAACGACTTTTTCAGAGGGTTTATCTGTTGTAGTGGGAGGAGTCGTAGCGTCAGGGTCTTCTGAAGATACACCGTCAGAAAGATTTATAGGATATTTTCTGAGATCAGGGAGTTCGTCAAGTGTTATGCAATATTCGCTCTGATAGATCTTTACAAGTTCATCAACAGGATTTATCTGCTGGCTTGTAAGATAGTTGTTATACCACGGACAGAACCAGAGCCAGCCTGCTTTGTCTTCAAGAAGGTTGTCAAGTGACGGTATAGAGTCATTTTCAGACATAGTAACCATTTTGTTGCCGTCTGTACTTGCTACAAGATTGTAGAAAGTTGATGAGATAGATGAGAGATTTGGCATGCCGTCAACTGCGTTATACTTGTCGTAACCTACTATATCCACATATTCGTCACCCGGATACCACTGTGGTGATGTAGGGAATGTGTAGCCCGTCCATACCCATATAAGATTATCGAGTCCGTAAACATTTGTAAGCTGGTCGTAAAGGAGTCTGTAAAGCTTTTTACAGTTTTCAGGACCCTCTGCCCCCCACCAGAACCATGCACCCTCTGCTTCGTGAAGCGGTCTCCAGAGTACAGGAACATCTGCATCTTCAAGAAGCTGGAGTTTGGAAGCAAGGAATTCTATATCAGCCATGAGAATTTCATTTTCCCATGTACCTTCTTCAAGGGCTTTTGAAATACTGAATGTTGTGTAACTTGCACTTGCTGATTCAACGTAGAAAAATCTGTTCTGTCTGCCTGTTTCATCAGGATCGGAAGGCATACTCCAGTGATATGTAACAGTTGCAATACCGCCAAATTTATTTACCCATTCGGCTGTTCTTTCGGCTGCGTTATCGTCCCACATATCGTCAGCTGAACTGTAGTTAAGAAAATCTATTCCTCTTATAGCAGGCATTTCTCCTGTTTCTTCTAAGATATATTCAAATTCAAGTTCGTTGTCAACTATATATCCAAGATCAGGATTGGCATTAAGGTTGTAGCTGTGTGAACCGCAGTACTCCTGCTGACCTGATAAAATATTTTTGCCGTATATATCACAAAGGTAACTAAAAAGTCTTTTTGTTGTGTCATTTGCATTTGGATTTGAAAGCTTTCTTTCAGGATCAAGTTTTGAAACACTTGGGTCTGCGTCTTTTACTACAAGGTAGTCAAACATTGTATAACCCCAGTAGCCTTTTATCTGAATCTCATTTTTACCTGCTTTCAGAGGAACATATCCTGCAGACATTTCTTCAAATTTTTCACCATACGGAAAACTTACTTCGCCCTGATTTACGCCGTTTACATTAAGGTACTGAACTTTTTTGTTCATGTCAAAGCACTGACAGTAGCGTATAAGAACTTCATAAAGACCGTCTTCCTCTACTTCAACTGTAACTGTAACAGATGAACCTTTTTCAGTGATATTTGCAAAACCTGTTCCCGACCAGTCGGAAATATCAGCGGAGTTTCCGCTTGCGCACTCGTCAATTTTTGTCCAGCTTTCTGCTTTACAGTTGTCAAAAGCACCATCTTCAAATTCGTACTTAACACCATCGGCAGGTAAAGCATTTACTTTTACAGCCTTTTCGGTATTTACCGCCGAAACCGAACCAAATGTGAGCACAAACGCTGTAACCGCACTTAAAATTTTGCTTAATTTCATAAAAACATTCCTTTCATTTTAATAACAATCCTCACACAAAACAAATCGAAGTCCATAAAATCATATATACATACACAATGTTTTCTAATTAAAAAACTCCTTAACTAACCTTATGAACTCTGTTAATTTAATTATAACACAATATCTATGCCAATTCAATAGTTTACTATCAACGTCATAATTTTTTTTAAATTTATTTTCAGATGCATTTCACGCAGTAAAAGTAGCATCTTACGCAAAAATATTGATTTTGGGATTAAAATAAGTTAATATATATACAGGGAAAGAAACTTATAAGTCATAAGACGATTTTAGCAGGAGATATGAGAAAAACTTTTTTATAAGCTAAAGCGATATGAGAATTATTAAAAGAAGATTACCCCAGGAGAACTATTATCAGCTATGACATATAAGAAATCTACATAATAAAATCACCATCCCTCAAAACATTTAACAGTAATATTTTACAAATACACTGATTTCTCCCCTAGAAATCAGTGTATTTGTTTTTGATTAAAATATTGACAATAATATAAAAATAAAGTATAATAAAAAAGCTTTAATATACTTTTTAAGGAGATTTATAAATGAATAAAAAAATTAACTATATTTTGTGTCTTGCGATGTCACTTCTTATGTTTTCGTGTGATAAGAAAGAAGAAATAAAGATACCCGAATCAAAGAACGAAACAGAATTTGTAACTGAAGAAAAAGAAACCGAAACTGATTTGTCTGTAAATTATTACAAAGCAGAAAAAATGTATAAAAGTACAAATTCCAACGATGTAATAGGATTTTACAACGGTCATATGTACACAGATGAACGTTCCTTTAATGAAAATTGTTCTAACTTCAAATCATATAAAATCGGTGATATCGACCATAATAAACAATATTCAATAAAAAGCGAACAATTCCCTGAAGACGATAAAATACGTTGCACCGGACTACTGCAGGCAAGAGAAGAAACTGCAGATGCACATAACATACATATCAAGGATATGAATACCAATAAAGAAAATATTATAAGCATACCCAAAAAAGACGGTTATTATATAAAATCAACAACAGCTGTCAATACAGACACTGTATTTGTATACTGGAACGCTGACACAAATGATGACAGATTTATATCAGTATATAACAGCAAAGGCGAAGAAACCTCAACAGTAAAGCCCAGACACGCAAACACCAGTGTATTTGATGTAGTTGTTTCTACGGAAGGACGCGTATTTACATATATAAACGACACTAAAATGTGTTTTGATGAAATCTCCCCCGAAGAAATCAAATTTATTGACACACCAATAACCATAAACCAGGACGATTATATATTAAAATGTTTTGACGGAAATGAAACATACGACTTTTTCTATTCAACAGAAACCAGTATTTACGGCGTGGACATCGAAAATAACAAATGCAAACGTGTTCTTGACATAAATCACAGCGATCTCCCATATGACGTAAGTATTTTTAACTTCTGTCAGGTTGATGACAAAACAATGTATATTTCAACAGCTCAATCCATCTATAAACTCACAAAAGACGACAGTGTTCCTGTAAAAACAGAATATTAATAAATCATACTCCCCAAATAGTTTTCGATATACCGAAAACTATTTGGGTTTTTGTGTTGACTTTTCGGTATAACTATGATAAACTTTAAATAACATTAAAGCGGAGGTTATACTTGTGATAAAACGTGAATCCTACATGAAACAAATACGTCCGTTTATTGGACAAAATATAGTAAAGGTACTTACAGGAATACGCAGATGCGGAAAATCTGTTATGTTAAAGCTGATTCAGGAAGAACTTCTGAATCAGGGTATTTCTGATACAGATTTTCTGTCTATAAATTTTGAATCAAAAGCAACAGCACATATTCACAGTACCGATTCAACATATACCTATATCAAAAATTTTTCAAAAGACAAAAACAGAAAGATATATCTTTTCTTTGACGAAATACAGGAACTCGCAGGTTGGGAAACACTTGTAAACTCCTGTATGATCGACTTTGACTGCGATATTTATATAACAGGTTCAAACGCAAAACTTCTCTCAGGCGAACTTGCTACTTACCTTGCAGGACGATATGTAAAAATAAATGTATATCCTTTTTCATTTCAGGAGGTAATGGCTATCTTACCCGATACTTCCGAAACCGAAGCTTTTCAGACTTATCTGCGCTGGGGCGGAATGCCGTTTCTTTATCAGTTTCCTATGAATGATAACAGCAAAATACAGTACCTCAGTGATATTTATGATTCTATAATTTTAAAAGATATCGTAACACGCAACAATATACGTGACGTTGAACAATTTCAGAGAATACTGCTATACTTTATAAGCAATATAGGAAATACTTTTTCCTCTTCTACGATCATAAAATACCTAAAAAGCGAAAACCGCAAAATTTCGAGTGAAACTATTTACAATTATATCGAATACTGTCGCAGTGCCTGTCTTTTGCATCTCGTATCAAGGCAGGATATTGTCGGGAAAAAAATTCTGCAGTTTCAGGAAAAAATATATCTTACCGATCATGGAATTCGTGAGGCGATATACGGAAACAATACCCGTGACATAGGTCAGATCCTTGAAAATATAGTATATATCGAACTATTACGCAGAGGATATAAAGTAACTGTCGGGAAAAATGAAAATCTTGAAGTGGATTTCGTAGCTCAGACAAACGGACAAAAAATATACTATCAGGTCGCATACCTGCTTGCCTCAGAAGAAACCATAGAACGTGAATTCGGAGCATTACGCAGGATAGACGATAATTATCCGAAATATGTACTGTCACTGGATGAATTTGATATGAGTCGTGACGGATATATTCATCTTAATCTCCGAAAATTTTTATTACAGGAATCATAAAGTTTTACACAGCAAAAACGAACTATGTTGAAAATCACAATAGTCCGTTTTTGCTGTTTTCTTTATTTTATTTTATCAGAGAGATATTTTAACTATTTAGCCTTTACATATACTCAGATGCCTTTTGTTATCATCATCTTCAACGTCGGAAGGTCTGCAATATTTACCTTACCGTCATTATTTACATCGACCTGCATAAGCTCATATTCATCAAAACTCTTGTCACCTAACAGATAAAGCGAAAGTTCTGTAAGGTCTGTAAGGTCTGTTACTCCATCAAGATTAGCATCTCCACTGCCATAAGATGCAACCATACCGCCGGCATCCGGAATATCTAAAACATCTCTTGTTGTAGTAGTAACCCCTGCACATGGAATATCAAAAATATCTGTTGTTGTCGTCACCATGGTTTCAGGTTCTGACGAATACGATGTTCCTACTGTTGTTGTTGTCACTGTTGTCGTAGTAGTAGTAACTGCTTCTGTCGGCACTGATGTTCCTATTGTAGGATACATATCCCATTCTGACAAAGTTGTTGTAACAGGTGGCTCAGGCGCTTGTGTTCCTACTGTCATTTGTGTTACCGTATATGCACAGTCACTGCAATAGAAACGGTTCATAATATACTCACCCTGATATCCGGGAGTCATATTTCCGCATTTGAAACATTCGTATTCGGCAACCGCCACACCTGCTGTAGGCGGAAAAGCTTCCAGATAACAATCATAACAGTAAAAATCTAAAAGATACTCATCATTTTCTTCAAAGAATCCTTCACCTTCCCAGAATACTCCTCCGCAATCAACGCACTCATACAATTCTTCCGGTAATGTTGTAGTTGGTCCCGGAGTTGTTCCGTGATCGTAATATGTACCGAGAACTTCCGGTGCAGTAGTAGTTGTAGTGGTCATTGTTTCTTCGTAATATTCATACAGATTAGAACTCTCTATATTACTCAGATGTACAACTCTTGTGTTTCCATTTGTAACTTCTACAGCTTCCGCAGTCTGAATTTGTAGTCCCGGATTACCCGATGCACCAACTGCCATAGCTGCAAGCAGAGATGATATTTGTTTTGTAAACTTTTTCATTTGAAACTCCTCCTTAAAATCCTGAAAAAAATCTAACGTCAAAAGTCTTTATATTATTAATACTTTTCAAAAGACATAAAAGCTACATGTTTTTTAAAATCTTCCCATTCTTTTAAATTTATTTAAAACAGTAAGTATAAGTACCTGCTGTTCTATGCATTGAGCCTCAGAAATATTATCAAGTCCGCCTGTTGATGACATTTTCTTGCACGCACATGAATTGTCACAGTACTGGGAGATCTCGCAGTCAAGGCAACGCTCGGACATATTTGAATAATTTTTATACCTTGCCTCCGCCTTGCTTGTATCAATGCCCTTAAAAATATCACCGCACTGAAAATCAGAAAGATTTTGAAACTGTACACAGGGATATATCTTTCCGTCCCAGTTGATAAAGAGCTTTTTCTTACATATTTCACACTTTGAATTTCTTTTGCCTTTTACTATTTCCTCTTTGTATCTCAGTTCTTTTACCGTTATCCCCTCTACATCAACAACTTTTTCCCATACATCTTTAAGTTCATCGGCAAATGTATCCATATCATCAACTTCAAGAAATGAATCCATAACATAAGATACAAATTTTATTCCCATATCCTTAAAATAAAGCGTATTTTCATAAAGGTCCTTCATAGTTTTTTCGGTATAAACCAACTGAAGAAGCGTATCAGGCTGATATTTCAGAAGCATCTTTACCTTTTCGGACAGTTCTTCTGCTTTTATTCCTCTTGCCGAACAGTCTTTACCGTCGTGAGAAACATTTATTATAGTTTTATGTTCAGAACACCATCTTGCAAAATGTTCATCAAGAAGCATACCGTTTGAAGTAATAACAAACCTCTTTGCTTTTATCGAAGTTATAAATTTTTTCAGAAGATCCTTGTAAAGCAAAGGTTCTCCTCCGAAAAGATATACTATATTTGCATCATTTGCCTCATTTATAAACTTTATAATTCTGTCACCTGTCTTGTCATTTATAGCCCCTAACGTCGTATTCAGCCTTTTTTCATAGCAATACTGACACTTCAGATTACACTTATTTGTTACGCTTATAATGTAGTCCATTTTTCACACCTCTTTGCACTTAAACTCTCCTTATTAATAATACTTCACAACTTTCAAAAAAGCTACAGTATTTAAAAAAAAACAAAAAAAATTTTTTCACTTGTATTTCCCCTGATTTTATTATATAATTAAGAAACTAAGAAAACACTGATCAAACCGGAAATCCGGCTTTGCCAAATTTCTAAAAACGGGAGAAATGATTATAATGAATGATAAAAAATTTGTCGAAATATTTACAGACGGTGCTTGCAGTGGAAATCCCGGACCGGGTGGATATGGAGTTATTTTACGCTACAACGGACATATAAAGGAACTATCAGGCGGAGACAGTGCCACTACAAACAACCGAATGGAACTTACCGCAGTTATCAGGGCACTTGATGCTCTCAAAGAACCTTGCAAAGTAACTCTTACAACAGACAGTCAGTACGTTGTAAACAGCGTGGAAAAAAAGTGGCTCTATAACTGGGAAAAGAAAAACTGGATACGTTCAAAAAACGACCCTGTTCCCAATACTGACTTATGGAAACAACTTATACCGCTTCTTGAAAAACACGAAGTAAAATTTGTATGGGTCAGAGGTCACAACGGACACCCCGAAAATGAACGTTGTGACGAACTTGCAGTAATTGAGCGTGATAAATACAGCAGATAAGAGGATAAGTAGCAATGAAAAAAATCATTTATGCGGATAATGCCTCTACTACCTGCATTTCTGAAAATGTACTGGGCAGTATGATGCCTTTTCTTACAAATAACTTCGGAAATCCTTCAAGTGTCCACCGACTCGGACGTGATGCAAAAAAAGCACTCGAAGAAGCAAGACTAAAAATTGCAAAGGCTCTCAGTTGCGATAAAAATGAGATTTTTTTTACAAGCGGAGGCACCGAGTCAAATAACCATGCCCTTACAGTCACCGCTAAAAGCGAACTTAAAAAAGGCAAAAACCATATTATCACTACAAATATAGAACATCATTCTGTTATAAACACCTGCAAATATCTTAAAGAAAACAACTTTGACATAACATTTGTAAAATCAGACCATAACGGCTTTGTAAACCCTGATGACATCAGAAATGCCATAACCGATAAAACAGCACTTGTTTCTGTAATGTACGCCAACAACGAAATAGGTACAATCCAGCCTGTAAAAGAAATCGGTGATATATGCAAAAAAAACAACATCTTATTTCACACAGATGCTGTTCAGGCATTTGGTCACACAAGTATAGATCTGAAAGAATCAGCCATTGATATGCTTTCACTATCGGGTCATAAGTTTCACGCTCCAAAAGGAACAGGTGTGCTGTACATAAGAAACGGTACAGATATGCAACCGCTGATATACGGCGGTGCACAGGAAAAAAACATACGTGCAGGAACAGAAAACCTTGCTTCTATAATCGGTATGGGCACTGCATCGGCAGAAGCTGTAAACGGCATAGATGAAAAAAACAAGCTTACCGCTAAAAAACGTGACTATCTTATGAAAAATCTGCTTTCTGTATCAGGTATAAGATTAAACGGCAGTCATGAAAACCGCTTATGCGGAAATCTGAACATAATGATAGAAGGAGTAGACAGCGAAAGCATGATACTTACACTTGACCTCAAAGGAATATGTGTATCGGGTGCTTCCGCCTGTACTACCGGCGACACCGAACCTTCACACGTATTGCTCGCTCTCGGACTTACTCCGCAGGAAGCACTTTCATCAATACGTTTTTCAATCGACGAAACTATCACTTACGAAGAACTTGACTATATCTGCGAATGTGTAAATGGCTGCGTAAAAAAGTTAAGAAAATAAAAAAACAGTACAGTTTTCTTTTTACAGAATGCTGTACTGTTTTTGTATTAATTATCTCTGGCGTCCGCCGCCGTTGCCACTACCATCGTTATTTGACTCTATTTTTGTCTTAGTAGTATACTCACGCAAAAATCTGTCGTCTTTTCTTGAAAATCTTGTGTCACCCTTTACTTCGTAGTTCTTTGCTTCATATTTCTTTACGCTCTTATACGATTTAGCTATCAACAAGCAAACTACCAATGACACTACGACACCAATCAAAGCACCTTTAGCTATACGCTTCATTGTTCCTGATTTTTTATAAGCTGAAAGATCTATATTGTCCGCAAACTCCTCTACAGCTGAAACATAATCACCTTTTTTCACGCAAGGCGAAATATCATCCATAAAAGAATCTGCATATCTATCATACTTACTGCGAATTTTACCACTTGCAAATATATAGTCATATTCTGTATCATTATCAATAAGTAACAATACACCGTCCGAATTTGCACCGAATAAATCTGTATACACTTCTTTAGCATACATTTCAGATGGGCGACCTGCCTTATCGGAAGTGATAACAACTGCAACATTTGCATCTATCTTATCAGCAGCTTTTGCAACCTTTTTGTTAAGCTTCTCTTCCTCTGAGTCTTTCAGACTATCATCAAAATCGTGAACCTTACAGTTTGAATCTGCTGCATTTATGCTCTGATCATTTACTCCAAAAGCTATAAACAGCGCCATAATCAAACCAAGAAAAATCTTTGTATACCGCATCATGATAACAGTGAGCCTCCTATCCCGAATAATACTGCTATAACAACAGCCAATCCTATTCCGAAGGCGATAAGTTTCTTTATAGACAACGGTGGATTACCTACAAGTTTTCCTGTCTGACCGTTTACCGCAAATTCATACATCTTATCATTATATTTATATGTCATGAACCACACCGGGAGAAGTGCATAACTCCACTTTGTACTCATAATATTATTATTAAAATGACTTACACTTACATCATCATATCCTGTTATAGAGTCCATCAACAGACTTCGGCTGCCCTTATCAACTTTTTGTCTTATTCTCGGAAATACATCACCTTTATTAACATCATATCTGTCAGCGAGATATCCCGATAAATACGACATAGAGAAATCCTCTACCTTGCTGTAATCAAAAGGTTCAACCGCATCCATAAGCGAATCGTCAATCTTACTTGCACCATCTGCCGGAACACCTTTAAATGTGATATCTGCACTTCTTCTTACAGAATATTCTTTAGTTTCCTTATACTTATAATCACCTGATGTCCATGTACGTATATGCTTACCAACAGCATCCATATCAGCTTTAACTTTACAGTCGGCAAGCCAGAAAGGAACATAAAGACCTGTCATTTTTTCAAGAGTCTGATCCGACTTGAAATCAGTAGGAGTAAACTTCTTCTTACCTATTGTTGATTTGAAGGTTTCAAGAGCCTGTTCCCTTGTTATTTTAAATGGTATAACTTTATTTGGTCTGTAATCGCCTGAAAGTCTTCCTTTAAGTATTACAGGACAGTGACAATATACGCAGAAAGTAGCGGCTGTATTTCCGTCAGACATTATTTCTGCACCGCATGATGAACACGAATACAGATTACCATTGCTAAATCCGTCATCTTCTACAGTTTCATCAACATTCTGACTCAGATCAGTATTTTCTGTTTCAGAAAATATCTGCTTTATCTCTTCATCAGTAAATTCACTAAGGCAGTAATCACAGCCAAATTTCTGCTTATCTGCCTTGTACTGCAGCTCACCGCCGCAGTTAGGACATTTGTATTGTATTGTTTCCAAAAATGTTTTCCTCCATTATTCAGGTTTTTTTGTTCCGCAACCTGAACAGAATTTTCCTTCATTCACCTGACCGCATGAACACTGCCATGATGAATTTTCAGGCTTCTTTGCTCCGCATTCCTGACAGAACTTGCCTGTATTTACTTTACCGCATGAACAAGTCCATGTTGTATCTTCGGGTTTCTTAGCTCCGCATTCCTGACAGAACTTGCCTGTATTAGTCTTACCGCATGAACAAGTCCATCCGCCTGCTGCCGGCTGTTGTGGCTGTGCCTGAGCCTGTGCTGCCTGCATCTGCTGCTGTTGCATCTGCATCTGCATAGCATTTGTCTGACTTGCAGAATTCATAAAACCTCCTGCTGTATTCATGCCCATACCCATGCCCATAAATGCCTGAGCTGCGCCTGCTGAGTTTGAGCCTGCTGCTTTAAGACCGTCAGCGATACTTCCCTGAACATAACCTTCTCTTATTGTAGCATCTGAAAGCATAGCGCCCTGATTTCTCATATTTATGAGCTTCTGGCTCTGTTCATCGTAGCTTATAGTTACAGCAACACTTGCAATCTCGATACCTCTGCCTTCTCTCCACTCTTCATCAAGTGTCTGAGACATATATTTTGCAAGTTCTCTTGACTGCGACTGTATATATGATACTCTCTTACCGTCAACTGACATCTGGTTTATAGCTGATTCAAGAGCTGTAAGGAATTCTTCACAGTACTGGCTGTTCATAGTTGCCGCTGTAAATCTTTCACCTGTTTTTGATGCAGCCTCGCCAAAGAATTTGAGAGGATCAACGATTTTTATTGAATACTGACCTCTGCAACGCATAAATAACTCTGCATTGTAGAAATTGTCAAAGTACTGAATAGGATTTCTTGTACCAAATTTGATACCTGTGATTTCCTGAAGATTTATAAAGTAAACCTTCTGTGACTGTGATGGCACACCGCCGAACTTGAATCTGTTGAATGCGTCTTTCAGAGATTCTTTAAATTCGCCGTTAAAGAGTGATGGTGAAGTTGACATATTTACAGTATAATAACCTTCTTCTGCACAATAGTCCACGATACGACCACCGTCTATAAGTAACATCATCTGATTCGGATAAACGTGAATAACCGAACCGTTGGAAATAATATTTGAATTTCTCTTTGTATTTGAGCCTCTCTTTGTGCTTACCTGCACACCAGGTGTCATAAAGGTTTCATTTGTCATGTTATCAGGCTCGATAACCTCTAACCACTGATCTGCAAGATTTCCACTCACTGCACTGACTGCCGCTTTAATAAGTCCCATATTTCTTTTCCTCCTGTGTGTAAAAAATAAATGCAAAATTGATTTTTGCGTGTTTTATGATTATACTTTAAATGATATATGTATCTATGAACATATTCATGAAAAGCATTTATACAGATTATAGCATATTAATGTGTATTTTGCAAGAATAATATAGGGGTTTAGAAAAATATTTATAACAAAAAAACATCGAGCAACTTACCCGATGTTTTAAATTTCAATATAAACGGTTTTATGCTGGCTGTCAGCCGCAATACCCTTGCGAGTATCTATAGTCGTCGAAAATAAGTCCTCAACGCAGACTAACCATTTCTCTCCGGTCAGAGCGCAACGCCCTTGCGAGCATCTATAAGTCTTGGTATTTTTACCTGCCTAAGCACAGTACAGCTTTATGTGCCGCCACACAGCGAGTTCCCTCACACCTATATTGTACCCGATAAACACTACTTTGTCAATATATTCTGAAACTTTTCGCTAACAAGTTTTAATTATCAAATCCTCCTGTTTTTGAAAACTCAATAATAAGATGAGCCGTTGATGCAATAATTTCGAGATATTTTTTTACTTCTTCTTCGGTAAATCCATATACTTCTTCAATAAAATAGTCCGGCAGATAACAAGTCATATGATGAAAACAATCTTTTTCATCAGGCTTTTCAATGTATACTTTCACCTTTTGGGACGGTAAGAAATCTGAATGTGTTATTTCTGTTTCATCATCCAGTGTTAAAAACGGATACATCATAAACATCTTCCTCTCTATCAAAACAGATACAAATCTAAACTTAACTACCTATATTATAGTTATGATATCATATTTTGTCAAGATTGAGTAAATTCAAACTCCCGTCTCACCGCTCCTTCATAAAAAGCCCCACCTTTGAATTAAGATTTTCAACGAGTTCTTTTTTATCCGTCATATCATTAAAATAATATTCAAGTTGCTCATCTATTATCTTTTCTATTTCTGTGCTTATATCAGGCTCACGAACTGTCCAGTCGAGCTGTAAAATGAGGTCATCTATTTTCTCTTTGCTCTTTTCGTCCTTTATATATCCGTCATATACAGATTTCATTATCGGAAGGCTGTTGCAGTTTTTCTGATATTCTTCTGAAAGGAAATATTTTATAAACTCCCATGCCTTATCTTTGTTCTGAGAATTTGCGCATACTGAAAAACTCAAAGGGAACTTCATGATATTCATTCTGTGTGTGTCAACCGACGGCACTCCGACAACGCACTGATTTTCATAATCATCAAGATAACGACCTATGCCTGATAAAATATACGGATGCACTCTCTTTTCATCTGTCTGCTCCATTGTACAGGTCATAGCGGTGTCGATTATCGCCGAAAATATTTCATTGTCAAAGTCGCATTTTCCGGACTTCATGTCTACAAAACTGCTTATGTTGTGATTTATAAGCCTGCTTGCAAAATATTTTTTGTCAAAATAAAATACACCCATATTACCATCGGAAAATTCTTTCATCATTTCTGTGTTCCAGCCTGCATACGCACTTCTGTAACTGTCTGACAAAACAAATGTGTAAAGTTCAAATTCGGGTGCAACGGAATACAGCTTTCCATTACTGTCGGTATCAAATACATACGGCATATATTTGTTTATGTCAATGTCTTTTTTTATAAAAGCCATAAGGTCTTCAAAAATGGTCTTATCAGTGTATTTGTCTATTCCATACCGTTCATCACTTATTACGATATCACAACCTGCTCCCAGAGCAATATCATTCTGAAGGCTTGTTTCATCATCGTAAATATTTATAACAGCACAAAAACTGTCCTGTCTTTTGTTAAACTCCGAAACAGATTCTTTTAAGTTAATATCATAGCTGTCAACACAACAGATATTAAGAACTTCTTTACGACTTTCATTATCCGCACAACTTATAAGTGACAACTGTTTTGTAAACGTCTTGTAGTCAAATGTTATACATAACAAACTTCCGTCATCAAGAGTAATACTGTCCTCTATGATAACATCGGAAGAAAAGAACTCCATCTCCCTATTTTCAATATCATAACCTGTCATAAAATATCCGTCATAATATGTAAAATCAATATTTTCTACAGGTTTCTTTTCTTCGAGCGGAATAAACTCGCTTTCTCCAAGCTTCTGAAATCCTATAGACTCTCCGTACATAAATAAGTAAACATCACCGTCAGCCGAACTTATAAGTCCATACGGTGAAACCGATGATACATCTTCACGTTTTTTTATGTCTGTAAGCGACTCTTTAGCAACACTTAAAACTTCACTGACACTGCCATCTGCACTTTGGGTAAGAATAAGCAGGTCTCCGTTACTTCCCGACTCTATTTCCGACAGGAGCATCGATGAGTTGCCCATATCTTCGGGAGTTACCCACTGTACTTCTTTGGAAGTGCTGTCCACTATACATATTATGCTGTTGTTTTCCTCATAATAATCGCCCACATAACCCATTGTGTACGTCTGCCCGTCATGAGTCATCTCTATCGGTTCATATGCGTCACCGTGAGCTATATCACAAATCATATATATATTATCTCCGACTACGCACATATCAGAAATATTTTTTACATATGAATCACTGTCTATTTCTATTTCAATGCTCTCTGTATGCTTTATACTATTATTATATACATTCAGCATCATGCATTCGGGTGTATATTTTTCCGACATATACAAAACTTCTTTGTCGTTTGCAACCATGACATTGTATTTTATATTTTCGTTTTTTTCATCTGTAAACAGAACTTCTTCAGCCTGACTTTCAAAATTATATCTGCACAACACATTTTCCCTTCTGTAAAACAGGTGATCATACACCGCATCAAAGTCAAGGGATTCTGTATTGTAAAACTCATCTCTTGAAATAATATTTCCGTCTGCGGTACTGTATAAATTATGATATACAGTATTTGTTTCCTGATCAACAGATATAACTGTCATTTTTTCATGGTCTGCCGATAAAAGATATGGCATATATCCGGGCATATCAGAAAAATCATTTATTTCAAAAAGAATTTCTAACTTCGGAGTAAGTTTCACAAGACGGTTTTTGAGTATAATTTCATCATTTTCATCAGCTGTAATAAATTGTATATAAAAATTTCCGTCAGTATCTGATTTTACATTTACAGCAATTTCATTTTCAGCAAGCGAAAACTTCTCATCAAGAGATACTCTGGTTATATTTTCAAGAGAATGGTCATAAACTTCAAAAAACGAATCATACTTTCCGCTGTCGTTTATCTCTCTTGAGATAAGGCAAAGATTATTTTCTTTTGATATCGCTATAGCATCGATCTGCCTGTCATCATCGGGGTTCATCTGTATACTGCTTATTTCTTTTCCGGTTTTATCGGTAACTGCTATGCATCTGTTATATTCTGCATCACTGTACATAAAAAACATAAGATTATCGGAAAATACACACCGACTTATATACGAATACTCAAAAGACGGTACTACCTCAGAAAAATTTCCGCTTTCCGTATCAAGAATATGAAACGCATATCCCGAAACTTTTTCTTCATTGCTTCCTGCAACATAAATATTTTCTTTGTCATACGCAAGTGTGTATATTTCATCAATATTTTCAACAGGAACAGTCATATCATACTTAAACTGCGTTCCCTGCGAAAGACCTTTATATTTTTTCAGACCATTGTTGCCTGTAACTTCGTTTTTCTCTTCCTGACAACCCGACAGCAAAATACTTATTACCGCCAGAACTGCCACAAATCTCTTATTCATATTATTTTCCTTCTCCCAGTGTTATCGTTCTTGTGCCCATTTTTTTGATTTCTTCATCATGGGTAACAAGAATTATCGTTTTATTTTCCTTGTTAAGTTCCTTTAGTATATCCATAACGAGCATCGCATTTTTCTTGTCAAGCGAACCTGTAGGTTCATCGGCAAGTATCAGATCACAGCTTTTTAGCATAAGTCTTGCAAGCGCCACTCTCTGCTGTTCACCACCTGAAAGCTTGTAGACCTTCTTGTTTTCATAGCCTTTGAGCCCCACTCTTTCAAGTACTTTTAAAATATCGGCTGTCTGCGCACCTCTGACTATTGTGAGGTTCTGCTCCACTGTTTTTTCCTCTACAAGTGCGAAGTTCTGAAAAAGGAATCCTACCTTGTTCTGAAAATAGCTGAGTTTGTTTTTTCTTTGCGAAATGTCGATACCGTCAACTGTTATAGTACCTTTATCTATTTTCTCTATACCGCCTATCATATTGAGAAGAGTAGTTTTACCGCAACCACTTTCACCGCTGAATATGATAAATTCCCCTTTTTCTATTTTCTCGCTGAAATTTTCAAAAACCTTTTTATCGTCAAATGATTTTGACACACTGTTTATCTCGATCATAGTGCTCCTCCTTTTAATATCTTCTGTACATTTTTATTTTCAAGAGAAATTATTCTTACAAAAAGTACAATTAGTTCAATAACCATAAACAACACCGATACGCCGACAGGGAAAATTATTGATACTGATTCAGAAAACATTCTATCATATATGAATACAAATGCAATCACGCTTAAAACCATACTTACAACAGTTGAAACTATCATAAGTTTTATCATTCGGGCATTTTTCTCAAAAATCGTATAGCCATATACTTTCTGCAAAGCAAGTTCTGTTGACGATATGGTGTACTCCATCTTTACTATGACAGATATTATAGCTATTTCAGTTATTATCATAAACAGAGAAATCATTGCAAAAACAACAAGTGCGTGACGTATCGGCTTCCAGTGTGTTTCAAACATTTCAGATACATTTGTTTTATATGCATGGATAAATCCGTATTTTTCGGAAATAACAGCTATATCTTCATCTGTAAGTTTATAAACCATTTTGGTTTTTATACTCGCCTTTCCGCTCTCTGTATAAAATGTGGTAAGTGTCGTAGGATCTATGGTATTGTAAATAATACACGGATTTTTTACAGAGTCAACTCCCGAACCCCAGTTTTCTCCGTTAAAACACATTATATCCTTGTTTCCGCTGTAGTATATTACATCACAACTATATACAAAATTTTCTCCCTCGATACTTTGGATCATCATTTCTGCCTGATTTACATACATACCTGTTTCTTCATATTTTTCCTGAGGAAGAAGGATATATATATCTTCTGTAAGTTCTGCATTATTAAGTTCTGATATTTCACTCGCAAGATATTCATAGGCATATACATTTGAGTATATTATATCAGGGCGATTGTAGTCGTTAAACAGCATAACAGGCTCAAAGTCATAGAAATACTCTCTGTACAGACTTTCGTTTATAACGTCTTCCTGAGAAACTAATTTGTTTACCAGACTACTGTCTACGATATTGTCATGATTCTGATATGAAAGATAACTGTAATCCTTAAAGTTTTCCACTGCTTTCTTTGATCTTATCATATCAGATGAAAGGCTGAAAGAAACAACTGTTCCTGTTACAACTATAGTAGAGATAACTATTGAAATGATTTTAAGTACATAACTCTGTGCAAGTATGCTTTTTGCATTAAATGTTCCGCTAAGAGCAAATTTATAGTCAAATTTCAGATATCGGATATATGAAACCGCATACACCAGACTAAGCACCACAAAAGCAATAATCAGCGCCGGAATATTTGACAATGCCGAACTTATTTTTGAAAATACCAAAGTACCCACTACAAATATTACAGCTGAAAAAGCTATATCAGTAAAAACATTTGCAAGATAAATCTTAACAGGCGAACTGCCGAAAGATATTTTTACAAACACTTCCTTTAGTCTTACAGAAACATTGTAATATGTAAGAAATCCTATCATCGCTATCGCAAATGCCCAGACTATTATCAGTATAACAACATAAATCCCATCAACATTAATCACTTTCTCCGCAGGCGCAGGCTGATAATACTTTTCAAACTTCTTACAAAAATCACTGATATCTTTCTCATCGCCTATCATATAGCACTGTCCGTAAGTCCCCAAGTAACTTTCATCGGAAAAATCACAAAAGTTTACATCTGTACTTATATTTATAAGACTTTTTACAGAGTCACCCTTTATTCCTAATTTCTTACGCACCACAGACTCCATACCTTCTGTACAGGCGTAATTTATTTCATCTGATACAAAGCTGTTTAGCTCACCGCCTGTTATAACAAGACCTATATTACATTCATCTGCTATTTTCTCTGCACGGTTTATAACAAATTTATCATTCCAGTCAACCGAAAACGGCACTCCCGTATAGTACTGCCCTAATCCGTAATTTATTTTTGATGCTTCCATTTCTGCTGTAAACAAGATACACACAAGTATCAGAACAGCTGTCAGTATGTATTTTATTTTTCTCATGTTATTTTTCCTCTGTGATTTACTTTAAAAATCATACAAGTTCATCTATTGGCTTTCCAAAAAACTCTTCCAACTCTTTTACCTGACTTTTTATTTTTTCATGACATTTTTCAAAGATAGCTACTTCTTCATCTGTATACGCATAATATCTGTTTTCTTTCAATTCTACATCCGGTGTTATATAATATCTGATAGTTCCAAGTGAACTCGTTTGAGATGCCTTTTTCAAATCTCTTATTTGAACGACATATTCTATTGGGAAAAAAATATGCTTTTTTATCTGAATATTTATAGCATAATCTCCGATATATGTTTTCATATCATCATCTAGTACCAAAGCCTCTGTCATTGTTATCCATGCTACATCTTCCAGATATTTTGGTCTACTTACTAAAAAAATATTATCTGTTTCGCCAACTTCATTCTCCGGATCATATTTATATTGAGTATAATCAAGTTCTTCTTTTAGATCTCTACATTCCCATTCATACTTATCTGAGCATAGATTCTTTAACTTTATATCTCTTGAAAACCATAAAACATTTATAATTGCAAACAAAATAACTAATATACTAAGAATTGCGATGAATATCTTTAATAATACTCGTTTTCTTTTCTTAGGTACATCAACACAAATCTCTTTTTCCATAATATACATCTCCTTGTTTTTCATTAGATATAACTTCAACATCAAAAAATAATAACTGCTGCTTATATTACAGCAATAGCATACAGACAAACTATCTGTATGCTATTAAAAATCATATTAGCATTGTACCACATTCGACAAAAAAATTCCATTCATATTTTTTACAACGATAATCATCTTTTTTTAAAAAATTATGTACAATATTTTAATATATCTAGTACAATATTGCGATTATTTTTCGTTTATTTATCAATTATCACATAAAAACACCCGTCAATCCGCAAAATTTGCAAATTAACAGGTGCATTGTAAATCTTATTTAAATCAAATTTTCTGTTACTCTGCTACAGACTCAGCAGATGCTTCGCTGTTTTCAGCAGTTTCGCCTTCGGCTGTTTCTCCGCCTTCTTCAGCGCCACCTTCGGCTGTTGCACCCGGTGTGTAAACGATCGGAATTGAGTTGCCTGCTTCATCATAGAATGTAAGGTTATCCATATAGATATCTGCCTGATTAGGTATATTCCATCTCATAAATACGAGAGTGGAATCAGTAGTACCGTCTACATAACCTTTTAACAGCCATTTACCTTCTGCATGGTGATATACCCATTCAAAATTCCATTCTGATGCAAGGAAGTTATTTGCTGTTCCTGTTGGTTCATACCAGTCTGCACATTCAGGACCTACGTTTGAACCGAAGCTTCCCATGAGATTTCCCGGAACGAGCATTCCTACTCCGTCATCACCGATAAATTCACCAACTGCAACCTGTGTGATATCCACACTGAAAGTTTTTATCTTGCTGAGATTTTCAGAACCTACAAGTTCATCAACGTCAAAAACGATTTTCGGAATATTGTAGTTACCGGCATCATTTTTATCAAGAACTTCTATCTTGAGCTGTTTCTGACCCTTGTATTCTGCTACTGAAATGTTACAGTTTGACTCACCGTTTTCAAAGTTCTGTTCATTCATACAGTGCGCTGTATAAACATCACCATCATCAAATGTGATAGAGTTTTCATCTACTTCAAATGTCGGATAATCGGGTTCTACGAGTTCTTCTGTTACTGCTTCGGTAACTTCCTCTGTAACTTCTTCGGTCACTTCTTCTGTTGCTGCAGTTGTTTCTGATACAGAACTTTCATCTTTTGTGCTTGATGTACTTGATGACTCGCCTTTGTCACAAGCTGTAAATGCCAAAAGCATTCCACACATAACAAGCAACGCTGTAATCTTTCTTCTCATAAATTTTCTTCCTTCCTCAAGAGAAATTTCACTTAATTTAAGTAAAATTTAATATGAATTTAGTTACACCAAATGCCCTCGGCGAAAAACGAGGGCATTTAAGTATATTTAAGTAATAATGTATGTTAAATCATTATTTCTTCTTTTTGCCAAATGTAACTGCAACGCCTGCTGCTGCCATAGCTGCTGTTACTGCAAGTGCTACACCTGTATTACTTTCGCCTGTTGTAGGGTTAGCTTTTGTTGTTGCTGCTGCAGCTGCCTTTGTTGTTGCGGCTGCTGTTGTAGCTGCTGCTGTTGCCTCTGTTGTCGCTTCTGTTTCAGACTGTGCAGGTGTAGCTTCTGTTTCTGATGGTGTAGTTTCTGCCGGTGCTTTAGCTTCAAGTCTTACCTGGTTTGCATCCATAAGATAAACTTCTTCAATTGTTATATCAATATCTTCTGGCCACCAATGTTGAATTGCCACTTCACACCAATCACCTGGATCCATAAAAGCTTCCATGTCAGACTGTGTTATTTCTCTGGTAATAGAAAAATCAGAACCATCATCCGGATATGTACAAATTCCTTCCGGATCACTTGCATGAGCCCACTTAACTGAATTCCAACCACCGTTTTGAGTGTTAAAAACTATAGCACCATTACAACCGCCTACTTCTGCCTGTCCCGGCACACCATAATTTGGGCAAGAAAATCTAAAATATGCATACTTTGCATCTTCAATAGTACATCCTTCTGGAAGAAGTTCTGCGATAGGAACAAAATAATCCTTACCCTCTTTATTTGCATTTGTAATCTTTGCATTAACTGCCATCGTAGGCACTGTAGCCATTGCCAAAGCCGCTATCGCAGCTAAAAATTTCTTCATTTTCATAACTATTTCCTCCCTAAACTTTTTTTATTAAATTTATTAAAACCCTAATTTTCATCTGCATATAGAAAACCACCAAAACACCCCAATAATTGCCCTGTTTTCTCTACAAATGAAACAATTTTATAATGTATATTGTAACATTGTTAACGAAAAAAATCCATATGCGAATTAAACAAATATTTTTTCAGTATTTAATTGATTTATACTACATATGTATAATCAAGTTGAATTAAATATTAAAAATAAATTTTTTTCAATCATGCTGATGTATTTTTGCACAGATAGTGTGCATCTAAGATATCATTATAGTTTTCTTCGTTCTCTTCCTCTTTAAGTTTTTTACGCAATATCACAATAAACGCTGTCATATTAAGTAAAAGTGCCCCTAACCATGCTACTATCTCGGCATATGCTGTAGCTCTGAAACCAAAACGTGAGATAAACATCACTATTACCGATATTCTCATCACCATCTCAACTACACCCGAACACATCGGAATAAACGGATATCCCATGCCCTGTACACCGCTACGGAAAACGAACAGAAAATCAACAAGAAATATCATCATTCCGCATATCGGCAAAAATTCCATTGCAAGTTCTATAGGCTGCTCTCCGTTAAGCATTGTTTTAGCAAGTGTCCTCGGCAGGAAAACCATAAGTGAACCGAGAAGTACATATGAAACAAATGCTATAGTAAGGCATACTTTAAGACCTTCTTTTATTCTGCTGTATTTCTTCGCACCAAAGTTCTGTCCTGCAAATGATGACATTACAAAGCCCGATGTACAAGCCGGCTGTATGCAAAGATTTATATACTTACTGCAAGCAGAATAAGCGGAAGTATACGCAACTCCAAGACCGTTTACAAAATACTGTACTACCATACAGCCTACTGCCGTGATAGAATTCATAAGCGCCATAGGTATACCGTTTTTGAGCAAACCCGAATATACTGAAAACTCTGCTTTGAAGTCTTCTTTTGAAAGCTGTATGATCTCTATTTTTCTTAATTTCTGAAAACATACTATAGCAGAAACCACCTGAGAAATAATAGTTGCCGCAGCCGCCCCCTGAACGCCTGACTTGAAACCAAAAATAAACACACTGTTGAGTATTATATTGAGTATAGTAGAAATTATTATAGCTTTAAGCGGAGTCTTGCTGTCACCGAGCGCCCTGAGTATACATGCACAAAGATTATATGCTATAGCTGTTATAAGACCGCCAAATATTATATAACCATATTTAAGACTGTCTTCTATTATTATTTCCGAAGTCTGCATAAGTTCGAGTATCTGTCTTAAATAAACCATACTGAATACCGTAAGCAAGACCGACATTATAACAGACAGTACTATAGATGACGCTATCGACTTTCTCATCTTCGCATAATCCTGAGCTCCGTAACTCTGAGCCGTCATAACGGAAAAACCATTGGCAAGGCCAAGTGAGAAACCTACTATAAGAAATGACAGTGACGACATATTACCGACCGCCGCCAGAGCATTATCACCTATACCCTTGCCGACAATGGCTGTATCAGCAATAGTATAAACCTGTTGAAGCATATTTGTAAAAAACATAGGAAAGAAAAATCTTATAATTAATTTTGAAACTTTACCCTGAGTAAGATCATATGTCTGAGCCATTTTTAAACCACCTCCATTATGTTAATTATATAAGATTTGAACCACAAAATCTATCGAATATGTTGGTTTTATATCAAAATTCTAAGGTGATTATTATGACCGATCAACTAATTTTTAAGTAAGTTTTTGTTAAAAAATAAGTCGTGAAAGCCCACAATTGCGAAGGCTTTCACGACATTTAATTTATTCAGATCGTTCATACACTTAAATTCACTTAATTCTCACCTAAATAAATTAAATTATACTTTCAACAAAAAATCATCAGTGATTTCCGCAGTTACCCGAACCGCAACTGTGTGAACCACAACTGTGACCGGAATCACCGTGATCGTGATGGTTGCACTTTACATCGGGATCGTAACCGAGAGTTCCGTTAATAAACGCATTTACTGCATTATCTGCATCGCCCGAAACTCCGCCATAAAGTTTTATTCCTGCCTGTGCAAGTGCCATCTGAGCACCTCCGCCTATGCCACCGCAGATAAGTGTATCTACTCCGTTTGCAGTGAGAAATCCTGCAAGTGCACCGTGACCGCTTCCTAATGCAGATACAAGATCTGTATTTTTTATCTGACCGTCTTCAACTTCATAAACCTTAAACATTTCTGTATGTCCGAAATGCTGAAAGATCTGTCCATTTTCATATGTTACTGCTATTTTCATAATAATAAACCCTCTCTATATAATCTTGCAATTTTCTTAAAATATCTATCGTTTTCTCCGTTTTTCTTCGATTTTCATTTTTGATATTGGAATGAAGCGGAATAATAAAGAGTAGTTATTGACAGATTACAGCATCAAGTGCCGATTTT
>JAGAKZ010000053.1 GCA_017848115.1 Oscillospiraceae bacterium
AAAAATTCAGTTTAAAAGATAGTCGGTGTTTATGGCAAAGAGGTTCCACCTGTTCCCATTCCGAACACAGAAGTTAAGCTCTTTCGCGTCGAAAATACTTGGCTGGCGACGGCCCGGAAAAATAGATCGATGCCGACACTTTATGCACCATTAGCTCAGTTGGTAGAGCAACTGACTCTTAATCAGTGGGTCCTGGGTTCGAGCCCCCGATGGTGCACTCAATCTTAAAAAATTAAGATTATATTGATATGACTTTTGTACGGCCCGTTGGTCAAGCGGTTAAGACTCCGCCCTCTCACGGCGGCATCACGAGTTCGAGTCTCGTACGGGTCATTGTTTACAATATGTAAACTTCCTTATAAGGGCCAATAGCTCAGTTGGTTAGAGCAACCGGCTCATAACCGGTTGGTCCGGGGTTCGAGTCCCTGTTGGCCCACTAAAGAAAAAAGTCCGAGTTTTCGGGCTTTTTTTATTATTACAGACAACTTGTCTGAATTTTAAAAAAAGGTTTGACATATATGAATTACAAACATAAGATAGTTTTTCTTGATATAGACGGAACACTTACAGACAGCAGTAAGAATATTACGCCGAAAACTCTGGAATCTCTTATGAGAATTCAGAAAGACGGAGTAAAACTTGCTATAGCATCAGGCAGACCGTCTAAAGGGGTTATTCCGTATGCAGAGGCTTTAGAGCTTGAAAAATATTCGGGGTATATACTTCCTTTTAACGGATGTCAGATAATTAATTATGGTTCTAAAGAAGTCGTATACAAGAATGCATTATCTATGGAAGTTGTAAAGAAAGCGTATGAACTTTCAAAAAAATATAATGTTGAGATGATAACCTATAAAGGTGACTCAATATTATCGGAAACTGATGATAACAAATATCTTCTTATAGAAGCTACAATAAATAAGATGGACATTATTAAGGTTGATGATCTTCTTGATAATATAGAAGAAACACCGGTAAAATGTCTCTTGCTCGGTGATGGTGACTATCTTGAAAAGATAGAACCTCTTATAAAAGAACAACTCGGTGAAAATGCAAATGTTTTCCGTTCAGAACCTTTCTTCCTTGAGGTAGTACCGCAGGGAATAGATAAAGCGGCGGCTATTGCGGAACTTATATCAGGTGTAGGAATAGCGCGTGAGGAAACTGTTGCATTTGGTGACGGGTATAATGATGTTTCTATGATAAAATATGCCGGTCTTGGTGTAGCAATGGAAAACGGTTGTGAAGCGATCAAAGAAGTTGCAGATATTATTACAAAAGATAATAATCATGATGGTATAGCTGAAGTTATCAACAACATTTTTTGAGGTGTACGATGAAAAAGAGTAATAGCGTAAGAAGTTTTTTGAAATTTGCGTTTTTCATATATCTTTTTGCAGTTTTATATATTACTTTTCTTAGCAGAGAGGCTGAAGAAACCAGATCAAACTTTGAGCTTTTCAATTCGTATATAATGTTTTTCAAGTATAAAAATGATTTTTATCTTGATATGATAGTTTACAATATAATTATGACTATACCTTTCGGAATATTTCTTCCGTTGCTCTACAAGCCGTTCCGTTCATTCAGGAGAGTAGCATTTGCAGGGTTCCTTTATTCTTTGCTTATAGAGATTTCTCAGTTTATATCCGGAAGAGGTCTTTTTGAACTTGATGATTTGTTTAACAATACTATCGGAGCAATGTTAGGGTATTGGCTGTATATATTGTTTAATAAAGTGATGATTTATATTTTAAAAGATAAATAAATAAAAGCAGACTGTATCGGTAAGATGTGATATGGTCTGCTTTTGGTTTATTTCAAGAAATATGTACAAAAATGTTTTTATCATGGCTAATGATTTTTTTACTTCCGCATCTTGCATTTTACCTGGAAATGTGTTATTATTTTCTGTAAGAGTAAAAATGCACTTGATAAAGTGCGGCAAAATAAATCGTGCAGTAAATGTACGGGTTGGGAGAATAATATGCCAAAGAAACAGGATATTAACAAGATTATGATAATCGGATCAGGCCCTATTATTATAGGCCAGGCTTGTGAGTTTGACTATTCAGGAACTCAGGCTTGCAAGGCATTGCGTAAACTTGGTTATGAGATTGTACTTGTAAACTCAAATCCAGCAACTATTATGACAGATCCTGACGTTGCTGATATTACTTATATTGAGCCTCTTAATCTTGACAGGCTTACTCAGATAATTGAAAAAGAACGCCCGGATGCTCTTCTGCCGAACCTCGGTGGTCAGTCAGGGCTAAATCTTTGTTCTGAACTCGGTGAAGCCGGTGTGCTTGAGAAGTACAATGTACAGGTTATTGGTGTACAGATCGATGCTATTGAACGTGGTGAAGACAGAATAGAATTCAAGAACACTATGGACAAGCTCGGCATTGAAATGGCAAGAAGTGAAGTTGCATATTCTGTTGATGAAGCTGTTAAGATAGCTGAAAAACTTAAATATCCGGTTGTTCTCCGTCCTGCATACACTATGGGTGGCGCCGGTGGCGGTATGGTATATAACGTTGATGAACTCAAAGTTGTCTGCGCACGTGGCCTTCAGGCAAGTCTTGTAGGACAGGTACTTGTTGAAGAATGTATCAGTGGCTGGGAAGAACTTGAACTTGAAGTTGTTCGTGACGCTACAAATAATAAGATAACAGTATGCTTTATTGAAAATATAGACCCTATCGGTGTTCATACAGGTGACTCTTTCTGTTCTGCTCCTATGCTTACAATATCAGAAGATGTTCAGAAAGAACTCCAGAGACAGTCATATGCTATTATAGAAGCTATTGAAGTAATCGGTGGATGTAACTGTCAGTTTGCACACGACCCTGTATCAGGAAGAATAGTTGTTATAGAGATAAACCCAAGAACATCACGTTCTTCAGCTCTTGCGTCAAAGGCTACAGGTTTCCCTATAGCATTTGTATCTGCTCTTCTCGCTTGCGGTCTTACACTTGATGAAATTCCATGCGGTAAGTATGGCACACTTGATAAGTATGTTCCTGATGGAGATTATGTAGTAATCAAATTTGCAAGATGGGCATTTGAAAAATTCAAAGGTGCGGAAGATAAGCTTGGCACACAGATGAGAGCTGTCGGTGAAGTAATGAGCATCGGTAAGACATATAAGGAAGCATTCCAGAAAGCTATACGCAGTCTTGAAACAGGAAGATACGGACTTGGTTTTGCCAAGAACTTCAACTCACTTTCAAAAGAAGAACTTCTTAATATGCTTCGTTTCCCGACAAGTGAACGTCAGTTTATAATATATGAAGCACTCCGTAAAGGTGCAACTGTTGATGAAATATTTGAACTTACAAAGATAAAGCACTGGTTCCTTAATCAGATGCTTGAGATCCTTGAGGAAGAAAATGCACTTATCGCTATGAAGGGCAATGTTCCGGAAGAAAGTGTACTTCGTCAGGCTAAGCTCGATGGATTCAGTGATCGTTATCTCAGCCAGCTCCTTGAAGTATCTGAAGAAGAAATCAGAAACAAGAGAACAGGTTATGGAATCTGCGAAGCATGGGAAGGTGTACACGTAAGCGGTACAGAAGATGCAGCTTACTACTATTCAACATATCATCTTGCAGAAGACAAGAGCCCTGTTTCAGACAAGCCAAAGATCATGATCCTTGGTGGTGGTCCGAACAGAATCGGTCAGGGTATCGAATTTGACTACTGTTGTGTTCATGCTGCTCTTGCACTTAAAAAGCTCGGATTTGAATCTATTATCGTAAACTGTAATCCTGAAACAGTTTCTACAGACTATGATACATCAGACAAACTCTACTTTGAACCTCTTACACTTGAAGATGTTCTCAGTATTCATGATAAAGAAAAGCCGGTTGGCGTTATTGCACAGTTTGGTGGACAGACACCTCTTAACCTTGCAAATGACCTCAAAAAATACGGCGTAAACATTCTCGGTACTACACCTGAAACTATCGACCTTGCAGAAGACAGAGATCATTTCCGTGCAATGATGGACAAGCTTGGTATTCCTATGCCGGAATCAGGTATGGCTGTAAATGTTGACGAAGCTCTCGAAATCGCAAACAGAATAGGTTATCCTGTAATGGTTCGTCCTTCATATGTTCTTGGCGGACGTGGTATGGAAATAGTTCTTGATGACGAAATGATGAAGGTATATATGTCAGCTGCAGTTGGTGTAACTCCTGACAGACCTATACTTATTGACCGTTTCTTAAGCCATGCTACAGAATGTGAAGCAGACGCTATTTCAGACGGTACAAACTGCTTTGTTCCTGCTGTTATGGAACATATCGAACTTGCAGGTATTCATTCAGGTGACTCAGCTTGTATCCTTCCTTCAAAGAGCCTTACTGAAAAACAGATAGCTACTATAAAGGATTATACAAGAAAAATAGCTGTTGAAATGGGCGTATGTGGTCTTATGAATATGCAGTATGCTATTGAAGGCGATACTGTTTATGTACTTGAAGCAAATCCTCGTGCATCAAGAACAGTTCCGCTCGTATCAAAGGTATGCAGTATAAATATGGTACAGATAGCTACAGAGATAGTTACATCATCACTCACAGGCAAGCCTTCACCTGTTCCTTCACTCAAGGACAGAACTATAACACATTACGGTGTTAAGGAAGCTGTATTCCCATTCAATATGTTCCAGGAAGTTGACCCTGTACTCGGACCTGAAATGCGTTCAACAGGTGAAGTTCTCGGTATTTCCGAATCATTTGGTGAAGCATACTACAAGGCACAGGAAGCTGTTCAGACAAAACTTCCTTCAGAAGGTACTATTCTCCTCAGTGTATGCGACAGAGATAAGGACGAACTTCTTGAAATAGCACATTCATTCAGCGATCTTGGTTTCCGTATCCTCGCTACAGGAAGAACTTATGAAATGATCAAGGAAGAAGGTATTCCTTGTGAAAGAATTTACAAGATCTACGAAGGCAGACCAAACATCACAGATCAGGTAGCAAATGGTGAGATCCAGCTCATTATAAATACACCTGCAGGAAAATCAAGTGCTCATGATGACAGCTATATCAGAAAATCAGCTATCAAGCACAGAATTCCTTATATCACAACAATGGCAGCAGCAAAGGCAAGTGCGGAAGGTATCCGTGCCATAAAGGAAAACACACACTTCGGTGTTAAGTCATTGCAGGCACATCACGCTGATATAAAGTAAGTAAAATATAATAAATATAAGAAAACGTGTATCGCAAGTGACGTGGTACACGTTTTTGAGTATCTGAAGAGTTATAAAGGAGAATGGGAAATATGGAGTATATAAAGATGATCGTTCCGGCGATTACAACTATAGTGGTTTTTGTATGTTGTTTTTTACGTAGAAAATATATTAAGAAAGTATACAAAGGACGACTGGTTTTAAGTATCATTTTAACATTATTAGGTGTAGTAATTGTTTTAGTAGTTTCATCAATCGTATCTCGTTCTATTTTAAGAATAAATTAGGATATAAGAAAACGTGTATCACAAGTTAAGTGGTACACGTTTTTTTGGTTTTTATTTATTTTTTACGTCTTAAAGCAACCGCTGTTGTAAGTGAAAGGAAAAATGCTGATATGATTGCAGGGAATGGAGTTGTGTCGCCGGTAGGAGGTGACTGATATACCCTTGGTGGCATTGATCTGGGGGTGGTTTTTACGGGAGGAGCAGGAGTGGTTTCCGGGGTTGTGGTTACAGTGGTTTCTGATGTGGTTTCGGAAACTGTTGTGGTTTGCGGTGTGTCGGAAGTGGTGATGTATGTTGAGAAAGCGGTTGTTGTTATAGAAAATTCGGAAAATGTTGTGGTGGTTTCGGAAGTAGTTGTCTGTTCGGTAGTTGTTGTTTCGGAAGTAGTTATTTGAGTGGTGGTAGCAGTGGTTTCGGGGGGAGTTGTTATCTGAGTGGTGGTTGTGGTTTCAGGTGGCTGACCTACTGTTTCGGGTGGGGTTGATTTATAATTTATGAAGTCTATAGTGTCGGTTTCTGATGAGTTTCTCATTTCGACAAGTTCGTGAATCGGCATATAGCCTTCAGCGCCCTGAGATTCGCTTATTATGTAGTCACCTATGGGGAGATTTTCTACAGTGAGGGAAGATGAGGAAACGCAGAGTGGATATTCTACAGGGGTGTCTGTGAAGTTTGTAAAGAGTACAACATCATTTGCGTATATTCCATTTACATATTTTCCTTCACTGTTTTTTATTGTAAAACGTGGCTGTATTGTAAGCTTATCATCGGTTATTTTCTTGTCATCGAGCCGGAATATTTTGTTTATGACCATATCACCTGTGGTATCGGTGTTTCTTAAAGAGAATTCTGTATTTACAGTTTCGGTGCGGTCGGTGAGTTTCATCTGCGCTATATCCTGATATGTGTCATCGTGAGTCAGATAGATCACCGGGTCGTATATTATATCGGATACATCTGTATTTAGCGAAAATATTATCTCGTCCTGACAGAGAGCATTTATATATACATAAAATTCATCACTCTGTTCAAATGTAAAAATATCTTCGTTTACAGAAGCGTCAGGGCTTTCGCTTAAAAATATATAATCATTTTCATCTGCAAAGTTTACATTGTATGTATCAAAATCAAAGTTGCAGTACGGGCTGAAAGGTCCGTATCTGAAATAGCAGTCATCTTCAATGTACATCGGTTCTGAAACAGTAGCAGTATCGGAAATAACAGTCATGGTATTTTCGTTGTTTGCAAGCGGTGTGTCTGCGGAGTTTCTGAGTCTTGCAAATTCGTCGTTCATATATGGATTTATATTTCCGTCAGTGTCATAAAAAGCGAGATTTTCTATTGGTATTCCGTAAAGCATGCTTCTTATGGCGCATTGTGTTACGTAGTAAAAGTCAACATCATTTAAGCCGTATGCACTTTCACTACAGCCATAACCTGAGGCTGTTATACTGAAAATCTGTGCATATTCGGGGGTGTCAAGAGTTATCTCGGTGCATTTGTCTACCAGTTTTGCAGTCGGGGCTTTCTGGTCGTGACGGCCTATGCAGTAAGCCGGTATTCCATCATAACTCATCATATATACATTGTATTCGCTACAACCCGGAATGCAGAAATATCCGCTGAAGGAGTGTTCCCAAGGTATTTGTGAGCCGTCTGACATCATGCAATATGCTGAGGGTTTCGTAGTATTGTCTACAGCTACTGAAAAATCTGTCTGTTCTATTTTCATATCCGCCTTGGAATGAATTATTGTAGCCGTAGCTGTAATAATGAGTGCTGAAAGTACAGGGATTATTTTTTTTGCTTTTTTCATAGTAGTGTTGTCTCCAATCAAATTTGTTTTTTCATCGGTTTTTATTATATATCTTTTTATTATGAAATACAATAGATTCGCCCTAAAGCGCATTTTTTCGCCCTGAAATGCAAAAAAGCGGAAATTTTTAACTTCCGCTTTTTCATATGACATTTAAATTTTATTTGTTCATTTTTGCTTTGAAATCTTCTTTGAGAGTTTCGAGCTTTCTTGTATCTTCGATACGTTTTACTCTTGCCTGTTCCTGAATCTGTTTTGTTTCTTCGATACCTCTTACGATGGTTGACCATGTCTTTTCGAGTGTTTCTACCTGTACAGAGTTACCTGAAGCAAGCTGTGCTGTAAGTTTTGACTGATATACAGCATTTTCAGCGTTCTTGATGAGCATTTCATTTGTCTTTTCGTCAAGAGCCTTGAGTGCGTCAGCCTGAACACGCTGTCTTTTGAGCATGATAGCCTGAGCAAGTGACTGTTTGAATACAGGCATAGTGATGATGAAAGAAGAATTTATCTTTCTTACAAGGTTTAAGTTAGAGAACTGCATTGTTTTGAGCATCGGGATTGTCTGAAGAGCAACGTTTTCGGCAATCTTGAGGTCCATTACACGCTGATCGAGTATTTCTCTTACCTGTGTAAGATTGTTAAGATCCATTCTGAGATTTCCGTTTTCAGGGTCAGCGTCGCACTGTTTCTGGTAATCAGCGATATATGCGTCGAGTTCCTTTACGCCCTGTTCGCCTGCCATGATGTACTTAAGAAGTTCGTTGTAGTAGTTCATGTTTGAGTCAAACATTCTCTGGAGTTTTACGTTGGATTCCTGAATTTCTTTTTCGTAACCTTTGAGCTGAACGTATATTTTGTCGATGTGTTCGCCCATTGTATGATATTTTCCGAGAATCTTGTCAAGTTCTTTTTTAGCATTTGAGAAGAGTTTCTTGAGACCCTTTTCTTCTGCGAGTTCTTTTGAGTCGAACTGATCCATAACAGCAGCGAGTTCAGTAAGAAGCTTACCTGAATCGTTTATCTGGTTTATGTCCATTGAGTTAAGAACCTGGTCGGAAGCTTTTGAAATTTCTTCTGCTACAGGAGCACCGAATGCTACTACTGTGTTAGGGTTGCTTACATCAATCTGAGCTGTAAGTCTGTCGATCTCATCACTGTTGAGAATCTGTTGCTGGAGTTCTGTTTTTGCTACAGCAATGTTGAATTCAGGTTCAACCTCAGGAACAGGTTCAGCTACAGGGATCGGATCTGCTGCAGGTGTTGCTGTTGCAAGCTCATTCTGTGGTGTTTCGGAACTAGGTGTAAATTTTAATGCCATTTTTATATCTCCGTTTCTCAGCCGTCTTAAAAATTAAAATTGAAATTCTACAGAATGTCGGCTGTTGGCTGTAGAATTTTTTTCAAATGGATATTCAGCTAAATTATGATATATAGCCGAATATTAAGTATATATCAAAGGGAGTGATTATTTTCTCCCTTTAAATATTCTGTCGAAAAATGATGTTTTTTCCTGTGGGATCTCTTTTGGTATTCTCAGATTTTCAGGTCTGAAATCATATTTGAATTCGCCGAGGTTGAATGATTCGTATGCTTCGGGACGGATATATGTTTCAAGATTTTTATATCCTGTCGGTGTGAATATGATGATGTCAAAACCTATCATATTGAAGAGTACGAGAAGTATACATTCAAATACAGCAAATGTCTGTTTTCCGTTTGCTACAATTACTATTTTCGGGATATCTTTTGTAAAGTCAAACTGTTGGAGTAACTGTAACAGTGGCTGTGGAAGGTTCAATACAGTATTTATTACAAGTGGAACGATGTCCTGTTCGGGTACATCAATAAATCCGCTGTCTATTACTTCCTGCATCTTATGGAAAAGCAGGTACTGGATATCATCGTTCATATAGTCATACTTATTATGTTTTGAACGTTTAAGTTCCTCTATCTTTACTTTTGTACCTTCGTAAAAAGCTGTATAATACTCATTTGGCATTACAGGTTTGAAGAAAGGTACTTTATTATAGTATACCGACAGAGGAGAGAGCTTAATGGATATATCCTTGTAGTAGGACTGAATATCGCCTTTGTTTACGCCGTTAATTTTTGCAAACATATTAGGAACTATGACATAGTTTTCTCTGCTGTCAAATCCTGTGCGGTATTTCGCTTCCTGATGCCACATAAGTCCGAGTTCTTCGTAAGTTGTTTTGAGAGTCTGGCTGTGTGACATTTTAAACTGATAATCTCTGAACATTGTGTTGTCGTTGTAGAGTACAGTGTCAAGAGAACGTTCAGCGTTGTAGGCATTTGTAGCCATTTTGGTTCTGATCATTCTGTCAGGAAATGCCATTCCTGTCTGTGAATCGGCACGTTCGATTATCTGAATATTGCCAAGTCCTGAACTGTTAAGTACATTCAGTACAGATTTGTCAGGTGAAAAATAAAGGATATCAAAACCTGTCTGCGACATTATATTGAGAAATTGCAGTTCCAAAGGTGTTACCATACCAAAATAAAGTATTACAGGCAGGTCATTTTTATAAAAATCAATATTTGATGTAAATTTCTTTATCCATACGCTAAGCTGTACTGCGGTATTGTACATATTTGTACCGCCTACTGCTCTGAGGGCATTTATAAAAGCTTTCTGTGTAAGTACAGTTCGTCCCATGTTGTCTTTTATAGAGATCTTTGAGGCGAAATTACTTATCATAGTGTCGTTATTTGTCTTTTGTATGGAATAATACTCTTCTGCCTCACCGTATGACGGTTTGCTTAATTTTTCGAGGAATATAAGCTGTTTGTTTTTATTGGTAAGGTCTTCCTTGAGAGTAAAGAGTGTATTTTTATATGTTGTTTCATCATCATATCCGATATATGCTGTGAAATACACAGGCAGAGTTGTATCGGTGCACAGTGTTTTCATTTTTCTTTCTTCTAGTGTGGTGGTAAGATCTTTTGACATGGTTTCATGCATGGTTGTGAGATATTTTAAAATCATAGGGGTAGAGGCATTTACTATCTCGTTTAATTTTTCATTTGCCTGTGCCGCCTGCTGATAAGCTGCCATGTTGATCTTTCCAAAATTTATACTAAGCGGAGAAAATACAGTGCCTTGTATAAGTGTCGAATATTTTGATGCCGGGTCTACTGCTTTATAGCTGTTATCACTTGTATAGTTTACATATGTGACACGACAGCCTGCCTTACTCAGTATATAGAGCCAGTATACCTCATACTTTGTGATATCTCCCACATAAAGTATATTCTCAAGCTTGGTTGATGAGTATCTGATAAGCCAGCATACAGAGTTTAAAAATGTGTTTTTTGTTATATTTGCAGGTGCTCCCGATGCTTTTAACTCATCAAGTACACCGCAAACGACAGTCGCAAATGCTGTCGGATTTGTACCGGTGCCTATTTTTCCAAAATCCAAAATTTTTGAAGTATGCATGAAGTTGAATATATTTGTAACCGAAGATGTTGTAAGTTCTGCGTTTACTCCCGGTATAGATGTATATTTACTAGCTTCGGCAGGCAGTGGCTTCTGGATAGGTTTGTCAATAAATATACCATTAGTTTTAGTATCGGCATATAATTCGATAAGTTTTTTCTCAAAATCTGATGCATCTGTATAACCGATGTATCTGGTAAAAGCAGAAGGTGACGCATTTTGCGTGGGAGTAACCTGTGCTGTAGTATTGATCACCGGGCTTGCAGGTGCAGGTTGTGTGGAGTTTGTCTGATTATTTCCACGATTATTTCCAAATTGTATTGCCAATTTTGTTTCACCTCTCAGGAGATAAATATTTGTTCAATGTGATTAATGTACACATATTAATTATATCAAGGATAGTGGTAGATGTCAAGAAATTTGAAAATTATCGCTAGTTGTCTATTGCGCATATTTTCAAAAAAATTATGCGGTTGTTCTGATTTTTTTATTTCTATAAACTTGACATTTTTTTGTTTTTTTGTTATCATTAAAAGCATATATTTTATATATTAACTTAAATTATGAAATATTTTAAGAAAAAGGAGAATAAAATTATGGGTATATCTTTCGGAAATGTTCAGATACGAAATGAACACAACAACACAAAGGGCGAATTTATGGATTTGTTCCGCAGTTATATGGAGAAAAATGGATATATCACCTGCGATGAAGATGATGCGGAAAGTACGTATTATCTTTCGTTCAAAGAAAGCAGTAAATGGGTAACATTGGGATCTGAGAACTATAACAGAGATGATAATTATGTTTGCAATGATGCTTCAGAAATCGCAGAAGGCTTGCAGACTTGCTGTTTAAGTATCTATGTAGTCGGTGGCGACTTTGCTATGGTGAATATGTATAACAAGACTTCTTCGCTTACTGACAGAGTAATAATCGGAAACTGCTATAACGAAGATGACAACTCCAAAGGTGAAAAAGAACACTGGGAAGAATTTTTGAAAGAAAATACAACATGGGAACAATTGCAGAAAGCATTTTCAGGTGAGTATGTATTTGCACAGGAAGGGGTAAGAGAATTTGCGGAATACATAGACATGGAGCCACGCAGAGCGGTACTTAACTTTGATTTTGACAATGATATAAATACGGAAGTAATGTATTTTATGAAATCTCAGGTGGTTAAAAGTCATCCGACAATAACTGTGACTA
>JAGAKZ010000013.1 GCA_017848115.1 Oscillospiraceae bacterium
AAAATCGGCACTTGATGCTGTAATCTGTCAATAACTACTCTTTATTATTCCGCTTCATTCCAATATCAAAAATGAAAATCGAAGAAAAACGGAGAAAACGATAGATATTTTAAGAAAATTGCAAGATTATATAGAGAGGAGAGTAAAACAAATGGGGATTATAGAAATAAATAAACTTACCAAATATTACGGTGAAATACGTGGCATAAAATCACTTGACCTTAGCGTTAATGAAGGCGAATTTTTCGGATTTATAGGTCCTAACGGAGCCGGAAAGTCAACTACTATCAGAACACTTCTCGGACTTATCCACCCTACTTCCGGAAAAGCCGAAATATTTGGAAAGGATATAAGAAAAAATAATACCTGGATTCTTTCAGATATAGGATATATGCCGTCAGAAGCCATGTTCTACAATGGTATGAAAGTAAAAGACGTTATAAAACTGTCGGCAAAATTAAGAAAAAAAGAATGTTCAAAAGAAGCTTTAAAGTTATGTGAAAGATTATCGCTTGATACCGAAAAACTTGTTGATGAACTTTCACTCGGAAACAGAAAAAAGGTGTCTGTAGTATGCGCAATGCAACACAAACCCAGACTTTATATTCTTGATGAACCAACAAGCGGACTTGACCCGCTCATGCAGAAAGAATTTTTTGATATCTTAAAAGAACGTCACAATGAAGGCGCAACAATTTTTCTGTCATCGCATATTCTTTCAGAAATACAGAAAAACTGTTCAAGAGCCGCTATCATCAAAGAAGGAGAAATAATTGTACTTGACAGTGTAGAAAACCTTTCAAAAACAAATGCCAAGAGAGTTATTTTACGTGGTATAAAAAAACTCCCCGATGCAATATCATCAAAATCGGTTGAAACTTCAGAAGACGGTATATCATTCCTTTACAACGGAGATATAAAGCAACTTATAAATATTATAAACAGTTTACCTGTAACTGACCTTACAATAACCGAACCACAGCTTGATGAAATATTTATGCACTACTATGAGAAAGGCGGAGAAGCAAAATGACAATATATTTTAAAGAACTCAGACAATCAAGAAAAGCGTTTTTAATCTGGACCATTTCAATAGCAGCTATGATGTTTTTATGTATAATAATATTTCCGGAAATGAAAACCGAAATGGACAGCGTAAGCGATGTATTTGCAAAAATGGGTAAGTTCACTCAGGCTTTCGGAATGGATAAACTCAGCTTTGGCGAACTTATGGGATTTTACGGAATAGAATGTGGAAACGTAGTAGGTATAGGTGGCGGTTTCTTTGCAGCACTTACAGGAATATCTGTTCTTGCTGACGAAGAAAAAGGAAGAACCGCAGAATTTCTGCTTACACACCCTGTAAGCCGTACATCTGTGCTGACTCAGAAACTTATATTTGTACTGACACGTATATTCCTGCTTAATGCGGTAGTTGTGCTTACAAGTACTGTTGCATCTGCATTGATAAATGAAAAATTTCCGGCAAAAGAGTTTTTACTCCTTCACATTGCCTATCTGATTATGCAAATCGAAATTTCATGTATCTGCTTTGGAATCTCAGCATTTATAAAACGTGGAGGTATCGGAGCAGGGCTTGGAACAGCACTTATTATGTATTGTATGAATCTTATTTGCAACATGAGCGAAAAAGTAGAATTTTTAAAATACATAACTCCATACGCTTACTGTGACGCAAGCAATATTATTTCAAAGTCAGAGCTTGACACTAAACTTATAATCATAGGTATGATCATTTCTGTTGTAAGTGTAATAACAGGATATGTGAAATACATAAAAAAAGATATTGCAGCGTAAAAAAAAGCTACACCTCACAATGAAAGGTGTAGCTTTTTCGAATATTAAAGTCTGTGATTGTCAGCTTCTTCAACACAGATGTTAAGTATTAATGTCTGTTTGTTCAAAGTAGTTGTTAGTTAATATACTGCCAAACATTATTATCTGTCCGTTGCAAACTCTTACGTCATTGCTTGCAAACCAGTTCCCCGGTTTCTTTTCAACTTCAAGTATTACTTTTTCAGACATAGTATCTGCATCAAAGGCTATTATTTTTTCAATCTGCTCTACGCTGTCATAACGTCTGATTATAAATTCATATTCACCTGCACCAGCCATAACAAATTCATACTCACTGGAATTATCGGGAGCATTATGGCGTATTCCCGTATTAATTTTATCAACTATTTCAAGAGTTTCTGTATCAATATTTGCTATCTGCATTTCTTCGTCTGTATTTTCAATGTCTGTACCCGATACATACAATTTTCCTGAAGGAGCTATATTTATGTAATAACCATTCAAATCAATTTCTGAACCGGCTATAAGCTGATTATTATTAAAATCAATTTTTGTAATAACACATTTATCATTATTTGTCCATAAGCAGTAAAGAATATCTCCGTCAAAAACTGCATCTGTAAGATTCATATCGCTAAGATCACAAATATCTGTAAGATTTTTTGCTTCTGAAATATTCAGTCCGTCATTAAATATGCGTACTGTTGCAGTACCTTCATAATTGTAAAAATAACACATATTTTTGTTGTTGTCATAAATCATTTTCGCTAAGTAACCGCTGTCATAATAAACAGAATCTATTATTTCACCGGTATGACGATTAACAAAATAAAGGTTACCTCCGCCGTTCATATTAAATGTTTTTCCCATAAATATGTAAGCATTTTCTTCATCAAAACATAATTCTGTAGAAGTATAGTCCAAATCATTATTTGGTGAAATGTTACCAAGAAGTATGTTTTCAGTAAGTTCACCATCAAGTGAATAAAGATGTATAGATGTACCTATATTTTTACCACCGAAAACAAAGACTTTTTCATCTGTACTTTGCTGCAAATCATTATCTGAAATTTCCGTACTGCTGTTTTCTGTTGTAGTTACAGCAGTAGTCCCCTGTGTCACAACCATACTTTCAGATACAGAAGTGGTCACCATTGATGTTACAGAAGGCGTATTTGTATCAGGTATATAACTTGTGAGTTTTGCTATTAGCATAATCGATGCACATAATCCTCCGCATACAGCAAACCATTTTATAAATTTATTTTTCTTTGTTTGAGATACTACCCTGATATCTACCGATCTGTCGTCATTTTCAGACATCTTTGATGTGATTATGTCCAATTGTTCAGTGTCGATTTCAGGTATGTATTTCTCATCTGCTTCTCCGATAACTTTAAGTAACATTTCATTGTTCTTCATATATTTATTCCCTCTTTCTTAAGAAATTCTTCAAATGACTTTCGTGTACGCTGTAGTGACATTTTTACTGCACCTTCGCTCATATCACATAGCTTTGCCACTTCTTTTATTGAACACATATACCAGTAACGATACATAAATATTTTTCTGTTTGAATCATTCAACTGCGCAAGAAATGTGTTTACAAGCTCTTTAAGTACCAATTTATCTGTAAAACACTCGTTTTCTCCTATACATTCGGCCAGTTCATCAAGACACAAAGCTGTTTCTCCTGCGTTGTTCTTCTGTGATTTCTTTTTTCTGTATCTGTCTATAGCTATATTTCTTGTGATCTTACCTAGAAATACAGAAAGACGGTTAGGACGTTTGTCGGGAATAGAGTTCCAGGCTCTTATCCACGTATCATTTACACATTCTTCGGCATCTTCTTTCGATTTCAGAATATTTTCCGCTATGACACCACAATACCTTTCATACTTGTTTTTACTTTCTGTCAGGGCATTTTCTGAGCGTTGCCAGTATAATTCAACAATCATGCAATCTTCCAAATTTACGCATCTCCTTTATATGTTTTTTACGCTCCTATACTTACAGACGTGAAACAATATTGAAAAGTAACACAAAAATAAAATTATCTGCAAGAAACTCCTCATCCGTTTTGCGATGAGGAGTCTTAAGCTAATTTTTGTCTTTTACACTTACGTATATATCTATTATATGATTAGTGTCATTTGGAGTATCGTTGTGTACTATCGAATAATAGAAATCGGTCATGGCTTCATAGTCATGCTCTGAAATGTATTTTTTTAAATTTTTTTCTGTATTCTGAAGTTCGGAAAAACTGCCTTCGTGTCGGACAGTTATGGCATCCAGAATGCCAAAGTCAGACATAAATGAATATTCGGCACGTGATTCCAGAACTGAATTTATTGGAATAAAAAATTCGATGTTGACAGTTCCGTCCGCTTTATCATTTGTATGCATATGATAAAATATAGGTTCATGTGTAGTTTTTACTCCGAGTACCGAAACATTTGAGCATATAAAATCTGCCATTTTCAAAATGTTGTTTCTTGGAATAGAACATTTGTATGACAGTATATTTTCCGAAAACAATGTTCTGTTTTCCTGTACCTGCAAATATATCCCTCCCTGATATATTGTAAATTTATTGAAAATTATCTGATTGTTTTAAGTGTAGGCAACAATGTTAAAATAATTTTTTATTGTATATATTATACTTGTATAAGACGGATATTACAATCAATAAGGAGTGAATGGGAGGAATAATGGAGTGAATGGTATATGATATTGTTGATTTATAAGAATAAAAATAATAAGATAAAATTACACGGTTATAATTATACAGGATTTTGGGGGTAAATGCAATATATTTTAAAGAAAAGTATGTGCAGATATTGTTTTTGGTAAAAAAATTTTTAAAAACAGTGAACCTTTATGTATTAGCAAAGGTAATGTATATTGAAGCGCTTCAACAATAAGAGAGGAGAAAAAAGTGTACAGTAAATTTGATATCGGATATTATCTTGAAGAGTGCAGAGAACGTCTGTCAAGACTTTGCATAAATCTTTGCTCAAATCGTCATGATGCAGAAGATCTTTTTCAGGATACATGTCTGAGAGCAGTAAAATATTTTAAAAAATACAATAGAGATATGGACTTTGAAAAGTGGATATTCAGAATATGTGTAAATACATACAGAACAAATCTGAAAAGAAAAAATCGTTATAAAACTATTACTTTTGAAACGACATATGAATATGATCTGTTTTTCTCATGCATTCCCGAAAATGAACACCAACATGATGAGAGGTATCGTGACTTGCTTATAGCAGTAAATAAACTTCCCGAAAAATATCGTACAATACTTGTAATGAGATATTTTAACGACTACTCGGAGGAAGAAACAGCAAAGATCATAGGTATTCCAAAAGGTACTGTAAAATCAAGACTTAGCAAAGCAAAAAAAATTATCAGAGAGGTGATCGAGTGTGAAGAATGTAATGACAGATGAGGAATTTGAAAAGGGTATGCATTTGCTTTTTAATTCGGAAGTCCCTGAAGAAAGTTGTTTTACCTTTGATAAAAATGAAGAAATACAAGTTTGTGTGGTAAATAAAAAAAATTTTAATTCAAAGTGTTTATGCAGGGCGATTGTGTGTATATTACTGGTCGTTGCAGTATTTCCGCTGATAAATATTATACATAAAAATATAGAAAAAGATGATGCCAGTCTTATCAGTGCCGAAATTCTTGAACGTATTGGCGAGTGTGAAAGAGTATACAGTTTTGGTGAATATTTAAAAAACGAAGAATGTCTGAGGCTGGCAGGTTTGATCCCTGATGAAGAATATGATATTTCAGACGCAGAGATATTTGTATATACTGTATCAGACGGCAGGAGAAAGATATATACACAGGAAGCTTATACTGTATGGTATGACGAAGATGGAAAAGCGTTTGAGTTTATGATGACAAAAGAAAGCGTATCAGACGAATTTTCAGAAAATATCATTGGAGCGGACTGTTTTAAAGGTGAATTTAGTTCAGTATCGGGAGTGCGTAATATAGAGTCAATGTTTCGTAACAAATCCGCAGAAGTGATTTATGAAGGTGAAGTTATACGAAAAAGTCTTGATGAATATGGTATGCCTGAGCAGGAACTGCATACAGATATGATTTGTATGTACAGCAGATATAACGGTCAGCTTGTTCCGATGTGCGTTTATAATATAAGCTGTACACTAAACTGCAATGTTTTTAAGGGAGATGATATTCCTGATACAACAGCCGGAATAATAGTTTCTGAAAATCTGACAGAATATAATATAACACTTGCATATGACTGTTCAAGAAATAATGCGATAAGACTAGAGGAAAACAGAATGATAAAAGAAAATATATGGAATCATAAAACGGAAAGAACGGAGTAGATGCTATGAAATTTAAAAATATGGTCAGTACAATGCTGGCGCTTCTTTTGACAATGACAACTTTTTCGTGCAATAAGCAGGAAGTAAAAACAAAACCTGATTTTCCTGAGTTAAACAAAGAAACTGTAGAAATTAAAAATGATATAAAAATAGAAAAATTCTTTGATGTATCGGATTGTTCACCTATGCTTGAATCAACTGTTCCTATAGCGTCAGATGAAAACCATATATTTTTTACAAATCCCGGTTTTGATGAATATATGTATTCGGAAGACGCTGACAAGGAGTTAAGTATATATAAAGCAGACATCGGAAAAACAGAAATGGTATTTGACGAACTTTCAGAAATTATTCCGGGTAATGCCGAAAATATTGTCAGAAATGAAAATTTTCTTATATATACTGCAAACGAAGATAATATATCAGAAATTTTTTGTTATGATATAAAGAAAAAGAAAACATATAGCACAAAGATTGATTTTTATCCTGCATACATAAGAACTGATAATGAAGGTAATATTTATATGCATACAGGTCCTAAAGGAAAAGTTTTGTATGTGTATGATAAAAATCTTGCTTTTATCAAAAGTGTGGACATTACTGATGAGATAAAAGCACTTGGCATGGAAAACAGCTATATTTATGATATGTGTGTATCGGACAAGGGTGATGTGTACTTTGCAATCAGCGAAAAATATGTTTGGGCGAGTATACTGAAACTTGAAAGTAATGGAAAGCTTAAAAATATCACAGGTGATATTACGGACTTTGATGAAGAAATGACTATAAACCGGTGTTTTGTTGATAATGAAGGAAATCTTGTCTTGTGTTCTGGACGTTCAGAATGTATGGTAGATGTTATTTCGGCAGATACAGGAATAGTACAGAAAAGATATGAAATATTTTTATACGGTGAACTTTTAGGTCCGACCAAAGATTATGACATGGTATATACGTCAGATGGTGAAGTGTTCGGGTATAACTATATGGAAGACAACAGCGAGTGCATAATTTCACGTGAATTTCTTCCGGGAATGGTTGATAACTATGAATACGGAAATATATCGGGTGAAAAACTCTACATTACTCTTTCATCTCCAAAGTTGCCCAAGATTTGTAAACTGGACAGAAGTACAGGTGAAACAGAAGTTTATGAAACGTGTGCAAATAATATAATGTTTGCTGATATTCATAAAGACGGAACGTTGTATTATGTTACGTCACAGCATAAAATTGCAAATGATGAGGATTATGGAGTTTATGAAACAACAAATATAGAGATATACAAGCTTGACAATGACGGAAACAGTGAACTTACAGCCTGCCTACCGCAATACAGACATGAAATATATCCGTCAGGGTTCAGGGTTGACAGGAACGGAAATCTTCTTATTCTTTATCCTGCCTCAGAGGAAGAGTGTTCAGAATATATTTCAAGTCTTATAGTTATGAATACTTCCGGTAACATCATAGCCACTGTTTCTCCGGATACTGATGAAAGATTTACTTCTATAATAAAGGATAACAAACAGTCGGTATATATATGCAGTAATTATTCTGAAATCATATCTGAAATAAATACAGATACTTATGAGATTTCGGATAAGAAAATAAATATTCCGAAAAACAACTTTATTTGTAGCGGAAATGATAAATACAGTTTTTACTACAGAAACGATTATGCTGTTTATGGTTATATACAGGAGAGTAATACTTCAGATGAGATAATGAATATGAACGATTACGAATATCCGTATGAAGAGTATCCCGGTAAATTATTTTTCAGTGAAAATAACATTGTATTATCCCCGACACAGATAATATCATGTGACGGAAAACTATTGTCAAAAGCTTCGGAAGAAAGAATAGCACAGCTAAATTCAAGAAAGACGATAACAATAGCCGTATCGGGTTCAGCGGATATAAAAGAAAATGTATCAAAGTTCAACTTCGAAAATGATGAATACCGTATAGTTGTAAAGGATTATTCAAAATTTTATGAAGACGGTAACTATGATGATTATCTGACGTTCGGAAAAGATTCTGAAAATCTTACGAAGGACATAATAGAGGGAGATATTCCCGATATAGTTATGCTTGACAATCTTGAACTTCCGCCAAATCTGATCGGGACATTGTTTACAGACCACAAAAAGTTTATAGAAAATGACCCCGATGTAAATATTTCTGAATTTTCAGAGTCGTTTACAGATGAATTTACATACAAGGGAAAACTCTGGACTATACCTGTTTTTTATACATCAAATACTTTGTTTGGTGCCTATGAAAATGAAAGCTGGAGTTATCAGGACCTTATAAATTATGAAAATTATTCTCAGCCTGTTTATGAGTTTTTCAGTTCGTCATACTATTCTGTTTTTTCAACATTGTTTTTGTCGTTTGCTCATGATTATATTGATTTTGAGAGCGGAAGCTGTAATTTTGACAATGATGAATTTATAAGACTTCTTGAATTTATCAAGGCAAATTCGAGCTTTGAAGATTCTTATCAGGAGCAGAGTGAATATTTGTTGATAACAGAAAATATTATGAATTATTCTGATTTTTACAGAATAGTCAGCGGACAGATGACACCGCATTTGTGCGGATTTCCGTCTAAAAATGGTGGCAGGAACTATATTTTCCCTCAACTCATTTTTTCTATAACCGAAAACTCGGAAAATAAAGAGGTAGCATGGGAGTTTATAAAAATGTTTTTTGAAACAAAACAGTCATATCCGTCAATTCCCGTTTTAAAGTCAGAGCAGGAAGCAGGAATTTCAGAGATAATCAGTCATTTTCCTGAATATGCTGATGAAAATATAATAAAAGCGTACAAAGAATACATAGATATGCCTGTTATGTCCAACATCATGTATCGCCGTATCGAGAGCATAGCAGTCGAATGTACAAATGGTTTTTTCAACGGAGATGTGTCAGCAGAAGAAACCGCGAGAGATTTGCAGAACAGAGTAAGTCTGTATCTTAGCGAGTTAACATAAATATGTTAAAAAAGACTTTGGTTTTACTAAAAGGTGAAATCAGAGTCTTTTGTTGATTTTATTTTATTTTTACGGTATAATAATAAAGAAATGAATTAAAGCAGGGAGTGATGGCGGTGAATTACAGACCTATACCTATAGGTGTTGAAGATTTTAAGGTTATGATAGACAAAGGCTATTATTATGTGGACAAGACAATGTTTATCAGAGATATTCTTGATAACAAAAGTTATGTAAATCTTTATACACGTCCGAGAAGATTCGGAAAAACTCTGAATATGAGTATGTTGCAGTATTACTTTGAAAAAACAGATGAAGATAATTCATATTTGTTTGAGGGGCTTAATATTTCAAAGCAGGGCGAAAAATATAAGCAGTATCAGGGAAGGTTTCCGGTTATTTCTTTATCTTTTAAGGGTATGAAACAAAAAAGTTTTGATGATGTTTTCAAAATTTTTAAAAATATGATATCCAAGGAATTTAACAGACATACCTGTATTCTTGAACAAAATAAGCTTTCTCCTCTGGACAGCAGATATTTTAATCAGATTTGTGATGGCAGTGCAGAAGATTTTGTTTATTTTACATCACTCAAACTTTTATCGGATTGTCTGTATTCCTGTTATGAAGAAAAAGTAGTGATTCTTATCGATGAATATGATGTTCCTCTGGAAAGTGCATATTTTAACGGATATTATGATGATATGGTAAATCTTATCCGTTCGGTATTTGAAAGCGCTCTGAAGACCAATAAGTCATTGGAATTTGGTGTGCTTACCGGGTGTCTGCGAATTTCAAAAGAGAGTATATTTACCGGGCTTAACAATTTTGATGTGTACTCTGTTGTAAATAATAATTGTTCATCATATTTTGGCTTTACAGAGCATGAAGTGACGGATATGACGGAGTATTTTGATATAAGTGAGAATAATGATGCTCTTAAAGAGTGGTATGACGGATATCAGTTTGGTGAAAATGAAATATACAATCCATGGAGTATATTAAAATATGTAAAAGCGGTGCTTAATAAAGACAAAACACCGTTGCTTGCTTACTGGAGCAATACAAGTTCAAATGATATAATCCATAAACTTATAAAAGAAGGCGACACCGATAATAAAGCAATTGTCGAAAATCTTATTAACGGCAGTATGATTTCAAAGCCTTTGCATGAAGATATAACATATAGAAATATTGATGTAAATACTGATTATATCTGGAGCTTCCTTTTGCATACAGGGTATCTGAAAGCAGTCAGAACATATCTTGTAAGAAATACATTATATGCAGATATGATAATTCCCAACCGTGAGATAGTCAGCATCTATGAAAATACTATCATGCAGTGGTTCAATGAAAAACTTGTTTTAACTCCGAGAGAAGATCTGTTCAGATCCGTTATCAGTGGCGATACCTTGCAGTTTGAAGAAATTCTTCTTGACTGGCTTGAAGATACAATAAGTTACTATGATACAAAAGAAAACTATTATCACGGTTTCCTGTCAGGGCTTTTATCAGGGTTCAAGGGATATCAGACTATGTCAAACCGTGAAAACGGAACAGGCAGGACTGATATAGTTCTTCTTGAACAAAGACGGCATCTGGTTGCTGTTATAATAGAGATAAAGGTCGCTGATGAGTTTGCACATCTTGAACAGAAGTGTGATGAAGCCCTCAGACAGATAGAAGAAAAGCAGTATGATATGGCATTGAAAAAAGAGTGCTATAAGAAAATTATAAAGTACGGGGTGGCGTTCAATAAGAAGTCGTGTATGGTTAAAATGGCGTGAATATGAGATAAACATAAAAATGTTCCACGTGGAACATCAGTAGTATAGTAATAAAAATACGGAGAAGGTTAAAGTTCTTCCCCGTATTTTTTATTGTTTCAATTAAGGCGACAACAAAAACGGTAATATTTTTCGTCTTGACACTATGTGGTTCATGTGTTAGAATAAGTACAAATGTTGTTTGTAGCAAAGGAAGATGATTTTTATTATGGAAAAGTTGCAGGAGCTGGGCGTGGATATTGATGAGGCGTTAGAGCGTTTTATGGGTGATGAGTCTTTTTTTATTGAGATGCTCGGAAAATTTGAAAAGACTGTTGAAGAAAATCCGGTTGCTGAATATTTTGAGGCAAAAGATTTTGAGAAGGCTTTGAAAAGTGCTCATACGCTTAAAGGTGTTACGGGAAATTTTTCGATGATTCCTTTATATAACGGATATTTCCGGATAGTTGAACTGCTCAGAGCGGGAGATGCACCGAAGGCAGAAGAAATACTCAGAGATATTCTTCCGTTGCAGGAGAAAATAATAAGTTGCATAAATGAATTGGAATAACATTAATAAAAACAGCAAAAACAATCTGTCGTAGTATCATTCTGGTATCGGCAGATTTTTTTGATTTTTTTGAAAAAATGTGTCACAGTAATGCAGAGTTTTACGATTGTGTAAAGCAGAGGAGAAATATAAGGAGTTTCGGGAGGTGAAAATTTGACGGGGAATGAGTATGGTGCTTTGGCGGAAAGGTCGTTACATGAAGCACATCGGGCGATTTTTGATGATTATTGTGATTACGTCTATGCAATAGCGTTTAATAGATTGAGAAATACAGGAACGAGAGAGGATATAGAAGAATGTGTAAGTGATATATTTGCAGATATTTATCAGATTTTTGATGAAGAAAAAACAGATTCGGGTGATATAAAAATTTTGATAGGAACGGTGGCAAAAAGGCGTGCTGTTGATTTTTACAGAATGCTTAATGCTAAAAAGAGAAAGACAGTATTTTTGGAAAATGAGGAAATTGTTTCGGATACAGATATTGAGGAAGATAATGACCGTAATGAATTGCGAAATGCCATGCTAAGTGAGATAAACAATCTCGGAGAACCCGATTCTACTATACTGATACTGAAATATTACTATAATCGCACATCGGAAGAAATAGCAAAGAAACTGTCTATGACAGCTGTTTCGGTAAGAAAACGTTGTGAAAGAGCGATGAAAAAATTAAGATCCAGATTTGAACAGCTTGATATCGATATGAGGAGGTGAACATTTTGAGAGAGGAAAAAGATTTTGATATATTTGCAGATGCGGACGATAAATTTATATATGAGATATCCCAAAAATGTTCACCGTTAAGTGAACGTGAGAAAGAGAGAATGTTTGCAAAGAGTGAAAAAAAATATGGTAAGAGCAAAAAGACATTTAATATAAAAGTAAAACTATACAGAAAATGCATGAGATATAAAAATGCTATTGCATCGGTGGCGTGCCTTATACTAATCAGTGGTCTGCTGATTTTTCTGACGATTCTTGAAAGCAATGGAAACAGCAAATCAGCACTAAAAACAGCAGAAAAAATGAATGTTTCAGAAATCAGTGACAGTTTTTATGACGAATTTGAGATCTGTAAACAAAAAGAATATAAAAACCTTGATATTTCAGAATGTATGGCTATCTTTCCTGACATAGACAGTTTTTATCAGCTTGAAATAAAATGTAGCAGTGAAAACAGAACACAGAATATAAACCTTGATGATGTACACTGGTACTTTGATAACGGAGATTATAATAACAAAAGCTTTGATATATACGGTAGCAGTACAAGTATAGGAGAAGCAGTCGGATATATTGAAAACTCATATATTTATGAGACCTTCGATAATATAGATTCGGGTTTTGGAGTAGATGTAATCTATACAGGTGTACAGCCTCTTGATAATGATAAAAATGCATATATATTTGCAGTTTCTCCTGCGTGGAATAACATTCCTTTTGATTTTTACGACAGGAGAATACTCTCAGACAGAGAGGAATATTATATGTCGCAGACATATCTTATGATGGTCAGAGATTTTGTTGCCGACACGCTTACAGGTCTTGAGTTTCCCGAAGTTGAGGAAGTCGGAGAAAAAATCAGTGAAATATATCCGCTTGAAGATGCACTTAATATTCTCAGCGAATATATGACACAAAAATCATTATTTGAAGTGCTGACAGCAGAGTTTGTATACAAGGGAAAATACAGCGAAGACAAATTGACCGCAACGCTTAACGCCACATGGAAATTTACTATGTACAATGAAGAAAGCGGTAAATACTATAGTGCATATGTTGATGCAAATAGCGGTGAAATTGAGTGTGTAGGGTGATGTAAGGTTATAGTGACTGAACTTGCTATTGACGTATCTGTTGATTTTTTATATAATAAAAATATCAAAAATAAAAGGGGGCGCAGGTATGGGGCTTTACCTTAATCCTGGAAACAGAGCGTTTCAGATGGTGTTAAATTCTAAAATTTATATAGATAAAAGTGAAATGATTTCACTGATAAATTCGGTAGTAGATACTGAAAATCGTTTTATTTGTGTCAGCAGACCAAGAAGATTCGGAAAATCAGTTACAGCTAATATGCTGGTGGCATATTACAGTTGTGGGTGTGATTCGTCTGAATTGTTCAGTCATCTGAAAATCAGCGGAGATACCGACTATAAGAAACATCTTAATCAGTATAATGTTATTCATCTTAATATGACAGAGTTTATAAACGGCGTTGATACAATGTCGGGTATTCTTGATAATTTGAGTAAAAGGCTTTTGCATGAGCTGAAAAAAGTTTTTGGTGCTGTAAACTGTTATGACTGGAATGATTTGATTTCAGTTTTCAGAGAGATATTTGAGGAAAAACAAGTTCCTTTTGTTTTTGTAATAGATGAATGGGATTGTGTATTTCGTGAATATAAAGATAATGTTGAATATCAGAAAGACTACCTTGATTTTCTTCGTAATATGCTCAAAGATCAGAATTATGTTGCACTCACATACATGACAGGTATCCTGCCAATCAAAAAATACGGAAAGCATTCTGCTTTGAATATGTTTACCGAGATTTCGATGACTGATGTGCGTGAATATGCCAAATTTACCGGCTTTACACAAGAAGAAGTAGAAATGCTTTGTCAGGAGTACAATATGCCTTTTGAAGAAACAAGACAGTGGTATGATGGTTATAATCTTCGAGGTGTTTCTGTATATAATCCCCGAAGCGTAGTAATGTCTATGACGGGTGGATATTTTAATAACTACTGGACTGCGACAGAAACTTATGAAGCCTTGAAAGTCTATATTGAGATGAATTTTGATGGTTTACGTGAAAAAATTATTCGTATGATTTCAGGCGGAGCTGAGAAAATTAATATAGGAAAATTTCAGAATGACATGACAACATTCAAGAGTGCCGATGATGTTTTAACTCTACTTGTACACCTTGGATATCTGAGCTATGATTTTGACAATGCTTGTGTAAAAATTCCAAACAGCGAAGTACAGCAGGAGTTTATCAATTCGATAGAAGATGGTGGTTGGGAGAGTGTTATTGAGAAAATAAAAAAATGATATCTTCAATAAAACAAAAAATTACCGAAGAACAACAAATGATTCTTCGGTAATTTTTTGTTTATTTTTTAAGAATACGTCACACCCGATACAGATTTTACGATTGTATAGTATGAAAGGACAAAATATGACGAGTGCAGATAAGGTAGGTGGTATTACAGGGTAAAAAACTATAATGATAAAGTAGCATTTAAGAGAGGGAGTGTAAAAAATATGAAGTACAGATTTATAAGTATTATGACAATGATAGTTTTTGTAATGGTTTTGGTTGCAGGGTGCAGGAAAAATGATACCGAAAAAGAAAAAGGTCCGATAGGCAGGACTCTTATAGAAAACTATTTTAAGGAAAATGAAAAGTATATCGAACCAGAAAATATGTATTATGAAAAAATATATAATGTAAATGACGACATATGTGTTTCCGGTTATTTATTTTCAGAGTATTCAAGTGAAATAAAAACCGGTGTATATGACCCGGAGAATGATAAGGTTAATGAGATCAGGACAGACAATATTAAAATTCAGGATTGTTACGCCGGTGAGAAATATTATTACTTTTGTTATTTTGATGAAAACGGCATGATAAACATAGCAAGGTACAATAAGGAAACATTGCTTTTTACAGACAATACCATAGTAGGTCAGGGTGCAACAGGATTTCTTGCTGATATGACAGAAGATGAGAACGGCAGATTATGCTTGTATATGGTGAATATGCGTGATGATATTTTAAGTGAAATAATGTACTGCGTTTATGATAATGCGATGAATATTGTTGATAATGTAAATCTGCTTGAAAAAATCTCTACGGAAACCGGATATATGTATCATACGTTGAAAGTTTCAGAAGACGGAAGTGTATATATATTTCTTGATAAAAATGATGGTACTATAGATATGTATAAGTTTTCGTCAGAAAATGAACTTCAGTATGTTGCCGAAGATGTAACAGGCGATATGGAAGGTCATTTTACGCAGTGCATAATAACAAAGAGCGGAAATCCTGTTATCTCAACTTATAATCACAGAGCAACAGGCTCTCATCATACCTGTTTTAACGAACTGGACGCCGATACAGGCGAAATTATCGGAAGATATGATACAAATATACTTGAAGGATATTTGCAGATAGTAAGGGCTGATAATTTTGAAAATTACGGTGACTCGGATATATTATTTATACAGGGCGGAAAAATATGCGGTTATAGTATGAAATATGATGAGGTTTATGATATACTGAATTTTGAAAAATATTCTGATACGTATGGTTCTTTATCAGTTTCCGCCATTGAAAATGAAAGTCTGCTTTTTATTTCAAATATAGTTATTACCGATTACAGTGAAGGCAGTGGTATAGTTGTTACTGATAAAAATGGAAAAGAAAAATTCAGATTTATTATTGAAGGTACAGGGCAGATATACAGCGTTACAAGTGACAAAGATGAAAATATATACATGATGTACGGAAAATCATGGTATGACAGTGAAATAGGTGATATAACAAGTCAGTCATATATAGATAAGTTTGATAAGTCATGGAACAAGATAAGCAGTATCACACTTGAGGATGATTATAACTGGTATGATTGTACGCTTATAGTTCATGAAAACGGAAATATCACTGTTTCGCAGGATGATAATATAAAGTTGTTTGACAGTGACGGTAAAATGATCTCTTCAGTAAATGTAGCTCCCGATGATATGGTGAAGGGCATTTTTGCTGTAGATAATGAACATTATGCCGTATATACAGATGTCAGCGGTGTGAACAGGCTTGCAAAGATAAATTATGACAAGAAATCTATTGAAGATATATCTGAAATAAAGTTTATGATAACAGATGTGAATGCCGGTGATGAAAATTATGATGCATATTTTACAGCACAGGACGGAATATATGGCTATAAGGTTCATGACAACAGTATAAGCGAGGTAATAAACTGGATCGATTCTGATATAGATACGCAGATAGCAGATCCTGTATGTTTCGGAAAAGATATGATAGGGTATGTGTACTATGAGGAAAATGATTATCATATATCATGTCTTGACAGAGTTGACAGTCAGACGCTTGAAAATATCAATAAAAAAGAGAATATCATACTTGCCTGTGATACTATTCCTGCATATATCAAAAAGAAAATAGTCGAGTACAATCGTGACAACGAAAACTACAGGATAATCGTAAATGATTATAATAAATATTCGGGTTATCATGGAAATGAGTACATAAGCGGATTGAGTGAACTTAATCTCGAACTTATAGAAGGAAATATTCCCGATATAGTGTTGGGAAACAAAAATCTTGATATGCGACGTTATACACAGCTCGGAATGTTTGCAGACCTTGGCGGATACCTTGAAAAAGACGGTTTTACAAATGATGAAGAGTACTTTACAAATATAATGAATACTTTTGGCTATGACGGAAAACAGTATCAGGTTCCGCTTACTTTTTCACTTACAGCGCTTGCAGGAAAAGAGTCTGTAACAGGACAGGATTATGAATTTACATTTGATGAGTTCTGGAAACTCGGAGAAACGAAGACATTATTTTACAAGCCTTTCAGAGAAAATCTGATACAGCATTTTATCAGCGATAATCTGCTTGAATATGTTGACTTTAAAGAGAGAAAATGCAACTTTGAAAGCGATGATTTTATAAAACTTCTCGGATATATAAAAGAAAATGGTATCCCCATTGCAGATTATGAAAGTGTGCATTATGAAGATGAGGATTATCCGGTAAGGATCATAGAGGAGATATGTTGTTTTGATTATATAAATATCAATTCATTTGATGTACTTGCACGTTTTAAGCAGATGGACGTTATAAACAAAAAGAAAAATCCCGATGACAGACCGGCATTTTTAAATATACCTTCTGCTAAAGGAAATGGTATACGTGCAAGTTCGGCAACACTTGTGAGCATATGTGAAAAGTCACAATATAAAGATGTTGCATGGGATTTTATAAAGAGCCTTTTTGAAGATGAGGCACAGAAAAAATTAAGTCTGATAAACGGTCAGTTTCAGTATGACTTTCCGATTAAAAAATCTGTATTTGAAAGTCAGGCAAAGTCGGCTATGGCAAATACGGATAATATGCATTCGTCAGACCATTACGGAAATGATGTAAAGCTTAGAAATATTGATTCGGACACACTTGAAATATTAAGAGAACTTATAAAAAATGCAGATACTCCTGTTACCTGTGACCAGAATATAAGTTCTATAATAAATGAGCAGTGTGAGATATTTTTTGCAGGCGGACAGACAGCAGAGGAAACTGCAAAGGCTATACAGAGCAGGGCGACACTGTATCTGCAGGAAATCAAATAAACATATGTTCCACGTGGAACAAAAAAATTTCTCCATATTTTAAATACGGAGAAATTTTTTTATTTATTAGTTATAGTTTCATCGAGAAGAATCTCAACATCAAGTACAAATAGATTATCATCGACTTTTATTTTTGTGTTACCGTTATATTTCATTGAAGTTTTAGTTATATTTGAAACTCCGAAACCATGATGTTCTTTATCTTTTTTAGAAGTTGTAACAGTATTGTTCTGTATATTTACAAAGTCAAAAACAGGATTTGATATGTTCAGAAAATAATAGCCCTGTCTTACATAAGAATGGACTTTTATTTCTTTTTGATTATCATCTTCTGATTTTGCACAGGCTTCAATTGCGTTGTCGATTGCATTCGCAAATATAGTACACAAATCTGCACTGGATATCCCCTTTGTGGGAACTGCACCTTCAAAATTTATTACAGAGTTGCATAAAAGAGCTTTTTCGTTTTTATCAGAAAGCAGAGAGTCTATAATGATATTTCCTGTATTGTATTTGTTACGGCTTACAGCAGACATTTCAAACATATCGTCAAGATATTTCTGTGCTTTTGGAATATCGTTGTCTTCTAAGATGTATCTTAAACATAAAATATGGTTTTTGAAATCATGGCGGAAACTTCTGAACTCAGAATATATGGAGTTGATTTTTTCATAATATTCAACCTGATTTTGAATCTGTTTTTCAAGAAGTATCTTTGTTTCCTCATTTTCCTTTGATTGTATTGCAAGTTTAAGAACGAATACAATTATCATAATAGTAAGAGCTATTACTGCATATGACGAAATTTTTTTCCATATATAATAATCGTTGAAGATTATATTTGTATAGAAAGTTAGTATCCATGAAGCTATAAACAATATAGCATATAGTTTGGCAGGAACTTTTAAAAGCGTATCTCTTATTACCAAAGAAGAATTATTTTTTTTCGCTATTAAAATAATGAAAAGAATTGTAATAAGCTCACAGCAAATCGATATACAACTAAAAAAAATCTGACTTTTTTGTATATTCATATCCGCAGTTATTGCAGTAGTTAATCCTGAAAAAAAGTTATTACCAATAAGGTGTATCTGAGAAAAACATAATATAGTAGTTGTTGCTTTTTTAAACATTATACTATAAATGAAGAATGGATATATAAAAGTCGATATAAAAATACAAAATTTCAAAATTAAAGGTGTACTGAGAAAATCACTGTTTAGTGTCAATGTATAAAATCCGGAGCCTAATAATAATGATATAATCATCATATGTAATTTTGGTGCAGATACTTTACAGTCAAAGAAATCTATCAGTCGCATATATATGTATGTTTTTACAGATTGAAGAAGGAAGGGTATTATTAAGTTTAACACAGCTATAATACCTCCATATTTATATATTATGCTGTTTTATATAATCAACAAATGATTTTTTAAATGCGCTCAGTCTTGTTTTGCTGATGACGGCTTTTTCGTTGTTGCTGAATGTCACGCTGTTCGATGTATGAGATATTACATGTTTCATATTTACAAGATAAGTACGATGGCATCTGAAAAAACTATCTTCAGGCAATTGTTTTTCCAAGTCAGAAAGCGTTTTCTTGTAAAGATAGTTATCATCAACAGTGCGTATATAACAATATTTATCTGATGCTTCTACATAAATTATATCGCTTGTCGGAATGGTTTTTGTTACTTCATCTATTTTAATAATAAGATATTTTTCATCTTCTTTGCTTTTTCTGAGTTCGTCAAGAGCTTCAAAGAGTTTCTCATCATCAATAGGTTTAACAAGAAATCTGAATGTATTTACCGAAAATGTGTCAAAAACAATATGGGGATAACTTGTAAGAAATATGATATCCGTATTATTGTTATTTTCACGTAGTTTCTTTGCCGTTTCAAGTCCTGTAATGTCGTCCATCTGATGATCCATAAAAATAACATCGTACGAATTTTTTGAACTTATTAACTGATGACCGTTACTGAAATCATCACAGATGATATCCAGATGTTTTGCTTTGGCGTAGTTGTCGATGTGTTTTTTCAATTCTTTACGAAAAATTGCTTCATCATCACATATAGCTATTTTCATAAATAATGAGCCAATCGGCCCTTTCACTTCCTTTCAAAAAAATAAGTACTGCCGATATATATAGTAGTACTGTTATCATATTATCTATCACGAATCCCTATTAATGATAATTATACACTATTTTTCGGTGATTTTCAATATAATATTATAAAATAATAAAATTAATTCCGTTTACTCTTTTAAATATACTGTTTACTCTGATTTTATTGAAAAAGAATCAGAAGTATATTAATATATAAACATGAGATATGAGAAAAAACACAGGAGGTATTAACAATGTTTGATTTTATAAAAATAATCTTCGGATAATTGAATGATAAAAAAATGTGATCTGTCATCAGTAGGCAGGTCACATTTTTTTAGTTCATTCCCCTGCTCTATCATAATAATAAAAAAAGGTATTGACAAATCGAAATTAATATGATATCATAGTGATATCGAATAAATATATTTTTGTTTCAAGCAAATCAGAAAGGATGATATTTTATGAAAGAAAAAATTTTAAATCAGAAAAGAAACGGTTTATCTATGTTACTGCTTATACTTGTTGTATGGCTTGTATCTATTCCGATCATAGTATTTTCGGCAAAGATGCTTGATGATGTCGGTGGCGGACTGCCTGTTTTATTTATGGTTCTGGGCATATTATGGGCTAGTGCCGGCTGGATACCACTCCTTGGTCTTAAAATCGTAGGTCCACAGGAAGCACTCGTACTTACACTTTTCGGAAAATATGTAGGAACTCTTAAAAACGAAGGTTTCTACTGGGTAAATCCATTCTGTTCGGCTGTAAACCCTGCCGCTCATACAAAGTTGAGACAAAGCGGTGATGTCGATGGTAATTGTTCCGCTTCTTTGTCAAATCAGAATGCTTCCATTGAATCATACAGCAAAAAAATTTCCCTTAAAATAATGACACTCAACAACAATCGTCAGAAAATCAATGACTGTCTGGGAAATCCTATAGAAATCGGTATAGCTGTAATGTGGAGAGTTGTTGATACTGCAAAAGCAGTGTTTGACGTTGACAACTACAAAGAATACCTTTCACTTCAGTGTGACAGTGCTTTAAGAAATATAGTACGTGTTTACCCATATGACGTAGCACCAAACATTGATACTACCGGTGACGGAATAGCCGATGAAGGCAGTCTCAGAGGTTCAAGTGAGATAGTTGCTTCAAGAATACGTGATGAAATTCAGGAAAAAGTAAAAGAAGCCGGTCTTGAGATAATAGAAGCAAGAATAACTTATCTTGCATACGCTCCCGAAATAGCTGCGGTTATGCTCCAGAGACAACAGGCATCTGCTATAATTGACGCAAGAAAGATGATAGTTGACGGTGCAGTCGGCATGGTTGAAATGGCAATTGAAAGACTGAATGAAGGCAATATGGTAGACCTTGACGAAGAACGCAAAGCTGCAATGGTATCAAATCTTCTCGTAGTCCTCTGCGGAAATCATGACGCACAGCCTATAGTAAATACAGGAAGCTTGTATTAATATGGCACCAAAAAAACAAATACCACTGAGACTTTCCGAAAAACTATACAACGAAATCTCAGCGTGGGCAGAAGACGACTTCCGTTCTGTAAACGGGCAAATAGAATATATACTGACCGAATGTGTAAAACAAAGAAAAAAAACAGGAAAATACGTATCCGAAGAATTAGATGCTCCGCCTGATTTTTCTGTTACGAACTTTGATTAGTTATTTCCTGATATAAATACAACCAAAGCCACAGAGAAGCAATACACTCTCTGTGGCTTTTTGGTTTTCATATAATTTAAGAAAATTTTCTTTTCATGATAATATCAGTTATTGCATAAACACCTATACCAGTAAATACAGCAATAACCCACGTAAGTATTTTATCTGTCGTATCATATGTATCTTTAACAATAATCTGAATGTTATTAAAACAAACCTCTTTTGCTTTTTTTATTTTATCATCATTTGAAGCATCTTCACCAAGCAATTTTGTTCCAACTACATTGTAATACATAGAATTATCATTAAGTGTTGTTACTTTTCCTTTTAATAAGACAGGTGAAGAAAGCTGTTTACTTTCTAAAAAAAGACGTTTATCTGTTTTTATATAAAGATATTTATCAGTTCCGGAAACACAAACCCAATAGCTAACGATCCTCCCGTAATCCTCTACCGCTTCGCCGACAAAATAATTTTCGATTTCAAATTCAATATATTCTCCGTTAGAATATGTTGTACCCGGCTTAATACTTTCAGCAGAATTTAGTTTAAAAAGCTCTGTTGTACTTGTTACTAAAGTAATCATTCCCAAAGCTATAACTCCCAAAGAAACATATTTTACTATTCGTGCCACTTTTGAATAAGAGGATATTTCTGTACTACGAAGAGCCGATTTAAGAAATTTATCCTGCCGGCTGTTTGAAAATTCAACATATCCTGCTGTTTCTCCCGGCTTATATAATTCTGTTTTAAAATACGGATAGTCAACAAGTTCGGAAAGTGAATTTTCAATAAGTTCGCTTCTGTATAATATAAAATGTGCAATCATATTCGGAAAAAACATTACCGCCAAAGGAGTTACACCATCAAGATCCAGTATAGTAAGTTCAATTGTAAGAATACACATTACAGCTATACTTCCTAAAGTTGATCTGAAAGCTTTATTTTTTTCTCTCTTAAAAAGAAATATATATCCGTCTTTGATCAAAAGCAATATAAACGCTGGCATAAACAGTTTTTTCATAATAGTTATATATGAAGATGATATATAATACATATATATCATTTCCATCACCAAAAACACGCCATAAGAAAATTTGATTTTTTTTCGTATCATCAGATAATAAACGTAATTATCAAATGATGCTTTATTATCATAATTTGCATTCATACTCATATACCTCCTGATGTAAGTATAACATAAATCAATTATCATATCCAAACAATATTTTCCACTATAAATTGACTTAATCTTATACAAACAATTTTCAAATTAGTTTTACAAAATTTGTCACGTTTCTTCGCAGCTTTTTTTAAATGATTTTTATTTTCACGAGTGCTATAATCTAAACATACCACTTCGGTGGAAAAGACACAACCAGCAACTTTTTGAATATTTATGGGTAATATTTTGTGTCTTGATTTTTTGAATTTTAATTTTTTAGTATTTTATTTACGGTACTAACAGCAATTTATTTTTCCTGTCAAGAAAAAAATGTACCGTGTGAAGACAGCAACAGCAATATTTATTTTTACTGACAAAAATAGCCTGTCTTGTTTATCAACTATCAGAAAGGAAGATCTTAAATGCTTAACATGATGAAAAAACAATCAGATATAACTTTTACCGAAAACGGCGCACTTACATATTCACACTCAGGTTCGGACTGTCTTGATCTGTTCTTCAGATCGGGTGCTATGAGATTTTCTGATGATAGTGAGATTGAAAAAGCTGTCATTCGTGCATATGCAGAAGACAGTGAAAAAACAATGAAAATCATATTTTTTGCACGTGATGCAAGAGGCGGTCTTGGTGAACGCAGATTTTTCAGAACAGCAATAAAAACTCTGACAAAAATAGCTCCCGAAGCTGTAAAAAGAAATATAAAAAATTTTGCTGAGTACGGAAGATACGACGATCTGCTCACACTTCTCCATACATCATGCGAAAAAGAGGCAATAGACGAGATAAAATATATATTAGATGAAGATATAGAATGTATGAAAAAACAGGAACCTGTTTCACTTCTCGCAAAATGGTTACCGTCTGTAAATGCATCATCATACCAGACAGTAAAAAACGCAAGAAAACTTTGTGAATGTTTTGGAATGAATGAAAAAGAATACAGAAAAACTCTTGTATCACTCAGAAAATATATTGATATTCTTGAAAACAGACTCAGAGAACGTGACTATACATTTGAATATTCACAGCAACCGTCAAAAGCCATGTTCAAGTACAGAAAAGCTTTTCTCAGAAACGATGAGCAAAGATATACAAAATTCATAACAAAGGTATATGAAGGTTCCGAGCACCTCAACACATCTTCACTCTACCCTTATGACATAGTACGTACTGTTTTGAAAAATCGTTACATGAGCCAGAATGAACGTGCAGTTCTCGATGCAACATGGAATTCGCTTGTTTCATGCGGTGATACAACCGAAAATGCCATTGCAGTTGTTGACGGTTCAGGTTCTATGATGGGCGGTGACCCGTCTATGCGTCCTATTGATGTTGCACTTTCACTCGGAATATATTTTGCAGAGCACAACAAAGGCACATTTGGCGGACATTTCATTACATTCTCATCGAAGCCGAAAATAGTTAAGATAAAAGGCGATGATATAGCTCAAAAGGTTGCGTACTGCTCAACTTTCTGTGAGGTTGCAAACACAAACCTCGAAGCAACTTTCAACCTTATTCTTTCAACTGCTGTAAAAAATAAAGTCAGTCAGTCAGAAATGCCGAAGAGATTGTATATCATATCCGATATGGAATTTGACTACTGCGTAGAAGGCGGAAACAGCCTTACTTTGTTTGAAGCAATGAAGAAAAAGTATGAAAGTTACGGTTACAGACTCCCTGAAATAGTTTTCTGGAATGTAAACAGCAGACAGAGCAATATTCCTGTAACCATGACACAAACAGGTGCAGCACTTGTATCAGGTGCAACTCCTGCAATATTTGACATGGTACGCTCAGGTGATATTTCTCCTCAAAAGGTAATGAACGATATAATTTACAGCGAACGCTATGAGGCGGTAAGCTGATATAAACGCCCCTCTTTTTCCTGTTTTACGCAGGTAAATGGGGGCTTTTTGTTGGTTCATCCGAATAATTCGCTCAGATTTTGTTGTGAAACTTAAATTTTTCGCTCAGATTTTGTTGTGAAACTCAAATTTTTCGCTCATTTTTTTGTATCTCTTATTGACTGACAGATGCAAAAGAGAGTATAATATTCTTAAAGAAAGAGGTGTTGGTTATGTACCTGAAAAGAAAAATTGATGATTACCTTTCAGAGTGGATAAAAGATTCAAATAAAAAACCTTTAATCGTGCGAGGAGCAAGGCAGATTGGTAAGACAGAGTCTGTTCTACAGTTTGCATATAAGCATTATGAAAGTGTTATTGAGATAAACTTTGTAAAAGACCAGAAATATAAGAAAATTACTGTTGACGGCTATGACGTTGCAGATATCATCAAGAATATCTCACGCATTGATCCGAACAAAAAGTTTATACCACAAAAAACTTTGATTTTCTTTGATGAAATCACTGAATTTCCTGATATAGCAACTGCGTTGAAATTTTTTAAAATTGATGGACGTTTTGATGTTATTTGCAGTGGTTCCATGCTTGGAGTAAATTACAAAAAAATAGAGCACAACAGCGTCGGTTACAAAACAGATTACACTATGCACTCTATGGATTTTGAAGAATTTTTATGGGCAAAAGGATACGATTCTTCGGTTATATGTGATATGCTTGAGCACATGAAAACTTTTACACCATTCAATAACCTTGAAATGGATCTATATCACTCACTGTTCCTTGATTACTGTGTGCTTGGCGGTATGCCTGCAGTAATCCGTGATTATATTGAAAAAGGAACATTTGAAGGTTCTCTTGACACTCAAAGACAATTAATTGCAGATTACAAAGAAGATATCCGCAAATATGCCGAAGGTGTTGACCAGACCCGTATTATTAACGTTTTTAATCGCATTGCACCTCAACTTGCCAAAGAAAATAAAAAGTTTCAGATATCAAAAGTTGCATCAGGAGCAAGATTTCATGATTATCGTGGCTGTGTGGAGTGGTTATCGGACGCAGGTATTACGAATATCTGCTATTGTCTTGAGTTTCCGGAACTACCTCTGAACGGAAACTATGATCTGGATAAATTCAAGCTTTATTTTGCTGATACAGGACTTTTGGTGTCTTTGCTTGATGAAGAAGCCGGAGATGATCTGAGAGCTAATCGCAATCTTGGTGTTTATAAAGGTGCTTTGTACGAAAATATAGTAGCTGAAGCACTCGTCAAATCGGGTTACTCACTATTTTATTATAAACGTGATGATTCTACTCTTGAAGAAGATTTCTTTATAAGAAGCAAGGATTCACTTATTCCTGTCGAAGTGAAATCAAGGTCGGGCAGGTCAAAATCTCTTCGTACATTGATAGAGAGCGATAAATACAGTGATATTCAGTATGGATTTAAGTTTACATTCAATAATGTGGGATACAGCGACCAAATATACACTTTCCCATATTTCTGTGCTTTTCTCTTAAAACGCTTTATGAAAACCTTTGAACCGGTTGAATAATTTAACTATTTTCAGCAAGAATTCCCCCACCTCTAAGGTGGGGGAGGATGTCACATAATTACAATGAATACTCTTATACAGCCAAAGATGCCATACTTTTCTAATATGACATCTTTATTTTCTTATCCTCTTCTCGCATTAGCAAGCATGAATTTTATTCTGTTTTCCTGATTTACCTTCGTAGCACCGGGATCGTAGTCTATAGCTACTATATTTGCATTCGGGAAGCCTTGCTTTATCACTCGTGCCATACCCTTTGCAACTATATGTCATTGATAATCTAACTTCTACCAACATTTACTTTATGATATAAGTATTTGTCATACTCATATCTGTTTACTTATATTCATTTGGCAAAAATACTTACATCAGTATAACTCGAAAGAATAATTCTGCTCTTGAACGTATGTGTGCATATATGAATTTTCCTTACAATAAACAACTAACTCATCTGATGTATCCAAAAATAAGCCTTGCCCTGCTTCCTCAATACTTTCAGGCATTCTTACATAATTAAGTTTCTTACATCCACCAAAAACTGATGGTCCCATATATTCAACAGTTTCAGGAATTATAACTTTTTCTATGTTTTCATTATACGCAAAACAAGCGCTTTCAATAAAAGCTACTTTATATCCATCAATATTTTCCGGAACTTCAATTTCTATTTCACTGCCTGTATATTTTAAAATACTTACAATACTTTCTCCAGTATCACGTTCTAAAATACAATATTTGTAACCATCTTCGCTTTCTATCTCCATATTTACCTGTTCAGGACTATATTCTTCATATCTTTCAAGTTTTTTTATTATGAATATATTTGAAAGCAAACATATCAGTACAAGAATCACAAAGGAAACCATTATGATCCCGATGATTCTTTTTTCTTTTAACTTACTTTTCAAGCAATTTCCCCTCCGATACATTAAGAATTTTATCGCATACTTCACTAAGATCTTCTTTATGATGTGTTGCCATCATTACAAAAGCACCGCGTTCCTTTTCTTCTCTTATAATATCATATATAAGTTTTACACCTTCATCATCAAGCGCATTTGTAGGTTCATCAAGAAGAATTATATTCTGTTTTTCAAATATAGCCTGAGCTATATTAAGGCGCTGTCTCATACCAAGAGAATATTTTTTTACTTTAACATCTGTATCAAGACCAACACGTTTTAAACTTCTGCGTATGTCATCATCTGTAGCTATTTTTTTTATTCCGGATAATATTTTAAGATTATCAAATGCATTATATTTAGGTAACAATGACATATTTTCAATAACTATACCTGCGTTAGGCGGAAATGAAATATCTTTGTGTAGTTCCTTGCCATCTATTATTATTTTACCTCCATCTATTACTATGAGCCCTGATATAGCACGCATAAGCATGGTTTTTCCCGAACCATTCACACCATACAATCCATATACTTTTCCATACTCAAAATCATATGTAACATCCTTTAAAATTTGTCTGGATGCTATTGTTTTATTAACATTTTTCAACTGTATCATGATTAAAATCCTCTCTAAAAAATATCTGACTTCTTCATTTTAAATATCTTTACTAATAAAATCATTATATTCACAAAAATCAACATTATAAGCGAATAAATATAACTATTGTCATCTTTTATTGAGCCATTGTTTACTCCAAATACAAGAACAGATGGCAACATATACTTTAAAAATCCCACTTTTACAATACATACTATAACGTAAGATACGTATAAATATAAAATCGTTATCAAACATGAAATATTATGCTCAAACCAAAATTCCAGAAGCTGTTCTACTTGAACAATAAAAATCATTCCAGCTAAATACAATACAGTACATTTTATAATATCTAAATAATCCGTACTTTCTACAGGCTTTTTCTGAATAATCCAACTCACTGCAAATTGAATAATTGTTATAAAAAATAATGCACCAACAGTTTTTAAAAACTGATTTAAAATTATACTTTTCTTGGAATAACTTCTTATTACAAGCATTTTCCCATATCCATGGATTATATCATATGTTTTTCCACTGTAAAACAACAATATAAAAATCTGAGGCAAAACAATACAAAGTATATTAATACAAAGTGAAGGATTTTCAAAATGTATTTCTGACAATCCAAAAGCAAAAGTAAAATTATAATTATTTAAACATGCTGTATTCAAAAAAATTGATTGAACTACCATAGCAAATATCATAAACAAAAAATTTAATTTATTTTCTTTCATCTTCAAAAATATCCTTATCTTTCCATAAATATAAACACAATATCAAAATTCCTATAAGAAGCATTATTCCTTTAAAAAACTTTATAAGTATTATTTCAAGCGTAAAAGAATCTGTTATCATTCCGCCTATAAGACTGCAATCATAGCATGGAAGTCCTATTTCACCAAGCACAGGGAACAAAAACATAAAATAATAGCATATACAATATGTAACCAAAGTTAATAATAGAGATATTTTTTCACTTGCCAATATTTTATAAATCCAGTAGATCATACCTACCCTTGCATAAAATATTGTCATTGCAAATAAATTTATTAATGAACTCAAAATAAATTTATTATTATCTATAACACTATTACTAAAAACACAATTCATACCGACTATATTTATTATTTCATGAAAAAAAGAAAACAAAAAAGACCATGTTATTATATTTATAAGATACTGATTAAAAATTCTGTTTTTTGATTTGGTACGTACAATATTGAATATACTGAAATCATAAGATGTTATATATGATATTCCCAATAAAAACGGTATTATATATATAACCATCATTGATTGTCTATATTCATATCCACCATTATCACAAAGTAATGAAACAAATAAATTTAATCTATCTACAGAACCTGACTTCAGTATTATAGGAATATTACAAAAAATCCAATGTATCACTAAGAAAACGAATATTATAACAGATGATATTATAACCTTAGATAATTTATATTTTCTCATTTTTTATCCTCACTAAGTACAATGATATAACCAACGCTATATTTACAATAATATATATTATTACTGTCGGTAACGCGTAAGTAATACTATATTCACTGAACGGTTGCAAAAAAATCATAATAGATTTTTTTAGTAACAACGGAACAAACCAAAGTGCTAACATCAGAGGATATATTATTTTTCTTTCGTGAAAAAATACAGAAACCGCCGTTCCTGTAGCTCCTGTTATTGCATAAATAAGTGATGCTATAACTATATAGATAATATTTGTTAGTGTTGCATTTTCAGCAGACCATTTTAAAAATCCCGATTGTTCTCCAAGTATCGCAGAAATATTTTGACCTGACGCACTATAAAACAATATATGAACCAGTATAAAATTAAAAATAAGTGCAGTAAACACTATCACAAAAGAAAAAACAAAACCTTTTATGATATTATTAATAAAATATCGTTTATTTCCCATTTTTGATATCATAACATTCTTGTATCCGCTCTGATAATCTTCTATACAATCATCAGCTACAACAACAAGAAGATAAAAAGGCATAAACCATAAAAAAACAGATTGAATCATATGACGTAATCCATGGCTGTTTCCTGTAAGAAAACATGCTAAATCAGCATATGGTACATACCCTCCGACAGATATATTTCTTAGATAAAGTAATATTTCAGCTATTGGTAATATTAAAATAAATATTATCATAAAAAGCTTTGTTTTATCATTGATAATTCTTTTAAAGTAATAAGATATCATACGTTCCTCCAAAATGGATATGCAACAGGAAAACCTGTTGCATATATTAATTTAATTTTGAAACTTAGTTGGTTTCTTCATCCCAATATCCACTTACGCTATATGAACTTGCATCATAATTATTGTTTTCTGCAGCCAAAACAACATATGTCTCACTAGCATTTTTTAATGCTTTATAGTACTTTGCACCAGAACCTTGTTTTACATCATGGAAATCAGAGGCTGTAGCTTTGTCACTTGATTTAGTTAACCAATATGTTATATAACATCTTTATAAAAATTAATCAACATTAAGAGAGTGAATAAGCTTTTTTTCGGAGTAAACATTCTATTATATTTCAAAATCCACCATGCTTATTAAAAAATGAGTATGGTGGATTTATTCTTTATCCTCTTCTCGCATTAGCAAGCATGAGTTTTATTCTGTTTTCCTGATTTACTTTCGTAGCACCGGGGTCATAGTCTATAGCTACTATATTTGCATTCGGGAAGCCTTGCTTTATCACTCGTGCCATACCCTTTGCAACTATATGATTCGGCAGACAGCCAAAAGGCTGTGTACAGATTATATTTTCTGTTCCCGATGCTGCCAGAGCTGCCATTTCGGCAGGAATAAGCCAGCCTTCGCCCATTTTTACGCCCTGATGTATATACTTGTCACATTCTTGTCTGAGATGTTCAAAATCATGAGGCGGTTCAAATACGCCATGTTCCTTGATTATTTTTATCATCTGCTTTTGCTTTGAATATATAACATCATAACCTATTTTGAAAAGTGTTGTGCTTTTGTTTTTAAAGCCGTATATCTTACCGTCGTTTACAGTATTTATCGCACAGTAAAGAACGAAGTCAAGAAGTGACGGTACAACAGGTTCACAACCTTCGCTTATGAGAAAATCTTCAAGATGGTTGTTGGCAAGCGGAGAATATTTTACATAGATCTCCCCTACTATACCGACTTTTATTTTCTTTACCTTGTTTCTCTTTATTTTTGCAAAATCATCAAGTATTTTCTTATATGTTTTTGCTGTTCCCATAAATTTATTTTTAGAGAAATTATCCTGAAGTATCTTTTCCCACTTGTGCAGAACTTTTTCGGATTCTCCCGGAATCATCTCATAAGGACGACACTGATTGTAGAGAAGCATAAGAATATCTCCGTAAAGTACAGCGTAAAGAAGTTTCATAACTATCGGAACAGTAAGCTTGAAACCACCTTCTTTTTCAAGTCCGCTGAAATTAAGTGATATTACAGGAACCTGCGGATACTTATCTCTGAGTGCTTTTCTGAGCAAATGAATGTAGTTTGATGCACGACAGCCACCGCCTGTCTGTGTGAGCATGAGTGCTGTTCTGTCGGGGTCGTATCTTCCGCTGTTAAGCGCCTCCATAAACTGTCCTATTACAAGGAGAGCAGGATAACAGGTATCATTATGAACGTTTTTAAGTCCCTCATCTATTACCGTCTGTGTTGAAGTTCTCAGAAGTTCAAGATTATATCCGTTGTTTCTGAGGATACTGATAATAAGATTGAAATGAATAGGCAGCATATCCGGTACAAGTATCGTATGAGTTGCTTTCATATCATCATTAAATATAGGATATTTTGACAATTTATTCACTCTTCCTTTTTATTTTCTTATTCGGAGGCTGCCATAAGACTTCTGAGTCTTATCTTTGCCGCTCCGAGATTGCTTATCTCATCTATTTTAAGCTGTGTGTACAGCTTTCCTCTTGATTCAAGTATCTGTCTTACTTCATCTGTCGTTATTGCATCTATTCCACAGCCGAAAGAAACCAGCTGTACAAGTTGCATATCCTTATTTCTTGTAACATATTCGGCTGCCTTATAGAGTCTTGCGTGATATGTCCACTGATTGAGAACATCAAGTTCAGGGAGATTTCCAAGGTCACACACACTGTCTTCTGTTACAACAGCCATTCCAAGACTGGTAATGAGTTTATTTATTCCGTGATTTATTTCTTTGTCTATGTGATAGGGTCTTCCGGCAAGAACTATTATCTTCTTATTTTCTTCCCTTGCCTGCTTTATGATTTCCTGTGCCTTATCGCATATATTTTTTCTGAAATCATCAAGGGCCTTAAAGCCGTTTTCAAAAGCCGAATCTATTTCTTTTTTAGAAATATTGTATCCTTTTAGAACGTCATTCATGACATCAACTATATGTTTACGTCTGTTTAAGTCCATATAAGGATTTTTAAAATTCTTTTCATCAAGCTCAGGTACATTTGCCTTGAGAAGCTCCGGATAATACGCAACTACAGGGCAGTTATAGTGATTGTCTGTATCAGGTTCTTCAAGGTTGTAACTCATACATGGATAGAAAATAAAATCTATACCTTTTTCGAGAAGATCGGCTATATGACCATGAACAAGCTTTGCAGGATAGCAGACTGTATCTGAAGGAATGGTCTGCTGACCTTTGTAGTACATATCTCTTGAACTTTCCGAAGAAAGAACCACTTCAAAACCAAGGTCTGTGAAAAATCTGCACCAGAGCGGTAACTGTTCAAAAAATCCCAGAACTGCAGGAATACCTATCTTTGCTTTCGGCTTATCCTTAGGTTTAAGATTTGTACTCATAATAAGGTCATGCTTGTATTCATACAGACAGTTCTTTCCGGTCTCTACTTTCTTTCCGGCACCTTTTTCACATTTGTTACCGGATATATGCTTTTCACCGTTATTGAAAGTTATCATATTAAGGTTACACTTTGCAGTACAGCCACCGCACTGGAAAGCTTTTGATGTATATGAAAACTCTTCTGCCTGCTGAGAAGTTATAATTGAAGAAGTACCCTGCGAATTTTCCTTTGCATACAACGCCGCACCAAAAGCACCCATCAGACCGGCAATAGCAGGACGTATTACATTTTTCTTAAGTTCCATCTCAAAAGAACGTAAAACAGCATCATTAAGGAATGTTCCGCCCTGAACTACTATGTTGTTTCCAAGTTCTGAGGCTGATTTTGCACGTATTACCTTATATATTGCATTTTTTATTATTGAAGATGACAGACCTGCTGAAATATCCTCTACTGTTGCTCCGTCTTTCTGTGCCTGCTTTACACTGCTGTTCATAAATACAGTACATCTTGAACCTAAATCAACAGGATTTTCCGCAAACAGACCAAGGTTTGAAAAATGTTCTATATCATATCCGAGAGCCTGAGCAAATGTCTGTATAAACGAACCACACCCCGAAGAACAGGCTTCATTTAGCATTATGCTGTCTATTGCACCATTTTTGATCTTGAAACATTTTATATCCTGACCGCCTATATCAATGATAAAATCAACATCAGGACAGAAATATGCGGCAGCTTTGTAGTGTGCTACTGTTTCAACTATACCAAAATCTATATGAAGTCCGGCTTTTATAAGTTCTTCACCGTATCCTGTGACCGCAGAACCGGCTATATTTATCCTACCTTGAGCAAGTGTATATATTTCTTTTAATTTTTTTATTATTCTGTCAAGAGGCTGACCCTTATTTGAAGCATAGTACTGATACAGAAGTTTTCCGTCAGGTGTGATAAGAGCAAGCTTTGTTGTTGTAGAACCTGCGTCTATTCCAAGATATGCGTCACCGCTGTAACTTTCGATACTTTCATATTTGAGGTCATTTTTGCTGTGTCTTTCGATAAAAGCCTCATACTCTGCACGATTTTCAAAAAGTCTTTCACCTGTTACAACATTGTCTGATGTTTTACCGTTTGCTATTTTTGAAAGTATCTGATCCGGTGTATAATATTCTCCCTCACTGTTTGCAGCAAAGAGTGATGAACCATATGCCACAAATACAGGTGCTTCTTGTGGAAAACAAGCAGTTTTTTCATCAAGTTTAAGCGTCTTTACAAACGCATTTCTGAGTCCCTGCTGGAAAAACAGAGGTCCTCCGAGAAACAGGACATTTCCTTCTATCTTTCTTCCCTGAGAAAGTCCGGCTACAGTCTGATCAACAACTGCCTGAAAAATACTTGCAGAGATATCTTCTCTCTTAGCACCCTGATTCAGAAGAGGCTGAATATCTGACTTAGCGAAAACACCACATCTTGAAGCGATAGGATATACCTTCTGAGCTTTCATTGACAACGTATCAAGTTCATCTGTAGTAATTCCGAGAAGTGTCGCCATCTGGTCTATAAAAGCACCGGTTCCGCCTGCACATGAACCATTCATACGCTGTTCCACACCGCCGGTAAAAAATATAATCTTTGCGTCCTCACCGCCAAGTTCTATAACAACATCAGTCTCAGGATACTTTTCCTTTACTGCTATAAATGCCGCATTTACTTCCTGAACAAAAGGAAGTTCTGCCGAATTTGCAAGTCCGAGTCCGGCAGAACCTGTTATCGCCATTCTGAACTCTGCATCGGGATACTGATCCTTTATGATATTTAACTGCTCTGTCACAGTTTCCTTTACTTTAGAAAAGTGACGCTGATATTTTGAATAAAGTATAGTTTTATCATTATCCGAAATAACAGTTTTAACTGTAGTAGAGCCTACATCTATTCCCAGTGAATATTTTTTCATTAAAATTAACCTCTTTTTTAAAAGCTTTTTTCCATGATTTTTTACCCAAAACAACGAAATTATTGAGTTTACACTCGGTTCAAGTATAACATATATTACTTTCTTTGTCAAACGTGTGCGATTTCAGATTTTTATAAACAGTAACAAAAATCCGTAATCATTCTATATAATCAATGAAATTAAATTTACACAAAAATACATTGATTTTATGTCTCTTTTGTGTTATGATGTACTTATAAGAAATAATTAAAAAAATCACAGGAGGATTACCATGAAAAAATTAAAAACAGCACTCACAACAGCTCTATGTATCATACTCACAGCATCTATGGTATCTTGTACAGATAAAAAAGATAACAACAGTTCAGGTAATGAAAGCCAGTCATCTCAGACAGAGGTAGCTAAGGTAGAAGATACACTCGAACTTCTTAACTCAGTATGGGCAAACTACAAAGATGAAGAAAAATTTGCATGCGGTGGCGGAGATTTTTCAGAAGAAAATATGACTATGGACGCTCCGGGCAAATATTCAGTTGAAGACAAGGAAGCAATCGATGCATCTCTCGGTATACCGGCTGCAAATGTTGACATGATAGACAATGCCGCTTCACTCGTTCATATGATGAACGCAAATACATTTACAGGTGCAGCTTACCATGTAAAGAAAACTGATGATGTATCACCTCTTGCCGATGCAATAAAGGAAAATATTCTTGCAAGACAGTGGATGTGTGGCATTCCGGAACTTTATGTAATTTTCAGAGTTGATGACTGTCTTGTAACTGCTTTTGGTGAAACTTCTATAATCAATACTTTCAAGACAAAGGTAACAGAAACTTATAAAAATGCTGAAGTTCTGCACGAAGGCGCTATAGAATAAAACTTAACTCCCACTGCCATAATAATAAAAAGGCAGTGGGGATTTTTTATAATAGGGGGGATTTTTTTATGAAACATAATAAGATCAAAGTAATCTCTTTTTCTGTATTTGTACTGTTGTTTTCTCTTATAATGATTTTCGGACCAAAATCAGATATATCATTTGGCGAAAGACGAAAACTTGCAGTATTCCCTGAAATAAGCCTAAAAAATATTACTTCCGGAAAGTTCATGAGCGGATTTGAAAGTTACTTTCTTGACCATTTCCCCGGACGTGATAAACTAAGAAGTATAAAATCCGTTTCAGAGTTTTATCTGTTTTCTAAAAATGACTATCAGAAGCTGTATATAGAAAACGGATATATATCAAAACTCGAATACCCCATCAGAGAAAAGTCTGTAGAACACGCTTCAAAAAAATTCAATGCTGTATACAACAAATATCTCTTTTCGGGAAATTTCAATGTGTATTTTTCAATAATCCCTGATAAAAATTATTTTTTAACACCTGAAAATAATTATCCTTCAATAGATTATGAAAAATTTATTGATATTTTTAAAGAAAAAAATAGTTTTATGAAGTATATTGATATTACAGACACTCTTGATATAAGTGACTATTACAGAACAGATACACACTGGAAACAGGAAAACCTTATTGAAACAGCAAATAAGCTGGCTCTCGGTATGAATATTGAACTTAACGAAGAATATGAAAAAATAAAAGTCAATGCACCATTTTACGGAGTATATCATGGTCAGTCTGCTCTTCCGTTAAAACCTGATGAAATATATTATCTTACAAATGAAACTATCGAAAACTGTACTGTATTTAATTTTGAAGAAAACAAGGAAATGTCTGTATACGATCTTTCCAAATCCGATTCTGACGACCCGTATGAAATATTTCTGTCAGGTCCTCTTTCGCTTATAACCATAGAAAATAAAAATGCCGAAAGTGACAGAGAACTTATAATATTCCGTGATTCATTCGGAAGCAGTATTGCTCCTCTGTTTATAGAAGCGTACTCAAAAATAACACTTGTAGATATCAGATACATCTCAAGTGAAGTACTTGACAGGTTTATTTCTTTTGAAAATCAGGATATTCTGTTTTTGTACAGTACTTTAGTTTTAAATAATGCAGAAACAATAAAATAATAATTTCAATACCTAAGGAAACAGATATCACTAAATGAATACTATTTTTTGTGGCGTTTCATTACATCTTCGTAAACATTGATTACTCCGTTATAAATTTCAATATCACGAATTTTCTGCTCCAAGGTAATACCAGCACATTTTTCTGTTTCAGTAAGAACTTTTTCTTTATCAGTAAGTCTTATTCTCAGAGGAATGGTATTTTCGTCATTAATAGTAATATTTTTTGTTGAAGTCATTGCTATGATATTTGCAAAACTTTCTGATGCATAAACAATCAATTTATTGTTTTCAATAGCGATAGTAGCCATTTCATTTTGCTCAGAATCATAAAGTTTGGCAATATATTCACTATTATTGTATATGTTACGAGGATACGAACTTATGTCTTTTAAATACTTGATTATTTCATCATAGTATTGCTTGGCACATAGATGTGTATCAGGCGTAAAGCAGATATACTTTTTATATAGAGTTTCTCCGTTTTTGATTTGGTAAACTAATTTATACTCTTTCATGAATTTAATCACCTCCTTTCAAAAATCTTTTTAGCCTTGAGCAAAACTCATAAGCCACGTAAAATCGTTGTTTTTTAAACAAAAAAATTTTTTTATCACTATAGAAACAACCAGCTATTTATGTTATAATATAAATAGATGAAATTCACAACAATAAGGAGCTGGTTGTTA
>JAGAKZ010000004.1 GCA_017848115.1 Oscillospiraceae bacterium
AAATCGGCACTTGATGCTGTAATCTGTCAATAACTACTCTTTATTATTCCGCTTCATTCCAATATCAAAAATGAAAATCGAAGAAAAACGGAGAAAACGATAGATATTTTAAGAAAATTGCAAGATTATATAGAGAGGAAAGGGTAACAATAAAGTATATACACTTTCAGGTGGTGAACAGCAACGAATAGCTCTGGCACGTCTTATGTTAAAAAAGTGCGATATAATTCTGGCTGATGAACCAACAGGATCATTAGACAGAAAAAATGCTGATAATGTTATTGATATATTAAAATATCTTAATGAAATCGGAAAAACGATTATCATGGTTACTCACGATGAACATTATCAAAATATAGGAACTAAAAAAATATATATAGCCGATGAATTAAAAAAGAATAATCTCAAATAAAATCCATATACAACGGTTTTAGAAAATATAAATATTTCATTAGATAAAAATACGCAGTATATTGTAAAAAACTCCAAAAAATAAGTCTGTAAAAAAAAAATTATATATTTCTCTTGAAATTTTTTCAATAATAATATATACTTTATTATATTAGGGCGGATTTTCGCTTGATTTATTAAAAAAGGAATGAAGACTATGGAAAAAGTGTACACAGGTAAAACAAAGGACGTTTACAAACTTGAAAATGGCAATGTTATGCTTAAGTTCAAGGACGACTGCACAGGTAAAGACGGTGTATTTGATCCGGGTGAGAACTCAGTAGGTCTTACAATTGATGGTATCGGTAAGGCTAACCTCGAAACATCAGTTTACTACTTTGAGATGCTCAAAAAAGCCGGCATCAAGACTCATTACGTAGGTGCAGATATCGAAAACGCTACTATGGAAGTTCTTCCGGCAACAGTTTTTGGTCACGGTCTTGAAGTTATCTGCAGACTTGTTGCAACAGGTAGCTTTATCAGAAGATACGGTGAATACATTGCTGACGGTACAAAAATCGAAAACGGTTATGTTGAATGTACATTCAAGAACGACGAAAAGGGCGATCCGCTCGTAACAAGCGAAGGCCTTGAAGTTCTCGGCGTTATGGATCAGAAAATGTTCGCAAGCATGAAGGAACAGACTCTCAAAATCACAAAGATAGTTGCTGACGATCTCAAAACAATCGGTCTTGACCTTTGGGATATCAAGTTTGAATTTGGCTACAACAACGGTGAAGTTATCCTCATCGACGAAATTGCTTCAGGAAATATGCGTGTTTACAAAGACGGCACAATCGTTGATCCTGTTGAACTTACAAAACTTATCCTTAACAGATAATATTTTTAAGATAACATATAGTAAAACGGCTACCTTGTTTTGGGTAGCCGTTTTTGTATATAATATAAAACAAAAGTCATAAAACATTCACAGATATATTACTTATAGCATACAAGGGAATATTACAAACATTTTCCTGCTTTTTAAAGTCTGCCATTGATGTTTTTACAGCCATCGGAATATTAAATTTGCTCTGAAATATCTGCAGACTTTTTGCTTTGAGATTTAGTTCTGCCTTTACTTCTATAGGTATAACATTTTCTCCGTTATCAATTATAAAATCAATTTCACACGTACTATGGTCATTTGTATAATAATAAATATTAATATCATCATCAGTCAGTAACTGTTGAAGTACATATTGCTCTGTTATTGCACCTTTAAACTCTGTAAAAAGTTTATTTCCATCGAGGAGAACTTTACTGCTTATACCGGTCATACAGCCCAGAAGACCTGTATCGCAAAGGAAAAGTTTAAAAGATTTTAAATCTTCGTAAGCTTTCAGTGGAATATCTGGAGAATTTATCCGGCTTACTTTGCGAATAAGTCCGCAGTCGGACAGCCACATAATAGCGGTTTCATAATCTTTTGCCCTTGCTCCTTCACGGATAAGTCCGTATATAAACTTTTTGTTTTCTTTTGCAAGCTGTGAAGGAATACTGTTCCATACCATTCTTATTTTCGGAACAATATTGTTCGGGGCATGTTTTGAAAAATCCTGTTCATATGCATTGAGTATTGATTTTTGTATTTCTCGTACTTCGTTAAGGTCGTTGTTTTCGCAGAAATTTGAAACAGCTTCGGGCATTCCGCCGATAAAATAGTAGTATCTGAGAGATTCTGTGAAAGTTTCTTTAAATGTAGTTATCATCTTCATATCATTTTCTTTGAGTAATCGGGCAAATTGTTCTTTGCCTGTCGCCATAAGAAACTCTGAAAATGATAACGGATATAATTTTAGAAATTCTGTTTTTCCGACCGGAAAAGATGTATTATTATGCAGTGCTATTCCAAGAAGTGAGCCGGCACAGACAATATGGTATTGAGGAGCATTTTCATAAAAATATTTTAAAGATGCAAGTGCTTTGGGAACTTCCTGTATTTCATCAAAGATAAGCAATGTATCTTCGGATGTTATTTTTGTTGATGAATAAAGTTCTATTCCGCTGATCAGACGTGTGGTATCAAGGTCTTCGGAAAAAAGTGTTTTCATTTGTGTGTTTGAATCAAAGTTGATATATACGGTTTTTTTATAGTGAAGTCGGCCAAACTCTTTCATAAGCCATGTCTTTCCGACTTGTCGTGCACCTTCGATGATCAAAGGTTTTCGATTTTTTTTATCTTTCCATTTTTGTAATTTTTCAATTGCTGTACGGTACATGACGACACCTCCTTTTTTATTATATCATCATACAACAGAAATTTCAATGAAAAAGTGTGGTGCCACAACACTTTTTTCAATGAAAAAGTGTTATAGACAACATTTTTTACGACGAATCAGCCCTGAATGTTATTACATTTGATAAATAGAATAAAAATGTTTTTTGTTGTGTATCATGATTTTATGCCATAGATACTTTTGCGGTTGTAATAAAAAACAATGTTATTTTTTCTACAGAAAACCGTAATATATTAATCATAATTTAAGTTAGTTACATCACTAAAAAAATAAATATTTCTTTGTTAAAAACGCTAAACACATTTGTAAATTGAGATAATAAGGCAGAATAACTTGACAATGAGATGATTTATTGATATAATTTAAATCGTAGGATTATGCATATTTAACAATTGATGTGCGGAATATGAAATTGGAATTTGTTGATAATTCCTAAATTGTTTTGTGTACTTTAACTTAATTTTATTAAAATTAATCTTTAACTTAAGTTAAAAAGTATATATGCATATGTTTTTTTAGGAAAGGTGGAGAGTTATTTGAAAAGACATAAGTTGTATAAAAAAGTTTTTGCGGTCGCTACTGCTTCCTTGTGTTGTCTGGTAAATATAAATCCGCTTTGTTATACAGCATTTGCCGAGGAACCTCTTGAAAATCTCGAAGATGTACTTGCAGAAAATGATTTTTATATACAAAAAAATCCATACAGCGATTATTATGATAAGTATATGGATGCAGAAAAGCCTGATAAAGAAATCGTTGTACAGGGTGTTGATTATGCAAGAGCTGAAAACGGAGAGTTTTCAAAGGGAAAGTTCGGCCATGAAGGCGATATGATAAAGGAAGATGTTCTTATCTGGAACAGTGCTGAAGGAACACTTACTTATAAGGTGAATGTTCCTCAGACGGGAATGTATAATATGTATATGTCATATTGTCCTATAGTGTCGCATACAACATCTATAGAGTTTTCCATACTTATTGACGGAGAATCGCCTTATGATACAGCATCACGCATATCTCTGAACAAGGTATGGGTAAATGAAAAAGAAATAACCGAAAATTCAAAAGGCAGTCAGATACGTCCTTCTCAGATACAGTACAGTAAATGGTCAGGAACTGATATAAAAGATGTTGACGGACTTTTTAATGAATCGCTGTATTTTTATCTTGAAAAGGGAACGCATGAAATAACATTTGATGCGGCAAAGGCGTATATAGCAATAGAATATTTTAAACTGTACAACAAAGAGGAATATTCTTCTTATTCTGATATAAAGCCTGCTGATAGTGATATAAAAAATACCCCTTCTACACTCATAAGACTTGAGGGTGAAGAAGCTTCTTACAAATCAGATTCTACACTGTATCCGACTTCGGATAAGTCAAGCTATCTTGCATCACCTGCAAAACCGGGAAAGCTTGTGTACAACACGATAGGTGATGACAACTGGAAAAAGGCTCTGCAGACTGTAACATGGACTATTCCTGCTGACCGGATAACAGCAGACGGGTGGTACAGGATAGGAATAAAAGCAAGACAGCAGGATATGAGAGGTTTTTATTCCAACAGACGTATGTATATCGATAATGAGGTTCCTTGCAAGGAGCTTGACCAGATAAAATTTTACTATGATACCGAATGGAATACAGTAGTTCCAAAATCTCAGGACGATGACATTTATGTATATCTTACTGCAGGAGAGGATCATACGATATCCCTTGAAGCTATTCCGGGTGAAATAGGTGAATCAATGCGCAGGCTTGAGGGCGTTGTATATGATATAAACGAATATTATCGTAAGATACTTATGATAACAGGGCCTAATCCTGACAAGTATACAGACTATAACGTAGACAGGGCTATTCCGGAGCTTGTCGGTGACTTTGAAATGATATCCGATGAACTCAAGACCATAAAAAATAATATAGAAAGTCTTGCAAAGTCCAGCGGTTCGGAAGCTGCAGGTATCGAAAGAATGTATGTCATTCTTGATAAATGCGTCGAAAGTCCTAAAAAAATACCGAAATATCTTACACAGTTAAAAGATAACGTTGCGGCTATCTCATCATGGATGAGAGATTATAAGGACCAGCCACTTGAAGTGGACTATATCGAAATAGCATCATATGACAGAGAGTTTTCGTCTACAGATGAAAAGTTTTTTGAATCTCTGAGCTTTGGTGCAAAGTCATTTGTAGCTTCGTTTTTTGAAGATTACAGTATGATATCAGAAGAAACAGGCGATGAAGTTCTTGATGTATGGATAAATCTAGGACGTGACCAGGCACTTGCAATAAAGGAACTTGTTGAATCGGATTTTATACCCAATTATAACATACCGGTAAATCTTAACATAGTTCAGGGCGGTGTCGTGGAGGCTACACTTGCCGGAAAAGGACCTGATATCGCACTTTTCCTTGGTGGTGAGTATCCTGTAAACCTTGCGGCAAGAGGTTTGCTTGCTGATTTAAAGCAGTTTGACGGAGTAGATGAGATATGTGAAAACTTTCATGAAAATGCAACTGTAATGTACGAATATAATGATGGTCTTTACGCTATTCCGTTACAGCAGTCATTTCCTATGATGTTCTACAGAAAAGATATTCTTTCTGAAATAGGTTATTCTTCTGTTCCTCAGACCTGGACAGAACTTATAGAGATGCTTCCGGCATTTCAGCGAAATTATATGACCGCAGGGCTTGTACTGCCTCCTGCAAATATCGCACCAAGCACAGAAGTAGGTCATACTTTTGCACTGCTTATGCTTCAGAGCGGACTTAACTACTACAATGCAGAGCAGACAAAGACAACTTTTGAAAATGTTGAAGCTGTTCAGGCTTTTGAAGTATGGACAGATTTTTATACTAAGTACAAATTTCAGCAGACATATGATGCATTCAGCCGTTTCAGAGATGGTACATATCCTATAGTAATACAGAGTTACACATTTTACAATCAGCTTAAAGTAGCAGCTCCTGAAATAAGCGGACTATGGGATTTTACTGTAGTTCCTGGAACGCTTCGTGAAGACGGTACTATCTCACATGCTGCAAATTCTTCAGGAAGCGGTGCGGTTATCTTCAATCAGGTCGAAAACAAAGAAGATGCCTGGGAGTTTGTAAAATGGTTTGCTTCAACCGATGTACAGACAAGATACGGTGTTGCGGTTGAAGGTCTTTTAGGTACTATGGGAAGATATGATGCGGCAAATGTTCAGACACTTCAGCAACTTTCATGGACTCCTGCAGAAGTAAAAAAACTTCTTGAGCAGTGGGAACAGCTTGAAGAAATACCTATCATTCCTGCGTCATATGCAGTTACAAGAAATATAATGACAGCTTTCAGAACGACAGTAAACGAACACTATAACCCTCGTGACACTATAATGTGGTACAACAGGGATATAAATTCTGAAATCACAAGAAAGAGAGAAAATCTTGGTCTTGACTGACAGTTGTTTTTTTCAGGTTTGAAATTATGTGAAAAGGAGGGCTATATTTGAGCGGTAAAATATCAGAGAGTGATAAGAAAACACGTAAGAGTAAAAAGTATATAGGCAGTGTTGACAGAAGTCAGAGCAGAGAATGCTGGCTGATGCTTGCACCGTTTATGTTGCTGTTTACTGTATTTACGATAATTCCGGTTCTTATATCGCTACCGGTCGGCTTTACTAATTTTGACATGGTAAATACACCGGATTTTGTCGGACTCTCAAACTATAAGACGTTATTTTTGTCTGATAAGACATTTATAAATTCAATAAGAGTAACATTAATATTTGCTTTGTTTTCAGGCCCTGTAAGTTATGTGCTTTGCTTTCTTCTTGCGTGGCTTATAAATGAGCTTCATCCGAAGCTGAAAACTATATTTACTCTTATTTTCTATGCACCTTCAATGGCAAATGTCTATACGGTGTGGCAGCTTATATTCAGCGGTGATCAGTACGGATATGCAAACTCCATACTGCTGGATCTCGGAATAATAAACTCTTCAAAGCAATGGCTTACTGACGCAAATTATATTTTGTATGTGGTGATAATTGTTCAGCTCTGGATAAGTCTTGGTGCAGGTTTCCTTGCACTCAGAGCAGGTTTTCAGAATATAGACAAGAGCCAGTATGAAGCAGGAGCTATAGAGGGGATAAAAAATCGCTGGCAGGAACTTATTTACATAACTATTCCGTCAATGGGTCCTCAGATGATGTTTGCTGCAGTAATGCAGATAGTATCAGCATTTACAGCAGATATGGTCGGAAGAAATCTCGTAGGTTTTCCAAGTACGGACTATGCGGCGCATACAATAATGACTCATGCATTTGACTATGGCTGGATACGTTATGAAATGGGATATTCATCAGCAATATGTACAGTTCTTTTTATAGTTATGTTTATTATGAATAAAATCATAAGCAAAGTTCTCGGAAAATATACAGACTAAAAGGAGGTCGGTTTTAAAATGGCAAATGAAAAAAAGATGAAGGCCTCTAACAAACAGGTAGGAAACCGGCTTGCCGGTACGATAGGAATATTTGTTTTTCTGCTTGTTCTTGGTCTGTTTATGGCATTTCCGATATATCTTGCAGTGGTAATGTCAATAAAGCCTTCACAGGAATGGTTTATATTCCCTCCGAAACTTTATGCGATTGACCCGACACTTGATAATTTCAGAGAAATGTTTAAAGTAGCAGGACAGTTATGGGTTCCTTTTTCCAGATATGTGTTCAATAGTTGCTTTATAACTGTAACAGTTACAGTAGCTCAGTGTTTTACAGCCTCTATGGCGGCATTTGTACTTGCAAAAGGAAAATTCAGAGGAAGTAAAGTACTGAATTCGGTAATAGTAATATCACTCCTTTATCAGAGTAATGTAATCTATATAGTTCAGTATATGGTTATAGCAAAGCTTGGAATGATAGATACATATTTTGCTCTTATCCTTCCGAGTATCGCAACTCCTATGGGCGTATTTCTTATGCGTCAGTCAATAGGACAGGTTCCGGACGCTATGATAGAAGCGGCTAAGGTTGATGGCGCAAGTATGTTCCAGATATGCTGGAAAATAGTAATGCCAAATCAGAAACCTGCGCTCATGACGCTTATAATATTTGCATTTCAGGCTGCATGGAACATTCAGGCGAATACATATGTTTTTGATGAATCACTCAAAACATTGCCTACTGCCGTAACTCAGGCAGCTGCATCAGGTATAGCAAGACAGGGTGTAGCAATGGCTGCTGCAGTATTTATGCTTATACCGCCTGTAGTAGTATTTATGCTTGCTCAGAAAAATGTTATTGAAACAATGGCTCATTCCGGTATCAAGGATTAAGCGTACACAAAATAAATGGTTTAACAGAAAGGGTGGTATCATTGCAGGATATATTAAAGAAAATATTTGCAGGAATGGCTTCCTGGGTTTGTGCCTTGTCAATGCTTACCGGAAATGTGAGTGCTGATGAAGCTTATGATGTGTACAACTACGACAGATGGGGTGAGGCTATTCCGTCACAGGCAGGATATCTTGCTGACAGAAGTGTATCGGGACTTGAACTGGGAATAGGTGACTTTTCTTCTCCGTCAGACATTTTCAGAGCTGATGACGGAATGTTTTATATAGCAGATACAGGAAATAACAGGATCGTAGTTGTAAACAGCGAATTTGATGAAGTTGTAGACATTATTGATAGTTTTGAGTATAACGGAGATAAGCTTACTTTGAAAAATCCGGGAAGTATATTTATCACAGATAACACTTTGTATGTGGCAGATACGGATAATTCAAGAGTGTTAAGATGTGATAAGGACGGAAAAGTTGATCTTATTATTGAAAAGCCGATAAGTGAGCTTTATCCTTCAGAACTTACATTTTTACCTCGTAAGATAGTAGTTGATAAGGCGGGATATGTTTATGTTGTAGTAAACAACATAACAAGCGGTTCAGTAATGTACAACAACAAAGGCGAATTTGTAGGATTTTACGGAGCAAACAGAGTTGAAGAAACCAGTAAAGTTGTATGGAATTATTTCTGGAAACTTATTGCAAATGAAAATATGAGAAAGTATATGACAGATGCAGTACCGGCTCCTATAACAAGTTTTGATATTGATGATGAAGGGTTTATCTATACCTGCAGTGATTCACTTACTCAGGACCTTGATGCTATAAAAAAAGTAAATGCGGCAGGATATAATCTTTTTGCTGATATAGAAACATTTTTTGGTGATGCATCTACACCTGATTACAGTAACAATCCAAACAACTCATACGTAGATATAGACGTAAATGAAGATGGTATAATAAATTGTCTTGACTATACCACAGGCAGAATATTTCAGTATGACGAAGACTGTAATCTTCTGTTTATAGTCGGTTCTTCGGGAAATCAGCTCGGTACTTTCAGACAGGTTTCCGCAGTTGAATCAACCTCTGAAAATCTTTATGTAGTTGATTCTCAGAAAAATACAGTTACTATATTTGAACAGACAGTATTTGGTTCTATAGTGCATGAAGCCACAAGACTTTATAATGCCGGTTATTATGATGAGGCACTTGAGCCATGGTTTGAAGTGCTTAAAAGAGACGGAAATTATCGTCGTGCATATATAGGCATCGCAAGTGCGTATATAAATCAGGGTAACTATGAAGAAGCTATGAAATATGCTGAACTCGCAGACTCACAATGGCGTTATGACAGAGCTTTTGAAGGCTGGAGAACGGAGTTTATAAATGAAAACTTTATGGCGATAGGTGTTATTGTTCTTCTCGTAATCATAGCAATAGCAGTTGTTGTAATAAGAAAAAAGAGAAAAGGAGGGCGTAAATCATGATGGATCTTTCCGAAAAGCAATGGGTAAAGCATGCGGTTTTCCACCCATTTGAGGGCTTTGAAGATATGCGATGGAAAAAAGCAGGATCGCTTAAAATTGCTTTTACAATAGTATTTCTCTTTTTTGTAGGTACAGTAGTCTGGAACAGATTGTACGCTTTTCATTTCTGGGTGTCATATGACAAACTTTTTAATATAGTGCCTTTTATAGTAAAGAGTATAGTCTTGTTTTCAGTGTGGGTCATAGGAAACTGGTCGGTCTGCACACTTCTTGACGGAGAAGGTACATTAAAGAGAATATGTATATTCTCTGCCTATTCGCTCATACCATATGTTGCTGCTCTCTATATAACAACTATTATGTCACATTTTCTTATATACGATGAAAGTATTTTTATTGATTGCGTATATTATATAGGACTTGGCTGGTCATGTCTTCTTATGTTCAATGCGATAAAGACAGCACATCAGTATTCGGTAATAAAGACAGTGGTAGCGATACTTCTTACCGTAGCTGCCATGCTTATAATAATGTTCCTTCTTGTACTTGTTTTGTCGCTGTTTCAGAAGGTAGCCATATTTATATATTCTATCTACACCGAAATACAGTACAGGGTAAGACTTTAAGGGAATGGTGGTGATAACAGATGTATAAAAAAATAAAAAGAATTATTGCGTGTTTTCTTGCAACGGCATTGTTTATACCTGCAGGACAGCTTGTTGTAAGCAGTGACACTACAGAGGAAACAGTAGTTTCGGATACAGAAAGCAGTACAGAAGATGATGACGATGACAAGTATGTAATGCGTACCGAAAAAGAAGTTCTTGGACAAATGATACTTGCAACAGAAAATGACTCTTTTAAGTTCTACTACTCTGAAGAAGAAGACTTGCTTGCACTTGTGAATAAGAAAAATAACTATATATGGTGGTCGTCTCCGATAAATGCTGAAGGTGATGAAAATGCAAAAGGTCTTGTAAAAAAAGAGATAGCGTCATCTATGGTTATATTGTACGGTGAGCCTGCAAAGCGTACAACGTCAACAATGAGGTCTGCTAAAAACGGTAAAATGACTTATAAGGTTTCGGGGAATACTCTGAAAGTAACATACAGATATCCTGCTGCCGATTTCAAAATTCCTGTAGAATATACGCTTGAAGAAGACGGTCTCAGTGCAAAGATAGTTACATCAGAAATAGAAGAAGAAACAAAAAATGACGCTGACGGTAAAGTACTCCTTGAGATCTCTCTGCTTCCGAATATCACATCATTTGACAGTGAAACTGAAGGATACTATGTAATTCCTGACGGAAGCGGAGCACTTATTAATTTTAACAACGGAAAATTAAGTGCGAGAGAATATACAGCGAAAGTTTACGGAAGTGATATAACATCTGTACCGCAAAATAAGCCTGCAGTTACCGAACAGGTTTACCTTCCGGTTTATGGAGCAGTGACCGGCAGTGAAAACGGAATGCTTGCCGTTATACATGAAGGTGACTCAAATGCTCAGCTATCGGCAAATGTAAGCGGACTTTCAAAAAGCAGTTATAATCTTTGCAGTGCGACATTTACCGTAAGAACAACTGATACATACTATATGAACGGAGAACCTCTTACCGTATTTGAAAAGCGTGATATAAAGACTCCGGTACTGGAAATGAAGTTTTATCCTGTATATGGAAAAGAAGTTGACTATATAGATATTGCTGAAAAATACAGAGAATATCTCACAAAAACAGATGGAGTAAAATCAGTTGAAAATGATATATCTCTTTATCTTGATGTATATGGAGGTGTAGAAAAGGTAGAACCTGTTCTCGGAATACCTGTTACACGTAAAAAGTCTGTTACTTCTTTTGAGCAGACTAAAGAAATGGTGCAGAAGCTTGTAGACGGTGGTGCGGACAGTATTGTTCTCGGATATAACAACTGGACAGATGACGGAATAGAAAATAAGGTCGATTATGAAAGCAAACCGTCATCACTGCTTGGTTCAAAGAAAAAATTCAAGTCAATGCTCAGTTATTTTAAAGATAACAATGTTGATTTTTATCCTGTTGTAAATAACAAAACCTTTGAAACAGGAAACGGATACTGGTCATTTACCGATACGGCACTCAGAGCATCGGGACAATATTCAAAACAGATAAGCTATAATCTTGCATATGGAACTGAAAATGAAATGAAAGATCCTATATCACTTCTTTCTCCTGATGTGTTCGGAGAAATATTTGATAAACTCGCAAAGAACTATTCAAAAGCAGGTTTTAGCGGAGTGTGTATAGATGATATGACATCGGTTCTGTATGGCGATTACAGTAAAGATACTATCGTAAGAAATGACATGATGCTGTATATTGAGGAAGGTCTCAGAAACTGCAGGGAGAAAGTGGGTTCCGTACTTGCCGATACTGCAAATGCTTATGTTTTCAAGTATACCGATCATATAACAAATGTTCCGCTTTCATCAAGTCGTTTTGATATATTTGATAAGGATATACCTTTTTATCAGATGGTCATGCATGGTCTGATCCCTTATTCAACTACTTCTGTAAACGGAAGTGCTGATTCGGAACAGCTTTTCCTCAAAGCTGTTGCAAGCGGAAGCAATCTGCATTTTGATTTGGTTTATGAAGATACAAGTGAACTCAAGGATACAGAGTATGATATCTATTATTATGCAAATCACAGATACTGGACAGACACCATTACAGGTGAATATAAGCTTCTCAAAGATGTTCTTGGCGGTGTAAAAAATGAATTTATTACAGGTTATCTTGACAATGGCGATGAAACTGTAACAACTTACAGCAACGGAACAAAGATAACTGTAAATTATGAAACCGGAGAGATATCTCTTGACGAGAGTGTATACAAACTCACCGATTATATTGATCTGGAAGGAGAGCTGATATTCTGATGGATAATGTAAAAGAAACAAAACCTAAGAAAAAGCAAAAGAAAAAAATGTCCTATGAAAAACAGAAAGGTCTGTATGGCTACGGATTTATCGGTCTCTGGTTTATCGGTGCGGTTATATTTTTTATAATACCGATGGTTGAATCTTTTCTGTACTCTTTTCAGAACGTAAATCCTCAGGCAGGAGGAATGAAAGGTGACTGGGTAGGGATAAACAACTATGCGGAAGCTTTTTCAAAGGACCCGCATTACAGAGAATATCTTATTCAGGTGCTTAAAGATACTGCTATGACGACTCCTCTTATACTGATATTTTCACTTTTTATAGCAGTTATCCTCAATCAGAAATTTAAAGGAAGAGCATTTGCAAGAGCGGTATTTTTCCTTCCTGTAATTATTGCGTCAGGCCCTGTTTACGCTATTATAACAGGTGATATGGATACCAGCGGTACAAATGGAGCCGAACAGTTTTCAACAGTGTTTGAAACAGATATGGTAACAGAGTTGCTGGAGTTTACAGGTATATACGGACTTAGCGATACACTTACACAGACTATAAAGACTACTATAGACAGTATATTCGGACTTGTGTGGAAATCAGGAATACAGATCCTTATATTTCTTGCAGCTTTGCAGAATATACCTCATTCCGCAAAAGAGGCCGCTGTCATGGAAGGTGCAACTTCATGGGAATACTTCTGGAAAATAACATTTCCTTATGTAAGCCCTATGATAATCGCAAATCTGATATTTACTGTCATTGATTCGTTTACCGATTCGGGAAATGCAGTCATGGGACGTATCATTGATATGCAGAATGAATGGAAATACGGTGTTGCGGCGGCAATGGTATGGTCATATTTTGCTATAGTAATGATAGTCGTTGGAATAATCTTTGCAGTAGTGAACAAGCATGTTTACTATGAGGTCGAATAAAATATTATGAAAGGAAAAGCTCAGATCTTTTTTGAGTATCGGTGATACAATGTCTAAACTAAAAAATGTAGTCGATGAAAGACTGAAACTAAGAAAAACTGAAAAAGAAAAAATGGCTGAACGCAGAGCTTTGATGACCAAAGAACAGCTTGCATATGTAAAGCGTAAAGATGCGATAGAAAAAATCTGGCCTTTTTTCAGATTCCTTATTCTTTTCGGATTGTGTTTTGTAATACTTTATCCCCTCATTTTTATGATAAGCTGTGCTTTCAGAGAACAGGTGGATATGAATGATCCTACTGTAATGTGGATACCAAGACATCTTACGCTTGATGTAATAAAAGAAACAGCACAGGCGATAGAGCTTGACAAAACGCTATGGAATACAGTAAAACTGAATATAGGCTGCTCTCTTATACAGGTTGTTACTACTTCAATAACAGGTTATGGATTTGCGAGATTCAAGTTCAAAGGGAAAAATATTTTCTTTGGAATAGTGATACTTATGATACTTGTTCCTCCGCAGGTAATATTGCTTCCGCAGTATGACCAGTTTATGAGTCTTAAACTTATAAATACAGCGTGGACGATGTATCTTCCGGCAATGACCGCAAACGGACTTCGTGCGGGACTTATGATATTTATTTTCATACAGTTTTTCAAAGGACTTCCGAAAGAACTTGAAGATGCGGCATATCTTGACGGATGCGGACCGTTTAAAACATTTGTAACCATAATGGTTCCGAATGCTCTTTCATCATTCCTTACAGTATTTCTTTTCTCGGTAGTATGGTACTGGAATGACTATTATGTTTGCAATTCGTTTTTTAATACAAATAAAACACTGGCGCTTATGATAAAAAATATAAGCACCGTACTTAAAGGTGCTTTGTTTAATGATGCCAGCTTGCAGGTATCAACAAGAGAACTTGTAGTATGGACTCAGGCAGCATGCCTTATATCAATAGCTCCGATGCTTATAATGTATGTGTTCTTACAAAAACATTTTACAGAAGGTATTGAACGTTCAGGACTTGTCGGATAAACGAAATACTCCCTTTGCTGTTTTTAGCAAGGGGAGTATTTTTTGAAATGTGTATGAAAGATAAAATAAATATTTGTGTAAATCAACAAAATTTCTTCTAAGGTGTTTACAAAAATCGTTCTATGTGTTAATATATAAACATCTTAATTTTTAAAATCTTATGGTAAAGCATAATTGAAAGTGGGGAATTTTTATGAGGAAAGTATTTGCAGCAATATCTATTTTATCGGGCATTCTTACATTTGTAGCAGCGGCATTCGTTTTTAAAGACGGTAGTAATATAAATGCAGTAGTAGCTTGCATTCCTGCATTTATTTGCTTTGCCACGGGGAGTATTACAGATTATATGGAGGATGAAGATACCTGATACAGCAAATATCATTATTTATAATGTTTTGTGCAGCCTTTCGGCTGCACTTTTTGTTTTTATGAGTTTTCCTGACCGATTTTTGCTACCATATGTTTGTATCTTGCTTTTCTGTATATTATAAAAGTAATAAGCCCCATTATCCACGCGCATGGAAGCGGGACCAAACTGAGTGCGAAAATATTATATGTGTTTGCACTTCTGCATACATTCAGCACATATATAACAAAGAATATTCCGCTAAATAAAATATGTAGAATAAGGTGTATTGTATTTATTTTTTCATAACGTGGCCATAGTAGAGTAAGTACCAGGTCGAGAAAAAGTGCAAATATTATAATTAAAAGATGATATCCACCATCGGTATATATACGAAAAAGATTTGCCTTTTCATCAGAATATGACAGTGCAAGATTGAGAGCAAGACATGTTATGCCTGTAATACGCAGTATCATGGCAAGATCCATTGCAAATTTTGATAATTTTACACTTCTTTTACTCATGGCGTTTACCAATAGGGCAGTAACCGGCAAGCTTTACTATCTCCTGTCCTTCCTCTGTAAGCATATAGTCACGCAGTTTTCTGTAAACGCTGTCCTGTGGTTCGTCCTCACGTATAACAACGTAATAAGCTGCTGTAAATGGATATTTTTTTGTTATAAGATTATCATTTTCAGGGGAAATTCCGTCTATACTAAGAACTTTTATATCAGGATTTTTGTACAGATTATTTATGTAATAGTAATATGTGTAACCTATAGCAGCACTTTCGTTTTCATATTCTGCTACACTTTCAACGAGTTCTCCCATACCTACATGCATAAATGAGATAGGCGCTTCCTGCATCGGTTTGCCTTCCATTACGAGTTCCTCCATAGCTGTCTGACTGCCTGAATTTTTTGTGCGCTGAAAAGCTCTGATCGGTTCATCTTTTCCGCCTACTTCTTTCCAGTTTTTTATTTTCCCTGTATAGATATCCTGTATCTGCTGTACAGTAAGATTGTCTACAGGATTGTCTTTGTGCGTTATAAAAACAAATCCGTCAAGGGCTATAGGTTCGACTTCGAGAGTGACACCACAACTTTTGGCATAAGCGTATTCATCTTCCGAAGGAGGTGTTGCAAAGACAAGACTTACCGGTTTTGTGTAATCTTCATCAGGATAGCGCATTAATGTATTCGGATATTTGTTGATAAGATTGTTGTAGGAAACATCAGTTGTGTTGTGTGAAACGTACTTTGATATATTTTCATCATATGCATTGAAAAATTGTCTTGCAAGTTCTGCAGTGACAGGTATAGTGGCAGTAGAACCATCTATTCCTGCAAATTCTTCATGTGTAAGAAGAACCTGTGACGATATATGTTTCCAGTTATCAGGTCGTTTAAGCATAACGTTTACACTGCTTGATATATAATTATCCTCGGCTGTTTTATCGGGTTCTTTACCAATCATACTTTTGTCAGTATCCAGATATTTGTATACTGCATATCCGCAACTGCCGATTATAGTTGCCGATAATAGTCCTATGATAACTCCGTTGACAGTAATTTTTTTCATTTTAAAACCCCTTTACTTTTTTATTGATATATGAGTAATTATAGCATAAAAACTGTTTTAGTTCAATATTAAAAAATTATGAAATTATAGCCCTAAAACCACGGTTTTATAGGGGTTTGGCGGATTGCCAAGTGGCAAACTCAGGGTATACCATAAAAACCACCCTTGTGCCATGAAATGTTGTAAATTAAGATTGATTTGTTGTAAATTAAGATTTTAGAGGTTGACAAGACAAAATGTAAATTATAATTATACTTAAAAAAGAAAAATAAAATCAATAAAAATCCTTATATTTCTTTTATAAGATTAAATTTCAAAAGAAAAAATATCTTAAAATGCCTTTATAAAGATAAAAACAACAAGCCACACCGATTTGAAAATAAACCGGTGTGGCTCGTTGTTTTATTTTTACATTAAGAAGTTATTTAATATCAGAGTAGTGTAAGAGTGTCAGTGAAATCAGAGAGCATTCATGATGTACTGTTTCATGGTTGCGAGGTCAGCGAGGTTTACAGCACCGTCATTTGTCATATCAGATATTGCCAGCATATCGTCTGTAAATTCTTTGTCGCCAACAAGATGGAGAGAAAGTGTTGTGAGGTCTGTCAGGTCTACGATACCGTTTCGATCTATATCACCCATATAATATAGATTATTTGAAGGTGTTTCGTTTGAATAAAAACTTTTTTGTTCGGAATCGTATATAAGGAAGTTAGAGAAATCTTTTTTCTCTGAACGAACAAAAAATCCCTTGATCTTATCGAAATTTTGTAACAATGTATTGGTTTTATAATCAAATATTTCACCAATATCTGCGTTTATGGTGTACTTGATTTCAGGATCGTGAAGCACGGTTGATTTTACATATGTTCCGTCTTTTTCGGGTTTGATTAAGAATACATTTAAAGTATCTTTAGCTAAATATAATCTTCCGCTTATGCCGTTGCTAAGTTTTTTTACCTCTAATATTTCTTCGCTTGTTATTGGTTCTTTCTCAATTTCAATAATCATACCGCTACCTGTAGCTGTTAAAATTGATTCACCATTTTCGATGTAAATCGATAAGCTTTCAGCATCACAGACAAGGTTTCCATAGTTTGTATAAAGATGACCGTTCTCTGCTTTTGATAAAATGTACGCATCAGAGCTACCAAGAGGATTATCAATAGCAGATACATTGAAAATTGTTGTTGGCATTGCCATATTCGCTATGAGCAATGCTGATACAGCAGAAGAGATAACATGTAGTAAGTTTCTTTTCATAAAAATTCCTCCTTCAAAATAAATAGAAAGTCACATACAAATAATTTGACGAGTGTACATAAAACAGGTACACATTTTTCATAAGACAAAATCACATTGCTTTTGAAATATACCACTTCAAAGAGCAAGAGTGTTTGATACCATACGGTTGTATCAATTTCTTTAGCATCTTCAGTATAGCATAAAAAATTCATTTGTGCCGTCTGATGTAATAATTTACAGGTCTGATGTAATAATTTAAAGTTTTCGGGGTTGACAAGACAAAATGTAAATTGTGATTATACTTAAAAAGGAAAAATAAAATCAATAAAAATCCTTATATTTCTTTTATAAGATTAAATTTCAAAAGAAAAAATATCTTAAAATGCCTTTATAAAGAATTATTTTCTTGAATTTACATATAGAATTTTATATAACAGAAATAATAATATCAAAAAAATTTCCCACTTTTGTCAAGCAGGAAATTATAATTATTATTTCATATATAGCAAAACCTTTGCTTTGAAATATTTATCATCATGTTCTATAGTCAGCAAGCCATCATATTTTTCAATGGCTTTTTCAACATTTCTGAGTCCTCTTCCATGAAATTCTGCATTTTCTTTAGTTGTCACTATCTTGTTGTTTTCATATTTTAATACGCCGTTATAAGTATTTGAAACAGATATAAGCAGTAAAGTTTTCTGATATTTTATCTGAATGTCTATAATTTTCTCACCATCAAAATTTTTTACGGCATAAATGGCATTGTCAAGCAGATTTGTAAGTATGGCGGACAAATCATATATTTCCATGGACAAATCGGGAGGAACGTTGTTGTCTACAGAAATCTGTATATTATCCGAACAGTTTCTTAGCTTGTAGTTTATGATGCTGTCTATTACAATGTTTCCGGTCATAGAGTAGGCTGTAAATTTTTCTTTGGTTATCGATGTGATAGTTTCGATATAATCGGTTGCCTTATCATTATTTTTATTTTTGATAAACTCATGTAAAACAGACAGATGATTTTCTATATCGTGGTAAATATCCTTGACTTCATCGGTAGCTTTCTGCATCATGATACAGTTGTTGTAATAATAATCTCTCTCCTGAACGGCAATACGGTTTTCATATTTTTGTTCGTATAGTTTAGCCATAGAGTCAAAAAGAATGAAAAATACGATATTTATAAATAAAAGAATAAGTGTCGAAAATATCGAAACAGTCTGAGTTGTCCGGGTGTTTCCGAGTATAATAAGTTCCATGATTATAGTAGCAACAGGAATAGTAGTAAACCCTAACAATACAGGAACAGGCAGATTTAATCTGCTCTTTTTGATCAAAGTGTTTTTCAGTATAAAAATTATAATAATAGAAAGAGTTTTTGAAACAAAATGAGCAAAAAATTCATCATATTCAAACTTTTCTGCAGGATTAACTACTAATACCTGACGCAACATAAGCGACAGTATTTCTATAACAAAACTGTATCCATACATAGATAACGTCGTAAATATCTTCTTTGTTATACTTCCTTCATAACACAAACTTATGATAAAAAAGCAGATTATATTTACAAACAGATTCAGAAGAGGTATCTCGAACAAAAGGTATGTACTGCTTGTGGCGATAAAATATAAGATATAAGCCAGTATAGTCCGCCTGCATTTTTCCTTGTTATGTTCAAGAAATAATTCGTAAAAATTTTTGGTTATATACAGATTAAATATATTTGAAGACAAATATACAAGATTATATAAAGTCATAGTTCATATCTCCGTAACATTATAGTATTTTCATAAAGGCATTTTTTATTTCTGTTCTCTTGCTCTGAGCAATGGACAACTTGACATTGCCTGCCATTATCACATATTCGTACTTAGCCTGCCTGATATGCAGTGGATTTATCAGATAAGAGTTGTGTATCATAAGAAAATCGCACTTTTTGAAAAAATCATAACTTTCCTTGATAGTTCCATAAAAATAGAATGTTTCATTATTTACAGTAACTATCTTTACTTTTCTTTTTTCACTTTCAAGATAAACTATATCCTTAATACGTATCTGTGTCGATATGCCATTCATTCTTATAGTGTATGTGTCAAGAGTAAGATTAAATTTTTTGATTATTTTTAAAAATGCTTTTTCTATTTCCATATTTGTCAGCGGTTTTTTCAGAAAAAGTATAGGATCATATTCAAATAATTCATAAGCGTGTTCAGTTATTCCCGAAATATAGATGATCTGTATCGCTTCATTATGCATTTCCTCTCGAATTATCCTGCTTACTTCCTGTCCGGAAATTTCTTTGAGAACAAGGTCAAGAAAAATAATATCATAGCTTTCACTTTTCAAAGAATCAAGAAATTTTTCCCCACTGTAAAAAACATCAGTCTCGATCCCGATACCAAACTTTTCAGCCGAATCATTAAGATATCTCTCCACCTGAGAACAAATCACATTTTCATCATCACATACAGCAATTCTGAGCATACCACGCCACCTCCTGCTTGCAAATCTTTTAGTTTATACTGATTATACCATAAACTCATAGCAAAGTAAATCACAACCCCTGCCAAAACCATATAAAATTACATAATCATTTAAGAAATCCCTAAAAATTTATTATTAATTCACAAATCGAAAAAAATAAAGATTTTTTTGTTGACAAGCGGGAAATATTATGTTAGAATAATAAAGCTGTCGGACGAGAGGACAAACGAACGACAGAAAGAATAACAACAGTATCTTGAAAAT
>JAGAKZ010000014.1 GCA_017848115.1 Oscillospiraceae bacterium
AGCCCCGACACCAAAATGTATTTGTTTTTATAACGGAACAAGCGAAAAAGACGACAAAACGATTTTAAAACTAAGTGATTCTTTTGATTCAGAGTCAGATATAGAAGTCATAGTGACGATGATAAATGTAAATTACGGACACAATAAAGAATTGATGGAAGCATGCAAACCGCTGGAGGAATATGCATTTTTTATAGACAGGGTTCGTATGTATCAAAAAGATTCGGACAATCTGGAAGAAGCGATAGATAAAGCAGTTGAAGATTTGCCGGATAATTCTATGATAAAACAGTTTTTAATGATAAACAAAGCAGAGGTGAAGCGTATGTGTATTACCGAATATGATGAAGAAAGAACGCTTAACGAGACAAGGGAAGAAGGAAGAGAAGAAGGTAGAGCAGAAGGAAGAGCGGAAGGCAGAGAAGAAGGCGCATTGCAAACGCTTATAAAGCTTGTAACCAAAGGAATACTTACGTTGTCACAGGCAGCAGAAGAGGCAGATATGACAGTTGCGGAATTTGAAGCAAAGTGCGGAGAAATTTATCTTTGATTTTATTTTAGTGAAAGAATTTGAAAGTTTTATCTTACATTTGAATTGTCATGGAAAGCCTTGCAGGCGGTTTTGAGAGAGCATGGTGTAAGTGGTGCTGAAACGGGTTCTCCAAGAGAAATTTTACAGCTTGGATATAAGACAGGTTTTATAAATGATTCGGCAGTGTGGTTGTTGATGCTAAAAAAACGCAATACATCTGTACACATCTATAATGAAGATGAAATAGATGAGATGGTCGTGCTTATACGTGACAGTTTTATTCAGGCATTTTCTGTATTGACTAAAACTCTTGAAAATAAAATAAATGACATTGATGCTCAGTGGGAGAGATAAAAAAACAGCAACACATTTTCAGAAAATAACGAAAATGTGTTGCTGTTTGATTTTTTATTATACTCTTTCAATAACTTTAACAGGACATTTTTCAGCGCATTTACCGCAGTCCGTACATTTGCTGTAATCAATAGAAGCGTGGAAATCTGTAACGGTTATAGCACCGCTTTCACAGGTCTTTTCGCACATTTTACAACCGATACAGCCATTTTTACAGTTTAGCTTGGTAACTTTTCCGTTATCCTTTGATGAACACCTGATAACAGTTTTATTTGACTTTGGTTTTATTGAAATAAGTCCGTTAGGACAAACTTTAGCACAGCTTCCGCAACCAAAACATAAGTCGGGGTTAATGTGCGCTATATCATCTCGTATCGTTATTGCGTTAAATTCACAAACATTTACGCAGTCACCAAAACCAACGCAACCAAAGGAACAAGTGCTGTTTCCGGAGTAAAAACGCTTTACAGAGGCACAGGTCCTTATACCTGTAAAGTTGTACTTTATACCTGTAGCACGACAGTCACCGCTACAGTGGAGTACTGCTACTTCGGGGATTATTTCTGCAGAATTGTCACTGCCTGTAATTTTTGAAATAGCTTCGGCTGTCTTCGTTCCGCCGGGTTTACATAAATTTGAAGGTGCATTTTTTTCGATAATTGCATTGGCATAGTCACCACAGCCGGCATATCCGCAAGCTCCGCAGTTTGCCTGAGGAAGTACTTCGCCTATTTTTTCGATTCGTTCGTCTACCTTTACTTCAAATACTTTTGAAGCAACTGTAAGAAGTATTCCCGAAATAAGTCCCATTGACGCAAATGCAATTACCGGTAAAACATAAGTAGTAAACATCTATTAAGTTCTCCTTTCTGCAAAAATCAGTTTCCAAGACCTGAGAAACCAAGGAAACTCAGTGAAAGAATAGCGGCTGCTATCAGTGTGGAGGGAATACCTTTGAAAGTTTCCGGGATATCGGCTTCTTCAACTTTTGAACGTACTCCTGAAAATATAAGAAGTACCATCATAAATCCGAGACCGGAGAAAAATGCATTTACAACTGACTGCAGAAATGAATATTCGTTATCAATATTGAGAATAGTAAGACCAAGTACTGCACAGTTTGTTGTTATAAGAGGAAGATATACGCCAAGTGCGTTGTAGAGCGGTGGCATAAGTTTTTTGAGTGCGATCTCAACAAGCTGAACAAACAGCGCTATTATAAGGATAAATGCAATAGTTTTCAGATATGTTATTTCAAGAGGAACAAGAATGGCATGATATATAGGGTATGTAACCATAGCGGCACAGACCATTACAAAGGTAACAGCGGCACCCATGCCAAGACTTGATGATGCTTTTTTGGAAACACCGAGAAAAGGACATATGCCCATAAACTTTGAGAGTACAAAGTTATCGGTGAGCATAGCCGCAAGCATAATTCCGAAATATTCTTTCATTTATTTTGTACCTCCTTTTTCTTCACAGGCAGATGAGCAGTTTCCGGAATTCGGACAGCCACTGCAACCAAGTTTCTCCGGTGGTTTTTTGTTGGCGAGCTTATTGATAAAAGCGATAACACAACCGAGTACAAAGAAACCGCCGGCAGGAAGTATGAACAGTGTCATATTCTGCATATACGGTATCTCTATGCCAAACCATGTTCCTGCGCCGAGTATTTCACGTATTGACGCTATGATGGTAAGAGCAAGTGTGAAACCAAGTCCCATTCCAAGACCGTCTAAAACAGAAGGCAGTACTTTGTTTTTGCAGGCGAACATTTCAGCACGTCCGAGTATGATGCAGTTTACTGTTATAAGAGACAGAAACGTTCCAAGACTTTTGTAAAGTGCAGGAATATAACCTTTCATAAGCATTTCTATAAGTGTAACAAAGCTTGCGATAATAACAATATAGCAGGGAAGTTTTACGGACTTTGGTATTACATTTTTAAGAAGTGAGATAACTATATTTGAACCGATGAGTACAAATGTAGTAGCCAGTCCCATTCCTATGCCGTTTGTCGCTGTAGTTGTTACAGCAAGAGTAGGACACATTCCGAGAAGTCCGACAAGGGTAGGATTTTCTTTTATAAGACCTTTTGTAAATTCACGCATATAACTCATTTTAAGATATCCTCCTTGTGTTCCTGATATGTTTTCAGTGCTGTATCGGCAGCTGATTTTAAACCTTTAGAAGAAAATGTAGCACCGGTAAGAGCAGAAAATTCATAGTCTGAAGAATTTATTCCGATAAACTGTTTTACAAAGTTTTTGTCGTCACGTATTTTTGTTCCGAGACCCGGAGTTTCGCCGAGATTTATAAAACTTATACCTTCCACACCATTGTCAGAAACTCCGACAAGAACATGGATTCCGCCTTTGGCATATCCGTTTGCTATTACTTCAAATGCAACATCATTGTCACTGCTTACGATAACAGAATTTACATCTTCAAAAGTCATTACAGTTCCGTCTTCGTTTTTTAGCATGGTATATTCTTTTTCACCATAAAGCTCTGTAAGCCCTGCTTTTAACTCGTCGGTAATTATACCCGTAGTATCAACATATGTGAGATTGTATACTATAATAAGGAGTGCGGAAGCAACTGTACAGATTATAGTGAGTACTGCAGGAGGAGCGATTTTTTTAAGCATTTTTAGTTTCCTCCTTTACAGGTTTTTTAGCGCCAAGCGGTTTTGTTTTTGTTATCATATCTATATACGGTGTCAGAATATTCATAAGAAGAATTGAGAAAGAAACACCTTCCGGATAGCTTCCGAAATTTCTTATGATAAATGTTATAAGTCCGCAACCTATACCAAAAATGATTCTTCCTTTTGTGGTTATAGGTGTTGTTACATAATCTGTTGCCATAAAGAATGCACCGAGCATAAGACCGCCTGAAAGAAGCTGATAAGGAACATCTCCGCCTGAGATAAATGTGAAAAGTGCAAGAGAGCCTATAAAGGAGAGCGGAGCGGCAGGTGAAATAACACGGGTTACCATAAGGAAAACACCGCCTATGATAAGTGCAAGTGCAGAAGTTTCACCAAGACAACCTCCTGTATTTCCGAAAAACAGGTCAGACAAGGAAGCGTTTTGTGAAACAAGCGGTGTAGCGCCTGTAAAAACTGTCTGAGAGTTTACTATAGCTGTTGTTTCAGAAAATGCTCCGGCTTTCCAGTAACCTGGGATAGCCCATGTAGTCATCTGAGATGTAAATGAAACCATAAGTACTATACGTGCTACTATAGCAGGGTTTGCAAAATTTTGTCCGAGACCACCGAAGAGCTGTTTTACTATTGCTATGGCAATAAAACTTCCGAGAATAGCGATCCAGAAAGGGAGCGTAACAGGGAGATTAAGCGCCAGAATAATTCCGGTTACCGCTGCACTGAGATCACTTATTGTCTGCGGTCTTTTCATTAGTTTTCGACAGAGATATTCAAAAAGTACAGCCGAACTGCAACAGACAGCAACAAGTGCTATAGCACGAAGCCCGAAAAATATTCCGCTTGCCACTATGGCAGGAATAAGGGCAATGATTACGGTCATCATTATTTTTTGCGTCGATACATCAGAATTCTGATGTGGTGATGATGATACTATTAAGTTTTTCAAAATTATACCTCCATTGAGAATGTTTATTTCTTTTTAGGAATAAGAGCTTTTGCAAGCTGATTTGTCTCAGCGAGTCTTCTGTTTGCCGGACATACGTAAGTACACGAGCCACAGTTCATACAAAGCATTACTTTAAGTGATTCAAGTGCAGAAATATTTTTCTTTATATATGCTTTTTCAAGTTCTGTCGGCATAAGATTAAGAGGACAGGCACGTATACATCTTCCGCATCTGATACAAGCTGATTTTTCGGGTTCTTTGTAATCCTTTATAGCAAGGAAAGAGTTACTTGTTTTCGTAACAGGTGTATCGAGATTTATAAGACATGAGCCCATCATAGGACCGCCTGCTATAAGTTTTTCGATAGCTTCAGTATCAGTCTGAGCTTCCCTGAGAAGTTCGGTTATCATAGTTCCTATCGGTGCTATAACGTTCATTGGTTTGCCTACAGCATTTCCTTCTATCGTTATACGACGTCTTAGGAGCGGAATGCCTGTCTGAATGTATTTGTATATGAACGCTGTTGTAGAAACGTTCATGACGATTACTTTCTGATCAGACGGAAGTTCTCCCTCCATTACAACTCTTCCTGTAGTGGAATGGATAAGAACCTTTTCAGCACCCTGAGGATAGGTTGACGGTAACTTAAATATCTGTATTTCGGGTTCGTTTTCTGTAAGTTTTATAAATTCTTCAATTGCATGAGGTTTATTTCCTTCTATTGCAAGAATAGTTTTAGGAATGGAAAGATATTTCATGATAAGTCGTATTCCGCCAAGAACATTTTCGGGACGTTCAAGCATCTGACGATAGTCGGAGGTTATGTATGGTTCACATTCGGCGGCATTTATTATAAGTGTATCGATTTCATTTTTGGGATTAAGTTTGATGTGGGTAGGAAATCCTGCACCGCCAAGACCGCATACACCACTTTCACGGACTGCTTTTATAAAACTTTCCTTGTCGGTGACTTGGGGAATGGCGTACTGTATTTCTTCCTGTTTGCCGTCGGTATCGATTTCAACAGCTTTGCAGACTGTTCCGTTCATAAGTCTGTAATCAATGATATCTCTTACTGTTCCTGATACACTTGAGTGTATCGGTGCAGAGAAAAAAGCATCACTGTCGCCGATTTTCTGACCTACAAGAACATGGTCTCCTTTTTTTACAATAGGAGTACACGGTGCGCCCATATGCATAGACATAGGAATCTTTACATATTCGGGTGTACGAAAACGTACTGCTTCATATTCAGCAGTATTTTTTTTGTGGTTGAGCTTTATGCTGTTAAGCTTTCGCATAAAAACAACTCCTTTCATGAAGAAAATTTGAGATTTTCGCTTTTGTATATCTTTCCTTGAGAATCTATAGCAACTATACTATATTCATCCGTATTGAGATGTTTCTGAAGATTTTCTTTTCCTTCTATAAAAATCAGAGTCGAAAGAAAATCGGAAATAAGTCCGTTATCACAAAACACCGTAACCGATGATAATCCGCTGTCAGCCGGATAACCGGTCAGATTGTCGAGTATGTGATGATAACTTATATTTTCTAACTTTACACATCTTTCATAGTCACCGGAAGTTGAAACGAAACATGGTCCCGTAGACACTGTTCCGGCGATAGAATCCTTATCGGCTTTGATCATAACATTGAAACTTCTCTGTTCATCATAGCTGTACAGAAGGGTAGACGAACCAAGAGATATTATTGCATATTCCGCATCACTTTTTTTTACAATATCAGAAACATAATCAAGAACATATCCTTTTGCAACCGAACCTGAATCAAGTGATATTTCATTTTTCAGAGTTATGAGATTATCTTTGATATCGATATTTTCATAGCCTGATTTATTAAGGTACCGCATGATAAGGGAGTTGTCGGGCAAGGCGCCGTTATCTATAGAACAGTTCCAGAGCTTTGTGACATTTCCTATGGTTATATCGAGTCTGTTTCCGTATATACTTTGTGCAAGGATAGTTTTCTTTATCATATCGGTAAGTTCATTACTGCATACGAGCTGTTTTTTTTCGTTTAGTTTGTAAATTTCCGAATTTTCCGAGTAAATATCATATATAGTATCAAACTTTTGTATTTCCGATTTTAAAGTATCGGCTATATTACTGTCGGTTTTTATGGAAACAATAGTATCAAGCGAAAAAAACGTACTTGTATAATCTGATTTATTGTGATAAAATAGAAAAGGCAGTGTGCAAACAAGAATGATGATCATAATCAAAGCGACTATTTTTTTATTTATAGTTTTTCCCCCTCGGATAGATAAATTTTGCATTCTTTAATTATATAATAAAAAATATAGTTTGTAAAGATGAAAATCAAAAAAAAAACGCAAAAATCATTCATTTTGCACGTAAAAATAATTAATTTTAATAAAAAGTATATGCATTATGATATAAAATTAACACAGAAAATTGCATAAACAGGAAAAATATTGAAGATAAAGTAAATGTAACGGAGGCGTTTGATTTGAAAGGTTATAGAATACAAATAATAAGACATGGTCAGACTGAAGCTAACGAAAAGGGAATCTACATAGGAAAGACAGATTATCCTCTGTCCGAAAAAGGTAAAAAAGAGCTTGTAGACAAGCTTGATGAGTTTGATTATTCAGGTGTGGAGAGAGTTTACAGCAGTCCGCTCAAAAGATGTCTTGAAACAGCAGACATACTGTTTGAAAATCGTGAGATACTCGTTGTAAATGATTTAAGAGAACTTGACTTCGGAGAATTTGAAGAAAAGAGCGTTGAGGAACTTATAAACAGAGAAGATTATAAGGCATGGTTAAAAGGTGGCCTTGAAAATTCCGCACCGGGCGGTGAAAGTATAGCAGATATGATAACAAGAATATATCTTGCTCTCGACAAGATAATAAAAAATATGATGAACGATGATCTTACCAGTGTTGCGATAGTTACACATTCGGGAGTAATTTCAAATATGCTTTCATGTTTCGGGCTTCCTAAATACAAGCCTGACCAGATAACCTGCAAGGTAGGCGAAGGTTTTGAAATTTTAGTAACAGCTCAGATGTGGCAACAGGCTCAGGCTTTTGAGATAATCGGCAGAGTTCCTTTTTACAAATAAAATATTTACAGGAGCGGTATCTTGAAAGAACTTATATTTAAAAATGAGCATGACGAACCTGTAAATCTCGAACATTTTCTGCATCGTGAAAATAATGTATCAAAAAAACTTATAACACGTTTAAAAAGGCAGAACATGGGTATAACTTGTGACGGAAAGCTTATCCGTACTATTGATGAAGTACCGCCCGGAAAAACGGTCGTTCTTCATATAGAATCCGAAAACTCTCTTGAACCAAATTCGGAATTGTTTGTAAAAAGAGTTTTTGAAAATGAGTCATTTGTAGTTTTTGACAAACCCCAGCAGATGCCTGTTCATCCATCGATCAATCACTATTATGATACTCTCGGAAATTATTTTGCATATCTCTATCCCGATACGGCATTCAGACCGGTAAATCGTCTTGACAGAAATACCTCAGGGCTTTGTGTGGTTGCAAAAAATCAGCATGAAGCGTACCGTCTGCAAAGTTCCATAACCAAAACATACTATGCGATAATATGCGGAAAACCTGAAAATCTGTGCGGAAAAATAGATCTTCCGATAGCACGGGAAACCGAATCGATGATAAAAAGATGTGTCAGTGAAAGCGGACAGAAATCAGTTACAAATTATGAAGTGATCTCGTCATGTGAAAAATACTCATATGTAAAGATACAACTTGAAACAGGCAGAACACATCAGATACGTGTACATTTTTCTCATATAGGATATCCTCTTGCAGGAGATGACCTGTACGGAGGAAATTGTGAAGACATACAGTGTCAGGCTCTCCACTGCGGAGAACTTTATATCGCAGACAAGTCAGGGGAAAGACTTCATCTTTGTGCTAAACCAAATGAAAATATGAAATATATTCTGGAGAAGTATAAGATGAGTGACTGTAATTTATTGTAATGAATTTGTAAATACTACACACTTTTTAATATGTGATGTTTTGGCAGTGATTTGGTTATTTGAAACAGAATTATGGTATATTAACAGAATTTTAAATGAAATATTTATAATAATCAAATATTTTGTATGTAGCAATCTTGACATAAATATAACAGATTAAATGTTTTTGATTATGCGAAATTAACAAAAAATAATTCAAATTAGATTTTTTTTCCAAAAACCATTGCAATTTATTTTGAATCGGTTATAATAGTTACTAGTGTTACTGGTTTGTAATAAATCGAAGGGAGCTGTTATGATGAGTAAAAAACGTCTTAATGGAGATGATGTACAAGACGTTTTCAGCAAGAGCGTAAGTGAAACTGAAACAGTGAAAAAACGTATGACTTTTTCTAAGGCAATGATAAGACTCGGTGCATATGTAACCTATTGTCTTATATTTCTCCTGAAAAAACTGAACAAGATGTTCTGTGATGCTGTAAAGGCGTTCACTTCAAAGACAACAGCTTTGATTCTGGGAGTAATCAGAAAATTCAAGAGAATCGGAAGGTTGATATGTGTACCGTTTATATCATGTATCAAACCTCTGACAAAGGGCTTTAAGGCAAAACGTGCAAAGACAGATATGACAGTAAGCAGTATCCGTACTACAGCTGTTAAAGAGCTTATGTCCAAAGCTGTCAACTATGCTGTGCCTGCTGCCGCAGTAGTTGTATTTGCTACTGTTATTAACAGTGCCTCCAAGGTAGACAAGGAAGTAAGTACTTCGTATGTTACCGGACAAGTGAGTGTAACTTCTGTTAATGAGAAGGCATTTATCGAGGCTACAAGTGAATTGGAATACGCTGAACAAATCTCGGAAAATTCCGTCGGTGACACAATGAATACAACACAGATCAGTTCTGTTTCTTTTGAAGAACCTTATGAAGTTTTCGAAAGAATCGTCGGAACAGATGATGTGAGTGTTGTTAAAGCAGTTGGCATTTATATCGACAATGAATTTATCGGTGCTGTTATGAATGCTGATGAAATAAAAACTCAGCTTGACAGCAGACTAAAGGAAATTATGTCTGATTCTACAGTTAAAGATGCCGTTTATAAAAGAACTGTAGAATATAAAAACGGCAATTATGCTACAACGTCAGTTGTAGATGACGGGCAGATTTTAGAGTACATAAATGGTGGGACACAGAGAAGTTATTATACTGTTGAGGCGGGAGATTCACTTATCTATATAGCCGAGCAGCATAATCTTACTTTTGAGGAACTTATGGCAATGAATCCGGAGATAACCGATCCTGATTTGTGTGTGATAGGTACACAGCTTGTAGTTGCTTGTGATCTTGAAAATATGCCTGTTATTGTAACAAAAACAATAGAAGAAACAGTAGAAGTTCCATACGAAACAATGACTGTTGATACTGATTCTATGTATGTCGGAGAAACCGAGATACTTATAGATGGTGTGTGCGGTGAGGCAATAAACACTGTTGACGTTCGTTATGAAGGTCAGACAGAGATTGAAAGAGCTGTAGTTTCAACCAGGGTTGTAAGAGAACCAGTAGCAGAAATGCTGGCCGTCGGTACCAGACAGTGCTCAAATATAGGTGCGCCATCATCATCGGAAACTGTTCTGAATGGTAATGGTCAGTTTATGTGGCCTGTAAATGGTGGATATGTAAGCGATCCTTTTATCAGTAACAGAAATCACAAAGGATTGGATATAGGTGCCGCTGAAGGAACTGCTATATATGCTGCAGGTGCAGGAACGGTTATTGCTGCCGGTTGGAATACCGGAGGGTATGGTTACTTTGTAATGATAGATCACGGTGATGGATATGCTACACTTTATGCTCATATGAGCAAAGTTATAGCTACAAACGGTTCGACTGTAAGTTGTGGTGATCTTATCGGTGAAGTTGGAAATACAGGTGATTCTAACGGAAATCATCTTCACTTTGAGGTAAGATACAATAACGTTTGTCAGAACCCGGCGAACTACATCAGCGTAAATGCAACTCCTGCTGCAGTTGTAAGTGAGTAGGGAAAACTGAATATTAAATAGTTTATATGAAACCGACATCGAATTACGGTGTCGGTTTTTTGTACAAAAAATAAAGAAACACAATTTTTATTGACATATCTTTTGTAATATTATATAATGTCTATAAGAGTTTTTATTTTTAAAAATAATAAATTGTATCCTGAAGGGAGAATTATATGCCAAAATTATATGAATCAGGAGAAAATTATCTTGAAACAATCCTTGTTCTGAAAAATCGAGGAGTAGAAGTTCGCTCTATTGATGTTGTACATGAAATGGGTCTTTCTAAACCAAGTGTAAGCAGAGCAATGGGGATTTTAAGAGAGGGTGGATTTATTCAGGTTGATGCTGATGGATATATAACTCTTACGTCAGCCGGAAAAGAAGTCGCAGAATCAATATATGAGCGCCATCGTGTTTTTACCGAATGGCTTATTGATATCGGAGTCGATCCGGAACTTGCCGCTGAAGATGCTTGTAAACTTGAACACGCTATCAGTTCGGAGTCGTTTGAAAAGCTAAAAGAGCATCTGAGAAAAAAGCATAACAAAAAAATTTAAAAATTATTAATATAATAGGGGTTGATAAATATGGCTATAAAATTTCATTTGCCTGATTTTGTAAGACACTTTAAACTTAATCTTTTACTTGCAGAAATGATGAAACAGACTCCGGAATTTTTCTATGATGATGTAGAAATCGGATCTGTATATGGTACATTTCCGACATCACTCTGGAATGGTGGAAGGTCTTTTGGCGGACGAATAGATCCTAAAACGATTGAATCTATACTCAAACAGTTCAACGACAGAAATATTCCTGTAAGATTTACATTTACAAATCCAAAAATCAAGCTTGAACATCTTAAAGATCCTTTTTGCAACACTTGTCTTAAGATGGCAGATAACGGACTCAATGAAGTTATAGTTGTGTCTACATTGCTTGAAGATTATATAAGGATGAAGTATCCGAATTATAAAATAACAAGTTCAACCTGTAAACAACTTGAGGATATAAATGAGTTATCAGAAGAACTTGAAAAAGATTACAGTCTTGTAGTGCTTGATTATAACTGGAACAATAAGTTTGATGAGCTTGAAAAAATTCCTCATAAGGAAAAGTGTGAACTTCTTGTAAATGCTTGCTGTACACCTGCCTGTAAGAAGAGAAAAGAACATTATGATCATGTAGGTGAGTTTCAGATAAAGCTTACAGAGCATATGAAACACCCAAATGAACCTTTCAATCTTAAAGATTTTGACTGTCCTCAGATGGGTATGGCTCTTTACCAGACTACAGGTTATTCAACTCATATCAAGCCGGAAGATATTTACAACAAATATGTTCCTATGGGATATGAAAACTTCAAGATAGAAGGACGTTCTGTACCGGATATAAATGTTCTTGAAACATATATGTACTATATGATAAAGCCGGAATACAGAGACAGAGCAAGACTCTTCCTTACACTTATGCTTACAAGAAAACATAAGTATTTTAATGATTGATAATGTGCTTTTAAGGAAATAATTGAGGATAATATGTTAAAAAAAATATCTGGACTTTTTATTTGTACAGCTCTTGTGGTAAATAGTTTCATATCAGCGCCGTCTGAAAAGGTTTTTGCGCAGGTTACTGTAAAAAGTATTTCCGCATCTGATGTTTATAAAATAAAACAAAGCATACTCGGAACAGTTACTCTCACTGCTGATGAGGTAAACAAATATGATCTCAACGGTGATTCAAAAGTAAATGTTGTTGATTTGTCGGCTGCCAAGAGTATAGTGGTTTATAACAAAAAGCCTGCTTTTATGAACCTTGATGTGGCTATGGTAATGCAAAATCCTGAGCTTCCTACAGGCTGTGAGGTAACAACGCTTACCATGCTTATGAATTATAACGGATTTGATGTATCAAAATCAAAACTGGCTGATCTTATGCCTAAGCTTAATTTTTATTACTACAACGGATCTCTTTATGGTGCTGATTTTATTACAACATTTCCGGGAAATCCTTATTCATCATCAGGATATGGTTGTTATACACCGTGTATGGTTACGACGTCAAAAAAATATTTTGAAAGTATAGGCAGTACCAGTCATTATCTTTCTGATATAACAGGAACAGATTTTAATGCACTTCTTGATCATGTTGCAATGGGCAGACCTGTTATGGTATGGGCTACGATGAGTATGATAGCACCTGTACTCACTACACGTTGGACAACTCCTGAAGGTAAGGCTGTTCAGTGGCTGGGAAATGAACATTGTCTGCTTATAACAGGATATGACAAGACTAAAGGAATAGTGTATGTAAACGATCCTTTGAAAGGAAAGGTTACGTATCCTGTTTCAACTATTTCCCTACGTTATAATCAGATGGGCAAATATGCAGCTATTATGCTCAAAAACGGTGAATCACCTGACACGCCTTCTAAACCTCCGATATCAAACGGAAAACATAAGGTAGGAGATGTGGTTACATATTCCGGTGACGTACACTATTCAAGTTATGGCGGTTCTACAGTTTATGTTAGTGGTACTTTTGTGATAACTCAGATAGTAGAAGATGAAACACGTCCGTACAGAATTATGCTTGGAAATCAAGGATGGATTCCTTATGATGCTGTATAGATACAGCAAATGAAAAATATAGTTTCTATACACCCACTCATGCGAAATATTCGGTTATGAGTGGGTGCATGTATGTGTCTTGAAGATGTTGATGTCACGCCTTGGCTCATCTGTGCATAGTATGATATTGAAAATACTTATAAGAGGTGAGCGTATGAAAGGTTATCTTCGGGTGAGAGTCTATACTTCACGAAAAATGTTCCCTATAAAAAATGCACGTGTGGAAATAAGCAGGTATGACGGGAAAAGTCAGTCGGTTCTTGTGAATGTACTTACTGATGAAAACGGAAATACAGGTGATATCGAATTGCCTGTTGAAGACGAAAAAATACCTGTGATGTACTCTGTGCGTACCCAGGCTGATAATTTTATTGAGGATGTAAGTGACGGTATCAGTGTATATAACGGCATTGTTTCAATAAAATCAGTTGAACTGGTTCTCGATGGAATAGTGGAGGGTTAGACTATGAATGTTAAGTTCACACATATTCCGGAGGAGATAATAGTACATACAGGACCATGTGATAAGCCGTGCAGAAATATAAATGTTTTTTTTGCAGACTATATCAAAAACACAGTTTCAAGAGAAATAAACCCATTATGGAACACAGATGCGGCAGAGGCGATTATTTACGCAGTAACAACGTGCGTGCTATATAAAATAAATACAGGCTGGTACAGAAAAAAAGGATATGATTTTGATATAACATTATGGCATGAGGAAGATATGCTTTATGAACCTGACAAGGAAGTGTATCTTAATATAGGAATAATGGTTGATGAGCTTTTTGATAACTACATCAGCATAGACGGAGATTTTCCGGGACTTATAACCTGCAGTGACAGTGATTTTGAAAAATACAAGGAATTTGCCATAAGATGTGCAGAAGGTGGAATGAAACCTATAGAAATTCTAAAAGCATATTTTGGAGAAAATATTGAAATAACCGATAAAACTGTACATGACAATGATATTTTTGAATGTTGTACTTTTCCTTTAAAACATGGTGATATGGGCGAAAATGTCCGGATCATTCAGGAAAACCTTAATTTTATTTCACGTGATTTTCCTGCTGTTCCGTCAATAATGCCTGTAGAAAATTTCTTTTCAAAAAGCACCGAAGTTTCGGTACGATGTTTTCAGAAAAATTTTTATCTTCATGAAACAGGAGAGGTTGACAAGTCAACCTGGTATAAGATAAGAAAATATTATTTTGATGCGTCAAGGTTGTACAGATATATAGATGTATCTAAAAATATTCTTACCAAAAATATTGATGATATAGATGATGAAGAAGTGATGTGTGCTCTTAATGTAGTAGAATATTTTAATCCGTATATAAATATAGAGATGCTGAGAACTTATGACAAAGATAAGCATATAAAAAATATTGAAGAATTTCAGGATTATTATAACCTTGTGGTAACAGGTAAGTTTGATAACACCACTTTTGAAAAACTTGCAAAACTGATAACAGTGATAACTGACAATATTCCTGTTCGTTATTTTGATAACAGAGCCGGAATTTTTTCCGGAAAAATACTGTCGGAGGGAGACAGGGGAAATGAAGTGATAAGATTGCAGTCGTATCTGAGAACTATTTCTAAAAATAATCCAAAGATAAAGTTTTATGATATTACAGGAGTTTATGACGATGCAACTGAAAAGGCAGTTATAAACTATCAAAAATTATATGGATTACCTGCAAATGGAATTGTAGGAGCGATAACCTGGAGAGGAATAGCTGACTTGTACAATTATTTTTTGTCAAGTACTTGCAATCACTGACGATATATGTTATAATGTATATAATTTCTAAAGAAAAAAATGCTAAACAAGGAGAAAAATAATGAAAAAGGAAGAGAGAAAAAGGAAAAAATCACTTAAAGCGTCAAGGGCATCAATTTCAATAATGCTTGCCTTTCTTATAATGCCCGTGTATTCATTTGCAGGTGTTATAGTTGACGGAGCCAGAATATCATCTGCAAGACGAATGGTTTCGGGAGCTGGAGAACTTGTAATGAATGCCGGGCTAGCTTCGTATGATGATGTCCTCAAATCAGTTTACGGTCTTTTTGCTATGTCCGAAGACGAAGAGGAACTTAAGAAAAATCTTGAAGTGTATTTTAATGAGACTATAAGTAATACAACACTTGCTGATAGCGGTGATGAAGAAACAAGAAAATATCTTGAAAGCATAAGAAGTCTTTTTTCAGAACCTGAAAAAGTAGAGTTCGATAACTTTGTAAAATTAAGTACAGATAACTTCGGAATAAGTCCGGTAGAGGGCGCTGTTCTTACAAATCCGTCTGTAATGAAAAATCAGATAGTGGAATATATGAAGTATCTCGGACCGGTAAGCATGGGAAAAGGTTTGATAGCTAAACTTGGAGCGTTTAAGGACTTCAACAAACAGAGTGAGGTTATGGAGGCTAAAATTGAATACGAGGAAAGTCTCGGCGATCTCCAGGATTCACTTGAAAAAATCTATAAATATATAAATCTTTATAACGAATACATAGTAACAATAGGCATTACTAAAGATACTATTAATGAGGATGTTAAATATATTGAAGAAAAGTATCGAGAAGCATCGTTCTACCTTGGATTGTGCAGTGCTGAAAATATGATTATTTCGGATATTCCGTATTATTCGGAATTGGAATCAGATATCATCACAGAACATAATGATACAGGAACACCAGTTATAGATATTGTAAGAAATTATCTTTACAGTTATATAACAGAAGATCCGGAGCTTACAGGTTTCGAAGGCACGTATTCTGATATATGTTTAAGTCCTGATATACTTTTTGTTTCTGAAGTAAGTAATCAGTTTATAGAAAATGATGAGTTCCCGAAAGATTATTATGTAGTACATACGCTTGTAAGTATGTATGAAAATGAATATGATGGTTTAAGTGACGAAGATAAAGAAACCTATAAGGCGGAAAAAGATTTATACAGTGGGTATAAACAAGGAATCGAAGATCACAAAACATTGGCTGAAGGAATAAAGAGTAACTGGGAAAATGAAATAAACAGAATCTGCGGTGAAGTAGCATCAAGAATATCAGACACAATGAAAAAAATAGAATTAGCAATATACTATCTTGATAATGTTAAAGATGGAATAGATGAACTGCTTACATGTCTGGACGAGTGTGAGAAAAAAGGAAATGAATGGGGCGATAAGATAGAGTCACTTTCCGAAGGCGAAATGCGTAATACAATGCAATCTGAATATGAAAGTGAAGTAAAACCGATAAGCAGAACAGATATATCCGATTTTGAGAAGGCTGTAGATCAAAATAACAGTGCCTTAAATGATGTTAAAGATTATTTTTCCAACATAAAGTTTTTTGGTTTTTTTGTCGGAGAAAAAGAGGATGATTATGCAGGAAAATATTGGCCGTATATAGGCGCGAGAGCTATTTATGATGAAAGTGAAGCAAATACATATGCAGATGAGATTATGGAGAATTTCTCAAAACCGGATGATGAGATTTCTGTTGAGTTCAAAACAGTAGCAAGTGAATATTCTTTTTACAATTATCTCTGTGATGTGTGTAATCAGGAGGAACCTGAAACTTCTGAAGAAGATTCTAAAAGTTTTATGGATACCATGAAGGATCTTGGTGACACATCAAATATGAAAGAATCCGAGATTACAGAAAAGTCAAAAGAAGGAATTTCAGCTAATATAGACGAAGAAATTGCAAAAGCGATAAAAGAAATGCGTGACTATGATGAGTCTTCCGATGAATATAATGTAGGAAATCCTGCTTCTTCGAATCATGAAGATATGCTCGACAATCAGAAAAACATTCTTGAGAGTACATCAGATTTTCTTAAAAATATAGGTGATCTTGCAGCATCTGTTGTGGAAGAAGGCGTTTATGATCTTTATCTTACAGAGTATATAACAGAAATGTTTAGCTGTTACACATGTGATAAGCTTTACACAGGAGGAAATATTGAAGAAATATCTCCTGTTACGTTGAGTGGTGTTCCTATAAATGAAGATAACAATGTATTCTATAAGAGCGAAGCAGAGTATATACTGTGGGGAAATGAAGACATGAAGAAAAATCATACCTACACAAATGCTCTGATATTTGGAATGCGATTTGTTTTGAACAATATCTACGCTTTTACAGACGCTGAAGTAAAATCAGTAACTCTTGCAGCTGCTACTGCAATAGCAGGTTGGACAGGCTTTGGTGTACCAATAGTGCGTACCGTCCTTATAATGTCGCTTGCTCTTGCCGAATCTGTACTTGACGTAAATGAACTCCTTGACGGAGGAGCAGTTCCTATCTATAAAACAAAGACAACCTGGCATATGAAGCCGTCAGGAATGATTAATGCCATAAAGGATCATGGTCAGGAACTTGCAAACATGGCAGCAGAAAAAGCCGGAGAAAAGATTGATGATATATTCGGAAAGCTTGAAAACTGTGCAAACAATGAAGTGGATAAGATCAATGAAACTATGCACGGATATATAGATGAACTTTCAGAAAGTGCTGTAGAAACTGCAATGAATACAGTTATAGCACCTATTTATGATGTTTCTGTTTCGGTTATAAACAGTGCGGACGAAACTATAACAAAAGAAAATATTGAAAATATGATTATTGAAAAGCTGAATCTCAATAATGCGTCAGCCGGCGGAGATGATATAGACTCAGTTGTACTTGGGTATGTCACAGATTTTGCCAGAGAGAAAACAGGACAACTTGCAGATGCTATCTATCAGAACTATGCCAAAGTAAGTGAAAGCGCAAAAGATAAGATAGGTGATCTTAGAAAACAGGCACAGGAACAGATAGAAAACATTATCAAACCTGTAAAAGAAAAGGCGGATGCAAAAGTAGACGAGTACAGCAGTGCTCTTAAAGATGAAATAAGTAAAGGTTTAGAAAAGGCGGGAGATCAGGCAAAGCAGTATGCACAGGATATGGCAAATAAATATATTACCGGTGCATCAACTGCACTTACAGAAAAGTTAAGTCCTTCAAGTTCAAGCAAGATATCATTTTCAAAGGATTCAAAGACAACTTCCGGTAAGACTATAACTCTTACATATAAGGAATATCTTAAAATATTTATTCTTCTCAACACATTATTTGATGAAAAAGAAGAAGCTATGCTTTCCAGAATTGCTACTCTTATACAGATAAATATGACAAACGGCATGGAGAACATAGTTATAAACGAAAAAGAATATGAGAAGAGTGAAGACTTTAATATAACAGAAGCATATACTATGCTTGAAATGGAAAGTGAAGCTACAATAAACACATGGTTTATGGGAATGTTTGTTCCAAACTACAACATGAATCCGGATGGAAGTACGTCCTATGATTTTGACTATTCCCATATCGCAGCAAAGGAGAAAAAAATATCATATAAAGGAGTACTTAGTTATTGAGTTATGATTGTTTTCGTGTTATAATTATCTATGTAAATTTTTGAAGACAGGCGTGATAATTATTAATACGAAAACAACAACAATAATGACAGATGAAACAATTTTACAAACCGGTTATGCAACTACATCAGAAACCTTGGAAACCACAACAGTGGTAAATGAGGTAGTAGAAGCATTTGCCGAAAAAGCAGAAGAAACAGCAGGAATTTTAGAAAAACTTTCAGATATGATGAGTGCAAAACTGCCCTCTATCATATTTGCAGTTATTATACTTATCATAGGTATAATAGTTTCTAAATTCCTGCTTAAATTTATAAACAGAGTTATTTCAAGAGCAAATCTTGATAAGACAGCAAATGGATTTTTAAAATCATTTATCAAGGCTATACTTTATGTTGTGGTTATTATTGTGGCACTAACCACACTTGGCGTGCCTATGGCATCAATAATAACCGTTGTCGGTGCAGCGGGTCTTGCTCTGAGCCTTGCACTGCAACAGTGTCTTACAAATGTAGCAGGCGGATTTATAATACTTTTCTCAAAACCTTTCAAAGTAGGGGATTTTATAGAGATAAACAATATAATGGGTACTGTTGAAACCATATCTATACTTTATACAAGAATAGTAACTCCAGATAATAAGGTATCATATGTTCCAAACGGAGTTATTTCAAATGAAAATATAGTAAACCGCACCACAAAATCGGAAAGAAGGCTTGATCTTATCATATCTATAAGTTATGACAGTGATTTCAGAAAAGCATGTACCATTATAAATGAAATACTTGAAGAAAGCACTTATGCTTTAAAAAATCCGGAGTCTGTTGTCGGAATGACAGCTCATGGTCAGAGTTCAATAGATATCGATGTAAAAGTATGGGTGAAAAATGATGACTACATGAATCTTAAATATGAAATACTTGAAAAATCAAAAGAACGTTTTGATGAAAACGGAATAGGTATCCCTTATAATGTTTTAGATGTAAATATACACAGCAAAGGAGATTAAAATGGCTAAATCAAAAACACTTTATGTGTGCAGTAACTGCGGATTTGAAAGTTCAAAGTGGAACGGAAGATGTCAGAATTGCGGAGAATGGAATACATTTGAAGAAACTCAGGCAGTATCTTCGTCAAAGGTCGTATCAGGCTTTTCTCAGCAGAGCAGAAGTCTGGTTGAAAAAATAGCAACTTTATCAGAAATAGATGTAGACAGTGATGTGCGTTATTATACTGGAGTTTCCGAGCTTGACCGTGTTCTCGGAGGCGGACTTGTAAAAGGGTCGATAGTTCTTCTCGGAGGAGAACCGGGTATAGGAAAGAGTACTATACTTCTTCAGATATGTCAGTACATGGGTCAGGAACATTCTATTCTGTATGTATCGGGAGAAGAATCAACAAGACAGATAAAACTTCGTGCCGACAGGCTTGGCGTAACAACCGAAAGCCTTTATCTTCTGGCGTCAAATGACGTTGAATCAATATGCAGTACCATAGAAGAAAGTGAACCTGATATAGTGATCATTGACTCTATTCAGACTATGAGTCTGAGTCAGATAAGTTCAAGCCCCGGAAGTATAACTCAGGTCAGAGAATGCACAAATCTTTTTATGCATACGGCAAAGAAAAAGGAGATACCGATATTTATAGTAGGTCACGTAAATAAAGACGGCGCTATAGCAGGTCCTAAGGTCATGGAGCATATAGTAGATGCTGTTCTTTATTTTGAGGGTGAGAGACATCTGAGCTATCGTATACTCCGTGCTGTAAAAAATCGTTTTGGTTCTACAAATGAGATAGGTGTTTTTGAAATGCTTGACGTAGGGCTCCGACAGGTAGAAAATCCATCTGAAATGCTTCTTTCCGGAAGACCTCACAATGTTTCGGGAACATGTGTTGCCTGTATAATGGAGGGTTCAAGACCTATTCTTGCCGAAGTTCAGGTGCTTGCTACAAAGAGCGGATTTGCGTCTCCAAGACGAATGACAACAGGTTTTGACTACAACCGCATGGCTATGATAGTAGCTGTTCTTGAAAAGCGAGCAGGACTTTTCTTCGGAACACTTGATATATATGTAAATATAGTAGGTGGTTTCAAGCTTGATGAACCGGCAGGTGATCTTTCGGTTGCGCTTGCTCTGCAGTCAAGTCTGCTCGATAAGCCTGTAAATGAAAAAGTAATAGCATTCGGAGAAATCGGACTTGGCGGTGAGATACGTTCTGTATCACATATTCCCAATCGTATAAGAGAAGCAGAAAGAATGGGTTTTGAAATTTGTATAGTTCCGAAACAGACTCTTAAAGGTATAAATACTGAAAATTATAATCTTAAAATAATTGGTGTTACAAATATAAGACAGGCATTTGCCGCAGTAAACGAATAATATTTTTACACAGGAGAAATTAACATGAAATGTCCGGTATACAAAAAATGTTCAGGCTGTCAGTTACATAATCTTTCATACGAAGAACAGCTTGAATTTAAACAGAACACAGCCCAGAGGTTACTCTCAAAGTTCGGAAAAGTTGAAGAGATAAAGGGAATGTACTACCCATACAACTATCGCAACAAAGCACAGGCAAGATTTATAACGGCACGAAACGGAAAAATAATATCAGGTATATATCAGTCAACGACAAACGGAATAGTATCAACTGATAGCTGTCTTATAGAAGATAAAAAATCCGATGAAATTATAGTTTGCATAAGAGAGCTTATGAAAAAGTTCAAAATATCCACTTATGACGAATCAACAGGCACCGGATTTCTGCGTCATGTTCTTGTAAGAAGGGCATTTAAAACCGGAGAAATTATGGTAGTGCTTGCAGCGTTTACACCTATTTTGCCACACAAAAACGATTTTGTACATTTACTCCTTCAGACTCATCCGCAGATAAAGACCATAGTTCTTAATATCGCCGATGGAAAAGAAAATCTTGTGCTTGGTGACAGAGAGATAATTTTACATGGTGACGGATATATCGAAGATATTCTTTGCGGTCACAGATTCAGGATATCATCAAAATCATTTTATCAGATAAATCCGCAACAGACTGAAGTTCTCTACAAAAAAGCTATCGAGTACGCAAATCTTACAGGAAAGGAAACTGTAGTAGATGCATACTGCGGTATAGGTACAATAGGTCTTATAGCGGCAGACAAAGCACATAATGTCGTTGCAGTCGAACTCAATAAGCAGGCAGTAAAAGATGCTATTGTGAATGCTAAGATCAATAAGGCGAAGAATATACGCTTTTATAATGAGGACGCAGGAGAGTTTATGGTGAAAATGGCACAGGAGGGCATGAAAGCAGATGTTCTGTTTATGGATCCTCCAAGAGCGGGCGCATCGGTTGAGTTTCTGAAATCAGCACTTAAACTTTCAGCGTCAAGGATAGTGTATATTTCATGCAATCCGCAGACACAGGCGAGAGATCTGGAGATTTTGGTCAAGGGCGGATATAAGGTTGACATGATACAGCCTGTTGATATGTTTCCGCATACGAAGCACGTTGAGACGGTAGTACTTCTCTCCCACAAAGAAGTTGAAACCACAATCGACGTAAAAATGGAGTTTGGTGAAGGTGAAGGAAAGTATTCGCTAAAAAAAATACAGGCGAAAGCTGAGAAGTTTAAGCCGAAAGAAAAAGTTACATACTCAAACTTCGCAGTTAAAAACTGCAAGTGCATCTTGAAAATTCAATAGATAGAGAAAAAAATATAGTATGTAATCTCCAAAAATGTTATAATGAAAGTACCACCAATCACTAAAAAGGAGATTACATACTACGTCTGAAATTATAACACAAAAAGCAGAAGAAAACAAGCAAATTTCAGAAAGAATTAAAAGTTTTATGAAAAGATTTGAAGTTTCGTCTGCACTGAAATCATCCAATGCAGTTAAAATCAAAGGATTTGCTGTAATAGAGATATTTCAGTATCTTTTTATGCTAGTATTTGCACATCGTTCAATCTACATGGATATGAAAAGAGATACTGTACCGTTCGCTAAAGATACTGTATATCGTTTTCTTAATTCAGCACGTATAAACTGGCTTAAGTTCACAACCAGATTATCTGCAAAAATCATAGAAGAAGCTATAGAGCCTCTTACTTCAGAACAACGCAAAAATGTCCTGATAATTGATGATTCTGTTTTTGAAAGAAACCGTTCTAAAAAGGTTGAACTGCTCACTAAAGTTTTTGATCACGCAAAAAGAAAGTATTTTTACGGTTTTCGTATGCTTACACTAGGCTGGTCAGACGGAAATACGTTTATGCCTGTAAACAGTGTTCTTTTGTCTTCAGAAAATGATAATACAGTAATGAATATTCCAGAAGAAATCGATAAGAGAAGTAATGCATACAAAAGAAGAAACCTGTCAAGAAGCAAAGCCACTGACGCTATGATCACACTTATCAAGGAAGCCAAAGCAGCCTGCATTAAAGCAAGCTATGTTTTATTTGATAGCTGGTTTGCTTCACCGGATTCGATATGTAAAATCAGAAATCTTGGATATGAAGCAATTCCAGATACGTTAAAAATCAAGTTAAAAGCTGCTTGATTTAGTTACTTTTGCGGTACTTACTATTGAATTTTCAAGATGCACAGTCATTTTTGATGTGCGAAGTTTGAGTAATTATTACAAGAGATGTAGATGAACGAATTACCCATAACATATTTTATACAGCAATCACACGCTCTAAGAAGGACTTGAAAATCTATTGGAGTCCGGAGACGCAGGAAAAGGTCATAAATGCGTTTGAGATTTCTGATTCCAAGAAGGATGCGAGCATTTTTGCGGCACAGACAGGATTGAAGATGAAGAAGATTAAGTGATTGCAAGAGGAGGTAGATTAAATGCATTTTACGATGAATTTAAATGGACAAGTAAATCAGATGCGACTTCCGAAAGCTAAAGCACTGTGGCCATTGTTTGAAACGATTGTCAATTCCATACAGTCATTGGAGGATATGAAAGAATGTGAGGAACCTACTGTAACGGTGGTTGCAAATCGCATAGATTATGGGCAGTTGACAACTGATGGAGAAGAGGAAATAAATCACTTTGAGAATTTTGTTGTAACTGACAATGGCGAGGGATTTACGGAAAAGAATTACAAATCATTTTTAGAGGCATATTCTACATTGAAAATTGCAAAAGGATGTAAAGGAATAGGAAGATTTTTGTGGCTCAAGGCATTTGCAAAAGTGGATGTCCGCAGTATTTATTATGAAAATGGAAAGTGGTATAAAAGAGAATTTGAGTTTTCCTTAAAGAAGGTAGTTGAACCTGAAGAGAATTGTATTGAAATCGAGCCTCCAGAGAATATGCAAAATTATACGCAGGTTTCATTGCGGGGATTTAAAAGTGATTATCGAGATGAAGTAGCATTATCTTTGGAAAGTTTAGCTAAAAAGATAATAGAGCATTGCTTGCCATACCTTATTATTGGTGGATGTCCTAAAATTGTGATAGAGGATAATTTAGGTGAAAGATACATCCTGAATGAGTATTATAAAAATCTATATAAAGATACGTTACATAGAGATGATATTGTCATTAAAGGCAAGGCATTTTCTTTATATCACATGACTGTAAATGAAGGGGCAGAGAAACACGAATTGCATTTGTGTGCTAACAATAGAGAAGTTAAATCGTATGATTTGGCAAAATATATTCCTAACTTAGATAGAAAAATTGTAACAGATAAGCAATCATATTATTATGTAGGCTACATGACAGGAGCATATTTAGATGAATCCGTTAATTCTGAAAGGTTTGAATTTAGTTTTTCAGAAGCACCTTTGTTGGAGAGTATTGGAGAGCGTGAATTAACGGATGCTGCATTGGAATATATAAAAATATATCTAAGTGATGATTTGATTAAAATCAAAGATGAAAAGAAGAAACGCATAGATGAATTTGTAAGATGTAAAAAGCCACAATATAGATATTTGTTAAATCATAGGAATGATGTCTATGATGAGATTCCGGTAGGTCTTTCTGATGAGAGGCTTGATTTAGAATTGTATAAACAAGAGCAGAAATGGGAGTTTGATATTGCAAAGCAAAAGACTCAAATAGAAGAAAAACAGAAGAATAGTGCTACCAATACAGAACAATTTATGGATTTATTTAACTCATATTGCTCAAGTGTTACACAACTAAGTCAGGCGAGTTTGGCAGAATATGTTGTGAGAAGAAAAGCTGTAATCGATTTGCTTGAAAAGGCGTTGGAAATTACTGAAGCGGGAAGTTATAGTAAGGAATCACGATTGCATTCAATTATTTGTCCGATGCAGATTACATCAGATGAAGTACAGTTTGAGGAAATGAATTTGTGGTTGATAGATGATCGATTGGCATATCATCAGTTTTTATCATCAGATCAGCCGATGAGAACACTTCCAGTATTGGAAAGTGATGTGATAAGAAGAATGGATATAGCAATTTTTGATAAAGCTATATCATATTCGGCAGAAGAGGATGCAATCAATTCCATTACTATTGTAGAGTTGAAACGGCCTCAAAGAGATGATTTGGCTGCAGATGACAAAAATCCATTAAATCAGGTGTTGCGTTATGTGTCTGATATAAAAGCAGGTAAAGTGAAAAAGGCAAATGGTAGAGGTTTTGGTAATGTACAAAACGCAGCATTTTATTGTTATGTTATCGCTGATATAACAGATAGTCTTATTGAAGATGCAGAAAATGCAGGTTTAAATCGCACTCCGGATGGAGAGGGGTTTTTTGGATACAATACTCCAAGAGGTGCATATATAGAAGTTATTTCTTATGATAAACTTGTAAAGGATGCTAAAAAGAGAAATCAAGTATTATTTGATAAGTTATTTCGACCAAAAACTGAACATATAATTGCGCTGAATGGAGATTAGCTTTATTAGTGGAAAGGAGGCAGCAGATGAAACTTACAGATATGACAATTGAAGAAATGTGTACGACTACAGAAAAGCAGTCATTTGACCGTAAGAGTGCAAAGATAGAAGCGACAGCAATTGCTACTCCGATGATTGCGTTTGCAAATGCAGACGGTGGACTCTTAGCTGTAGGTATTGAAGATAATGGCGAGATTACTGGAATTGATGATTATGCGAAGAATATCAATGAAATACTTCGTGCCGGATATGATTTTTGCCAGCCGTCTATTTTCATTGAAAAGGAAGCAGTGGATTGCATTGATAAGAATGGAAATGCAAATCATATTTTACTTATTAAAATTCCGCAAAGTGCAGACATGCATGTAAACCATAGAGATGAAGCGTTCTTGCGTGTTGGCGACAGGTCAAAGAAACTTACCTTTGATGAGCGTATGGAACTTATGTATTCTAAAGGAATGCGTTTTTATGAGGACGAGCCTGTATATCGCAGTACATTAGATGATATTGATATGGAATTTGTTGCAAAGTATTGTGAGAAGATTGGCTACGGAAAGACTCCAGAAGAGTATATTAAGCAGAATAAAGATTATATTGTAAATGTTGCAGGTCGCCAAGAAATGAGCGGTGCCGCTATTATGATGTTTGGAAAAGAGCCGCAGAGATTTTTTCCAAGGTCACGAGTTCGTTTTATACGATATGAAGGTACAGAGGCAAAGGTCGGCGCAGAGATGAATGTTATTAAGGATAAGATGTTCCAAGGGCGTATTCTTGATTTGGTAGAACAGACCATTGAGTATGTGAGAACACAGATTAAGGAGCATACTTATCTTGGACCAGATGCACGATTTGTGACAGAACCGGAATATCCGGAATTTGCATGGAAAGAGATTATTGTAAATGCAATTGCACACCGTGATTACAGCATAAAGGGTACGGATATTCAGATCAAGATGTTTGATGACCATATTACAGTGGAGAGTCCTGGAACACTTCCGGGGACTGTGCGACTTAATAATATGCGTGAGATACATTTTTCAAGAAATCCGAAAATGGCACAGCTTTTACATGAGTATGAATATGTACGTGAGTTCGGTGAAGGCGTAGACCGTATGTATCGAGAGATGGAAGAGGCAGGTTTACCGGAGCCGGAGTATAAGACAGTTGCTTTCATGGTGCATGCTACGATTAAGAATAAGAAGTATCTTGTGGGTTCTGAAGCGACAACTCCACAAGTTAACCCACAAGATAAAAAACAAGTTACTCCACAAGATAAAATATTGGAATTTTGTAAAATTCCACGAAGTAAGAATGAAATCGTTGCTTATATGGGCTATAAAGATCCAAGATATTTTACGAAAGAGTATATGAAGCCGTTACTTAAAAATGGGGAACTGGTAATGACAATACCAGATAAACCTAATAGCAAAAATCAAAAGTATGTGACTAAGAAGTAGCGTTGTATCTAAGAAACATTTGCAAAAAGGTGTGATTAAAAGATGAAACTTGATGAAGAAATACTTAAAGGAAAGCAATATATCGATAAATTGAGACGAGAATATATTGAGAATCATACTCGCTTTCAGGAACGTGATGAACTTATTGCCGAAAACAATATAGAAAAAAGAGATATAAAGGGATATCATGGACGCGAAATACTTGAATTATTACAAAATGCAGATGATGCTTACCAAAAGAGTATTGATAAAGGGGAGAAGCCTCGATGTGAGCTTAAAGTAACTATTTGCTATAAGGGGAATGTTTTAACTGTTACAAATACAGGAACTTGCTTTGATGAAGCAGGAATTAAGGCAATTGTACATGGAAATAATAGTCCTAAATCAGGAAAATACATTGGAAACAAGGGGACAGGATTTAGATCTGTCTTAAATTGGGCAGAAAAGGTTAGAATATTTTCGGGGAACTATAATGTTGAATTTTCTAAAGAAATAGCCGAGAAAATTCTTGAAGAATACAAGGAGAATCCTCAGATAAAAAAGCAAATACAGAAGAACAAGAACCTCTATATTCCCATGTTGGCAGTTCCGGTTTATATTGAGAATGGTAGATATAATGACACCACAACTATAGAGGTTGTTATTGATTCGATGAAATTAAATGACGATTTTTCTGTGTCTATGCAAATTAAGAATATAGACCTTAGAATACTGTTGTTTCTCCCTAATATTAGCCAGATTGAAATTATTACGGATGATAATTGTATAGTTTATAGAAGAAATAATAATCAAGGTGTTGCAGAGAGTATTACCTTGGAAAAAATTGTTGATGAAAACGTGGAAATGCAAGAGGAGTTTTACCTTTATAGAAAAGTAATTACTAATGCAATTGAGGAAGATGAAGTTTTGAAAGATATTCAGCTTTCTATTGCAGTACCTCTTGACATGGATACATTTATGAGCAGATATATTTATTCGTATTTTCCTTTGTTGGATACGGAATCACCTTTTAATTGTGTTTTGCATGCATCATATGCACTTGGAGATCACAGGAACACGGTTAATGTTAGCAAAGAGAATAAAAAAATAATAGAAGAGCAGTTATTGTTTTTAGTTGAGGTTGCCAATCAATTTGTAGATAAAGAACAGTATGATATTGCATATAATCTTTTAATTCCTACTAATTTTTCAAGTAACAAGTGGAGATTTACTTCTCCATTTGCAAAGTTTGAACTAGAGGATTACTATTTGGAAATATTATCAGAACAGAAAATTTTCCGAACTGTAAATGATGAAAATATTTCAGTTAAAGATAAACCTAAGATGATAAGTGGAAATTATCCAGAGTTTTTCAGAGATAAAGGATTTGAAGGTTTATTGAACTCCTTGTTAGACAATAGGATGATATCGTTGATTGAAATACTAGCAAAGAGAAAAGAAATTGATTTATATTTTGAAGAGAACGAATTGTTACTGATTATTAATTCGCTTTCTAATGATTGGGATATAAAAAAACAAGTTGAAACATTTGTGTGGTGGAATACGAGATATAGAAAGTCAATTCCTAATTTGTTAAAAACACAAGAGCATAAATGGCTAAAATATCAAGAAGAATGTTATTTTCTAATCGGTGATTTTGATGAAAAAGGGTTACCGTCTTGGGTTAAAATACCGGCACTACATAAAGAGTATCAACAAGAATTATTCAATAGAGCCGAGGGATTACAGGAAGTAATAAGTATAAGAGAAAGAGATAAGGAACCACAGATCTCACGTATTATTTGTCAAAATAATATATTTCCGACAATTAATTTTAAATACAGAGATCGTAGCAATATCATATCAACAGTAAATTCATCTGTGGACACATACAATAAGGCGATTGATTTTGTAAAATGGTTATGGGGAAATTATAGAAAAGAAGTTGATTGGAATCCGCCGGGGCGTACAGAAGGAACAAGATTTAAATATATTTTTCCTAATGCGAGAGATAAGAGTACCCAAGATAGTGAAAAATTATTTTGGGGATTACAATACAACAATTTTTTAGCGGAAAAATTGTTTGATAATAGCTTTGGTCAGTTTCCACAAATAGAGGTTTTCAATATTAGTGTAGAGGAGAGTGCTGCGTTTCAAGAATTTATAAGTAAGTATGGTGTTAGGAAGTATCCTGTAATAGAAGTACAAAATGTATACCCGTTGGATTCGTATTCAAATGAATATGAAAATGAAATAAAATTACATGGGGATATAGGTTGTTCAACAACTGTTACTTGTAGGTATCAATTACCATACATTAAGAATCTTGTAGATTTATTAAGGAAATTATCAACTCGAGAAATTGTTGAATGGATAATTAAAGATTCAGAACTTTATGTTTGTTTGAGTAGTCCATTCTATTTTCAAAATGCAAAAATATCTTATTATGGTAGCCGACAACAAGTAAAACGTTATTATTGGGATAAAATAAAAAATTACATTTTGGAAGTGTTTAATGAGGTTAGATGGATTGAAATCGAAGACAAAAGGTATTCGCCAAGACAAATTTTGCAGAATTTTAGGTCTAGAAACAATCAAAGATTTGTTGGCATTGTTCCTGTTATTAGCATAGAGATGCTGGAAAAGATAGCAGAAGAATTGCATGTAGACATAGGTGTAGTGCAAGAGATTTTTAATAAATTTAGTTTTGGAGATAAGATTACAGATTTGAGTTCGGAAGACTTTTATGGTTTAATGCTGCGACTTCCGGAGTTAGATTTTTCACGTAGTGCCGAATTATCAAAAGCTATATATAGAATTATTGAGCAACCAGCGTTTTCGAGAAAATTTGAAAACTCTGATAACAAAAATAGGTTTTTTGTTGAAGGCAAGATATTAGTCAAATATAAAGGGCAGTTGCAGTATGTTTTAGCAAAAAATGCTTACCTTCCAAGTTCAAAAATAATAAGTAAAAAGAATGTTCCAATAGTTGAAAAGGGACAAAGAACCAATAACAGAAATTTTGTTACATTATTTGGATGTCAGGAGTATACTAAGGAGTATACTGTTGACCCTGGTAGTGTTTCTATTAGTGATGCAAACAGTAGTTTTCAACAATATTATCAAGATTTTAAGAAGTATGCTCGTGCTTATGCAGAGAATAATGATAATATAGAAAAGTATGGTAAGAATCTGAATATTACACTAGTGAATAGAATTGTAATATTAGAAGTTGGGAATCGAGTCACAATTGATGAAGAATATATGTGCATTCGTGATACTATGACAAATTGGTACATAACTGTGTTTGGTAAAGAATTTGATGTCAATACTGTTTCTGAAATAATAGAAAATATTTATACAAACATAGCGAATACACCCGGTTTTGAGGCGAGTAAGCTAGGTGAATTATTTAGAACAAAAGATAATAGTAACAGGGAGTTTTTGATAAAAAAAGATTTTGGTTCATTAAGTGTTATAGAGGATGCATCTTACCAAAATGAAATTAGAAATAACTTCATAAAAGTGCTTAAAATTATTGCACCAACATATGAGATTGATAAAATCACGATTGATTTTGAAAATTTCTTTAGTAATAAAAATGGAGCTTGTATTATTAGTTTGTTCAAAGAAATAGAGACAGACATTGAAGAATTTAGAAATAAGGGATTTGTGTATAATTTGGACTTGGTTCCATATTTTTGCGAAGTACTTAAAAATTTTCTTCAAATGGAAAAGAGAAGGTTTAAAGATTATTTGTTTACACGAGCGAAGTTGGATGACAAGTTACAAAAGGACTTTGTTAGTACGGTTTATAGATTTGAGCAATTTTCAATTCCTGAGTATATAAATTCTGTTATGTTTAGTGTTGAAGATAAAGTTGTTGAGACTTTTGGTGAATGGAGAACTTCTGAAGATGTATTTTCTGCAAATGATGAGTATGTAAAGAATTATGAAAAAATGAATCCTCAAAAGCTGTATGAAGATGAAATTTCTAATGATGTGAACACACAACAAATGATTTACTTTGGGAAAGAAAAAGCGTTCAATGAATGGGTAGAATCACATAAAAAGTTAGAGGAAACAAATAATATGTCGGAGAATCCTTATTCAAGATATATAGAGGTGGTACCGAAGGTTAATGAGGTTTCATATAATCAAGGCGCAAATGCTACAGGAGGAGCTAATACTGGTAACAGGAATAATAAATCAATAGGAACTTATACTCAAAGCCTTGACGAAAAACGTAATAGAAACAAAAAAATACTTGGTAATAAAGGCGAGTTGTTAGTTTATAATTTGCTTTGTAAACGGGTTGGAAAAGAAAATGTGTTTCCTAGATCAGAAGCTTTTATTGAATTAGGAATCATAAAACCAGGTCAAGCTGTATCTGGAGGATATGATATTTCATATTATGGTGAAGATGGAATAGAGTATTTTGTAGAAGTAAAAACTGGCGACGGGAAAAGTTTTATTATTTCACCTGGAGAACTTCAATATGCGAAAGATAATGCAGAAAAGTATAAGCTGATTATTGTTTATGATGTAGATGTGGAGGAACCTAAGTGTATGGAGTTACCAATGAGGTTTTGGGAAGATTCAAAATTTAGAAAGAGAGAAATTGTAGAAAGAATTGAATTTGAATTTTAGGTTTCTCAAAAGCGTAATGATTCTAAGAAATGGAGTGATGTTGAGGCGTATGTTCCCGACATTAATATCGGGAACATACCTTGAGTGTATGGGAGTAATCAATGAAATACGGAACATACATAACTATAGAAAGAACTACTTTCTTCGATATGTTCCCTTTAACAGTAAAACTCCTTGATTTATTCCCTTATACTTCGGTACAATAAATTAAGACAGACATCAAATCGGAACAATCGAGCCAAGTGCTCGATATTGATGTCAGAGGTAGTTTTTGAGGGAACAAGTCTAGAAAAGGACGTTGGGAATGTTTGTTCTGAATTGATGGTAATATACAGAGGAGAAACGATGAACAAATTTGAATATTTATATCATAGGAAGCAGCAATTAGAAAAAGAAATTGCAAAAAATGATTTGTTTAAATTAAGTAAGAAAGACGCAATCCAGTGTGTAATGATAAAAGTGGGTATGATGTATTCTTTTTTTCATATAGACCATGATAAAAAACAAGAATATATGAAAAGGCTAATAGGGACGAATGCGACATATATCGATGAAATTACTTTTTTTCAAGAGTCGCTAAAATGGATATGTAGGTGGTGTTCGGAATATTGTGCTGATGAGAGCAAGTATAATGAAAAAATATTAGCAGAACAAGTATATGAATTAATGGGATTAGCATATGCATACAACGAATTTATTAAATATTCCTTTTATCACAGTAAACACGTAGTATCTCACAATACAATTGGAAATAGTATACAGTTTGATTATATAAATGAGGAGAGTCACCAAGTTCATGAGTTATATGATACATTGAATCGAAAGAGTTCTGAAGGAAGAGCATTTTTAGACAGTTTTGGTAAGAGTATAAATGTGTCTGGTGTGAAAGCAATAGAAATTGTTCATAGAAGTGACTTTAGTTTTAATTACAATTTTAACTTTGGAAAATTTTCTTTAAAAGATTATGAAGAGATTTCTGTTGCGTTGAATAATTACGTAATGAGAAAAATGCTTAATAGCCATGTGTTGATTCCTGGAGAGGCAGGTATTTCTATATGGGAAAAAGAAGAGCTAGTTAAGATGTTAGCTGAAGAATCAGGAATAGCCAAAGAAAAAGTGGAAGAAGTGATTGATTTCTTTCAATATGATACAAGAGATAAAAATGCAGACTTGTCATTGAATTACTTTTTCGAATTGGATAATAATAGAATAATGCTTTCAGACGCAATATTTAGTATGCAAAGACCAGCGACTAACGCTTTAAGAATTTTAGCAAAACATCAGTCTAAATTATTTGAGAAAGAACAAAATATGTTTGAAATAGAGCAGAAAAACAGGATAAAAGATATTGTAGAAGAAAGATTTTTAGTTGCCAAGAATTTGACTAAAGAACAGGAAATAAGACCAGGAATGGATATGCTGGTGTATGACAGGGTTCATAATCATTTGCAGGTATTGGAATTAAAGTATAAAATTCCGGTTGATTCTGAAAGAGACATAACTAATTTAGATGAGATGTTGGAAAAGGCATATACACAGCTGGAATGGGCAAAGAAATATGTCGATGAACATGAAGACATATTAGAAGAGTATTTCGGCGCTGAGTATATAGGAATAACTCCTAAGACAGTAGATTGCTTTGTGGTAACAAATTATACGATTGGAACGGGAGCAAGTTGTCAATTGCCTTCTCCTATTTTATTGGAGGAACACTATTTACAATTGATGCAGAATGATGTGGGAATGCAGCATGTTCATAAAGCACTTCACGACAAGAAAAAATGTACTGTTGGAGAGATAAAAAAGCGTTACGCTAGATATCGTTTAGTTGATTTCAAAATCAAGATTCCAGAAACACTAATGGTAGTAAAGGGTGGGGGTAATATGGTTTGATAAATTGTTAGTAAAAAAAGGGACATCAAATCGGAACAATCGAGCCATGTTGAGACTGTTGTTCTTCTTTCCCAACTCCGACAGAAACCGGATGATTATATTGAAGTAGATATTGATGTGATCGAGTTAGAGGGTACAGCCGTAGAGAGCAAAGCGACCTACGACCAGATTAAGAAATATGTTTTTGAGCAGACTGGTTTAAAGGTTTCTAATCTTTATATTGCGCAGACGAAGAAAAAGTGTGGATTGGAATTGGGAGAGAATTTTAATCTGCCTAAATCGGAAAATGCAAAGCAACCACAATGTCCGGAGGATAAGGAAAGAGCGATTGTGGAGGCGTTGAAGTATTTTAAAATGGTAGAGTGATTGTGAAGCTATGAATATAAATGTTTTAATAGGGTAATATTGAGACTCAAATTTGAAGTCTGTGGAGGAGTGACATGTTGATAAAAGAGTGTACAAATCAAGATGTTCCGCAATTGGCATTGATGAATAAACATCTGATTGAGGATGAAAAAAGTAGTAATCCTATGAGTGTTGCAGAACTGGAAAGTAGAATGAGTGATTTCATAAATGATGACTATAATGCCTATTTTTTCATTGAAGATGAAACAATCTTGGGATATGCACTAATAAGGCATACTTCAACACCGCCATATTTACGTCAGTTCTATATTGAAAGGGATTTTAGACGCAAGCATCATGGAAAACAAGCATTTTATCAACTAATGGAATACATACAAGCAGATACAATTGATATTGATGTATTACCATGGAATGAGAGAGGACACTCATTTTGGAAAAGTTGCGGATTTGATGATACATGTATCCACAGACCAAAGTGTGGGAAACTTGTACACCGTATTTTGAAAAGAGAAATATTCATTTTTATGTAAATAAGTGTGGATTTCATATTGTGGAGTTTTGGAACGAAAAGAATCCAGACCCGAATATGCCAATGGATTTTGTGGGTGATGGAAAGGAAGGAATGTTTCGTTTTCAGAAGAAAATGTAGAATTTGAATTTGATGGTGTTTTATATGAGAACAACGAATGTTATTGTTCTGCCTTATGACAGAGCATGGAAATCTTCTTTTGAAAAAATAAAAAAGGAAATTGAAGGTGTAATCGGTGATTTGATTGTTGATATTGAACATGTTGGAAGTACATCAGTTGAAGGACTTTCTGCTAAACCTTGTATTGATATTGATGTAGTAATCAAAGATTATTCGGTATTTGAAGATGTTGTTCAAAAATTAGAAACGATTGGCTATATATACGAGGGTGATCTTGGAATCAAGGATAGGGAAGCGTTTAATTACTCAAATAAACCACATTTGCAAACGCACCATTTATATGTGTGTCCACAGTATTCAGAGGAATTACATCGGCATGTTACATTTAGAGATTTTTTAGTAAATAATAACGAAGCAGTAAAAAAATATAGTCTAGTAAAGGAGACGGCTGCAAAACTATTTCCAAATGATATTGAGAAATACATAGAATACAAATCGCCTTGCATTGAAGAATTATACAAACAATGTGGGTTGAAATAATTTAGCAAATTTCAGGCTTCTGTTGAGTCTGAAAGCACGCGAAGATTGGAAGTTTTACATGAGTAAGCAGGCGAAGTTGGATTATGTATATTACGAAAAAAATAAGGAGAACATTATGTCAGTACAAACAGATTTCGAGAAAGAATTTGAAACAGAAGAATATGAAATGCTTATTTTAGTACAAGCATCATGTGGGGGAGCAGTATGTATAAAAGATATGCTGAAACCATCAGTTGATTTTCTTGCATCCATAGATTTGCGCAATGGTCAGTTTTTTCATGAGAAAGGCCATGTTGAATGGCTTATAAAAGAAGATAATAAACGTAAGGGGTGGGGATATGATTTTGAGCAATTTGGTATTTATCGTGTCGTTGTTAGGAAATGCATACCTCAAAAATTACAACCATATCAATTACATTATATGAACAACAGATATATGCTAATAAGAGTACTGGAAGAAAATGCTTCAAACGAAAAATTGGAAGCATTGAAGGAACATTATTCAAAACCTATTTCTACGGAAAACGAATTAGGTACTTTTGTTTTGGATAGAGAGTTTTCGTGGTTTGAAGGAAGTATAAATTGGAATGGTGTAGAGGCAACTGTATATTTGGAAACAGACGAAGAAGATGGAGATACTGCTGAACAGGCAATGGCTGTCCTAAAAAGTGTAATTGAGAATATTGTGGATAACGATAATAAGTATCGTGAGTTTGCGGCGCAAGAACTTACAGGACTTGCAAATGAGTGGTTGAGTGAATCAGATGAAAGCGATGTAGAAGAAATTACACAAGAAACATTTGCTAAACGTATGGAAATTAGTGAAGTAACAGTTAGTCCCGATGGAAGCTTGTCATTACTTTATCATGACGATGATATGTTTTGGGGGCATGTTATAGAAATAATAGTTGAGCCAAATGGTGAAATTACAAGTGCTAATATAGCTGGATAAATTAAAAAATCAAGCGTCATACAAGATTATTAGCATACCTAACTTTCAGTAATAATGAGAGATGAATTTGAAGTTGTAGAGGTATTACATGAGTAATCCGTGGGAAAAAATAGAATTAAGTGATTATGAAAATCATATGAGTTTAGAAAACGTTTATCAGTTACAAATTTTGAATAAAATGATGCAAGAACAGTTCGAGACTTATGACATTAATACAATAATGATTCTCGGAATAGCAGGTGGAAATGGATTGGAGCATATTGATAAAAGTAAAATTAAGAAAGTATATGGAATTGATGTTAATCAGGAATTTTTAATTGAATGTAAAAAACGTTACAAAGAGTTGGGAGATATATTTGAAACAATTTGTACGGATTTATTGGATGACAATTTACAACTGCCATGTTCGGATTTCCTTGTGGCTAATCTTTTGGTTGAATATATAGGTTATGAATGCTTTCAGAAGATTGTTAGATTAGTAAAACCGTTATATATATCTTGCATTATACAAATAAATACTGGTGATTCTTTTGTATCAGATTCACCGTATATACATGCATTTGATTGTTTGGAGGAAGTCCATCACCAGATGGAAGAAAAAAATTTAATTGATTGTATGGCTAAGATTGGTTATCAGATTAAACAAACGATGGATGAAGAATTGCCAAATGGGAAAAAATTTATAAGATTAGACTTTATTCGATAAATTCCAATTTGTAGGTGAGATAAATGGAGACGCTTGTGAAGAAAATAAAAGGTTACCTCCCGCTCTTTTTAACAATGCTGAAAATAGGGTTGTTCACCTTTGGCGGTGGATACGCTATGATAGCTCTGTTTGAAAATGAGTTCGTAGAAAAAAAGAAATGGCTTGAAAAAGATGAATTTTTGGATGTTGCAGCGATTGCCGAATCCACACCCGGTCCTATTGCTATCAATGCAGCAACTTATATAGGATACAAAAATGCCGGAATTATCGGCTCAATTATTGCTACGCTTGGCATTTGTATTCCGTCGTTTATTATTATCTACGCTATATCACTGTTCTTTGATGCGTTTCTTTCGTTGACGTTGGTTGCATACGCTTTCAAGGGTATTCAGATATGCGTGGTGTATCTGATCCTTACAGCAGGGCTGAAGATGCTGGCGCATATGAAAAAAAACGCATTTAACATTATTATTATTTCGATAACGCTTATCTGCATGGTCGTGTTTTCGATGTTTGCGGTGAAGTTCTCAACGATATTTTACATAATGATCAGCGGAGCCTGCGGTGTAGTGGTATATCTTCTCGGCAAAATCAGGAAGGAGGAGAAACAATGATGTATCTCAAATTGTTCTTAACCTTCCTTCAAATCGGTGCATTCTCCTTTGGCGGCGGATACGGAATGATCTCGCTGATAAGAGAAAAGGTCCTGATGTACGATTGGCTTACCGAGGAAGAAATGCTCAATATGATTGCCGTAGCTGAATCCACTCCCGGACCGATAGCAGTTAATATGGCAACCTTTGTTGGTTCGGCACAAGGTGGTTTTCTCGGTGCTCTCCTTGCTACGCTTGGTGTGGTATTGCCATCGTTTATTATCATTCTCATAATCGCAGCTTTGATACGCAACTTGCTGAAATATGCAGGTGTAAAGGCATTCCTCGGCGGTATCCGTCCGTGCATTGTTGGTTTGATACTCGCAACGGCAATCACGATGTTTATGAGTACGGCAATCGGCTTCAGCAGCATAGATGATGCACTTGCTATAGACTTCAAGGGCATTATTATATTTGCCATATTGATAGCAATCAGCATCGTAGCAAAGCTTGCATTTAAGAAAAAACCATCTCCGATACTGATGATACTTATATCGGCAGGGCTTGGTATGCTGATTTATTCATTATAAAAGCTTTGATAAACAAATTCCAATATGTAGAAGAGTTAGAAAATTTGAAGTTGACGGATGTTTTAATATGGTACTTTTAGTTGTTGTTACACAAAAAGCTATTACAAATAGTGGTTTGTATCAATTCGAGTTGTTTGAAACAAATGTTAAGGAATTAATACATAAAGCGTGTCAAAATGATATAGAAGTAATTTTTGTTAGACATGACGATGGAGTTGGCAATGAATTAACAAAGGGGAATGAAGGCTTTGAAATATATGAAGGCTTTCAACCTATGGATGACGAAGTTATTTTTGATAAAAATGTAAACAGTTCATTTAAGGACACGGGATTATATGCATATTCAAACATCCTGTTCAGAAATAGTTCTTTTGTTTTAAGAACGATTTTAGGATAAAAGAATAAAACAGGATAATTTTATAATTAATGAAAAGGAGAAATTGTATTATGGGTATGAAAGAGGCGTTTGAAGTTTTTTTTTGAGGAGATGTGCAAGAAATATATACCAAGTATTCCGTATAGGGAAGGAATTGTATCGAAAGAATTGCTTCTTCTTGACACGCTTAAGGGCGGTTACGCAGAATGGAGACCAAGACTTCAGGAAGAAAAGATTTCTTTTGAAAAAATTGAAGAAGAACTTGGATTTACGATTCATCCACAGATAAAAGAATTTTTAAACACTTATTGGTTTCGTACATTAGAAGCAAAAATGGAAGTGTGCGAAAAAAAAATATCTTTTACATTAATGCAATTGATACCAGGTACTCGTTTTGATGAGCTTATAAGAACACGATTTAACCGTAGTGAAGCACATTATTTGAGAGATAATAATTATTTCTTGATTGGAACATATTGTAAAGTCGATAAAGTAGATAGTTATTTGGTTCAAGTAAATAATGAAACATGTGAAGTAACTGCTGTTCATGTAGGTGATCGTCGCTCTATTAAGCTAGCGAATTCAATTGAAGATTTACTTATGAATATGAAAGGAATATGGTGAAAAATGTGAAAATATATGTTTGGGAAAATTTAAATGAAGTTGAATATTTTTCGAGAAAAGAATCTGTTTTAAACGAAAATGGTGATCAAGTTATTAAAGAAATAATATTTCCTAAGACTGCATCATTGTCTGCAAAATTTATAAGAACACCAAATAAATATAAGTATACACATTTCGTTGAGATTGATGTTGCAGGATTAGATGTTGTAAAAGGAAGAAATGGTGTTTATGTTATACTAAATAATCAAAACTTAGACATTGCAGGATGAATTGTAAGAACAGGACAAGTTGGAAAATGAACAAGGAGTGATAAATTGCAATATTTACATGTGATGTGGGAACATAATTTCATTGATGAACCCCAAGAATTTTACATGGAGCTTAATGACGAAAGATTTCAAGAAAGAGTATTAGAATTTTATGAAGACGGTAAAATTGCATATGCTACATATAGCTATGAATATAATACATTCTTGGCAAAAGAACAATATCCTGAAATAAATGAAATTAATACAATAGAAGAGTTCTGTGCAGAAATAATCAATAAAGAAGAATTCGAAAAGCTCTGGAGTTCAAAAGTTACAAATAACATGATTTCGAATTTATAAACGATTGTTTTATGACAAATAGTAATCTAGCATTTATAATTATTGTATATATCAAACAATAATTATAAATGCGAAGTGTGACAGAAAGTTTTACTGCATTAGGCAATTAATCGCTTTCTATCAAATTGAGAGGTAATATATGATTGTTTTCCTCGTCACGGTTGCGGGGCGTTGTCTTATCACGGACTAGTTGCAGCAGACGTGTGTTAGTTGTGCGGATACCCTCGATTTCATTCGAAGCCTCAGTGCTCTGCACCTTTGCAATCTCAATAAGGCGGTCAAGCTCCGCAGGCTTCTGCTTAAGATAAAGTTCCTGCCTACCCTTGTATTCATGAATCTGTGCTACAAGTCCGATAATTTCGCTGTCCCAAGAACGACTTGCAAGTTCGCTATAGTCGAAGTTTCTCATACACTCACACTCCTCTCTATATAATCTTGCAATTTTCTTAAAATATCTATCGTTTTCTCCGTTTTTCTTCGATTTTCATTTTTGATATTGGAATGAAGCGGAATAATAAAGAGTAGTTATTGACAGATTACA
>JAGAKZ010000054.1 GCA_017848115.1 Oscillospiraceae bacterium
TCAAGATATTTATATCCAAGTTCAAATCTTTTGGTGTCTTTTAATGTTTCCGAAGGATCAAGCTGTACTTCAATGCTTTCTTTTGATTCTTTAAACTTACGTTCCTCTTCTTCAACCATTTTCCAGAACGCATCCTGATCCTCATAGTCTTCTGCGTAACCTAGATTTTTTATTTGTCTTTGTTTAGGAGCCATACCCGGACCTGGGCGATATCCTTCTACAATTCTGACATTTGTTTTATATGTTCCGTCTTTATATTTTATTTTGTGTTTTGATATCATTGCAATCCCCTTTGATGAATAGATGTAAATATATTATATCATATTTCAAACAGAAATGCGATAACTTGCAATAACAATTAACAAATTGTTTGCAATTAGGTTTTACGTGGTTTAGAACTGTTTTTTGTACTCAAAGTGTAAAACTCAGGTTATATCATATCAGGTGTATAAACACAAGATGCGGAACACTTTTTTACTTAAAGCATATTAAAATTACTTCACACTGTCATCTAATATAATCAACTTCATTAAGTAAAATTGGTTCTGCATTTGTCAAAATCCATTTTACTATGATTTCTGTCAGACGATATAAAGTTTTTTTATCTGCAGAAGCTGTAATGTGCGTTATAATATCATTTGCTTCTTTTATAAGTTCTGTTTCTGCTTCCTTATTTAAATTAAGAAATCCTCTCAGTGCATGAAGCATCATTTTATAGTCATCATCCCAGTTGATACCGCCATTATCAAGTATCTCATGAGTAACTCTACCTGCAATACGAATCATTTCACCTTGTACAGTCTGTGCTTTTCCGTTTCCGGGAACCAGCATATTCCACAATTCATTGTATTGTTCATACCATACATCACTTTTTACTGTTATCATTGATTTTAAGTCATGCATTTCCCGCCTTGCCACCGGTTCAACGTCAAATAATCTGTACAAATCATCAAGAGCTGTACTCAGCTCATCTACAATATCTTCACTTATATTATCTCTGAAAAATTCAAATCTTTCTCCGATTTTCCTCACATATTCAGTTGCTTTATCAGTAATTTTTGCCCCTGCTTTCAATAACATTTCTGAAATATCAAGAGCCTGGGGAATATAGATATTATCACAACATGAAAGTGTCAGTTCCAATAATGTTTTTTCATCAATGTCCCCTGTTACATCTATTGAAGAATTTTCATCGAGTAAATTTTTTACTGCCTCGGAATTTAACGAAGAACATGCTTTTGTTAATGCGTTTCCTCTGTAAGAAACAGCGATATAATCTATATCTGCTCCGTTTTGAAGAAGACATTTCAGATTATCTTTATTATCCGCCAAAAAAGCAACCGCAGGATAACCAAAACCACAATCTGCATTTACTTCCAGCCCATTATCAATCAAAAACTGGATGTGATAAGGTTTCAGATTACGGTAAGAAAAAGCATTGCAAGTGCTTTTTCCTCTGCTTGTAGCTGTTATTTCACATTTATCAAATACACTTTTGAACAACTCAAAATCACCGCTATCAATGATTTCCTGAAAATTGTCTACCAGTTTCTTTTTCTTAGCCATTGTATTTTCCTCCGTTAATATTTTTTATTTAAACTAATTATACTATATCATACTAAAAAAATCCACACACTCTTACTGCACAAACAAATTTTCCGCTCCCTGCAATATTTGTTGAAATTATAATACTGTTATGTTATAATTAAGAAAAAAATTTATCCTGATATTATATTTTAATTCACTTTTTTGAGTTTTAGGATTATCAGGGAGTTTTACAGGGGGATTTTTATGAATAAAATTAAAAAAATAATCATATCTGCCATAGTTGCTTTAAGCATCGGCAATTCTGCTGTATCGGCAAATACATCATCTGTATATAAGCAACATCTGAAAAGATACATTCTCAAAGAAAACGTACTTTTACATTCGGAAATGGATACAAACAAAGACGGTAACATTAACGTGCTGGATATTATAAGATACAAACAGGAAGTTCTTTATCCGAAAATCAATAATGTTACAACAACCCTCACAACCACAGAAATCACAACAACTGCTCCAACAGTAACCACAACACCTGTTACTACTACGACACTGACAACTACCGCTCCTCAAATAACAACAACCTTTATAATTACCGCCCCTCATGCTGTTGTTCATAAGATATATATAACCAAAACAGGCAAAAGATATCACTATGATAACACCTGCAACGGCGGAAAATATTTTGAAAGCACACTCGAAGAAGCACTTGCAAAAGGATTGACACCTTGTAATAAGTGTGTTAATTGAGGTAAGGAAGGGTCTGTAAGAATAAAAATATGAGCTTACCTCATTTCATGTAATTGTTCTTTCTTTTGATATAATAAATACAGACTCAAAATTAATCATTCGTTCCAGTATCTCTGAACCATACTAAATAAGAATCATTATCTGTAATAAATTCCGCACTTGCATCTGCATCATATTCTTCTTCACCATTGATAAGAACATCTTCATCTTCTAAAAGTTTATTATACAAATCAAAATCATCGGAAAGTGATATTATATGTACAATTTTCATTTCTCTCAGTTCCTTGTCTTCGTGTGAATAAAAATAAGCCTTGTCGCCAACTTCACACTGTGACTCGTAAATATAAAAATCAATCTGATATTTGGTATCCTCGTTATAAGATGATACTGACCAGTTTTCTTCTAAAAATTCTCGTGTCATAATTTTTTCTCCTAAAAATATTTTTATTTAGATATTTTTACAAATCAATGTTTTTAAAAATTTACTTTAAGTAATAAAAACCACGCAAATACGTGGTTTTGGTTTATAAAAATCAAATTTTTTGTATTAATATATGATATACACTCAAGCCAACAAGCCAAGAAACTAAGAATAAAAGTAAATTCGTTTTATTCTTACGAAGAACTATAAATGTAGCAACCATCGTGATAAGCAATATAAGCATGATTATATATCCAAATGGTACGAATAACATGTCCTCCTCATAATCCTTACTGCCCGGTGGCGTCTGAGGGAAAGCACAAAAGAAACTAACAATGCCAAATAACTCCCCACAGATCCCTGTAAGAGTCCATATATAGATAATGCTATTTTTTTAATCCATTTTTTCACTACTACACTCCCAATCTTTTTGATTGTTTGTCTGTATGATTTCAATAGTTTTTTTAAATCCTTATTATATTTTATGGTTCGTCAGATAATTTTGAATAAAGAGATACCCACTCATGTTATATCGCTTTCAATCAAAAAGGAAATAACCACCAATAGCAAACAAAAATAGCATAAACCTCGTTTTATGCTTCAAGCAATTCATTTGCCCGTTTGTGTATCTGCTTCTCAATAAGTTTCAGACGTTTGCTGTCGAGATTGTATCTTGAATGACGCTTGAAACGGAAATCAAGCAGTCTGCGAAGTCCGATCTTGTGCCTGCTGTCCAGAACCTTTTTTGCTGTGCCGATGAAATCATCATACACACACGGAACAAGCGTATCGATATAATTATCCAGTGCCTTATCGGAGGAAATGTCATCTCTGCCTGCAAGGTTGAAAAGTGAATTGCCATGATCAAACAACGGTGCTGGAGCAATAATTCGATTGGTACAGTTATCAACCATAAACCCGAAGTTGCCGAAATGTCTGTCCACATTGCATATGACTGCATCAAGTACCAACATATCATCAAGTGCATGGATAAATTCTTCACCCAATGATTCATAATAATCACGAACAGCTTTCATACCGCCTTTGGTAAGATTGAGATTGAGTCCGCATTTGCTTAGAAAGTTATGAACGTATGCACGATTTTTCGGTATCGTTCTGTGTCTCAGCCAACGTGAAACGCTGTCACCATTAACATTCATATCAAGAGGCAATAACACCTTTTTTTCTTCATTCACCCAAAGAATCTCTATCTCGGGAGAACTTGTATCCTCTGTTGCAGTAAATCGCATCAGCGAAGTATCAAAGTGACGCAGTTCATAGGTCATGTTACTACCTCCTTTCACAGTATTATTAAAGTTATGGCAACTGCCTTCAATATGATTGGATTTGCACAAAAAATCCACTTGCAGTCTGTGATAAAATCCGCTACTGATTTTTCTTTTCATGCAGTAACGGATTCGTAACAGTTATCGGCTGTATCACAGATGAAACATTCCTTGATATTCTTTATTGTTATTATACACTATTTTTTGTGGAAAAGTCAATGATAAAAACACAAGAAAAACCGCACATCTAAGCCGTTTCACTTAAATGTGCGGTTTTTGATTTGGTGGAGGCGATGCACGCCCCTCATTTTCTGCTTATTTTCAAGATTTCCGAAGTGCGACACCTAGGTGTTTCGGCGTTTTCGGGGCGTCAGAAGCGCTTCTTTGTCGTCACAGCGAAAGGGCAGATACCGGTTTATTCTGTGTAAATCTCAACAATGATCTTCACGGCATTATTGTCATTCAAGTATACGGGATTGATATCCTTTTTCGCATATTGGAACGGTGTATCAACAGTTACTTCGATCAGATAATGCTCAAAAAAGTTTTCCCAGCTGAAGTATTCAGAGCATTCTATATATGAAGATGGGTTATCAAGGATCTCTGTCATGTTCTCTGATTTGATCAAGCCTGATCTCAGGATAAGCCACTCGAATGATTCCGGCAGACACAAACGTATATTTGTAGCCGAGCGCATTTTAAGGATTCTGTCGATCTCAGAACCAAACGCAGCACCATCTGCGATCACAAAGACCTTCCTATCCTCATGCTCCAGAAGCCATTTGAAGATAGCCGAGTTGGACGAAGATGTGAAGCACTCGATGCTGCTGTCACGAAAGTAATGCTGATAAAACTGAAAACCCGATTTGGAATCCTCTGTCAGCAAAGCGTCAAATGTCAGTTTTGAGCCTGTCTTTTCCTTATAGTAGACGTGCTTGCTGTTTGATCTGTATATCTTCTTAAAGCTGTGATACTTTCCGCTTGCCTTGATCTCATAGATCTCCTCAACACTGTACGGAAGTTCATGCAGGCTTTCTCTGTTGAAAATCACATAGTAGTTATCCGTGGCTTTGATCGTATGTGCAAATTCCTTTGTTTTCAGAAATTCTGCACCTTCATCTATGAACACGATGCTGTCATGGATGTCAAAAAGCTGATGTTTCCAGTCAAGGTCTATCAGCGCAGCACATGGCTTGTCACAGGATATATTGACACCGCTCGCTTCATGGAGTCTGGTATAGTCTGCGATCATATCATACAGAGTTGTCTTTCCGGTCCCACTGTCTCCACGGACGATCGTGATATTCCTATGCAGATCAAACTTGAAAACAGCGTCTCTGTTTTTTACTTCAACATGATGTGTCCCTGTCATAGCCGCCTCACACAAATTCTCCGGCTTCTGCAACGAGATCGCCCATATTCTTTACGATCTTACCGGTATTAAGCACTCTGATCTTAAACTCGCCCTTGCCGAAATCCATCAGATGCCGAAGATTGATGATCACTTTCTTATCATTTGCGATTCTCAGTATCCACTCTGCACAATTATCACCGCAGGTGGAAGCGTTGAAGACCTTTGTTTTGTCATAGGCGATCAGCAGAAGTGTCTTCACACCACCAGACAGTTTTTTAGGGCTCATATTTCCAAAAACAGGACTGGCAATGGTCTTTTCATCAATGACCTCAGAATGGTCTACGGCTTGTATGATCTCTCTTGACAGCGGTTTGGTGATCCAGCTGTCCTTATATGTGTTATTAAAGTAGATATTGGTATTGTAGATCGTATCAGGCATATCTCCGAAATAAACATTCAGCATTGCGTATCACCTCTATTTATAATATTGGCATATATGGTCAAAGTATTCTAATGCTATTATACCACATCGTCCTCAGAAACACAATATATTTGTAAAAGAATTATCAATGAACTTTTCGTAGCTTTTCCAGAATCAGAAAAAAGCACCTTTGTTAGTTTCGCAGATCTTCTTCAAAGGTAATTGCATTCCATACACCATGCTGATAAAATAATGATGACCGGTCCAAAAATGCGAAAGGAATGCAGACAATGGATAACCCGAGTTTTACACCTAAAACGAGCAAACCACGCATATACGTGATTTGCTCGTTTTTACTTTGTTATTGCAAAATTGATGCTTTTTATGTATTTGTTTAAATTCTCTTGTTTGATATTTGCACGAATAAATTGTCCA